>NZ_JAHZBP010000005.1:0-340568 GCF_019423355.1 Butyricimonas sp.
TCGAACCGGGGACACAAGGATTTTCAGTCCTTTGCTCTACCAACTGAGCTATGGTACCATCGCTGAATTGCGAGTGCAAATATAGAGGTTTTATTTCAATCTGCAAGAGTTGAGGCAAAGAATCTCGAAAAATATTATTTCCCGCTTTGTCGAAGACGGATGCAGAGGTATATCATCCATATCATGATGACCATGGAAGCATAGGGAACTGCCGGAACGAACAGGAACCATAGCAAAAAGCCGATGATCAAGAGATAGAGGTAGATGAACAAGTATTTATTGATGATCCACGGTAGAGTGCGTTTACCGAGGAAGAAAGCGGCGATGAGGTTTAATGGATTTGCCCAGAAGGCATTAAAGTTGGGGAACATCGTGGGATGTTTCGTGAAGAAACACAAAAAGACGATGAGGCACCCGACAACGCCTGTCGCAATAAAGAAGGGAATAGCGATAGCTTTTAGCAAACGGCGGCTTTTTACCTTTTGTAAAAATAAAATGAGTGCAAGCGTACAAATGGCAAAAACAAAGAACGGGGAGAAATACCAAGGTGTTGAAAGGTCTTGTTCCGGGGCCTCGTATACTGTCTCTATCGGTTGCACGAGTGGAGTCCCATTATATGCCGCGGAATCTAAACGATACATGAGGTAATCGGGAAGAAACATTTGTTCATGGATGGTAGCCGTGGAGGTTGCGGGAGAGCCGAGGATCGTGTGAATACCCCATTGAATCCATGGGGAACGACCTAGATATTCATCCAGAAGATTCCAAAAGCTTTTCGTGGAAGGCTGAGCTATCCATGTGATTTGATTACCTGTACTTTTCTCTATGATGTCCCGAACCCGGGTTGAACAATTGTCATATAGAAAGTTGTAGAGGTATTCCCGGTTTGCTGGTTCATAATTTTCAACGAGTAAGTCCATCAAGTATTGCTTTTGAATGGAATCCAAGTTTAAGGTTTGGGAATACACGCTACGCTCGTCGTGAATGTAGGACGATAAAAAACGACGGAACTCGGAACACGATAATTGGTAGGGAAGTAGTCCACGTGCAAATTTGAAATAGAATCCTTGGGTTGCAAAATCAAACGTTCCGTAATTGAAAACAATATCCATGTTGTTTGCCTTGTCAACCACCCGGATGCCCGTGTGTCCGAACAGCGAGTAGAGTTCGTTACCCGGGGAACACGTCAGAATACTGATCGTGGCGTCTTTGGACAACTTGACGGAGGCTGACGTACTCGCTGTGAGTAAAATCAGGAAAAAGGATATGATGAATAGTTTTGTTTTCATGTGTTTCAATATTATAGTTTACACGGGGGATATTCAATATCACAAAGAAACAAGGCATTACCGGGAACGGAAGTTCCTGCTTTGCATCGATCCTTGCTTTCAATAATCTGTTGGAATTGTTCCAGCGTGATACGTCCTTGCCCTACATCCAACAATGTTCCCACGATGGCACGTACCATGTTACGCAGGAAACGATCGGCTTTGATCGTGAATACAAGTTGTTCATCCGTTTCTTCCCAGTTGGCCTCCATCAAATGGCAGATGTTCGTTTTTACATCCGTGTGCAGTTTGGAGAAACTGGTGAAATCCTCGTAACGCAGGAGAAGTTCACAAGCATTGTTCATTAACCGGATGTCTGGTAGGGGGTGCGGTCGGTAGGCAAACGGGTAAGTAAACGGATTCTTGTTTTTATTGATATAATATTTGTACGTACGCGAGATAGCCGAAAATCGAGCATGCATATCAGGCAACACGGCGTATATATCTTTGATCGCGATGTTTTTTCCCAAGAAACGATTGAGTTTGTCTGCCAAGGCTTTCGTGTGAGAAATGGCGACATCACTCTCGAAGTGAGCCACGAAAAACGAGGCGTGTACTCCCGTGTCTGTTCGTCCGGCCCCGGTCACGTTGATTTCCTGTTTCAACAAGAGGGAGAGAGCCTTGTTGATTTCTTCTTGGACAGAGGGAGCATTGGGTTGTATCTGCCAACCGTTATATCCACTTCCGTTATATGCTAATTCAATAAAATACCTGTGCATGTTTCCACTTTTTCAAGATTCAAAATTAACAAAATTCCGTGAGAGTAGAAGAACATGAAACGTTTTTTACTTTGTCTGTTCTTCGGGCTGCGGGAATGCCATGCACGGGTAAATTTCAATTAACTTGCGACTTGTGACCCGAGAACCTGTAACGGAAGGGTATAAACGTTAATTTTTAACGCTTGTATACTGACATTATATTCTGATTTTACGTTATATTTGTAAGTCCGTAGTATTTCAAGGGCATGTTAAATGTTGAAAAGGAATGAACAGTATTGTAGAAAATTTGAAAGAGATTGCCGGTAGTTTGCCGGAAGGAGTAAAATTAGTTGCCGTATCGAAAACAAAGCCCGTGGAGGCGATAGTGGAGGCATACGAGGCTGGGCAGAGAGTATTCGGGGAAAACCGGGTACAGGAACTAGCGGAGAAGTACGAGGTACTTCCCAAAGATATAGAATGGCACATGATCGGTCATTTACAAACGAATAAAGTGAAGTATATGGCCGCTTTCGTTTCTTTGATTCATGGTGTGGAGAGCTTGAAATTGTTGGAGACCATTGACAAGGAGGGGAAAAAACATGATCGGGTGATCCCTTGCCTGTTGCAATTTTATATAGCCAGTGAGGAAACTAAGTTCGGGTTGGATATGGAAGAGGCGAAAGCTCTCTTGGAGAGTAACGATTACAAGCAGATGAAGAACGTGAAGATCGTGGGCGTGATGGGGATGGCGACGAACACGGATGATGAGGTGCAGGTCAGACGGGAATTTCATCACCTGAAAGAGATTTTTGACGAGTTGAAGGCAACTTATTTTGCGGAGAACCCTGAATTCAAGGAATTATCCATGGGGATGTCCGGTGATTACCGGATAGCCGTGGAGGAAGGAAGTACGATGGTACGCGTGGGGAGTTCCATCTTCGGGGCGAGAAATTACGCGAATATATAATTTGAAAGATTCATTATTAACTATTTAAATAAATCATTATGGCAGATTTGAAGACGAAATACATGGGACTGGAGTTACGGAGTCCGATTATCGCGGGAAGTTGCGGTTTAACGTCCGACGTGGAGAAGATGGTCGAGATGGAGAAAGCGGGAGTGGGAGCCGTGGTGTTGAAATCTATTTTCGAGGAACAGATTAACGAGGAGACTTCCGGTGTGTTCAAGGCCGGTTACGGGATGAGTGATGCTTACCCGGAGGCCGAGGATTATATCAAAGCGTACATTCGTTCCAACACGATACAGAAGTACGTGGAATTGGTTCGTAATGCCAAGAGTCGTTTGACGATACCCGTGATTGCCAGCGTGAACTGTTTTAGTGGTGGTGAATGGATTTCGTTTGCCAGCCAGTTGGAAGAGGCTGGGGCAGATGCGCTGGAGTTGAATGTCTTCATTTTGCCTGTAAACGAATTTAGGGAGAGTGCGGAAGTGGAGAATGTGTATTTCGAGATCGTGAAATCCATCAAGAGCCAGATAAAGATACCTGTTTCTGTTAAGATCAGTCATTATTTCACGAACCTTTCCGCTTTCGTGGATAAAATCAAGGCTTACGGGGCGAATGCAACTACGTTATTCAATCGATTCTACGAGCCGGATATAAATATTAATACATTAGAAATGGGGGCCGCATCCGTGTTTAGCACGGCTGCCGAATTGAGGACAACCTTGAGATGGACCGGAATATTGGCCGGGAAGGATAAAAAGTTGGAAATTTCTGCATCCACGGGAGTACATGGCGGTGAGGCTGCCGTGAAGTTATTGTTGGCAGGAGCAACGACAGTTCAAGTTTGTTCGGTTCTTTACGAGAAGGGTATTCACGTGATCGAGGATATAAATAATTTTATCGGGAAATGGATGGACACGAAAGCTTTCAAGACGATCGGGGATTACCGGGGAATGCTTTCCTATTCGTCCATCGAGAATCCGGATCTTTATGAAAGAGCCCAGTTCATGAAATACTTTAGTAATAAACAATATTAATTTATGAGAAGTACATTTATCTTGTTGTTGTGTTGCATGTGCTTTGCATGTGCGAAGTATCCGGGAGTGCCGGAAAAATATCATGCTTTGTTGGACAAAGCTTTAGAAACGTCGGGAACGAATCAGCCGGAACTGGCAAAAGCGTTGGAAAGTGCGACGCCGGAAATGAAGGAGGGCGTGGCCTTTTTGATTTCTTACATGCCGGAGCGGGATTTGAAAACGATGAAAGGGGATGATTTGTTGTCGAACGTGAAATTGGCATACGAGGCTCGTAACCGTTTTGCTTGGGCGAAGAGCGTGCCGGATTCCATTTTCTTGAATGACGTGTTGCCTTACGCTTCACTGAACGAGGAAAGAGATCAATGGCGTGCCGATTTCTACAAGAGATTCGCTCCTTACGTGGAGAATTGCAAAACATTGGAGGAGGCAATTAAAGCCGTGAACAAGAATATTCGGGATGAAGTGAAGGTGGATTATAACACGGCCCGCGAGAAACCGGATCAGAACCCGTCAGAGTCTATTCGTCAGGGAATGGCTTCTTGTAGCGGTCTGTCTATTTTGTTAACGGATGCTTTGCGGTCAGTGGGTATTCCTTCCCGTATTGCCGGAACAGCTAACTGGCATGATAACCGTGGAAATCATAACTGGTGCGAGGTTTGGTTGGATGGTAAATGGTATTTCACCGAGTATTACCCGAACGAGCTTGACCGTTCTTGGTTCCTCGCCGATGCCGGAAAAGCTGATCCAAAGGATCGGATGCACGCTATCTGGGCCTCTTCTTTTAAACCGACAGGCGAGAGTTTCCCGTTAGTTTGGGATTTTAATATTAAGTACGTGCCTGCTATCAATGTCACTCAACGGTATTTGGATATTTATCAAGAAGTTTATCAATCTCAATTGGCCGGGGGAAATTATGTACCTTTGAAGGTTATGATGTTTAAAGATAAACGCAATATGCGTAAATCTGATGATCGGGTAGCTGCCAACGTGGATATTTTCTGTGGTAAAGACCAAATCGGTGGTGGACGTACAGCCGGACCAACACAGGATATGAATGACGTGTTGGAATTTATGGTGGAAAAAAATAAAGTATATACGTTGAATTATTTCGATAAAGACGGTAAATGGGTAGGTGAAGAAGTGAAAGTGAAAGAGAAACCGGTAGAAGTGAAATTACACTTGTAAAATCAAAGGGCGGTCTTTTGAGGCCGCCCTTTTGTTTATTAATTCTTTGGTATTGCAGATACAATCTTGAGATTGTTAGCGTCTATCGTGACATCGAATTCTCGATCCCCTTGTTCAACTTCAAAGATGTAAACGAGAGAACCGTCTGCTCTTTCTTCGTAATCAATGTCATCTATCCGGTAGTTCGCATAGGAAGAAGTTTTCAACACGTTCATCACGTTAGCCGGTACATTATTTTGCAGTACTTCCCAAGTGGTGACAACCCATTGATTCTGGTGGTTGAACACTACTTCTTTCATGATTCGTTGATCAATAATGTCAATTTTCAATAGCCCTTTATCCTGATCTATTTCCACGATATTGGCCTGCGGGTATTTCTGCTGGATGAATTGTAAAACTGCCTGTGGTGCGCTCTCCGGTTGATAGCCCCGACCGTTATCCATGAGGGTTTTTACCAGTGTTCCATTTTCCAGATAATGCAGGGCAACTTCTTGCTCCCCGAGTTCGGCTTCGATGATGTAGATGGTTTCCATCCCGGCTCTTTCCAGCTTGTCAACGTCTTCTACTTCCCATCTTCCGTATTCTCCGGATTCAAAGCTATTGCGGATTACCACGGGGAGGGAACTATACTTGACGTCGCTTTCTGTCATCACCCATTGGCCGTTGTTGTCAAACCAAGCCTCGGCTTCCGTGAAGTCGATATGGAATTCGGCCACTTGATACGTGTTTTTCACTTCCCATTCTACTCGTTTGGCAGAAGGGTATTTTGCTTTAAAGGCACTCACGACGTTTTTGGGTGGAGTGTAGCTGCTGTCTTTGCAGCTACTAAAGGCAAACGTGGTGGTGAACAGGATTAATGCGGTAACTAATGTTGTTTTCATAATTTCTAATTTAAGATCCTCTTGTTTTACGTTACAACAACTTAAATGTTACCTGTTTATTATCCCACGATGTTTCCATCCATGTTTACTGTCACGTATTTCTCGTTATCGCCTTGTTCCAGTTCGAAGATGTATACTTTACTTCCGTCTGCACTTTCTTTGTAATCAATATCGTCAATGTGGAAACCGGGATTTGCAGCCTTCACTTTGTCAGCGATTTCCTGAATCTCTCTTTCTCTAACATCCCAAGTCGTGTATAACCATTCGTTAGCACTATTGAAGTGTAATTCTTTGGCTTTGTTATCGTGTAAAATGTCGATTTCGGTGATCCCTTTTTCGACTTCAATGTCCACGATTGTTGCTTGCGGATAGTTCTTGTTGATGAAATTTTTCAAGACTTCAGGAACCGTGTTAGGCTGGTAATTGTTGTTGTTATCGACGTCTTCTACGGCTTTAACTAAAGTTCCGTCTTCCGCGTAGAATAAATCGAATTCCTGTTTGCTTTTTTCAACCTCGATCACGTACACGGTTTCCATTTCAACTCTTTCCAACATATCTACATCTTCGATTTTCCAATTTTTATAATCAGACTCGTTAAATGCGGTTTGTACGGCTTCCGGGAGATTCTTGAATAGGATGTCACTTTCGGTCATTACCCATTCGCCTTTGGTGTTAAACCATGCTTCCTTCTCGATGTTATTGTCATAGAAATCAGCCACGTAGTGGTCGTGTTGCAGTTCCCAGTCGATACGTTGCGCGTTCGGGTATTTTTCGTATAGTACGTTCACGATTTTCTCATCCGGAGTGTAGTTATCATTGTCATCATCACAGCTTGTGAAAGCAAATCCGGCTAACAATAAAGAAGCGAAAATAGTCATTCTTGTTTTCATGGCATATAAATTTTAATGTTTGTATTCTTTGTTTTAATTTCTGAGAACAAAGTAAAGGGGTGATTTGGGAAAGATTTGGGAATTTAAGGATTTTGGATTTAAAAATTTGAAGATTCTGTGATTTGATGATTGCCGATTAAGTGATTTTTTCCCCGTGAATGTGTGCTTTTTTTAATCACGGAATCATTGAATCGGAAATCACAGAATGATATATTAAAATCGTAAATCGAATCGGTGTTTACCATCAAAGGAGTAGGAAATGTGGAAATGATAAAGGTGGACGATACTCTGAACGATTGCCAATCCTAGTCCGTTGGAATCACTTTTTTTGTTGTCGGCTTGGTAGAAACGAGTGAAAAGGCGGGATTGATCCAAAGCGTTTCCATCCGTGCTGTTGGTGAAGGTGATCCCGGTTGATTGTACGCGAATGGTGATACTTCCCTCGTTCGGGGTGTGTATCATAGCGTTTTTCAGCAGGTTCGTGATTAATATATTTGCCAACGATTCATTTATATGGATTTTACAAACGGCATTTTCCTCCACTTCCACGTGCAGGTTTTTATGCTCGTAGATCTCTTGAAAATCTTCCACGAGTTCTTTGATAATCGGGTTGAGTTCCACTTCTTTTGTTTCGTGGAATTGACCGTTCTCGATACGGGAAAGGAGCAACAGGGATTTGTTCAATTTCACGATACGTCCCAGATTCCGGTGGATGTCCTCGATTTCTTCCAGTTGCCCTTCCGTGCAATCCGGTCGTTCTGCCAGTAATTCCAGCTTGTTCCGGCAAATGGCCAACGGGGTCTGGAGTTCGTGGGAGGCGTTTTCGATGAATTGTTTCTGTTGGGAATACATCTCTTCGTTTCGCCGGGTCATTTTAAGTATCGTTTCGTTTAGTCGCCGGAACTCTTTTATCTTGGTCGGGTTCTCCAACGGGGGATTCTTCTCGCCTAGGGTGAATTTGTTCAACCAGTCCAATAGTTTGTAGAAAGGGGCCAAGCTTTTCCTGAAAACAAATTCAGAAACGATCAGGATACAAATAAGTAGCGTGATGTACAGGATCACGATCGACCATAATATCGCCTCGATCATGTCATCCTGTTCTAGGGTTGAGATCATGATGGTCAATTCGTAAAACTTTTTGTCCTGTCCCCGAAAGGCCGTTTTTAAAACCCGAACGGGATCGAAGTCGTATTCAAGCTCGTAAAAACGAGTCGAATCAAAGTATCGTTCCTTGTAATGAATGGCCTCTTCTTCGGGTATTTCTTTTATGAAGTACTGACTCATTAAATCGCTACTATTATTAATCGCGGCCGTATCCCTTAAAACCTGTTGAATAATGAGGTGTTTGTAGTTTTCGAGGCTATCGTCTGTCTCGTCCAGAATTTCATCCAGAATGCTATAAAAGAAAAAGCCTGCCCAGAACGTGAGGATAATAATCATCACGATCGAGAGTTTGCTTATCGTGTGGTGGATGAGTTTCATGCTTCCGGCGTTGTGATTAGTTTATACCCGAACCCGTACACGGCTTTTATCTCCGGGATGGCCTCGGCGATTTTCATCTTTTTACGTAAGTTTTTCACTTGGGAATAGATAAAATCAAGACTATCGGCTTGGTCAATGTTGTCGCCCCACACGGCTTCCGCCAACGTCGTTTTGTTGATCAGGCGGTTGGGATTGGTGACAAAATAATAGAGCAAATCGAATTCTTTACGATTGAGTTTCAGCTCTTCTCCATTGATGAACACGGTGTGATCGTCGGGACGGACGGTCAGGTTTTCAATTTCGATCTCGGTATTCCCGTCGGTTTGATGGCGTCGGATCACGGATTTTACCCTCGCGTGTAATTCTGCCAAATGGAATGGTTTCGCGAGGTAATCATCGGCACCGAGATCAAGTCCCGTGACCTTGTCTTCAATGGAATCCTTGGCCGACACGATGATCACGCTTTCCCGTTTCTTTAATTTTTTCAGCTCTTCTAGAATCGACAAACCGCTACCCCCGGGGAGCATAATGTCCAGCAAGATACAGTCGTAGTCGTAATCATTGATCTTTTGCAGGGCTGTAGAATAGTCTGCCGCTGTCTCCACGACAAAACGTTCTTTCTCCAGTGATCGGGTCATCACTTCTCGCAAGTCTTTTTCGTCTTCAATGATTAATATCTTCATGGCGTTGAAATTTTATAGAACAAAAATAGTAATTTATTCTGGAAAGAATCTGGAATAAATTTTAAATAAGGGACTTCCGGGAGTGCATTTCCGATTTATTCCGTTATATTTGCCGCAATGCAAAAAGAGGTTGTATGAAGGATAAAGACCTGTCTTCGGACATTCCGGCTACGGTATGGCCTGTCCTGTTGTTTGGGATTGTCATGCCTGTTGGGGCTATTCTGATCTTACATCATTATTATTTGCTTTTTTGATGTAATAATAATTTAAATAATAGAAATATGGAATATCCGAGTGTTGAGGCGTTAATGGAACAGATCCGGGATTGGGCGGAAGAAGAAGATTACGATGCAATTATAGAGGCTCTGCCAGAGCTGAAAAATCCCGGTCAATTTTACGAGGCGGTTTTGTGTCTTGCTTATGCTTATTTGAATCAGGGGTTTTATCGGGACGCGGAAGAGTGGTTGCGTGAAGTGGAAGACCAAGGGCGTGAAAGTGGTGTTTGGAATTACCGAATGGCCGTGGCCTTAATGCATCAAATGAGACTGGAAGAGGCATTGCCGTATGCCGAACGTGCGGTGACGGTGGAGGCTGATTACCCGTGGGGATGGTTGGTGTACAGCAAATTATTGTATGGATGTCAAAGAACCGAAGAGGCGCTAGAGGCTGCCGGGAGAGGTTTGGCTTTGATGCCGGGAGACGAGGAATTTACCTCGTTGATCGAGGATATTTCCAACGGGCTGTCATTTTTTGAAGTTACGGGCGTGGAGGAAGACGATGGGAAGGTGGAGAACGGGGAGGAGAAGGCCGGGACTTTTTGCGGGTCCGTGTTGCTAAATTCGGTGAGTTTCGACGTGGATAAGGTCGTGGCTGATTTGAAGGCGGAGTGGGGAATAGAACCATCCGATAAACCGGGAGATATGGCCAGTGATGATGCGCATGCGGACGAATCGACCCGGGTGTTTTATCTCGGTGAGACTTTGGTGGCGATCAGTCTCATGCCGGCGAGAGTTCCGGATGGAGAGGCCGAGTATTATGCAGAAACCAATTATATGTGGCCGGAAGCCGTTGAGACAACAAAAACACATAAGGCTCACGTGTTGGTAGCGGTTCTTGCTCATGGCTTGACCCCGGTGGAAGCGGGTAAGTTACACGTGAAAGTGATCGCTACTTGTCTGAGACAGCCCAATGCTATTGGCGTTTATGTTTCTGGAACCGTGTTCCAACCGGAATTTTATATCGAGGTGGCCAATATGATGAAGGAGGATGAGGAAAACTTACCCGTGTTGGCTTGGGTATATTTCGGCCTGTACCGGAGCGAGGTGGGAAATAACGTGTACACGTACGGGATGACAGCTTTCGGGAAAGAAGAGATCGAGATATTGGGAAGTAAACATAGTTTGACCGAGTTACAAGGATTCATGCTTGAAATAGCCTATTATGTTATCGGTTCGGATGTGACGTTACGAGAAGGAGAGACATTAGGTGTCAGCGAAGAACAAAAATTACCGATTACCCGCTCAAAAGGGGTGTCCGTGGAGGGTATGACTTTGAAGATTGAATATTAATCAGAATCTATTTCGAGTTTGATCATATGGAGCGTATTTTATAAGGTCTAGGAGTTTGATATTGTTGGCGATTCGTTATCTTTGTTGGTGATAAATCCTTGGAATAGGTGAAAACAGTGCATGGATAGTGATGATATATTTATAGGATTGAAGCGTCGGGATGAAACGGCTTTGTCTGTTCTTTTCGATATATATTACGAGAAGTTGTATCTTTTCGCGGAAAAGTATATCTATGATTCAGATAAAGCGCATGACATCGTGCAGGATGTTTTTCTGAAGATATGGGAGAATGCCGAACGTTTGGAGCTAACGTCTTCCATCCAGCATTATCTTTTTGCGTCCGTGCGCAATGGTTGCTTGAATTACTTGAAAAGCCTGCAAATCGAGGATCGTAATAATCGTAAATACGTGGAGGCTTATATCGAGTCGCAGAACGTGGATATGGTGGACGATGAAGAACTCCTTGCCCGCGTCCGGCAAGTGCTTGACGAGTTGCCGGAAAAGTGCAGGGAAGTCTGTCTTTTGCGTTTCGTCGAGGGGTACAAGTATGCTGAAATCGCTGCCCGGCTCGATATGAACGAGAACACCGTGAAAGCCCAGTTGCACCGGGGAATGGAGCGCTTGAAACAGGCCTTTGCCACGTATGACTACGTGCTTGTTCTTTGCGCTCTCGGTCGGGTTTTCATGGACCGGTGATTATTCCAGTATGATATTCGTGTATTTGGAGACAGAGGCTCTCGTGTTCACCGGGGAGAGGACGAACGCGTAAGCGACGCAGTTGGCCGGGGTAAAATCCTTGTGTAAAGGGAATTCTTTCGTTCCGGGTACTCCTCGTTTGCCCAGCGGGTAGGCCAGCGTGTCCTGTTCTTTTGTGTCGTGGATAACCAAAAATATATCGTCCTCGTCTTTGGCGAGGGGACTGAGGGGTTGACGGAGCCACTCCGCGCGGACGATGCGTTCGTTTTCCCGGATATGAACCTCTACCGCGGGTGGTGTCAGGTTTCCCGTCGTGCAGGTTACTCGTTCCAAGCGGATCGTGACGTCGAGGGTTTCCGCGTCAATTTCCACGGCATTTTGATTCATCCCGATGAATCGGGTTCGGGCGGTGGACCAAGATTGACGGGGGAATCCGGCTTGTATAGCCGCGTAGAAATGGTAGGACAGGTCGGAAAGAACCTTGAAACGGGTTTGTTGGATGACTTGTGCCGGGGATTGTTTTTTCCTTTTGAAAAAGATTTTTCCCTTGGCGATGCTTTTCCCCTTGTACTTGCACATCGTGACGTTCCCCACGGAGCCGGAGGTGTTATCGAAAATATGTGAGTGAAATATAGCCATACTAATTTTAGATTTATGATTTACGGTTTTGGATTGAAGGATTCAGTTCACTTTAGCTTAACCTTGTAGTAAAGGCTATTCGTGAACGAGTCCCTGTCCGCATTCGTGAAGAAGGCATAGACATGAGCTTCCGTTGCATCCGGTTGTTCGAGAGGAATGTTGGCGATCCCGTCAGTCCGGGTGATGCCCGTGTTCTCGATGATTTGGACCCGGAAAGGTTCGTTGTCGTAAATCACGGCGAGTACGAGTTCATCCTTGTTTCTGCGGTCAAGAATCCACGGGGTGGTTTCCCAGTTGATCGAAAGAACTCCTTCCGGGGCGTCCTGTTGCCGGAAATGAAAGGGCATCTGTAAGTCCCCCACGGTAAATTTTAACAGGGCGAAATCCCCAATGTTGTAGTCCGTGTCGTACGCGTTGATGTTCTCCTTGACGAAAAGGTTGTATCCCGAAGCGATGTTCCTGTTGTTCGCTTCCCTATTCCACGAGTAAACCAAAAACGTGTTCTTCACGGATTGATAAAGGGTTACCACCGATGACAATCGGGTGTTTTGGTGGGCTCTGGTGGGTGAACCTGCGTTGCCATCATACGAGGGAAATTTGCGACCGAACGTTTTTCCTCTTTTGTGGTATATAACCATACCATCGAATTGCCCGTGGGCATCTTTTAATAAACCGGATTTAATTTCTACCATAACTTTACTATTATTAATAATTACCTATTACTCTCCCGTTTCATTTGTGTTGTTAACTAAATAGGTGGATAAAGGTACGATAGGAATGATCGTTTGTCAAGTTAAATATCCTTTTCTTTTCTTAAAATGGCGGCGATGATCGGGCGACAAGGGGGCGAGTATGGGGCGATGGCGCCTATTTACCGCCTATCTGTCGGGCAACAAGCAGGCAACGGGGGATTGTATCCGTGAGGAATGGGTATTTATAGGAATGTGATTTGTTTGGAAAGTAAAATATTTACTTGATTTTAATATTCTTGTTATCAGTGTTATAGGTGTTTTTATTCATGGCGGAGACCGTTTTTTTGAAAAATTATTCGTTTTCTTGTAAACATTTTGGAGGGGGAGTTTGTCTTTAGGGTGTAATGAAGATGAAAAGTAATGGAGAAAGAAAATATACATATTGATTGGGAAGTCATTTCGAAAAGTTTCCGGGGTGAGTTGTCCGGGGAGGAGCGGGAGAGGTTGGAAAGCTGGTTGGCGGTGTCTTCCCGGCATCGGGATTTCTACTGCCGGGCGCTTGAAGGGGGAGAGACGGATGCCACGGTCGGGGTAGATCGAGACGTGTTGGCGGCAAAGAAAAGCGAGTTGATGCGGCGGGTCCGCGTGATGACGGGGAACGTGAAACCCCGGTGGTCGTTGAGGTTCGTGTGGTATGCTGCGGCGGTTATTTTGCCCGTGGCGATTGCTGTCGGGATGTGGGTGAACATGGGAGGACGGGAGAAAAATATGGTGATTGCTCAGCGGGTGCAACCGGGTAGCGGGCGTGCCGTGCTGGAATTGCATGATGGGAGAACCTATTTTCTGGACACGACTCGGGTGGTTGAAACCGGAATCGAGGGAAATCTGGCGAAAGCCGAAAAGCAATCGCTGGTTTACACGAAACAGGAGGCCGAGGAGCTAGTGTATAATAAAGTGATCGTTCCCCGGGCGGGAGAATATTCCCTCACGTTGTCGGACGGGACGCGGGTATGGTTGAATTCCGATTCGGAGATTCGTTATCCCGTGGCTTTCGGGAAGGATCGGAGAACGGTCTTTTTATCCGGGGAGGCCTATTTTGAGGTGGAGAAGGACGCGGAACGCCCGTTCTACGTGGTGCTGGACGGTATGGAGGTGAAGGTGTACGGGACATCGTTTAACGTGAACACGCATTATCAAGGAAAGATCCTGACCACGTTGGTGGAAGGGAAGGTGGGCATCCGGGTGAAATCGACGGGGGCGGAAAGCATCCTGCAACCGAACCAGATGGCCGAGTTTAATCGCGAAAAGGAAGAAGTCGAGGTGACGGACGTGGATACGTACTACTACACGGCTTGGCGGGCGGGGGAGTTCGTGTTCCAGAACGAGACGATCGAGGAGATCATGGATCGTTTGTGTCGCTGGTATGACATGGAGGTTTTCTATGCGAATAACGACGTGAGAGGAAAGCGTTTCACGGGTGTTATTGCTCGTTTCACGAATGTGGCAGACGTGTTGCATCTGATCGGGGAGACGGCGACGGTACAGTTTAATTTGAAAGGGGACGTGATCACGGTGAGTGATTCAAGATAAAACCGCAAGTTGTGGCGCAACTTGCGGTTTGATAACGGATGTTGTGTGTACATCCATAATGTTTAATATTAATCAACAAATCTATGAAAAAAATCAGAAAGTCGTTTGATTTTTCGGACTTTTTATGTTCGATAAAGATGAAACTACTATTGGGCAAATGGGGGATAATGATGTTGATATTATTGGGATTGCCTTGCATTACTTTGGCTCAGAAACAGAAAGTGACGATCAACGTGAAGGATGTTGACGTGCAGATCGTGTTCAAGCAAATCAAGGAACAGACGAACCTGAATTTCGTGTATAACGCAGATCAGTTGAAAGTGATGAAAAGTGTGACCTTGAACGTGCGGGATGTCTCGGTGGATGCCGCATTGGCAAAGCTGTTCGAGGGTACCCCTTTCGAGTATAAGTTCGAGATGCAATCGATCGTGATTAAAAAGAAAACGGAGAGAGTTGGGAACGAGAAGATGGTGTTATCCGGTCTGGTGACGGATAAAAATGGCGATCCTTTACCCGGTGTTGCCATTTTGTTGAAAGGGTCTACGGTGGGTACCGCCACGGATATGGACGGGAATTTCAAGTTCATGATTCCGAAAGAGAATAATGTCGTGTTGGTGTTTTCCTTTATCGGGATGAAGCGGCAGGAGGTCGCCGTGAAGGATGATAAACCGTTACGTGTGGAATTGGAGGAGGATGCCACGGAGTTGGATGAGGTTGTTTCCTACGGGTACTATAACGTGGATAAACGGCACATGACGAGTTCGGTGACTTCTTTGAAGATGGACGATATTATGATGCCGGGGGTAAGTTCGGTGGATCAAATGCTGGAGGGGCGTGTGCCGGGGATGATTTTCATGCAGAATTCGGGACAGGTGGGTGCGGCTCCAAAGATTAAGATCCGGGGAACGACGACGGTTTTGGGGTCTCAAGCTCCGTTGTGGGTATTAGATGGTGTGATTTTGTCTGATCCGGTGAATATTGACCCGACGAGCATCAATGATTTGGATTTCGTGAATTTGTTGGGGAATGCTATTTCCGGTATTAACCCGGACGATATTGATAAGATCGACGTGTTGAAGGACGCTTCGGCCACGGCTATATACGGTCCGAGGGCATCGAACGGTGTGATTGTGATCACGACAAAGAAAGGAAAAGTGGGGGCCCCATCGGTTTCCTATTCTTTGACAGGAACATTTCGTCAGCGGCCCCGGTACACGGACCGGGCGGTGAACGTGATGAATTCTCAGGAGAGGATAGATTATTCTCGGGATATTGTTGAAAATAAACTGGAGATCCCGGATTTGGAGAGTTGGGTTGGTTACGAGTCTGCCTATTATGATTATCAAAGCGGTAAAATCAATCACGAGGAGTTTTTAAATGCCGTTCATAAAATGGAAACCGTGAATACGGATTGGTTAGGGATTCTAATGAAAGATTCTTATTCACATAATCATACGGTGAGTGTTTCCGGTGGTACGGATAACATTCGCTATTACGCGTCTTTGGGATATAGTAACGAGAATGGTAATATCCGGGGAGAGAAAAATGATCGCTATTCCGCTTTGACCCGTTTAAATCTGAACTATAAAAATTTCACGATGCAATTCGGGTTGAATGGTAGTACGATTAAAAAGGAATATACACCGGAGAAAGTCGGGGTGACCGATTACGCTTACAATACTTCCCGTAGTATTCAGGCGTATGATGATAACGGAGATCTTTGGTTTTATCAAAAGAGAAAAGCGGATGCTAGTGCTTATGATCAGCTATTTAATATTATAAACGAGCGAAATAATACTTACGATAAGATTAAAACGGAGCAAATCGGTTTGAATGTTTCCTTGGGGTATTACTTGTTTCCGGAATTGAAAGCTGAAGTATTCTGTTCCTATAATGTCTCTAATTCAAGCGAAGAAATATATTTTGGGGAGAAAACGTGGTATATTGCCGAGTTAAGGAAAAAGAATGCGGAAACGGGAGAAATAGATTTCGGAAAGACATTGTGTCCTTCCGGGGGAGAATTGCGGCTGGATAATACAAAAAACGAGAACTATAGTTTCCGGGGATCTCTTACTTTTAATAAAAGTATCGACAAGGGACAGGAGCATGTCGTTTCTGCTGCCGTGATCGGGGAATTGAGTTCTTCGAGATATAGTGGTTTCAAGATCACGAAACGCGGGTATCTACCGGAGCGAGGGTTGATTTTTGACAAGATTGAGTCGATGACAGACGGCAATCTTTACACGAAATATAATGAATGGTTGTTGACTGATGCGGCTAGAGGACAATTGAAAGATAATCTGACGAATTTGGTGGGATTGATCGGTACAGCGACTTATTCATACCGGAATGCTTATATTTTTAACGTGAACGCGAGAATTGATTTTTCGAATAAATTTGGGGATGCCAGTAATGATCGGTTGTTGCCGATATGGTCTGTTTCCGGGCGTTGGAATATGCACGAGAATGTGTTGCGAAATATAAGCTGGATTGATATGCTGGCGCTGAAAATGTCGTTCGGGTATCAGGGAAATATGTCGGCACAGGATTCTCCCCGTTTGATTATTAAAAAGGGAGGTACGGATAACGATTTCAAGGAATATTCCTCGACAATTGATAGATACCCGAATCCCAACTTGAAATGGGAGAAGACTTCAACTTACAACGTGGACGTGGATTTTTCGTTATTCAATAATAAAATTAACGGTACGGTCGGCTATTATTACCGTTACACGACAGATGCTTTCCTCTCGAAAAAAGTATCCGTGGTGAATGGCATTGATACTTACACGGTGAATAGTGGGAATTTGAAAAATCAAGGTTACGAGTTGACGTTGAATTTCGTACCAATTAACACGATGACAACGGTTAACGGGAAACGTCGTGGGTTAGTCTGGCGTTTTGACCCGAATTTTGGTTCGGTGTTTAACCAGTTGATTGATAAGATAAAACATAAGGATCAAGTGTTGCAGGATGAAGTGACGTTCGAAGATTATTTGAATGGTCGGGTACAAATATCCGGACGTCCGGTGAACACGTTTTATTCCTACAGATACAAGGGGTTGAACTCGAAGAACGGGGCTCCGATGTTTTACGGGACAGAGGCGACGACTATCGTGGATGGGGAAGAAAAAGATACGAGCGAGATTTACGAGGCGATGGATCGTGAGGATGTGTGGATGACCGTGATGGAACATTCCGGGTGTCGGGAGCCGTTTTTACAGGGAAGTATAAGTAATTACCTCGGATGGAAGAATTGGGGACTTTCTTTTAACTTGTCATATAGTATCGGTTCGAAAATTCGTTTGTTCAGGTTGTACCCGAATCAAGGAGTTGTGAATGGACCGGAACAGAATCTTCGTCGGGAACTGGTAAATCGTTGGCGTCGTCCGGGAGATGAGTTAAACACGAATGTTCCCGGTATCTTGTCGGGAAGAGATCATCTGGATGCTGTTTTTCCTTGGTGGGATGGAGAGACATACGATTTTTCTAGGACGTTGTGGGATATGTATGACTTTTCCAATCTTCGGGTGGCATCCGGTAATTATTTGAAATTGTCAAGTATTTCGTTGCGGTATATCGTGCCGGAAAGTTTTTGCGAGAAATTGCGGGTGAAGTCTCTTTACCTGAATTTGAGCGGGACAAATTTATTTACCTTGTGTAGCCGGAAGCTAAAAGGGCAAGACCCGTCTCAATCCGGTTCTACCGATTTGATTAATATTTCCGTGCGTCCGACATATTCACTTCAATTAAATGTAACGTTTTAAGTAAACAGAGTTATGAAAAGAATATTATTTGTTGTTGTAGTAGGATGTTTCTTGTTTAGCTCGTGTGGGGATTTTTTGGAAGAGTACTCCAAGGATCTCGTGTACGCCAGCTCTTGCGAGGATTTGGATGAGATTATTATTGGTAACGGATATATGAAAAGAAATGCGAATCAGGAATATGCCTATTACAGGGAAAATGAACTGTATTACCCGTATTTACACGTGATGGATGACGACGTGGAAGAGTTTCTTTCCGGGGCGGTAAAAATGTTAACAAATGCGAATCCTGCCGTCCGATACCGAAATTTCTACACGTGGGGAGAACGTCCTTTTTCTGATATGACCGGGGCGGAATTGGTTGATTCTGACTGGAAAAGATTATACGAGCATATCGGGTATGTTAACGTGATTATATCTTACGTGAAGGAGTTCGAGAGCGATCCGGAAGAAATTCGCCATCGGATTGCGGGAGAGGCTCTGTTTTTACGCGGGTGGTATTATTATATGTTGGTGAATCTTTACGCTAAACCTTATTCAAAGGAGACGGCAGGAAAGGATTTGGGCGTACCTTTGAACATCACGGAGTTTATTGAGGATAAGTATTTTAGCCGGGATCCGGTGGAGAAGGTGTACGAACAAATTGTTTTGGATTTGAAGAATGCGGCAGATAATTTAGCTGGTATCGTTCAGCCAACTTTTTACAGAGTAAATGAAGCGGCGGCCCGCATCTTGCTAAGTCGGGTTTATTTGTACATGGGGGAATGGCAGTTGGCTATTGACGAGTGTGACAAGGTGTTGGCCTTGGGATGTAAGTTGCGAGACATGAATGGTTTGGACGAAAAATGGTTGAATACGGTGAACTCTCCGGAAATATTGTTTACCCAAGGTAGTTACGCTATTGGAGGGTTGATGAACAATAATCTGTCACGATACGGAATTACGGGTGGTGGACGTTATCGTGTTTCGGATGAACTTCTGGCCTTGTATAAGAAATACAAGAACGATGGCGTGGTTGATTTGCGGGAAAGTGTATTTTTAGAGCCTTCCTCAAGTTATTGTCCGGGATATTTCTTTATCAGGAAGACTCCTGATTATAGTAATAATCGTAAAGGATCGGTAAAAGTTTATGATGCTTGTCTGATTCGTTCTGCCGAGGTTTATTTGAATAAGGCCGAGGCTCAGGCGATGCTGGATCAGCCGGATGCGATAAGTACGGTCAAGGTTTTGATGGAGAAACGTTATAAAGATGGCGTGTTGCCCGCAATAGACGGTTTGAAGGGAAAGGGTTTGGTTGATTTTATCAGGGAAGAACGGCGTCGGGAATTGACTTGCGAGGGGCATCGGTGGTTTGATCTGAGACGTTATGCCGTGTCACCTAAATATCCGGAATTGAAAGAAATCACGCATGGGGTTTACCAGTCCGCGATGGCGAGCTTGAAACCGGGCGTGTATGACGGGAGTTACACGTTGAAACCGTATGGTCAGGATAATGCCTGGGTGTTACCGATACCGGATTACGAGATTATTTTTGATCGAGGGACTATGGTGGACAACGATAAGCGGGAACCTCGGGAGAAGAATGAAAATTAACATTAAAAATTGCGAGTATGCTAAGAAATATTTTTGTTGTACTGGGAATGGTGTTTTGCTTTTGCGTGAGTTGTGACAAGGAAGACAATGATGTAAAGGCAGTCGAAAATATGCGCGATTGGTATAAGGTTGAGGATAAACCGGGCGAGGTGAATCATTTGCTTTATAAAATGTACAAGTATTATGACGTGACTATTTTTATTAATGATACTCTTGGACAGGAAGAACGAGGTGTGGATGCCTACGGGGAACCTATCGTTCACACGGAATTGTTTGATATGGGGTATTACGTGTACGGGACTTACACGGATGGGCGAATGACGTTATCCGCTGACAGTGTGGCCATGATTGTTGCCATTAATATGATAGAAGATCGAGTGATTCCGCATCTGCCGGAGTCGGGAGCTTACCGGCCACATTCTTTTTTGTTGGCAGATTCTGTTTTCTTGACGCAACAAATCGGTTTTTCCTATGTTACTTACGAAACGGATATTTATAGCCGGGGGATAAGAGGAATGGTGATTGGGAAATTGAACGCGATCAAAAAGATGAGTGAGGATGAACTGAAATTGTTAGGAGGGGAGATTTTGGCTGTGAAATGTGCGGACTGGATTCAAGAGTTTTGTGTGGATGAGTTACTGGATTTTTATAAAATATCCGGGGATTCTAATTATGATGAAGCGAGTATGTTTGCCCCGGCAGATTGTCCTGAAGAGCTTGGATTTATTAAATGGCTGGAAGTGGAGGTTTCATCCCGTAATTGGGTTAAGACTCCTACTAAGGAACAAGACATTCGGGATTATGTTGCGGCTATTTACGCTTATTGGGGAGAAAAGGAGAGGTTCTACGAGTCGTATCGTGATTATAAGGATATAATTAAGAAGTTTGATTTGATGGTGCCTTTGGTCGAACGGTTTAAGAAAGCAAATTGTGAGGTGAAGTAGAGAAAAGCGAATCCCACGAAGTTGATACTCCGTGGGATTCTTTTTATTTGTTTGGTTTTATTATTTCAACCACTTATTCAGCCAAGAGGCGAAAGTCCGTTGCCATAGGATTCCGTTCTGGCAACCCAATACCCAGTGACATTCTTCGGGGAAGTACAAGTACTGTGCCGGGATGCCACGCATACGGGCTGCATTGAATGCTCCCATGCCTTGAGAGGCGTCGATACGGAAGTCTTTTTGACCGTGGATAACCAAGATCGGGGTGTCCCATTCTCCCACGAATTTGTGAGGAGAGTTGTCGAATGTACGTTGAGCTACCTTGTTATTCTTTTCCCAAGGAGCGCCGCCCATATCCCAGTTAGCAAACCACATCTCTTCGGTGTTGTAGTATTGCATTTCCATGTTGAAGATACCGCAGTGAGCGATGAATGCTTTGAAGCGCTTGTCGTGATGTCCGGCAAGGAAATACACGGAGAAACCACCATAAGAGGCTCCCACGCAACCTAAACGGTTTTCATCAATATAAGGTTCTTGCTTCATCTCGTCGATGGCAGAAAGGTAATCCTTGATGTTTTGTCCGGGGTAGTCACCGCTGATTTGCTCGTTCCATTCTTGCCCGAATCCCGGTAGACCGCGACGGTTCGGGGCAACAATGATGTAACCGTTGGCTGCCATCATCTGGAAATTCCAGCGATAGCTCCAGAATTGGCTTACCGTGCTTTGAGGACCGCCTTCGCAATAAAGGATTGCCGGGTATTTTTTGTTCGGGTCGAAGTGGGGAGGATAGATGATCCAAGTCAACATTTGTTTGTTGTCCGTGGTCTTGATCCAACGGGATTCAACCTTACCCATGGTTAATTGATCCAAAATGCCTTTGTTCACGAATGATAATTCGGTGTCTTTCCCGGTTTTCGGGTCAACTTTGTAGATTTCTGCCGGTTGACTCATAGATACCTTGGTTGCGATGAGGTAATCGTTCACGGGAATAACCGAGGTGTAATTGTGTACGCCTTCGGTTAATTTGGTGATAACCCCGTCATTCAGGGTTAACCGATAAATTTCGTCCGTAGCGTGATAATCTGAAATGAAATAGATCGTGTTGTCGTCACCCCAAGAGAGAACCCCAACATTTTGATCGAAATCTTTCGTGTATTCTTTCTTCTCCCCGGTTTTCAAATTCATCACGAATAGACGAATTTTGTCCGCCTCGTAACCGTCACGTTCCATACTTTCCCAAGCCATGAGTTCTCCATTGGGGGAGATCACTTGGTTTTGGTCGTAACCCATCATCCCCTCTGTAAGGTTGCGGGTTTTACCGGAATTCAAATCGTAAAGATAGAGGTCCGTGTTGGTAGAAGTCATGTAAGCGATTCCCTCTTTTTTACGGGCCATGTAGATTACTCCTTTTCCGTCTTTGGTCCATGTGATCTGTTCTGTACCGCCCCAAGGACGAACGGGTGATTCCCATTTTTCTCCTTCCATGATGTCTTTCCCCGTGGTAACCATTTGGCCGGGGATGTAATCTGCCACGAAAGGATGGGTGTAAGCCTCTACCCAGTCATTCCAGTGACGATATACTTGACCGTCGATCAAGCGGGCGTTTGCCTTCGGAAGATCGGGGTGAAGATCGTGAACATCTTGTTCCAGTTTCACGTCTTTCAAGAAAAGAAGTTTGGATTTGTCCGGGGAGAAAATGAAGCCCCCGATACCGCCTTCAATATTGGTTAACTGGGTAAGCCCACTACCGTCGGCATTCATTTCCCATAATTGTACGGAACCGGATTTGCTGGACATGAAGGCAATTTTACCGTCGGAAGTCCAGGTTTCTCCAAATTCTTTGTAATCCGTGTCTGTCAGTTGTTTGGATTTCCCGTCGGCTAGGTTCATCACGTAGATGTCACTGTATGAACGATCTTCTTCCTTGTTGAAGTAAGTCACGTCGTACACGAGTGTTTTTTGATCGGGTGATACGCTTACGCTACCGATTCTACCAAATGACCATAACACCTCGGGAGTCATCACGTCGGATGCTAATTTCATATCCGGTGTTTTATAACTTGGTTTTACTGCCTCTTTCTTGCTGTCACACGACACCATTGCCAACAAGACTAATGCAGAACATAAATAACTTTTCATTGTAATTTTAGCTGTTTTATTACACGATTTTCTTATTTCGTTGTCGGTTGCACGCCGTTTTCCATGGCTTCCACGATTTTTTGGGTAAGCTCTTCTGCTAGTTCCGGGTTATCCATCACCAGTTGTTTCACGGTTTCCCGTCCTTGTCCCAGTTTGCTTTCGCCGTAAGAGAACCAGCTACCGCTTTTCTTGATCACGTTATATTCAACTCCGAGATCCACGATTTCGCCTGAACGAGAGATGCCTTCCCCATACATAATGTCGAATTCGGCTTTCTTGAATGGAGGTGCAACTTTGTTTTTTACCACTTTCACGCGGGTGTGGTTACCGTAGATTTCCTCTCCGTCTTTGATTTGTCCAACACGACGGATGTCCAGTCGCACGGATGAATAGAATTTCAACGCGTTACCACCCGTGGTTGTTTCGGGATTACCGAACATGACACCGATTTTATCACGCAACTGGTTAATGAATATACAGCAGGTGTTTGTCTTGCTGATGGTTCCTGTTAGTTTACGTAGTGCTTGTGACATCAAACGGGCCTGTAATCCCATCACGCTATCACCCATATCTCCCTCGATTTCAGCTTTGGGGGTTAGGGCGGCCACGGAGTCGATCACGATAATATCGATTGCTGCCGAGCGGATCAGTTGTTCTGCGATTTCAAGGGCTTGTTCACCGTTGTCCGGTTGAGATATAAACAAGTTGTTCACGTCAACTCCCAGTTTCTCGGCGTATGACCGATCAAAGGCGTGTTCGGCATCGATGATAGCCGCGATACCGCCTTGTTTTTGAGCCTCGGCGATGGCATGGATGGCTAATGTAGTCTTACCGGAAGATTCGGGACCGAAAATCTCGATCACACGGCCTTTCGGGTATCCGCCTACTCCTAATGCTCTGTCCAGTCCGATAGAGCCGGAAGGGATCACCGCGACATCTTCCACGACATTATCGCCAAGTTTCATGACGCTCCCCTTACCGAAATTCTTCTCGATCTTGTCAAGGGTAAGTTGAAGTGCTTTTAACTTGTCTTGATTGGTTTCTGTGTTTGCCATAATTTATTGATTTTAAATTTTAAATTTTAGATTTTAAATTTGAACTCCCTCCCCCCTTCGGGGTACTCCCTCTATAAACAGAGGGAGAGTTGAGTTACTTACCATCTTTGGTAAGAGTTACTAGCTCCTCCTCTATTTATAGAGGAGGTGGCCGAAGGCCGGAGGAGTTCTTTATTTTATTTTTAATTGTTCGAGGATTTGTTTTGCGTGATCCTTCGTGTTTACTTTCGTGATCACTTTTTCGATGATCCCGTTTTCGTCAATGACAAAGGTGGTGCGAACGACTCCCATGTAAGTTCTGCCATATAATTTCTTTTCGGCCCATACACCGTAGGTTTCCAGTATCTTTTTCTCGGTATCAGCAATTAGGTTGAAAGCCAAGTTATATTTGGCAATGAACTTTAAGTGAGAGCTTGCCGAATCGGGGCTGACACCAACGACTTCAAATCCTTTTTCCGTGAGGGAAGAATAACCGTCATTCAAACTACATGCTTCCGCGGTGCATCCCGACGTGTTGTCCTTCGGGTAAAAATAGAGGATTAATTTTTTCCCTTTAAAATCTTCCAGCGTGATTTTTTTCCCGTCTTGATTTATGCCCTCGAAGTAAGGGGCTTTATCTCCTTCTTTTAATGGTGCCATATTCGTTTATAATTAGTGATTTACGATAAGGAATATAAACAATTTATGATTTAATAAAACTTGTTTACTTCTTTTCCCGTAGTCTATGTACAAAAGTAGGAATATTTTGGTGAAATGAAATAGAGTTTTGGAATATTTGTACATTTGCATGAATCTAAAAATAGAGTATGGAATTTATAGAAACGTATAATTTGACAGGGCTGATTATCGGGATTTGCACGTTCCTGATTATCGGATTATTTCATCCCGTGGTGATTAAAGCGGAATATTATTGGGGAACAGGTTGCTGGTGGATTTTTCTCGTTCTGGGAATCGTGGGGACAGTGGCCGCTTTGTGGGTGACGAACGTGCTATGGTCTTCTCTACTAGGCGTGTTTGCCTTTTCTTCTTTCTGGACGATCAAGGAGATTTTCGAGCAGGAAGAACGAGTGCGTAAAGGGTGGTTTCCCGCAAACCCAAAGAGAAAAGCTAGAAAAGAATAAATTTGTAATTTACGATAAAAAGGCGTTAGCTTTGTGTGTAGAAATCACTGAATCGAAAAATCATAAATCAAGAAATTAATACATGGATAGTTCAGCAATTATAGCGCAGATGAACCGGGAAAGCCGGGGAACATTAATGGCAAGTTTAGGTATAGAGTTTATTGGTATCGGAGAGAATTGGTTGGAAGCAAAAATGCCTATTGACGAACGGACGATGCGCCCCGGTAATTTGTTGCATGGTGGAGCAATTATGGCATTAGTAGAGACCGTGGGGAGTGGATTAACTTATATCGGAGAGAATCTGGAAGAAAATCACGTGTTTGGAATCGAGATTAATGCCAACCACGTTCGGAAGGCTCAAGGAAGTTATGTTATCGGTCGTGCAGAGTTTATCCATAAAGGGCATCGTACTCACGTGGTATCTGTTAACGTGACGGATGAATTTGGGAATTTGGCATCTGTTGGACGGATCACGAATGTGGTGCTGCCTAAGTCTTAGTTAATAGAAAATAATTTCGAAGATAGAATAAGATTAGGTATACTTACAAGTAGGTATATCTAATCTTGTATAGAATTTTTTAATTGTAGAATTTCTTGTTTTAACTTGCCTACTTCTTCTGCCAGTTCTCTTATTTCTGAATCTTTTTTTGCTATAATACTGAGAAGTTTATCTTCGATATTTTGTTCTGGAGTAAAAAGAGAGGAAATTTCATCATGTTGAGATTGGAACTTTTCACCTTTTCCTGTAAAGATCCATATAGGTGATAATTCCGGATATATGGCGAAAAGTTTTGTTAATGTGTCTTCTGTAATACCTGTTTTACTCTCTAGAGTGCCTCTTGATATTCCTGTTAAAGAGTAAAATTCTCTTTTGCTGATCCCTAGATTTGCTATAAATTGTAATATTCTTTGTTTTATTGGTGAAATATTTTGTGTTTTTTCTTGCATTGGCGAAATATTTTGTATCTTTGTTGAGTTTTAATAGATTAAATGATCGTAAATATACGGAAAATAATGAATTAGGCAATGAATTTTCATTGCTGTGGTGAGGAATGTTTCATTACAGACGGTATGGGCAGAACCGTTTTTTTCTGCCTGACTTAAACCTATAACTTATGGAAAAGAATGATGCTTTGAAGGCGCAATCAGAAAATGGAGATGCGTTAGGTGGCCTGTCCACGGAAGAAATTGAAAGGCTGGAAAATTACTACATTTTGGAGGCAGAACGTTTAATGGCGTTTGGGGGGCAAGAGAAAAAGGAACCTTTAGAGGTTATGTTGAAACACTTGTGTATCGTGGAAAACCTATTACACAGTTTACAATTTCAGTGGGAGGATAGTATTTCAGTACTATATAGTAGTTTTATGCATTATGTAGTTCTGGTAGAGGGAAAAGAGAAGCAAAATCGCTTATCAGATTTGGTGATAGAGTTGATAAAAAAGATGAAACATCTTTCCAAGAAAGAACCTTTGATTATGGGTTTGGCACGTCAATACCAGCAACAGAGGAAAGAAGTAGAAGCTTTGATTGATTTGAGGAGTAATGAACCTGAAATGTGACTATCATGGGTGAAAAGGATGAAAGTGCTTTTTCTGACGGGATGTCGGGAGAGCAACAAAGAATGTCTTCGAAAGATTTCTATCTGACGAAGTCTCAGGTTATGAGAAGGTTTCGGGGTAATAAATTGAGAGGAGATTGTGATGAAAATTTATTGGGAGGCTTGCTCCATGAGATGAATGAAACGCAACAACTCTTGGATTGTATGCGACTTCCTTGGATGAAATTGGCTGATGCTTTTTTTCAAGGTTACGTTGATGTCCCCTCGTATAGTAAGGATAAGAGACTGTTAGCTTCACGATTAATAGAATTAATGGTGAAATTATCAAGGGAAACTTCTTTTGTTGAGAAATGGTTTGTGTACAATTCTTTTCAAGCGAAAGAAATTAAAGAATTAGAGGTTGCGTGTAAGATGCGACGCCTCTATAGTATTTCCATTGGTGATGAGTTATTGTACGATCTTTCGTTAAAACAATTAGTTGAAATTCATGATACGATCGAAACGTTTCTTGAACAAGATAATACCTCTTTTCAGGAATTTGAGGATGATGATTTATGTGGAATTGATGTGGATATGTCTGTTTGTCGTTTTGCGGATAAAGATACTTATGGTGTTTCTTACTATATTGATACTTACGAGGGGGAGATGCACTTTACATCTTCCGAGCAAATAAGCTGTGTTATCGAGCAAATGCAACAATTCTTGGATCGGATGGAAAAGAGAGAGTTTATGAATATTAAAGAGGCTACGGAAAAAGAAGAGGCTTTCATTACAATACGGGAAGACTATACCCCAAGAAAGAAAGTCTTGAACGAGATTCCACTTGTAAGCAAAAGTATTCGTCAATGTGATGGGGAGGTATTAACGGGAAGTTACACGATAAGTGCTAATGGTTTGTATCTAAATGATCTATCTTCCAAAAAATTTAAAGAAATTTCCGAGAAACTTGAAGAATTTTTAGAATCTGTAGATAAACAATGGAAAATACTTCGAACGCCTGTAGAATGTGGGTTCGAATCTTGATTGGAAGGGTAAAAGCAACTGGAAAAACAGTTGCTTTTTGCTATTATAATAGAAAAATATTTTTAAGGATTCAGCCGTTTGATTGTTTCTTCCAGTTTAAACATTTCATCCCGGAGGCGGGCAGCTTCAAGGAAATCCATTTCTTTGGCGGCTTTTTGCATGGCAGCTTTTGTTTTTTGCAGCATTTTTTCCAGTTCCGGTTTACTCATGTAAGCGGTAACGGGGTCTGCGGCCAAGTTCACGTGCTCTTCTTCAATGTAAGCACGGGAAGTTTCTTTTAGTACGGATTCCGTGGATTTCCGTATTTGGGTAGGGGTGATACCGTGTTGAAGGTTATACTCCATCTGTTTTTCTCGGCGATACTGGGTTTCATTGATGGTTTCCTGCATAGAGCGAGTGATCGTGTCGGCATACATGATGACTTTGCCATTTAGGTTACGGGCGGCACGTCCGGAGGTCTGTATCAGTGAACGGGTAGAGCGTAGGAATCCTTCTTTGTCGGCATCGAGGATGGCAACAAGGGAGACTTCAGGCATATCTAATCCTTCACGTAATAAGTTAACTCCTACAATTACATCAATTACTCCTTTGCGTAAATTTTCGATGATCTGTACTCGTTCCAGTGTGTCCACGTCAGAGTGAATGTACTGGCATTTGATGCTAATACGGTCCAAATATTTACTTAGTTCCTCCGCCATTCGCTTGGTCAGCGTGGTTACAAGAACTTTTTCGTTGATCTCAATTCGTTTTTGTATTTCGTTGATGAGGTGGTCTATCTGGTTCTTGCTGGGAACGACTTCGATTTCCGGATCAAGAATTCCGGTGGGGCGGATAATCTGTTCCACGACAACCCCATTGCATTTTTCCAGTTCATAATCGGCCGGGGTGGCACTGACGTATATGGTTTGCCCCGTGTTGGCCTCAAATTCTTCAAACGTGAGTGGACGGTTATCGAAAGCTGCCGGAAGACGGAACCCGTATTCCACGAGTGATTGTTTACGGGATCGGTCACCACCATACATGGCTCTTACTTGCGGGAGTGTCACGTGTGATTCGTCTACGACGAGCAGGAAATCCTGCGGGAAGTAATCCAGCAGGCAGAAGGGGCGAACTCCGGCAGCCCGCCCGTCTAGGTAACGGGAGTAATTTTCGATACCGGAGCAATAACCTAGTTCCCGGATCATTTCCACGTCATATTTTACCCGTTCGTCCAGTCGTTTTGCCTCAAAGTGTTTACCGATGGAGTTTAAGAAATCAACTTGCACGACAAGATCGTGTTCTATGTCATGTATGGCTTTCGCGAGCGTGGCTTTATCCGTGACAAACAGATTTGCGGGGTAGATGTTCAGATTTTCCATTTCGTCGATCGTTTTCCCGGTTTGCGGGCTAAACGAGGTAATCCGGTCAATCTCATCATCCCAGAACTCGATCCGGTAGGCCATTCCCTCGAAGGTTTCAATGGCCGGGAAGATGTCTACGGTTTCTCCTTTTGCCCGAAAACTACCACGTTTGAATTCCAGTTCGTTATTCACGTAAAGGGCATCCACCAAACGGCGTAAAAGTTGATTACGGGCTATCTTTTGACCTTTCTGCAAGTAGATAATATTTGAACCGAAAGCAGTTGGGTCTGCCATACCGTAAAGACACGAAACGGATGAAATCACAATTACATCCCGGCGTCCGGATAGCAAGGATGCCGTGGTTCGTAACCGTAATTTGTCGATCTCGTCATTGATCATAAGATCTTTCTCGATATATGTGTTGGTGGTGGGCAGGTAGGCCTCCGGTTGGTAATAGTCGTAGTAAGATACAAAGTATTCTACTGCATTTTCAGGGAAGAAAGCCTTGAACTCCCCGTATAACTGGGCGGCTAACGTCTTGTTGTGGCTGAGGATTAGTGTCGGACGCTGAACCTCTTGTATCACGTTGGCAATCGTAAATGTCTTTCCCGATCCTGTAACTCCCAATAATACCTGCCCCGGGACTTCATCCCGAAGTCCTTGCGTTAGTTCCTTGATTGCTTCCGGTTGATCCCCGGTCGGTTCGAATTGGGAAGTTAGTTTAAACATTTACTAATTTTAGATTTTAAATTTTAGATTTTAAATTGAAAATGTTGGTTCTTCAATTTAAAATTTACAATTATTCAATTTACAATTAAGAAAGTTTGCTCATGAATTTTTCCGGGTTGATGATAAAGCGGTCGTGGATGGCCGAGCCGATAGGGGCGGTTTCATCCCATGCCTCGATAGAGAAACGAATACGGCGACCGTCAACCTCAGTGATGGTGGCTTTGCAGGTTACTTTCTTGCCAACAGCGGTTGCCTTCACGTGTTTGGTATTGATCTCGATACCTACGGTGTCGCTGTCGGCTTCCAACATTCCTTCCAGGCATTTGATAGCTGTGTTTTCCATTAAACCTACCATTGCGGGTGTTGCGAATACTTCCAGTTTCCCGGAACCGTAAACGGCTGCCGTGTCTTTATGTTGCACGGTAATTTCTTGTGTGAAAGAGTGTCCTATTTTTATTTCCATGATCTTTGAATTTGCAATGCAAAGTTAACTAATAATCCTGTATGGAAAGGTCGTTTTAAGAAGTTTTCACGTGATGTTATGGATTGTTTAAATTCGGTTAGCTGAAAAACAGGCGTACGGCTACAATGACAAGTACGACGAGCAGGAAATACCGGATGTATTTGGCTCCCCATTTGATACTGAAACGTACTCCTAACCATGCTCCAAGCATATTTCCACAGGCTAGGATAAGTCCGACTTTAAAATCCACGAGATCGTTCCAGATAAAGATTACCAGAGCGATAATCGTGTAGAATAGCACGATAAATAGTTTTATGGCATTGGCTTTTAATAGATCGTAACCACATCCGAGAACCAACCCCGCCAGCAGGAAGAACCCGATACCGATTTGGATGAATCCGCCGTAAATTCCTAGGAAAAAGAAGATAATGTTTCGTAGCCACGGGCTTTTCATTTTTGCCTTGTCCGCATTTGCTTTAACCCAGACATCCGGGTTCAAGAGTAGCATGAAAAACATGACGATTAAAAGTCCGGCAATGACTTTTTTGAATATCTCTTCGTTGATGTCCACGGCAATAAATGCACCCACGATACTTCCGAGGGCCACGGGGAGTAGCAGTTTAGAATCGGTTTTGAAATCAAGTATTTTTTTTTGTTTAAAGCCGCTGACGGATACCACGTTTTGCAATAAAATAGCAATCCGGTTGGTTGCGTTCGCCACGTTTGCCGGTAAGCCGATGAAGATAAGGAAAGGTACTACCAACATGGAGCCGCCCCCGGCAAACGTGTTGATAAAACCTGCGGCGGTACCGAGGAGTATGGTGACGATGATTTCGATTATTGTCATGGGGCAAAGTTAAAAACTAAAAGATAAAAGCTAAAAGTTTACCGTGAGTATTTCCGAGGATAGCGGAAGAATATAGCCAAAAGGGCTGCAACACCCATTAAGTACGGGTAGTAGAGGTACTGCATGATGGCTAGCGGGGTAATGGAGGCTAGACCGGCGGCCATGAGTAATTGCGCCCCGTAGGGAATGATACCTTGCACGAAACACGAGAATGTGTCTAGCAGGCTGGCTGATTTCCGGGGATCGACACCAAAACGATTGGTAATGTCTTTAGCTATGGGGCCGGACATGATGAGGGCTATCGTGTTGTTTGCCGTGCATAAATCGGCGAAACTGACGAGGGCGGCAATACTTAATTCGGCTCCTTTTTTTGATTTGACATGAGTTGTCAATTTCTGTATGATGTAGGCAATTCCCCCGTTGGAGCGAATCATTTCGAGCATTCCGCCTGCCAATAACGTGATAATGATCAGTTCTCCCATGCCGGAGATCCCCGAACCCATGGCGGCAATCCATTCCCAGAATTGAATACTTCCGGTAATTATTCCGACTATACCGGAACAGAGAATACCGAGTAGAAGTACGATCATGACATTCACGCCAGCTAATGCGGTGGTAAGTACCAAAATGTAAGGAATTACTTTTAACCACTCGATCGGGGTGGCGCTGGGTGTTGTTGTTATTTCGCTGCCTTGGAACAGGTAAACGATAGTTACGAGTAGGGCGACCGGAATGACAATTAAGCTATTAACTTTGAATTTATCTTTCATGTTACAGCCTTGTGTGCGGGTGGCAACAATGGTTGTGTCGGAGATAAAAGATAGGTTATCCCCGAACATGGCACCTCCGACCACGATAGCTACCATGAAAGGCGTATTTATATCTGTTTGCGTGGCAATACCGACGGCAACGGGGGTAAGAGCCACGATCGTACCGACAGAAGTCCCCATGGAAAGTGAAATAAAACAGGCAGCAATAAAGATTCCTGCAAGTAGGAGACTGTCCGGAAGTATGGATAAAGCCAGATTAACGGTCGCATCTACCGCCCCCACGGCTTTTGCCGTTTGGGCAAATGCTCCGGCAAGGATAAAAATCCATACCATGAGCATGATATTGCTGTTGGCGGCTCCTTTGCAGAATAGGTCTATCCGTTTGTGGAGTTTTCCTCCGGAAGAGATGGCCACGGCCACAACGGAAGAGACGAGAAATGCTACCGTGATCGGCATTTTGTAAAAATCTCCCATGATGATAGAGGCTATCAGGTAGATACTTAAAAATACGATCAAGGGAGTTAGTGCCCAAAAGTTTGGTTTAGTTTCTTGTTGCATAGCTTAGAAAACTTGTTTTACAATTTCCTGAATATTTTCCGATTTCCCCATCGTGTAGTAATGAACGGCGGGAACCCCGTGTGCGATGAGTTCTTTACTCTGTGCTACGCACCATTCTATACCGACTTGGTTGATCTCCTTGTTATTTTTGCATGAACGAATCTCTTTAACCAGTTCGTGTGGGATGTCTATACTGAATGTACGTGGGAGCATTTCCAGATGTTTGAATGTTGATATGGGTTTTAGTCCCGGTACGATAGGTACGTTAATTCCTTGCGCCCGACATTTATCGACAAACTGGAAAAATTTGGAGTTATCGAAAAACATCTGGGTGACGATATAATTTGCTCCCGCATCGACTTTCTTTTTCAGGTTTTCGATGTCACAGGCTTGGTTGGGAGCTTCGTAATGTTTTTCCGGGTATCCGGCAACCCCGATGCAGAAGTTCGTGGGAACGGCCTCTGTCAGCGTGTCATCCAAGTATTGTCCGTGGTTCATGCGAGTGATTTGTTCTACCAGTTCACAACTATATTGGTGTCCGCCTTCTTCGGGAGTAAAGAAACGTTCTCCCGGTATGGGATCACCCCGGAGGGCCATCACGTTTTCAATGTCAAGGAAATTCAAGTCTATGAGTTCGTTCTCGATCTTGTGGCGGGTGGCTCCCCCGCACACGATATGAGGAACCATGTCCACGTTGTACCGTCTCATGATGGCTGCGGCCAGTGCCACGGAACCGGGGCGTTTTGTCACGGTAACTTTTTTGATCGTTCCGTCCGGGTATTCACGATATACCACTTCATCCCGGTGAAAGGTAATGTTAATGAATGGGGGAGCAAGGGCAATCAAGGGTTCGATGGCCTCGTATATTTTATTGATGTCTCCGCCTTTTAGTGGCGGTACCAGCTCGAAAGAGAATACCGCTTTGTCTGTATTGTTGAGTATGTCGATGACTTTCATAATTTTAGATTTTTAGATTCCAATAGTTTATCTATTTTAGAGTTCAAACTCCTCCGTCACTTCGTGCACCTCCTCTATAAACAGAGGAGGAGTTGGTGACTCTTCCCGAAAACAGGGAGTATTCCAGCTCTCCCTCTGTTTATAGAGGGAGTACCCCGAAGGGGGGAGGGAGTTTGTTACTTTTATCTTATTTTAGAAGAGTCTTATACGCTAAAATATTTTACTTTAGGATGAGAAATCAGCATGCCGCACAGGCTTGTCGAGGGATAGATGGAATACCCTTCGGTGAGGCGTACCCCGATCTGGGTAGGAGCATCCAGAATGTCAAAGGCCAATTTCTTCATCGCATGATCCGGGCAAGTCGGGTAACCGAAAGCGGGACGGATCATGTGAGTTCCTTCATTGACTTGTTCCTGCATCCATTCTGCGCAGGCTTCTGCCAACCGGGCACAGAGACTTCCTCGTAACAAGTGTTCAAAATCACGGCAATCGTTGCATTGGTGATCATCCTGTACTTTCAAGCAGAATAGTCCCACGCTGCCGATTCCTTTTTCTTTCGGGATGACGAAATCAGCCAGTGAAAGACACTCTTCCAAGTCCGCTTGCTGCCGGGGCATCGTGAATCGATATTGACCATCCAGAACGATGTCTTCATGCTCCGAATAGGCATCAAAGAAACGGACAATGATGGAAACGTCAAATTCATTTCCGGCAATCACTTTACCCAGCATATCCAGTGCTGCTTGGTAAGTACGGTCCGCCTCGTCGTTCGTGTAAATGATTTTTGGGTATATCCCTTTGAATCCCCAGAAATGGAAAAATGGCGTCCAGTCGATTCTTTCCACTAAATCTTCGAGATTCAAGCGTTTTACCAGTAGATTGTGTTCTCCGAAAGTTGTGGGTTCCACGTGTTCCCAATCGTACCGTGGGGCTCTCCGGCGAGCTTCTTCGAGTGATATTTGTTTTTGTTGATGTTGATTGTACAAAGTTCGAATGTTTTCTTGTTCAACTTTTATTTCACGAATATAATTTTCCCGATCATTCAGTAAACGCTTGATGATTCCCACGGTCCGGGATGCGTCACCACCTGACACAACGCAATATTCGTATTTCGGTGCTAGTTTGACGGCCGTATGCACGGTTGAGGTCGTAGCTCCACCAACAAGTAGGGGAACTTGTAATTGTTCTTTTTGCAACAGTTCGCACAGGTTTTCCATTTCCCCCAGAGAGGGCGTGATCAAACCGCTGACTCCGATAATATCTGCCTCGTGTTCTTTGGCAGCATTGACAATACTTTGATTGTCAACCATGACACCAAGATCGATTACTTCCAAATTATTACAGGTCAGAACAATATTCACGATATTTTTACCGATGTCGTGTACGTCTCCTTTCACCGTGGCAATCACGACACGGGGGCGACGGGTTACGTTTTTGCCCGATGCGTTGTGACGTTCGATTTCCGGTTGTAGGATGTGTACGGCTTCTTTCATAACCTTGGCTGATTTCACGACCTGTGGCAAGAACATTTTTCCTTCCCCGAAGAATTGTCCGACCCGTTCCATTCCTTTCATTAAAGGCCCTTCGATGATCTCGACCGGGCTGGCATAATGCGCGAGTGTCTCTTGAAGGTCTTCCGTCAGATAATCCGTGATTCCCTTGATTAGTGCGTGTCCGAGACGTTCTTCCAGGGGACGGTTCCGCCATTCTTCCTGTTGCACGGTTTTTACTTCTCCTTTCGTTTCCCTGTATTTCTCGGCAAGGGTGATCAGGGTTTCCGTCGCTTCGGGTGTACGGTTTAGTACGACGTCTTCCACGGCTTTCAGCAATACCGGGTCGATCTCGTCGTATACCTGTAACATGGCAGGATTCACGATCGCCATGTCCAGCCCTGCACGAATGGCATGGTACAAGAAAACGGAGTGCATGGCTTCCCGCACCGTGTTATTTCCCCGGAACGAGAATGACAAGTTGGAGACACCACCGGATGTGCGGCATCCTTTCAAGTTTTGTTTAATCCAGCGTACCGCCTCGATATAGTCCACGGCATAGTTGTTGTGTTCCTCGATTCCGGTTCCGATGGCTAGTATGTTCACATCGAAGATAATGTTTTCAGGAGTAAATCCAGCTTGCGTGGTCAACAAGTCGTAAGCTCTTTGGCAAATGTCTATTTTACGTTGGTATGTCGTGGCTTGGCCTTCTTCGTCAAATGCCATCACGACCACGGCCGCCCCTAGGCGTTGAATCTCTTTGGCTTTGTAAAGGAAGTCTTTTTCCCCTTCTTTCAAGCTGATCGAGTTTACAATACATTTTCCTTGCGTGTTTTTTAACCCGGCAAGGATGGTTTCCCACTTGGAAGAATCTATCATGAAAGCCGCTTTGGCAATATCCGGTTCGTTGCTGATGATTCGCACGAAACGTTCCATCTCGGCCGTGCCGTCCAACATGGCATCATCCATGTTGATGTCGATGATAGACGCTCCTGCCTCGATCTGTTTCCGGGCGATCGTGGCAGCCTCCGTGTAATTCTTTTCCCGGATAAGACGGGCAAATTTAGCGGAGCCTGCCACGTTTGTACGTTCGCCGATATTGATAAAATTGTTTAATTCCTTATCCACCACGACGGTATCGAGACCACTCACTTTTAGTTGGTGGTTGGATGTCGGGACTTTTCTAGGGGGGATGTCTTTCAAGGCGTTTGCGATTGCCCGGATGTGTTCCGGTGTCGTTCCGCAACATCCTCCGGCAATATTGATCAATCCCTCTTTTGCCATGTTCTGGAGACAAAGAGCGGTAAATTTCGGAGATTCGTCGTATTCTCCCATTTCATTCGGTAGTCCTGCGTTCGGGTATATACTGATGTAACACGGGATGCGTGGAGCCAGTTCCCGTAGGAAATGGTGTAACTCTTTCGCCCCGAATGAACAGTTCAGGCCAAAGCTGAGAATCGGGTAGTGGGAGAGACTCGTGAACAGGGCCTCCAGTGATTGTCCGGTCAGTGTACGTCCGCTTTTGTCGTTTACCGTGGCGGAAAGCATCACGGGAAGATGCGTACCTTTCTCTTCCTGTACTTTTGCGATAGCGTAAAGGGCGGCTTTTGCGTTCAGCCCGTCGTAGATGGTTTCAACCAGCAACAAATCTACGCCGCCTTCTATTAATGCCGTTACCTGACTGGCGTATGCATTGGCCAGCGTATCGAAATCCACGATTCGGTAAGTCGGTTGATCGGGATCAGGGGTGAGGGTCAGGGATTTATCGGTTGGTCCGATACTTCCTGCCACGTAAACTTTCCGTTCTTTACAAGCGGCTGCGGTTTCTTTTGCCAGACGGGCGCCTTCCAAGTTAAAGCGTTCCACCCATTCCGTACAACCGTATTCGGTTTGTGAAATAGCATTGGCATTGAAGGTGTTGGTTTCGATAATATCGGCTCCCGCATCAATATAGTTTTGATGTACCTGACGAATCACGTCCGGGCGGGTAATATTCAGCACATCGTTGTTTCCCTTTAGGGGGATCGGGTGGTGTGCGAATTCCTTGCCTCGGAAATCGGTTTCCGTCAACCGGAATTGCTGCAAAGCTGTTCCGGTGGCTCCATCCAGTATGTATATGCGATCTTGTAGGTTCATTTTTGTAATTTAGAATTTAAAGTTTAGAATGAAAGAGTTTTAAATCAAAAATGCCGTGAATTCCGATTTTGTCATCCTTGATACAGATGGCGGCAAGGATGTCTTTCGTCTTCCCGATCTTTTCGATGCAAGGGGCGATGTCGTCTGTTGTTTTGATTTCGTTGGCAAAAGCCGTGGCATACGTGTCGGCTAAAGCACAATTTTTACAAATAATCATGACGGCATCCGCTTTCCCGAAACTTAAAGAGGGACCCACGGTTCCGGATGAAGTACAAATTCCTAGGGGGGCGTGGTCAGCCCGGAGGGTGAAACCCACTTTTTCCGACAGGGGAGAGGGCCCGGCAAACACGGCAATATCTATGTTTTCTTGTATGTCCGCGTAGATGTCTCCGCCATTTTCCACGATGATTTCCCGCACCCCGTACTTTTCTTTGATCTCTTGACCAATTCGGCTGGCAACAGCCCCGGCAACCGCACTCATCGGACCGATTCCGGATTTTCTGGCCACCTCAGACATCTCTTGAAAAATGGCTGGGGCTCCCGGTTGTGCCTCGTAGGAAACGAGTGACGTGGCGTAATCCGGATCATTTTGCAGGTAAGCATCCATGTATTCCCGTAATGTTCGGATTCGGGATTCCGTGAATGTAGGTATGCTTTCTTGGAAAGATGCTTGATCTATTCCGATCCACAGGTCTGTCTCTTTGTAAGCAACCGTGAAAGAATACCAGCGCTCTTTCTGCAAATGCTCCCGATATGTGCGATTTTTGTACTCGATCATAACCGAATTAATTTATGATTTCAATTTTCAATTCTCCATTTTCCATTTTCAATTGTCTAGCAGCTTTCCGGATTACTGAATTCAATCTTGAAAAGTTTCAACGGGCAAGCTTTTAAACATAGTTTGCAGGCGATACATTTTTCGGGATTGAATTGTAGTTTCCAGTCGGGAGCCTCGATCGTCAAGGCGTGGGAGAAACAGGCCGAGGCACAGTTTCCGCAATTGATACAGCGGGATTCGTCGTAAGAAATCTTGCTGGATACAGGGCTTACGGTTACCCCGTTATCATTCAGGAAGGCGATAGCCTGTTCTATTCTCAAGGGATCCGCATCCATTTCGATCAAGAGTGATCCGGTTTTTCCGGGTTGTATCTCTGCCTTTAGGATATTTACTTTTACATCATAGATACGAATTAAGTCGTATGTCAAGGGTCTATCTGTTGCGTCAACCGGGAAGGTTAATATTACTTTTTTAGTCATAGCCGCTATTAATTTTAGATTTTACTAATTATTTGATTCTGTGATTTCCGATTAGATGATTATAAAATCACGTAATCGTTGAATCGGCAAGCACTTAATCTTTTTTCAATTCTCCATTTTCAATTTCTTGGAGTCCTTTTAGAGAAGTGCCTGTTGGCATGGGGCGAACGGGTTCCGTGAGCAGGAAGTCTCCTTTCTGAATCCATGACTTTAAAATCTCGGCAATTTGCCGGGCTTTTGACAAGCTGGCAACAGGAGCCGTTTTGATTTTATGGCCATTGACCTCGATCTCTCCACTTTGTAGGGCGGCGTAATTTGTTTTACCTAAAATCTTATTCCCGTCTCCGTAATCGACAACCGTGGTTTCTATTTGTTCATTTCGGATAGATACTCTGCGGGCAAGGTCTTCATCCAGAATCGGGATGGGGATGCCGATGCCGACAAACATGCTTACCCCGTATTTTTCGTAATAAACTCCTCTTAAAAATTCCGTACTCATGTTTTTTAAGTCACCGATTACGGCAATCGTGCGGGCATTGCTGGTGGGTATTCCGTGTTCGTTCGTTTCTTTCGTGGAGTGGAATTGTGTTCCGTTCCAAGTGACGTATCCTTCTGTCCCGCAGAGGAAAATACGAGTTCCTAAACCGATCGTACGACATTCCGGATCGTTCAACAGGGGAGATAATTCTCCGGCCGTGCTGTAAGAGGCATTTCGCAATTTTGGCAACAAGGTTCCCATGTACGTGTATTTAATTTTATCCGTGGAGTTAGTAGCCACGTTATAATTCTGGTAGGCATTTCTGGGGTTGTACAGGATGGCCTCGTTAATCGTATCTTTGGTGATCACCGTTTTGATATGTTTCCGGGGATAACAATCCGTACCTTTTCCCCAGGCCTCCAGCGTGATTTCTTTACCTGCAATCAGGTCTTCTATGATATGGGCACCCCCGTAACTGGGATTTTCCGGGTTGCAATCAGTGGCACCCACGTAAGTGTCCACGGCGGCTAGTCCACCACTGACACGAATGCCGTTCAACTCGATTTTTTCCATGCGAATCGGGGGATTAGCGTGTCCGAAGTTTAGGAATGCCCCGGAGGAACACATTGCCCCGAAAGTGGCCGTGGTCACGACATCCACTTTCTCCGCAATCTCTTTCGGGGAGAGCGTTTTTGCCAGTTCTGCAACTTCTTCGGCAGTCAACACGACAGCCGTACCTTTCTTGATTTTATCGTTTATTTCTGCGTATGTTTTAGCCATGATCTTGTACAATTTTTTAATGGATAAATTGTTTGTTGGTGATTTTTTATCTGTTAGCTGCCTTGCAACTAATTGATTTCTATGGATGATTTGATGGTATGCAATGACACGTTTTCACACGGTTTATCCTTGAAACCGATTCATAAAATCCTGAAAATTACCGTGTAATTTCCCAATCAAAAATCTGAAATTAAAAAAATCTAAAATAAAAAGTCCGGGGTATAAAAAATATTAGCGCATGCAGCGCATACGCATAGACATGGCGATAGAATGAATGAAAAGAATGCTACAATTTGTAGTGCAATAAATGCTGTTTTGTTTTGTTGTTTCTGTTTTCATTTTCTTTCAGCTTAAATTATAACTCCTGGTTCTCAGGTCGGGTTTTGGCACCTTGCAAGTGGTCTTGCAGGTTGTCGGAGTTTCCATGAGCCCGTTCTCTCGACTCCTCTTTATAATTCAAACAATCCTCGCAGATTGAATTGATTGGGACAAAGAAAAACAGAATAAATGAATAATGCAAGTATTTGGCGGGATTTTTTCAGCCGATCGAATATTTACGTCCGTGTAGTTTCCTAAAATCGAGTAAACCGATTTTAGAAAACTACATTAGAAATAAGGTAGGATTAGATAATCTTGAATCCTAGGGTTAAGTTCCATGATTTGGGAGCTTTTATATCGTCCCCGAATTTCTTTAATCCGAATTCGTAGTCAATGTCGAAAGTTACTTTCCAAACGTCAACTCCGGCTCCGATTTTCCCGTTCCACATCATTTTATCCGTGTTGAAGTCCTTTTTTAAATCCTTGGTCACGAAGGAAGCAACGGGACCCGCAAATCCACGCAATTTGAATACGGGGAGTTTAAGGATGTTATATCCAACCATAACAGGAATGTCGATGGAGCTGTATTTGAATTTCCCGATGGAACCGATTTCGCCATTAATTTTACTTTCTTTGTGAGCAAAGTTCAAGGCGGGTTCAAGATAAATACTTCCCAGATTGATACGGGCGAAAGCTCCAATCATATATCCCCCGTGGGAATCTACTTTCAAGTGTTTTGCACTGATTTTCGTATCATTCCATCCCGCATGTATACCAAAATTAATTGGGAGTGATTGGGCCATTGTTGCAAGGCCGATAAGGCTGAATAATGCCAATACTACAATTTTCTTCATACTGTTCTTTTTGTTTTAAATAATTGACTTTGTTTAGTTATTATATTCTATTCGTTTGAATTCCGAAAGGATGATACCTGTGGCAACTCCCACGTTCAGGGATTCTGTCGAATAAAGACTGTGTGCAAAACTGGGAATTGTTATTTTGTGGTCCACCAGTTGTTCGATACCCGCGGTAATTCCGTTTCCCTCGTTTCCCATGACGATAAATCCCTTGGTTTGGAGGTTCATCTGGTAGATGTTTTCTCCTTCCAGAAATGTCCCGTAACAGGGAAAGTCCGGGTTCGTGAACCGGGGGATAAAACTGACAAGATCCAAGTAAAAAACGTTCACCCGGAATATTGCACCCATGCTTGCTTGAACGGATTTCGGGTTAAAAATGTTTGCACAATCGTGATCGCAAAATATGTTCCGGATACCGAACCAGTCGCAAACCCGGAGTATCGTGCCGATGTTGCCGGGATCTTGAATACCGTTGAGAATCACTGAAAGCGAGTCTTTTATCTCCTCCGGGTTGTATGTTTTAACGGGGATTTCGGCTAATGCAATGACTTCCGGTAGGGATTTGAAATTGGAAATACGTCCCATCTCGATCTCGTTTACCTCGATCGTGTTGCATTTTTTCACATGTTGTTGATTACTTTCGATCCACGAGGGACGGGCAATCAATGAATCTATTTTCATGTCAGAGAGGAGTAATTCCTGTACGAGTTTATCTCCTTCTACCTTGTATAAATTATATTTTTCCCTGAATTTCTTTTTTTCAAGGTTTTGAATTACATTTGTTAGGTGTTTGCTAAGCATCATTTTTAAGCTTGCTGGTTAAAATAAAACACAAACATAGTATTTTTTTGAGATTTTTGAGCATGCGGGTAGCGTACAAGATAAGTTTTATTTTTTTTATATTCTTCATTTTTTATTCGTGTTCACCGACGAAGTATGTCGGGAAAGACGAGTATTTGCTGGATCGTGTGAAGGTAAAAGTGGATGATTATAAGCTTAATCGGTCTGATTTGAAACGAAATATCCGACAAAAACCGAATACCCGGATTTTGGGGGTTGCCCGTTTTCATCTGGGATTATATAATTTAAGCGGGAGGAATGAAAAAAAGAAATTTAACCAATGGTTACGACGTATCGGGGAGGCTCCCGTTATTTACGATCCTTTCATGACGCAACGAAGTGCCAGCCAGATTGAATTGTATCTCCATAATAAAGGGTTTTATAGTGCGGAAGTGTCAGATACGATCTTTTATAAGAAAAGGAAGGCGTTTGTGGAATACCACGTGAAAGTGGGACCTGTTACCCGGATTCAGGAAATGCGATTTGACGATAAGGAGGGGGGACGGGTAAACCAGATCGCCGAGGAAAGCGGGTTGATGGCCAATTTCCGACGGGATACGGTGAATTCTCTTTTGGAGAAAGACGCTCCATTGGATCTTGACGTTCTAGATGATGAACGGGAACGAATCACGAAGATGCTCCGGGAAAAAGGTTATTTCAATTTTTCAAAGAATTTTATCCAGTTTTTTGCCGATACAACAAGCGCGGCTAAAGAAAATATGGCCAAAGTTTTCGTACGGGTGATTGAGAACGCCGTGGATAGCAACGCTTACAGGCGTTATTTCGTGCGGAATATCAGCGTGAATTTTGATTATGATCCGCTGATGACAGCGGGACGGGTGGATTCTACGTATAATACTTTGTATTATAACGGTTATAATATTCTGTACAAGGGGAAATTAAAAATAAAGCCCAAGATGATTATCGAAACCATCCAGTTGCAGCAGATGGAATTGTACGATGCCCGGCGGGTGATTGATACTTATGTACGATTGCAGGCGCTGAATCTTTTCAAGATGGTGAATATTGATTTTAAAGAGGTGGAGTCGGATGGAGACGTGAAAGCCTTGGATTGCGTGATCCAGTTGTCACCCGTGAAGAGGCAATCCTATAATGTGTTCTTGGAGGGTACGCATAATTCGGGCAACATGGGAGTGGGAGGTAATTTTACTTATAACCATCGTAACGTGTTCCGTGCGGGAGAGAATATTTCGGCCAGTATTTGGGGAAGTTTGCGGAAAGAACAGGTCAATGGAGAGGGAAAAATATTTAATACTTCGGAAATCGGAGCTGAATTGAAACTTGTGACCCCGCAGTTTTGGATGCCGTTTTTCAAGATGAAAGATTTCCGGCGGAATTATGCTCCGAAGACTTCGATTTCTTTTTCGTATAGCTATGAATATACCCCGTATTATACCCGTTCGATTGCTAATGCCCGTTTCGGTTATTTATGGCGGAAAGCGAATAAAAAGTGGAGGTACAATTTTGATTTGATTGATTTGAACTACGTGTTGATGAAGGATGTGGACCAGAATTTTATCGATGGTTTGAAAAACGAGTATATCAAAAATGCCTACACGGACCATATGATCCTTTCTGCCGTTTTCTCTGCCACTTATACGGATCAGCAGGTGAACGTGAAAACGGCAAATTATAGTTATTTTCGGGTGAACACGGAAACTTCAGGGAATTTTCTTTCCGTTATAGATGGAATTGCCGGGAGTAAAAGTTCCGCGAGTGGAACGTTAAATGAAAAGTATTACAAAATTTTCGGGGTAAGGTATGCGCAATTTGTGAAAGCAGATGCTGAATATCGTTATAACTGGTATATCAACCGGGCGAACTCGCTCGTGGGACGTCTTTTCGTGGGGTGTGGTTACCCGTATGGAAACATGAAGGTTTTGCCTTTTGAGGAGGCGTATTATGGGGGTGGGGCAAATGACATCCGGGCTTGGCAGGCTAGGACGTTAGGTCCCGGTTCTTATCTGGCCACGGAGAAATACCCGAATAGTGTGGGGGATTTCAAATTGGCGGGAAATATTGAATACCGTTTCAAGTTGATTTGGTTGTTGGAGGGAGCATTGTTCGTGGATGCCGGAAACGTGTGGAATATAAACCCGAAAGAAAATCGTTTCGGGGCGAAACTGAATTACAATTTCTTTAACCAGATTGCTATCGGCACGGGGGCGGGTTTGAGGTTGAACGCTAATTTCTTTTTGTTACGTTTTGATTTGGGAATCAAGGTGAAAGATCCTTCCATGCCCGTGGGAAATCGTTTCGTGTTATTTGATTCACGGGGAGGATTCCGACGCTCCGTGTTTAACGTGGCGATCGGGTACCCGTTCTAGGTCATGTTAATCTTATACTAATAAAAATAAAAATAATAGTTATGTTTTAATAGATAATTTATATCTTTGGAACGTAATTTTATTGAAGATACAAGGCGTTTAAAGAATTATCCGTGTTCAGGAAATCCCCAATTTCAATACTACAATGGATAATGCAGACAACGTCCCTCGTGCTATATCGTATACTCATTTGATTATATTATATAGGCGTGGGGCTTTATGTATTTACTTGTAGTGAGTATGGGGATACTTCTGGACGGTAATACTAAAAGTTCCCACGCTTAACCTTATATGGATTCAACCCATGGGAACAGGGTTGTTGTATATTTGAGTTTTATGAAAATTATGAAATTGAAAAAAGAAATTATCATTGTCCCCAGATTTACACTTCTTATCCGTCATTGTTTTAAAGACACGCTTGATTTTCACTTCTTCTCGTCGATCACTTCATTTTTGTCATTTTCTCTATTTCTCATTGCGCAAACAATATGCCAAAATAGAGGTTTCATTCATGTTAATAGATGAAGAGACATTCCAGAGAAGAGGATTTTCGGATGTTATTTTTTGTTTTATCGAAGGAAATCCGGGAGCTGAAGCGTGGTTTACAAGGAGATTCTTGGGAATTCGTTCTCAGTAGAATAGAGGATATTGAAAAAGAACTGGATCTTATGTTGACTTTTTTACAGGTGGAAGAGGACAAAAAGACATAAGATTCTTTTTACTTGACGATATGTCACGACTTTATAGAAGTATGAAACAGTAATTAAATTTTAAGTTGATAATGGATAAGCGAATAGAATATGCCGTGAATGAGTTAATAAATGCGGAGTTATGGTCTGCGAACTTGTATTTGTCGTTACAAGTTTATTTCGAAGAACAACAACTGGCAGAACTGGCTTCTTGGGTAAATTTGCAATCTCAGGATAATATGAGCAGGATTTGTCGGATGATTGAATCTATTTATCGTTCAAAGGGAAGTGTTCTGATTCGGGAAATGAAACGGGATGCGTGGGATTGGAATAATACGTTACATGCCTTAAACGAATTGATCAACCATGAAAAATATATGGCGGAGCAGATTGAAATACTTTTGGTGCTTACCGAGAATGTTGATGTAGCTTTTCACGCTTTTGTCCGTGAAATATATTTGCAGAAGAGATTTACTTCTAGGATTTTTATAGAGTTACTTCATATTTTTACCCAAGAGAAGAGATGGAGATTACCCTTGAATATTGACTTGAATAATCGAGAGAATGAGGGTTAGTTGAAAGGGAATGGGAGATATGTAAACGTGCATATCTTCCACTAATCATGACATATACTTGCTGATAATGTTCGAAGTCTAAAAACTTGGTAAGTTTGGAAATAATGCCGATATTTGAACATGGCTTTTATCTTTTAGTTTTTAACTTTTAACTAATACATATGTCGTGGTTACACAAATAGTTGTATACTTGTCTTTGTTGTTACAGATCGTTGCGATGGGATTCGCTATTAGTTTGTTTAAGCGGACGAAGTTTAATGCCGCTTGGATTTTGATTTCAACGGGCTTTTTTTTGATGGCGATTTACCGGGCGATAGAATTGGTTCCCTCGATGCACCGGGGAGAGTCGGAAGAGTTGTACCAGACGAAAGTGTGGTTGTCATTTGTTATTTCGCTGGCCTTTGCTATCGGGGCATTTTATATACGGAAAGTATTCCAGTTTTTACGTCGGCTGGATGGTATACGGAGTGAGACGGAAAAGCGGGTACTGTCGGCTGTTATCCGCACGGAGGAACAGGAGCGGCAGCGTTTTGCCAAGGAGTTGCATGACGGGTTAGGGCCTTTATTAAGTGTTATAAAGATGTTGCTTTCCGGTTTCGAGGAAAAGAACTCGCCGGAGGTAAACGACAAAATCAAAGGGAACTTGAAACAAGCTGTTGATGAGGCTATCACGAGCGTGCGAGAGATTTCAGCTAATATCAGTCCTCATATATTAAATAATTTTGGTTTAAAGGATGCCACGGAGTCATTTATTCGAAAATTGCGTCCGGCTGAAGGTATTAGTATTAATTTTAAAACAAATATTGATAATCGTCGTTTTATATATAACGTGGAAGTAATCATGTACCGGGTGATTTGCGAGTTGATCAATAACACGTTGCGACATGCTAATGCCAGTAAAATCAATATTGACCTACAGTTGCAGGGTGATGTTTTGTACTTGGAATACGAGGATAATGGTATGGGGTTTGACGTGAAGCAGGCCGAAAGTGATGGCGGGATGGGATTGAGTAACATGCAGTACCGGTTGAATTCGGGAAATGGAGATATAAAGATTTCCAGCGAATCGGGCCGGGGAATGATTGCGAGGGCTTTTATAACGTGTAAGTAAATCTTGTTTTATGGATAAATTGAGAATATATCTGGTTGATGATCACAAATTGTTTAGGGAGGGGTTGAAATTATTGCTTTCGACTCAGGATTTCGTTCGACATATTTACGAGGCCTCGAACGGGAGGGAGTTTATTGAGAATTTGTCGTTTGTTGATTGTGATGTCGTGCTGATGGATATAGAGATGCCGGAGATGAATGGTATTGATGCCACGATCGAGGCGATGAAAATGAAACCCAATTTGAAGATTATTGTTCTTTCCATGTACGGGGACGAGCAGTATTATTACAAGATGATTGATGCGGGAGCAAAGGGTTTCTTGTTGAAGAACTCGGGAATTGATAAGGTGGTAACGGCTATTCGGAAGGTGGCGGAAGGGGAAAGTTTCTTCTCGGAAGAGTTGCTGGTGAATATTCTGAATAATATGCGTGATAACAAAAGCGAGACACCGGAAACCGTAGATAATGATATTTCGGAACGGGAGCTGGAAATTTTGTATCACGTGTGCAAAGGATTGTCAAATCAGGAGATTGCGGACGAATTGTTTATCAGTAAACGTACGGTAGACAAGCACCGGGCAAATCTACTCAGTAAGACTGGATGTCGGAATACGGCGGCATTGGTGATGTATGCGATTAAAAATAATATTATAGAGATATAGATGAATGGGATGATTTTTGCAGCCGGTTTAGGTACCCGGTTGCGGCCATTGACAAACGATCGCCCGAAAGCTCTGGTAGAATTGAAAGGAAAGACGCTGTTGGAACGGGTGGTCGAGAGAATGAGAGAAGTGCAGGTGGAGCGGTTAGTGATTAATATTCATCATTTCGCCGATCAGGTAGAACTCTTTCTGAAAGAGAAAGGAGATTTCGGTATGGACATCGTTTTGTCCGATGAACGAGATGAGTTACTGGATACGGGAGGAGGGGTTTTGAAGGCCCGAGAATTATTTATTCCGGGGGAACCCGTGCTTATTCATAACGTGGATATTTTAACGGACTTGGATTTGAAGGCTCTCGTTTGTCAACATGAATCACGTGAGGCATACGCCACACTGGTCGTGCAACAGGCCGTTGCAGATCGGGTATTGAAGTTTAATCACGGTATTTTGAAGGGGTGGGAGAACAAGCGAACCGGGGAGCAAAAGATCGTGGACGAAGGCTTTTACGGGGCCACGGAGTTCAATTACTGCGGGATTCAGATTCTTAGCTCGGAATATTTAAAGCATATCATTCATCAGGGAGTATTCTCTATCATCGACGAGCATCTGGCGCAGGCAAAAGAACATCCTATCGAGCTTTTCCGGCACGATGGCCGATGTCTCGACTTGGGTACCCCGGAGGCAATAAAAGAAGCGAGTAATTTTAGATTTAATGATTTTAGATTTTAGATTCCAACCACACAAGCTATCCCTTCTTTTAATCTCTCAATCTAAAATCATTAAATCTAAAATCATTAAAGGCTTCTGTTTCCCGGGATTAGTTTTATCCTGTTCGTGTCTTCGAAGAACCTGAAATACATGTAGAGTTTGTAATTGAAATCAAACCCGTAGTCCCTGTTCAGGCTGTAATCGATATAACTGTTGATTCTCGGATCTCCGGCAGCATACCTTCTGTTCCATTCGATGGCATACTGGTGATTCATACTTTGGTAATAACTTTCCGAGTGTTGACTGGCCACGTTTTGGTGACTTGCCAACCAAAAATCGAATCCCGAATCAAAAACGATCAATTCATATTGCGCTGAATCTTTTATAGCGCAACGCCCCTTTTTATTTTGGGCTACCTCTTTTTGAGATGCACAGGAGAAAAATAGGGCAAGCATAAGGAGTAAACCGAATATTCTCATCATGTTTGATTTAAGTTATGCACTACTTTCCTCTAAGGTAAGAAAAAAAAATGAAAAAACGGCTGAACCAGCCGTTTTTATCTTTATTTTATAGCGATGGTTTCAATTTCAACCATGGCACCCATCGGAAGGGCTTTTACGGCAAAAGCTGCACGGGCAGGACAATCTGTCTTGTAATATTTGGCATAGATTTCGTTCATATCAGCGAAATAAGACATATCTCCCAACAGGCAAGTTGATTTAACCACGTTGTCAAAAGTATATCCGGCTTCTTCTAGGATGTAACCGATATTTTTCAAACATTGTTCTGTTTGTTCTTTTACTCCACCTTCAACGAATTTTCCGGTGTTCACGTCAATAGGAAGTTGACCACTGATGTAAAGCGTTCCGTTTGCTTCAATTGCTTGACTGTAAGGACCGATGGCTTTCGGTGCTTTTGGTGAGTTGATTACTTTTTTCATAATGACTTTATTTTATCAATTAAAAAATAGATTTCTGTTTCTTTGTCGCGAATATAACGAAAATCGAGTTGTGATTTCTTCAAGAGGGATAAAATAAAAAACTAAAAGTTGAGACATCTGCCTCAACCTTTAGTTTTTTATCCTCAATTACAAGTATGATTAGTAATTGTTTTTCTTTTCCTCGAAATATGCTTGAGGATGAGCGCAAGCGGGACACGCTTTCGGGGCTGTTTTGCCTTCGTAAACGAAACCGCAGTTACGGCATTGCCACAGGATCACTTCGTCTCTCTCGAATACTTTACCGGCTTCCACGCGAGCTAAAAGCGTTCTGTAACGAGCCTCGTGTTCTGCCTCTACTTTCGCAATGTTACGGAATACAGCAGCGATGGCGGTAAATCCTTCTTCCTCGGCAACTTTAGCAAATTCCGGGTAGAGGTCTGACCATTCTTCATTTTCTCCTTCTGCGGCAGCTTTCAGATTCTCTGCTGTTGTTCCGATTACACCTGCGGGGTAAGATGCGGTGATTTCAACCATTCCACCTTCTAAGAATTTGAAGAATCTCTTGGCGTGTTCTTTTTCCTGTTCGGCAGTTTCCATGAATACTCCGGCGATTTGTTCGAATCCTTCTTTTTTAGCTACACTAGCGAAAAAAGTATAACGACTTCTGGCCTGTGATTCACCGGCAAATGATTTCAATAAGTTTTGTTCTGTTTTTGTTCCTTTAATGCTCATAAATTTAATCTTTTTAGTGGTCGTGTTTTGATAGCACAATAATACGACAATTTGTTTTGATAAACAAATATTTAGTTTTTATCAGATGATAGAAAATGCCTATAAAGTGTAATTTTTCTTATCTCTGATGTACTACCGTATGGCCAGTATCAAGCATTTTTTTGAATTGAATAATCCGTGATTCCCAGACTTTCATAAGTCTTCATGAGAGCTTCATCATCATCCGTGATCACGAGTAACTTATCTCCGGTATGTAGTTTGGTTTTTCCCTTGGGAACGCAATAGGAATCGTTCTTTTTGATCAAGGCTACCAACGTGTTATCCGGTAATACCAAATCCATTAATTTGTCGCCTTTTGCCAGCATGGAAGGAATGACTTCAATTTCGGACATGGCGGTTTTAATTTCTTCGGGTAGTTCGACGTTAAAGACGTTTTTACGTTCTTCAGGGGTTGACAAACCGAGTAATTTTGCCATGAAACTGACAGTTGTCCCTTGTACGACCAAAGAAAGAATGGTAATGAAGAATACCACGTTAAATATTAATGATGCGTGCTGGATGTTTGCGATTAGCGGGTACGTGGCAAAAATGATGGGGACTGCTCCGCGCAAACCGACCCATGAAACGTATGCCCGTGCTTTTGTGGTCATTTTCCGGAAGGGGAGAAGGCACCAAAATACACTTATCGGACGAGCCAGTATAATCATGAATACTCCGATAAGAATGCTTAACACCGCAACCGGGAATAATTCAGCCGGGTTTACTAAAAGGCCTAATGTGAGGAACATCACGATTTGGAATAACCATGTGATACCGTCGAAAAAGGTGGTAAGACTCTTCTTGTGTACCACTTTGTGATTTCCAACTACTAAGCCGGCTAAATAAACTGCCAGATAACCGTTACCTTTTACCAGATCTGTGAACGAGAAAATGAAAAACACGAAGGCTAATAAAAGAACGGGATATAATGATTGGTTGATGTTTAGTTTATTGATGCAGTATACTGCCAATCTTCCTAACAAGTAACCGGATACGGCACCAATGCTCATCTGCATGATGAATTGCAGTATCGTGTTACTTAAACTGCTTTCTCCGGATTGGATAATTCCGATAAGTAATATCGTTAACATATAGGCCATCGGGTCATTACTACCACTTTCCAGCTCTAGCATGGGGCGTAAATTCTCTTTTAGTCCTTGTCGTTTTGAACGGAGGATCGAGAACACGGATGCGGAATCGGTAGATGACATGACGGAGGCGAGTAACAATGATTCTGTGAAATTTAGGGTGACGAAACTATTTTCGAGATTCGTGATATAATAGATAAAATAACCCGTGAGAAAGGCCGTAAACATGACTCCGGCCGTGGCGAGAACAATGCCTTGTCCCAGAACGGGTTTGATTTCTGCCGCACTTGTATCCATACCACCGGAAAACAATATAATACTTAATGCAATCACTCCGATAAATTGAGCGGTTTGCGGGTTGTTAAACTCGATCCCTAAACCGTCGGTTCCGAAAAGCATTCCTACTCCCAAAAAGAGAAGTAAAGCGGGTACTCCGAAACGGAAACCTGCTTTTCCGACAACGATACTAATAAATAATAGGATAGATCCAATAAGTAATATATTTCCGGCATTTAGAATCATAAGTGTTTAATTTTAAAGGGTTATTTATCTAGTTTGAGCCTCCTTCTCGCTTGGCGTGGTTTTTCTTTTTTACGAAAGAACGGCCACTAGGTTTTCGTCCTCTGCCTTTTGACGAGCCATGTTCGAATGCTTTCGGATTGTATTCCGGTGCCGGTCCCAAGTAGGCGGGGAGCGGTATCTTGTAAATCGTTTCTTCAATAAATTGCTCTATGCGATGAAACTTTCCTTGTTCCGCCCCGGAGACAAAGGTCAAGGCAACACCTTCTGCGCTGGCTCTCGCTGTTCGTCCGATACGGTGAATATAATCTTCCGGATCATGGGGAACGTCAAAGTTGATTACCAATCCAATCTCATCAATATCTATACCACGGGATACGATGTCGGTGGCAACGAGTATATCTATTTTATTATTTTTAAAATCCATCATAACAGATTCCCGTTCTGACTGCTCCAAGTCGGAGTGCATGGCTGCTACATTGAATTTTTTACGTTTTAAGGTGAAGGCGAGGTCTTTTACTTTTTGTTTGGAAGAGGCGAAGATTAGCGTTTTGTGTAAGACCGGTTTGCTGAAAAGTTCTTCAATGATACCCATTTTCTGGCTTTCGTGGCAGATGTAGGCGGCTTGCATGATGGCTTCGTTGGGTTTGGATACCGCCACGTTGATTTCTACCGGGTCTCGAAGTACGTTTTGGGCTAACTGCCGTATCTTCGGGGGCATCGTGGCCGAGAAGAGTATGGTTTGTCGGTCTTTGGGCAGTTTGTTCACGATTTGCATGATGTCGTCAAAAAATCCCATATCCAGCATCCGGTCGGCCTCGTCAAGGATAAAGTATTTTACTTGCGAAAGGTCCACATCGCTATGTTGCAGATGCGCGATCAACCGTCCCGGTGTTGCGATGGCAACATCCGCACCCAGACGCAATGCTTTTTTCTGTTGATCCCATAAACTTCCGTCACCACCCCCATAGACGACTACTGTCGAAACAGGGAGAAAATAAGAAAATCCCTCGAATTGTACATCTATTTGTTGGGCTAATTCCCGGGTGGGAGCCATGATCACAGCTTTTACCGTATCCGATCGGTTCTCTTCTTTGATTAATCGATTTAAAATCGGAAGGGTGTAAGCGGCTGTTTTTCCAGTGCCTGTCTGTGCGCAGGCGATTAAATCTTTTCCCTCTAAGATAACAGGGATCGTTAATTCTTGTATAGGGGTTGTTTCCTGAAAATTCATGGCATCTAATCCTTGCAACAATGAATCCTCTAGTTCCAGCTCGTCAAATCTCATCTTTTATATCTCTACTATTCTTTATTTTTAATGCTGCCTTTTTCCTGTTTTAAAGTACAGCGGCAGGAGAAAATTACACATAAATCTATCATCGTGTCAATCCCTTCTGTTTGTTGCAAAGTTAAAAAAAATATTTTATTCCCATTCACTCGTGGAATCTTTTAATTCCGGGATGAACGAGGACTTGAATATGATATTTTTCTTCCTGATACGGCGTTGACGGTTGTAGTCCTGTAATGCTTTCAAGGCGATTTTACCCAGTAATACGATTGCGATCAAGTTGGTTATAGCCATGATTGCCATGAATAGATCGGCAATATTCCACACGAGATCTAGGGCGGCGATTGATCCGAACATGACCATTCCCCCCACGATAATTCGGTAAAGTTGTAAATAGGTTTTATTCTTGGATATGAAAAATAAGTTTGTTTCACAGTATGAATAGTTACCCACGATGGAACTGAAAGCAAACAGAAGTATACAAATAGCGATAAATTGTCCTCCCACGCTTCCGATCTGGTGAGACAGGGCCATTTGTGTCAGATGGATTCCTTTCACCGAGCCGTCTAGCGGAACGTCCGAAAGTAGGATAATGAGTGCTGTGCAGCTACAAATGATCAGCGTGTCGGTGAAAACACTGAGTGCTTGGATTAATCCTTGTTTCACCGGGTGAGAGACGGTTGCCGTTGCGGCAGCATTTGGGGCAGACCCCATACCCGCTTCATTTGAGAAAAGTCCTCGCCGGACACCTTGCATGATGACGGCTCCTAAACCCCCGCTTGCGAATTGTTCGAATCCGAATGCGTTCGTAAAAATAGAACCAATGACATGGGGTAATGTTCCGAGATGCGTGAACAGGATGAAAGCGGCAAGTAGAATGTATGCGATAGCCATGAGGGGGACGATAATCCCGGATATAACGGCGATCCGGTGAATTCCACCGAATATGACCAGTAGGGTGAACAGGGTTAGAATGATTCCCAGCCAGACACGGCTTGTACCGAAGACTTCATGAAATGCCAAGGTAACGGTATTTGCCTGTACCGAGTTGAATACAAGTCCGAAGGTGATGGTAATGATGACTGCAAAAAGAATACCTAACCATCGTTTTTTCAAACCTTTTTCCATGTAAAAGGCGGGTCCCCCGATGAACGAGCGGTCTCCTTTAACTTTATATATTTGGGCTAATGTGGATTCGATGAAGGCAGAGGCAGAACCGATAAGCGCTATAAGCCACATCCAAAATATAGCTCCCGGTCCTCCCAAGGCTAGAGCTGTAGCCACACCCGCTAGATTACCTGTACCAACTCGCGAAGCGGTTGCAATGCAAAATGCTTGAAAAGAAGAAACCGAGTTCTTGTGGTTCCCGCTTGCTATTCCGTCACCGAGCAGCCGGAACATTTCCCGGATATTCCGGAATTGTACGAATCTACTCTTGAAGGTAAAGTAGACCCCGATACAGATGAGCAGGGCTATTAATATATAGGTCCAGATAAAATCATTGGTTACTATAATCCAGTTGTTTAAATTTTCCATAACCGCATTACGTATTTAAATTACGAGTTTAAAGAAAAAGTTCACACCATTCCTCGAAACGGGCGGCTGTTTCTTCGCCGTAAAAGGCCATTTCTGCTCGGATTTTGCCTAGTTTCTTTTCCCGGGTTAAATTGGTTTTCGAATAAAATTTATCGGCAAAAGCGATTAGTTTTTCTTCAAGCGTAACGGGGAGCATATCTCGTTGGGGTAAAGGTAAATGATTCTCCTTGATCATTTCAAGTGATATGCCGGCTCCCGTGTGTCGTTCACATACTAGAGCATGGCGAGGAAGGCCTTCCTCGCGGAGTAGATCGGCTCCCAGATAACCGTGGCAGATGTAGGGATGTTCTCCGAAACAACCGATGTCCGGGGCCTTCGTGAGAAAAATCCCGATGTCGTGGAGCATGGCAGCCTCTTGAATGAAGGGAATGTCCAGATCCATTTCGGGATGTCGGATAGCCAGTGATTGTGCTTTATCTCGAACAAGTTGGCTATGTATGAGGAGGGATTGCCCGGCGAGGGAATCCAACGTGTAATATTTACGAATAATATCTAATGGGTTTATCATTATTTGTTCTTTTTTTTAAACTTGCAAATATAGATGTTTGCTCGTGAAAATGTCATGACTGGTTTATTATAAATATTCCGGGTTATTTGTAACGAGCCCCGACGGTTCTCCAGTCTATAATTGTCCATAATTTTTCGATGTGTTCCGGACGGCGATTCTGGTAATCAAGGTAATAAGCGTGTTCCCAAACGTCGATCCCTAGTATCGGAGTGTAACCTTTGGTAATTGGGTTCCCGGCGTTGCTCTCGGAGAAAATGTATAGTTTCCCTTTTTTGTCCTTTGCGAGCCATACCCATCCGGACCCGAATAACGAGGTGGTGGCAGCCGAGAACTCCTTTTTGAAATTATCGAATGAACCCCATTCTTTTTCTATGGCAGCAAGTAGCGCTCCTGATGGGGTATGTTCTGCTTTCGGAGAGAACGAATTGAAATAGATGATATGGTTCAGCGCTTGTGCTGCGTTGTTAAATATCGCTCCGGTGGAGTTCTTGACGATGGTTTCAAGATCACAGTTCTCGAATGGTGTCCCCACGATCAATTTATTCAGGTTATCAATGTAGGTTTTCAGATGTTTACCATGATGTAGTTTTATGGTGGTTTCACTGATAACGGGTGCTAGGGCATTTGTTTCGTAAGGTAAAGGCGGGAGGGAAAATTTCTCTTTTGTTGTTTGTTGTTGAGCCCACAATGCCCCGCTTGTCGTGACGAGAAGGGCAACTATCCATATCTTTTTGAATGCTTGTTTTGTTTTCATCTTCTATTTTTCTTTTAAAGTTTATGTCATTTACGAATAAAAGTACATTTTGGTTATTAAAAAGTCCTATAACTTTTATAATTTTGACCGTTTTTATGAAAGAGAGCGGTGGGGAACAAATGTGCAATTTCAAAATTTGAGTATATGATCAGGATAAATGTTACAATAGAGGTGAAGAGTGAGGTTCGCGCTCAGGTCATGGAACTTTTGCGTGAGATGTCTGAATTGTCAAGACAAGAAAAGGGGTGTATCGGGTACGAAATATTTGAAAATAGTCGTTTGAATAACGTGTTGATGATCGTGGAGACATGGGAAAATGAAGCTTTGTTGGCTATTCATAAAGAAAGCGACCATTTCGTGAGGATTATTCCGCGAGTGCGGGAGCTGGCAACGGAAATGTGTAGCCAGAAATTTACGGATATGCTTCCATAAGCGCAAGAAGACATTTTATCACTCGTTAAAAATATTCGTAAAAAAATCACTAAAAAGAGAACCTTTTCATGTTTCAGTTCGTTAAATTAGGTACGAACATAAAAATTAAAGAATATGAAACATGAAACTTCAAATCTATTGATAGGGCTAGGTATTGGCGCTGTTGTAGGAGTTGCTGTCGGTTATTTAATGGTAGCTGATAATCGTAAAAAATTAGCGGAAGAATTCGATCATGCCGTGTCTAAAGTGAAGGAAGAGGTGAAGGAGGTTTATTCAAAAGCAAAAAACAAGGCCGAAAACGTGAAAGAACACGTGACCGAGGATGTCAATCATGTAGCTGAAAAGGTTGCGGGGAAGACAGCTACGGAAACGAAGTAATAGCTTATGGAGAATATTGCCGAGAAGACGTTCGCTGAGTTGAAAGAGGATATTTCAACTTACGTGGAATTGAGGCTAGAGCTATTAAAATTGAATACATACGAAAGGGTTGCTAAGACAATGGCAGTCTTTTCGTATGGTATTGTTTTGGTTTTATTGGCTTTTTTTGCCATTTTATTTTTGTTCTTGGCGTTAGGTTTTTTCTTGGGAGAATTATTGGGTAGCATGGCTTTGGGATTCGTGTTGGTGGTTGGGATGTACCTGTTGTTGTTCGGTATAACGATGTTTTTCAAGAGAAAGATCACGTCCAAGGTGATGAACGAGATTATAACAGCAATGATGAGTAAGGATGAAAAGGATAATGAGGAGACAACCGACCCCGCTGGACATGTTGATGGCGGAACAGCGCCGGGTGCGTGAGAGTTGCCGGGTGCAGGAACAGAAAATAAACGAGGATTTTAAGTTCATACATGATCATTCCGGGCGGATTTTGTTTGCCGGGATTTCTTCTTTGTTTTTTTCTAAACGAAGAGAAAACGGGAAGAATGACGGGGGAGAAGAGGCGGAAGGACAAATCCCGATGTTGGGAATGATGTTTAAAAATATTTCGCCCTTGTTGTGGGAGGCCGCTTTGCCAATCCTTTTGCGTTGGGGATTGGGGCGAGTTGGTAATTTGTTTAAAAAACGCCCCAAATGATAAAAGTTTAAAATTTAGAGTTTAAAATTTAGAATGAAATCAAAAAGCGTTGGCCTTGTGCGGTTGGAATCTAAAATCTAAAATTAATAAGGCCTTGTGTGGCTGGAATCTAAAATTTAGAATCTAAAATCTAAAATAAACGACGAGTTTTTGTATCTTTGTGTCCTCTATTCGGGTTATATTTCTGAAAATAGTGGGTCAATCACGGCCATTCCATCAAGAGGTGTTTTATTTTAATAGAAGGAGGATAAAGAGTTATGTCGAGTATTAATGCATCGCAGGTTTTGGAGACAAAGCCAGTCGGCAAGTTATTGTTACAGTATTCAATCCCTGCAATCATCGGGATGACGGTAACGTCATTGTATAATATTATTGATAGCGTTTTTATCGGGCATGGCGTGGGGCCGTTAGCTATATCGGGTTTAGCGATCACTTTTCCCTTGATGAACCTGATTATTGCTTTTTCGACTTTGGTGGGCATCGGGGGTGCGACAATCAGTTCGATTTATCTTGGGCAGAAAGACACGGAGAAAACAAATTCTGTCTTGGGGAACGTGTTGTTGTTATGCATGATTAATGGATTTTGTTTCGGGGGATTGACCTTGATATTCCTAGATCCGATCTTGCATTTCTTCGGGGCTAGTCCGGCGACTTTACCTTATGCCCGGGATTTTATGCAGGTTATCTTGATGGGGAATCCGATAGCTTTTACTTTTATCGGTCTGAATAACGTGATGCGAGCCACGGGGTACCCAAAGAAGGCTATGTTAAGTTCTTTACTGACCGTGTTTGCCAATATTATTTTGGCTCCGATATTTATTTTTCATTTGGATTGGGGAATCCGGGGAGCGGCATTGGCCACGGTAATCTCCCAGTCGATCGGTTTAATCTGGATCGTGAGTCACTACCTGAACAAGAACACGACGATACGTTTTAAGCCGGGGATATTTAAATTGCGAGGTCGAATAATCATGAGCATTTTTTCCATCGGGATGTCACCTTTCTTGATGAACGTGTGTGCCAGTTCGGTGGTCATTATATTGAATAACAGTTTTATGCGCTATGGCGGTGACTTGGCTATCGGAGCCTACGGAATAGTAAACCGGGTACTGACCTTGTTTATCATGATTGAGATCGGGGTGACACAGGGGATGCAGCCGGTAATTGGGTTTAATTACGGGGCACTTCTTTTTGACCGGGTGCGTAAGACTTTACGTTACGCTTTGATTGCCGGGGTTTCGATCATGACATTCGGTTTTTTATTAAGTCAGCTATTCCCTTCGGCTATCGTGGGGATGTTCACGGATAATCACGAGTTGATGGAATTATCTAAATTCGGCTTACGAGTGACTTGCCTGATGTTTCCTCTTGCGGGATGCCAGATTATTATCACGAACTTTTTTCAATCTATCGGGAAAGCTAAAGTCTCCATATTTTTGTCTCTTTCCCGACAATTACTATTTTTGATACCGTTTTTGTTAATATTGCCTCGTTTCTGGGGAATTACAGGCGTGTGGAGTAGTATGCCTATGGCAGATTTTATTTCTTTCATGACCACGATAGGTACGTTCATGTATTTTGTCAGAAAAGGGCTTTTGTTTAAAACCAATAAAATAGTGGAATGAAAATAGTTAAATTATTACTTGGCGTGTGGGTAGGGTTATGTTTTGGGGCGTGTGACAAAAAATCCGATTTTTTTACCGGGGAGGAACGGGAACGTATCGGGCATTCGGAAGAGGCGGGAATCATGCCCCTGTTTCTTGTCACAGACCGGGCCGATTCATTGTTTTTGCGTTTACAGGCAAAGGAATTCGGGAAAGAAGATATCGAGACGGAAACTTTTCGTGTTTTAAGGTCACGTATGCTTGCTACCGTGAGGGATTCTTTGAACGAGGGAGTGGGTATTGCGGCTCCTCAAGTCGGTATATCACGTCAATTAGTTGCCGTGCAGCGTTTGGATAAAGTGGGAGAGCCTTTTGAATTTTACGTGAACCCGGAAATCGTTTATTTTTCTCAAGATTCAGTTTTAGGAGAGGAAGGTTGCTTGTCGATCCCGGATCGGACGGGGGCGGTATATCGGTCTAAAGAGATTATCGTGCGCTATCGGGATGAACTTTCTTTCGAGTGGAGACAAGATACGGTGAGAGAATTTACAGCCCGTATTTTTCAACATGAGATCGATCATTTGAATGGAATCCTGTACACAGATTATCTTCTGTAAGTTTTAAGGATATAAATAATAAACGGGTTCTCGATTTTCGGGAACCCGTTTATTAAAAAAATGTCTATTCGTCGAGCGTTACGGCTCCTGAAAGAGCCACAGCCTCTTTATTACGGAAAGTCATGATCGGTGATACAGCCTCGTAAGCTGACATGATGTACTCGAAGAGTTGTGCCGTCACCAGTTTTCCGCGTTCAGCTAATGAGAGTTTCAATTTAATACCCGTGTCCTCGTCTTCTGAACTTTGTAATTCGGAGAGTTCCCCGAATTGTTTGGTTTCTAATAGATATTGCACCCGGTGCAATTCATCTGATTCGAAAAATAACTCGTAATTTTTCTCGTCCCGGTTCTTACTGAATAAAGTTGTTTTCATCTTCTTGTGTTGTGTGTGTGTATATATATATACAACGTTCCCAGCGTTGCTCTGTTTTTTATATCAAAGGATAACACTTAATCGTGTAAACATCTTGTATTAGTACAAGATACGTGCCATATTTTCGAGAAGTTTTAAATAATTAACAAACAGAGTTCATGGAAATATCGCTTGGGGTGCGATATGAATACTTCGTGTATTCCCGTGTGATCTGTTTCCTTGTTAATGGTAAGACTTTCATTTGCCTGTTTGTAGACTCCGTCCAGCATCACTCGAACCCGGCAGGGTAACTCTGATCTTGTCATGCTGACAAGTGAAGTCCGAATTAACGGGCTGGGATATTGACTCTGAAAATCAAGGCTTTGTCCCTTGTTTATGGAGTCATGTAATTGTGCTAGTTGGTAGGTCACTGCCGTATGTTGAGATTCAGTCATGATCAGTCCCATGGCAACATTACTGAGTTGTGTTACCACAAGAATAAGAATACTATGCAATATGAATCTTATCATACTTAGTGTTTGTTTCAAATTTAAAGAATATAAATTGCATTTGCAATGTTTTTCTTCTTTTTTTCTATCGATCTATATAAAAATAAGTATTTTTACTACCGGAAATTGTTTTTTTGTTTCGAAAAGGTTACAAATTAACATTTTATATACCCCATTATTCTACAATTTATGTGGATTTATTACTCATTTATAATCTTTTTTACGATAGACGTTGAAAAAAGATATAGAATAATAAATAATTTTGAAATTTGGATTGCATTATAAAGCGGACTTAATGGAAATAAGAAGTAAACAGGAAAATTTTAGGTTACGGGAGTGGAAGTTGACGGATATAGACTCGTTAGCGAAACATATTAATAACGTGAAAATATGGAATAACGTGCGGGATGGACTTCCATACCCGTATACAATGTTGGATGCCGATAAGTATATCCGGATGGTACAAGCCCAGCCTTATGTCCAAAATTTTGCCATAGAGGTAGTGGGAGAGGCCGTGGGTGGGGTAGGGATCGTACCCTTGACTGATGTGGAGCGTCTTAGTGCGGAGGTCGGTTATTGGCTGGGTGAGGACTATTGGGGGCGGGGAATAATGGGCGAGGCTGTTGCGTTGCTGGTTGATTACGTGTTTCGGGAAACCGGAATTATTCGTTTGTTTGCCTCTGTTTACGAGTATAATCCTGCCTCGATGAAAGTGTTGGAAAAAGTTGGTTTTACCAGACAGGCTATTTTGCGTGATGCAGCGATTAAAAACGGACGGGTGATAGATATGTATTATTATGATTTAGTAAAGCGTGAGGTATGAAAAAGCGAGTGTTGATCACCGGCGCCGCGGGAAATTTGGGAGGATTGCTCGCCCGTCATTTGTTGAAAGACGAGATGTTGTTGCATCTTCTCGTTCATTGTAAAGATGTAAGTCAGGAATTAAAGACGAAAGATAATGTGAACGTGTTCCGGGCGGATCTTGCTGTGCGGGAGAGTTTGAGGGATGCTTTGAATGGGGTCGATACTATCGTTCATTTTGCCGGGGTGCTTTTCAAGCATAATCCGGAAAAGTTTTTAAAGACGACAAATACCCTATATTTTAAAAATTTATTGGATGTGGCCGTTCAAAAAGGGGTAAAGCGGGTTATTTTAATTAGTTTCCCGCACGTGGAGGGTGAGACAACCCCGGATCATCCCGCTAGGGGAAGATTGGACGGAAATCCTATTTCGATGCATGCCCGGACTCGCTTGGAAGAGGAAAGGTTACTATTCGAGTATGGGGAGCGAAGAGGTTTTGAACCTGTCGCTTTAAGAGTCGGGATGGTTTACGGGAAAGGGATCTTGATGATTGATGCGGCCCGTTGGTTTTCTCGTCATGCCCTGCTGGGAGTTTGGAGAAAGCCTACTTGTATTCATTTGATCTCCACGGATGACTTTTTGGAGGCGACGAGGGCGGCAATCATGAATGAAGGGGTACGTGGAATTTATCATGTTGGGGATGAGGGTATTCAGACCTTGCAAGAATTCTTGGACGAGGCTACAAAATACTGGCACACGTGTAGGCCTTGGCGAATGCCTTTATGGATGATTAACACAGCGGCACGAGTGTTCGAGTTGGTTTCCCGACTGTTCGGGGTTAGAAGCCCGTTAACTATCGATTTTATCCGGATTGGGCGAGTGTCATATTACGGTGATACTTCCCGGATGAGGGAGGAGCTATTACCTCGTTTGAAATACAAGAATTTCAGAGAAGGATTGGAAACACTATGAAATAAGAATCATGATAAAGTACGGCGTTTTATTGATTTTAGTGGTGATGGCTGTTTCGTGTGCTACTCCCAGTTATATGCATTTATATGAGTCCCCGAAAAGTTTGGATTTCACGACTGGCAAATGGTTGGTGACGAACGTGGAAACTCAGTTACCTCTCATGTACAGGGAAGGGTTGACACGTGATCTATTAAAGGAATTGAAAAAGATGGGAGGGGATTCTATTTATTTTTTGAATGATATATCCTTGAAATACTTGTCTCATGACAAGCTCTCTTTCGAGTTGTCTCCCGAAGTGATGGAGACGTTGAAGAAAACAACGGATTACAAGTATGTGGTGACTGCCACGGCTCGAAAAGTGCGTAATGAGGTCAGTGATTTGATTTATCCCGGGGGACCACTTTCTTACCAGAAGAGCGAGTCGGAAGTCTGTATTGCCGTGTATGATGTCTTCTTGGGAGCCCGGATTTATTTTCAGCGAATAATAGCATCCGTGACACTGGATGCGGGAGACGAGCAAGTTGTGTTTGCTCGTTCGGCTGGTACATTATTATATAATGCGATGAAAAAAGGGCTGAAGGATATAAAAAAGAATTCCCGGAAGGTAAAAAAAGAACGAGGTGGGAAGTAGTGGTATTGACAGTCTATTTCGCCCGTGTCTTGCCGTAGTCTCGTTAATATGATGATTGTATGAGAACATGATGTCAGGAACAAATTAATTCCCCGTATCGTTGACCTATCGTTAATCTATCGTTAACCTATCGTTAACCTCTTAGCGAGACATAGGTGGGATACCGGTGTATTTACCTTGAGATATAGTGAGATCCAAATGCAAGATTACCGTGAAATCTCGTGATAGACTAAATACTAATTAACAAATAAAAAAAGACCGCAATCCATGTTGCGGTCTCTTTGTATATTTAGAAAGTCTTATTACCAAGCGAACATAGGTCTGTCACTCATCATGGCGTTTACTTCTTTCTTTACTTGTGCGATCACGGCTTCATCGTCCGGGGCGCTCAATACTCTGTCGATCATGTCCACGATGATAGGCATATGCTCCTCTTTCAAACCACGAGTGGTGATTGCTGGAGTTCCTACACGAAGACCTGAAGTAGAGAACGGGGTGCGGGTATCAAATGGAACCATGTTCTTGTTGATTGTGATGTCAGCTTTAACAAGCGTGTTTTCAGCTTTCTTACCAGTTAATTCCGGGAATTTGGTTCTCAGGTCAATCAACATGGAATGGTTGTCGGTACCGCCGGAAACCACTTTATAACCTTTGTCCACGAATGCTTTGGCCATCGCTCTGGCGTTTGCTAACATTTGTTTTGCGTATTCCGAGTACTCGTCAGACAATGCCTCGCCGAAAGCAACAGCTTTAGCGGCAATCACGTGTTCAAGCGGTCCACCTTGTTGGCCCGGGAACACGGCAAAGTTGATCACTTGTGACATCATCTTGATCTCTCCCTTCGGAGTTTTCAATCCCCAAGGATTCGGGAAATCTTTCGGAAGAAGGATCATACCCCCACGAGGTCCGCGAAGGGTTTTGTGAGTGGTGGTTGTCACGATGTGGCAATATTCCATCGGGTTGTTCAACAAACCTTTGGCAATCAATCCGGCAGGGTGAGACATATCGCACATTAGCAAAGCACCTACTTTATCAGCGATTTCGCGCATACGTTTGTAATCCCAATCGCGAGAATAAGCGGATGCTCCAGACACGATTAATTTCGGTTTGTGTTCCAAAGCCAGTTGTTCCATCTCGTCATAGTCAACCATCCCGGTTTCTTCTTTCACGTGGTAAGCTACCGGGTGATAGTTAATACCGGAAAGGTTCACGGGTGATCCGTGTGAAAGGTGACCGCCATGAGCCAAGTCAAGACCTAAGAACGTGTCGCCGGGTTTCATGCAAGCAAAGAACACGGCAGCGTTAGCTTGTGCGCCGGAATGCGGTTGCACGTTAGCAAATTCGGCACCGAATAGCTGGCAAGCCCGGTCGATAGCCAGTTGTTCCGTCTGGTCAACGATTTGGCAACCACCGTAATAACGGGCCCCGGGGTATCCCTCTGCATATTTATTGGTCAGGCAAGATCCCATAGCCTGCATTACTTGCTCGCTCACGAAGTTTTCAGATGCGATTAATTCAAGTCCTTCTTTTTGACGATGACATTCTTTGTCAATCAGGTCGAAAATTTGAGTGTCTCTTTTCATTATTTAGATTTTTAATACTATAGACGTTTATAAATCTAGGCCAAAATTATACTAATCGTGCATGTAAACAAAGTATTTGTCAACTTTTTTTCATCTCTTGTTTTTTAATTTTCGAATATTTGTGTACGTTTGTTGTGTATAAAATTAACTTGATTATGGAAAATCCTTTTAACGTAGAGAAACCGGTCAGACCGACTTTTCTAACTGTACTTTGCATCTTGACATTTATTGGTAGTGGTTGGGGTTTAATTAACAATTTATTCCAATTAGCGATGTTTACACCGGAACGATTGGTTGCTCAAATTCAACAGATAACGACGATGGCCGGGACCGAAACGCAACCTTCTTGGGTTTCTTCCATGCTGAGTTCATCCTTGGAGGTGTTACAAACTACCATCATGCACGGGAAAGCAATCTACTCGTTGGCAGCCTTGTGTGCCGTGATCAGTTTGATAGGAGCTTTCATGATGTACAAGCTAAAAAGGAATGGTTTCTATTTGTACGCGGTTGCGCAGATCGGGCAATTATTTATCATGCCGATTTACTCCGGTTGGAACAGTGCCGTGATAGTTTCCATGGCAATGTCCGGGTTCTTTGCTCTCTTGTTTATTATTCTATATGGACTGAATTATAGTAAGTTAAAATATTAATATTTTGAAGTAAAACTCCTATCAATAGGGGTTTTTGTCTGATGTAATGGATGTCAATAAACGATCGTTTATTGACATCCATTTTATTTGCTCACAAGGAGGTGGGAAAAAGAATTAAATAATTGAGAATGAATTTTTAAGAAAATGATTGAAAAGTCGATTTAATGCTTTTTATTTGCAACTATTATATGATCATTTCTTAATACAATCGTTTATGACATTTAATGATTCTAAATCAATGGTTTACGCTGGGAAAGTGAATTATTTGAAGAGGGGGTTTCTGTTATATATGTGTGCCTCTTGCCTGTTACTCGTTCAATTTGTGATTTATCTCGTGAATAGTAATTACTGGGAATCCTTGAATTTCGTCGGGGGTTTTTATTATTTGATAGCGGCACTGGGACAAGCTTTTCTTTTCAATTTGATTCCTTGGGTTGTTTTATATCTTCCCTTCGCGTGGTGGCGGCAGATGCGGAAGGTCGGTACCATGCTGTTTACTTGTGCTATATTTTTATTGAACGTGTTGGCCTATCTGAACGGGATTGTTTTCCAGTTGTATAAATTCCATATTAACGGGTTCGTGCTAGATCTGGCTTTTGGCGGGGGAGGAAACCAAGTATTCGTGTTTAATGATACCTTGGTCCTGCACGGGGTTTTTATCGGGTTACTTATTTTATTGTTTACTTTGGTGGTTATTTTTATTGCTTATCGATATGCCCGGTATGTTACTTCGAAACAGGTGAAAATCGGGATTTATCTGTTTCTGTTTTCCTGTATCGCACCCCAGTTAACCCATGCTTATGCAGCGGCAGCTAACGTGAATTCGATCACGGAAGTATCGGCTTGTTTACCGCAATATTACCCTTTGACGGCCAACCGTTTGATGTTGAAGTTGGGAGTGGTCAAAAAGGAAGATTTGTATGTGAATAACCCGGATAAGGGGAAAGGGCATGGTTTCGTGTATCCTCTGCATCCGCTGGAAAAAACGGATAGCGTGAAACCGTTGAATATCATTTATCTTATTTTGGATTCGTGGAATTTTAGGACTTTTACACGGGAGTGTTGTCCTAACATCCGGGCTTTTGGCGATCGTTCTGCGGTGTTCAATCGTCACCTGAGTTCCAGTAATGGTACGCGGGGTGGGATATTCGGTTTGTTTTTCGGTATTTCCGCGACGTACTGGCAAGATTTTGAACGTACGGGAGTACAACCTTTATTTATCGAGAACTTACTGGAAAATGGGTATGATATAGAGACGTTCGCCAGTGCGACGCTTGTTAATCCTCCTTTTTATCGCATCGTCTTCGGGAACGTGAAAGATATTCGCAAGGAAACACCGGGGGCAACTCCGTTTGACCGGGATAACAGGATCACGGAAGATTTTCTGAATTATCTGGATGAACGAAAAGAAGTGGATCAACCTTTCTTTTCGTTCGTGTTCTACGATTTGTTGCACGCGATAGATATTCCGGCTCCCTATCGTAAGAAATTTCAGCCTTCGTGGGATTATGCCAATTATTTGGCTTTAAATAATAATCTGGATCCGGAACCATTCTTTAACCTGTATCGAAATTGTGCCTATTATGTCGATTCGCTTGTGGGAAAGGTGGTGAATAAACTGGAGGCGAACGGGTTGTTGGATAATTCCGTGATTGTCATTACCGGGGACCACGGGCAAGAGTTTAACGAGAATAAAAAGAATTTCTGGGGGCATGGAAGTGATTTCTCGAACGCACAGGTGCATGTTCCGTTTATCCTGTACTATCCGGGAAATACTCCCGGTGTGTACTCGCACAGGACATCTCATTATGACGTGACACCGACTTTAATGAAACGGGTGCTGGGAGTGAAGAATCCGGCGGAAGATTATTCCATGGGAAGGGATTTGTTTGATCCTGAACGCCCGCCTTTTCATCTGGCCGGGGATCCGCAGAATTATGCTTTTATCATGGATAACGTGATCTACGAGAAGAAGGTGGCCGGGAACATCCAGATGACGGATTCTCTGTTGAATCGTCTTCCCCGGAATCAAGTAAATTCGGGATTACTGCTTGAAGCGATTGAATTTAAGAATATGTTTTTGAAAAAGTAATTTGTCATTTGAAATAAAAAAAGCTGCTTGTAAAAGCAGCTTTTTTTATTTTGATTATCCTCCGAAGTTATCGTACATTACGTTTTCATCCGGAACTCCAAGGTCGTACAGCATTTTGGTTACTGCCGAGATCATCATGGGAGGACCGCAGAGGTAGTATTCAATATCTTCCGGGTTTTCATGATTCTTCAAATAATTCTCGAAGATTACCTGATGAACGAAACCCGGTTTGTAAGCCACTCCGGCTGCGTCAGCCACGGGATCCGGTCTGTCGAGAGCCAGCGTCCAGTGGAAGTTCGGGTTCTCTTCTTGAATCTTGTTGAACTCGTCCACGTAAGGAGCCTCTTGCAAAGCACGCGCACCGTACCAGAAGGTAACTTTACGATTGGTATGCATCGTGTGGAAGAGGTTAAAGATGTGTGAACGCATGGGGGCCATACCGGCACCACCACCGATGAACATCATCTCGTTGTTCGTGTCTCTCAAGAAGAACTCTCCGTAAGGTCCGGAAATACTTACCTTATCTCCCGGCTTGCGAGAGAAGATGTAAGAAGAACAGATACCGGGATTCACGTTGGCAAAACCACCGATAGCTTTGTCAAACGGGGGAGTCGCGATACGAATGTTCAACATGATAATGTTACCTTCTGCCGGGGAGTTGGCCATGGAGTAAGCACGGTAGGTTGCTTCCGGGTTGTGCATTTTAAGATCGAACATTTTCATGCGTTCCCAGTCAGCCTTGTACTTCTCGTCAATATCGAACGTCTTGAAGTCAACGTCGATTGCAGGCACGTCAATCTGGATATATCCTCCGGATTTGAATTTCAGGTTTTCGCCTTCTGGTAATTTTACCACGAATTCTTTCAAGAAAGTAGAGATATTTCTGTTGGAAACCACTTCGCACTCCCATTTCTTGATTCCGAGAACTTCTTCCGGAATGTGCATCTCGATATTCTCTTTCACTTTTACCTGACAAGCCAAGCGCCAGTTGTCGTGTTGTTGTTTGTAGGAGAAGAATCCCGTTTCTGTTGGTAGGATAGACCCTGCTCCGGATTCAACCTGACAACGACACATACCGCATGAACCTTTACCTCCACAAGCCGAGGGGAGGAAGATTTTGTTGTTTCCAAGGGTGGCCAACAGCGTGGACCCCGGTTCGGTTACCAATTCCTTTTCGCCATGATTAATGTCAACTTTCACCTCTCCTTTGGGAGTCAGTTTGGCCTTGGCGAACAAAAGCATGCCCACGAGAATCAGTGTTACGATGAGGAACACGATGACCCCTGACATGACAATTGTTGTATTTATTGCTAATAACATCATTTTTTAATTTTAGATTTTATGATTTTAAATTTTAAATTGAGGACTCCAGAGAAATTTACAATCTAAAATTTACAATTTAAAATTATTTTACAGGTTAATTCCCAAGAAACTCATGAATGAAATAGCCATCAATCCGGTCACGATAAAGGTAATACCGATACCTCTAAGCGGGGCGGGGATATTTGAATATTTCAGTTTCTCACGAATAGCGGCAATACCCACGATGGCGAGCATCCAACCGATACCTGAACCCAAACCGAAAGCCGTTGCCTCTCCAATGTTAGCGTATCCTCTTTCTTGCATGAACAGGGATGCTCCCATGATGGCGCAGTTTACCGCGATCAACGGAAGAAAGATTCCTAACTGGTTGTAAAGTGCGGGGGCAAATTTCTCAACGACCATTTCCACGAGTTGCACGATAGCGGCGATAACTGCGATGAACATGATGAAACTCAAGAAACTTAAATCGATGTTTGCCGCACTTTCACCCAGTAACCAGCTTAAAGCTCCAGCTTTTAGCACGAAGTTATCCAGCAAGTAGTTTACCGGGACGGTGATTAATAACACGAACACGACGGCAATACCTAATCCGAATGATGTTTTCACGGTCTTTGATACAGCAAGGTATGAACACATACCCAAGAAGTAAGCAAAGATCATGTTGTCAATGAATACGGACCGTACAAATATATTTAATAGATTTTCCATATCGTTATTTCACTTTTAGTTGACTATTTCTGTTCTATTAAATCCTTGTTCTTGGAACGGTGAACCCAAATGATCAGCCCCACCAGCATCAATGCCATCGGGGGAAGAATCATTAAACCGTTGTTTTGATAACCCCAATCGTAGAATATTTGTGGGATTACTTTTACCCCGAACAAAGTTCCGGACCCCAGTAATTCACGGAAGAAAGCTACGATCACGAGGACTAACCCGTATCCGAGACCGTTACCGATACCGTCCAGTAATGAAGGCCACGGTTTGTTACCCAAGGCGAAAGCCTCGATACGTCCCATGATGATACAGTTCGTGATGATCAACCCGACGAACACGGATAACTGTTTACTTACCTCGTAGGCGAATGCTTTCAGTACCTGATCGACGATGATTACCAATGCAGCAACCACGACCAACTGCACGATGATACGTATACGTGTCGGGATTGTATTCCTCAGTAGCGAAAGAATCACGTTAGAGAATGCCGTTACGGCTGTAACCGAAAGAGCCATCACGATGGCCGGTTCCATTTTCGCGGTTACGGCGAGAGCAGAACATATACCCAGAATCTGTACCAGAACGGGGTTATTTTTGCTCAAGGGACCGAGCAACAACTCTCGGTTCTTAGCTGAAAATAATGTTTCTTTATCGCTCATTATTGTATTTGTTTTAAGAATTGTTCGTAACATTTTAAGTAGTCGGCGATCATCGTCTCAACTGCTTTTGACGTGATGGTACCCCCGGAGATTCCGTCAACTTCGTGTACTCCGGTTGCGTTACCGCCTTTCTTCACCGTGATGGCTTTTAAAGAGGAGTTTTCAAAAACGGTCTTTCCGCTGAATTGCTTCTGGAAAAACGGTTGGGTGATCTCGGCTCCAAGTCCGGGAGTTTCTCCTTTGTGGTCGAACAGAACCCCGTAAACGGTATTTTTGTCCTCATTTAAAGAAATATAACCCCATACCGGACCCCAAAGTCCAACCCCGTATGTCGGCAGGATGTATTTGGTGGCTCCGTCAATGTCGGCCACGAATACAGGGAATTTAATGTCCGCTAATGCTTTGTCATCTTTGATTGTTTCTGAAAGCAATTTTCCGTCCTTTAACGCTTTTTGAAGTTCGGGGTTTTTCATTGCTTTCTGAAGTTTCTTACCTTCGGTCGGGATGTCCACGGCGAAAGCGTTTCCTTCGATAGCCTCACCCTTGTAGTTCAGAATGAATTGTTTTGTGATGATTTTGTTGAACAATTCAGCCGAAGTTTCCGGGGTAGAACTAACATTTACAGAACTCAGAATGTTTTGTCTCTTCTCGTTCTCAATATTCTCATCTTGGTATGGCTTTAGTGAAAGAGACACTATCGCCAGAATGGCTGCAACTACGACAACCAAAACGATGGAATAGATAAAGGTATATGTATTTCCTTGTTTGTTCATCTCATTAAAGATTTAGTGATTTACGATTTATGATTTACGATTGTTTTTAGGTAATCTGAAATCATGAAATCTTAAATCTGAAATTGTTTAGCTCTTTTCAGTCTGCGCTTGATGTTACCTTGAACGACAAACCAGTCAATAAGCGGAGCAAAGGTGTTCATTAACAGGATGGCTAGCATCATACCTTCCGGGTAACCGGGGTTAAGCGTACGAATGAGGATGGCCATGACTCCTAAAATGAAACCGTATATCCATTTCCCTCTTTCCGTTTGTGCCGATGTTACAGGGTCTGTTGCCATGAATACGGCTCCGAAAGCAAAACCTCCCATGATTAAATGAGTAATCGGGGTGATTGCCGCGTACGGGTTGGTTGCGGGTAACGTGTAGTTCAGTAATAAAGCCATGCAGTAACCTCCGATGAAGGTGGAAAGCATGATTTTCCAGCTCCCGATTCCGGTGGCAATTAACAAGATGGCTCCGAGCAATATACAGAAGGTTGATGTCTCACCCACGGATCCCGGGATCAATCCCCAGAACATGGAAGACATATCATAGGTCGTGGGCAGGCCTTGGGCAGCCTCGGCAAGCGGGGTTGCTTGCGAGAACCCGTCGGGCATTCCGGCGATCCATACTTTATCCCCCGAAATCATGGAAGGGTAGGAGAAGAAGAAGAACGCACGGGCTAATAAGGCCGGGTTCCAGATGTTCATTCCTGTACCACCGAAGATTTCTTTACCGATAATCACAGCGAAGGCGGTGGAAACTCCCACCATCCAAAGGGGTGCGTTAATCGGCATAATCATTGGGATTAATAAACCGGATACGAGGAATCCCTCGTTGATCTCGTGTCCCCTGATTTGTGCTGCAGCAAACTCAATACCCAATCCGACCACGTAGGAAACGACGATCATGGGTAACACTCTCCACAGTCCATAGAAGAATAACTCGAAGAAGCCGGTATCGGCCAGAGTACCCATAGCATTGAAATGCTGGTATCCCACATTATAAATACCGAATAAAAGGGCCGGAATCAAGGCCATCACGACAATGATCATGGTTCTTTTCAGATCAATTGCGTCCCGGATATTACAGCCTGAAGATGTCGTGCGGTTAGGCACGAAAAGAAAAGACTCAAAACCCGTGAAAACGGAATGCAACTTGTATAGTTTGCCTCCCTTTTCAAATTTTGGCTTTTGCTTATCTAGATAGTTGCGTAAAAAATTCATCTTTATAATTTTAAATTTTAGATTTTAGATTTTAAATTTTGAATCGTGTCCCATCAAGGAATTGACAATTTAAAATTTGCAATTTAAAATTAGCTTAGTTCTTTTATCATTAACTCTATACCTTTGTCCAGTATTTCCTGTACCGGAGTTTTAGAGGTACAAACGAACTCGCATAAAGCCATATCTTCCGGGGCAACCTCGTACATACCGAGTTGTTCCATCTTGTCCAGGTCCTCAGCCAGTACCGCTTTTAGCAGGTAAACGGGAAGGATGTCCATGGGAAGAACTTTCTCGTATTGTCCGGTCACCACGAAGGCTCTTTCTTCCCCGTGATAGTTGGCATCAAGAGTGTACTTCTTGTTCGGGCATAAGAAAGAGGGGAAAGTTTTTGATATGGAGAATTTGTTGAAACCGGGAGTTGCCCAACCCAAAAATTCGTAATTATCACCCTCAGGAATAACGGTTACCATATTATTATAGTATCCGAGATAGTTTTCTTCAGTTACTTTGTAGCCCGTGAGTACGTTACCGGAAATAATGCGTTGATGAACTTGATTCTTCAGTTTTCCGTTCACGATACAACCGATTTTTGCCCCCAGAATGGTTTTGTAGTAAGCAGGCTTTTCAACTTCCGAACCTGCGAGAGCGATCGTCTTGCGAGCGTCGAATTTTCCGGAAGTGAATAATCGTCCGATAATGGCAAGATCCATTGCGTTTACCACCCAAACGATTTCCCCTTTGTTGATCGGGTTCAGATGGTGAATCTGGATTCCTGCATTTCCTGCCGGGTGTGGTCCCGCAAAATAATTCACATCCACGTTTTTCAACTTGGCGAACACGGATGTTGAAGGCGTCCCTTCTTTCAAGTTCAAATTCACGTTTTTACCGCATAATTTTTTTAAGCAATCGATTCCGGATTGGAGTGCGGTTAGCTCGTCTGCAAGAGTAATGTCGAAATCCGGAGCGAGAGGAGCGGAATCAAAACCGGACACGAATATCGCCTTCGGCATATCAGCCGGGGTAGCGATGATGTCGTACGGACGTTGTTTGATCATGGGCCAAACACCGCTGTCAAGTAATTTTTCGATGATTTCGTCTCTGGAAAGTTTGTTCACGTCTGCTGCCCCGAAATCCTTGTATTGGATTTGGGCATCCGCTTTAACCACGACCTCCAGCAATTTCCTTCTTTCTCCTCTGTTTACGGTTTCGACTGTACCGCTAACAGGTGATGTGAATTTGACTTCAGGTCTGTACTTGTCGATAAACAACACGTCACCCGCTTTCACTTGATCGCCTGCCTTTACTGCAAGTTTGGGAGTAAGTAGACGGAAATCTGTCGGTTTTACCGCATAAGAATCACATCTCTCGATGTTTTTCACCAGATTTTCGGCTTCTCCTTTTAACTTGATATCAAGGCCTTTTTTCAGTTTTATAACCTTGGACATTGTTCTATTATGTTTTTGATATGTAGATAATTATTTCTAATTCACCCTGTAATTGTTTATTTTAAAAACACGTGCAAATATATAATCAATTATTGAATTTATTCAGTAATTCAAAAGTTAATTCATCCCTTTAGATGTTTTTTTTTACTGCTTGATTTTTCAAATAAATGAATGTTTGAATGAGGTGAGGTTTATTGATGAAATTCCCTTTTGGCATGGTATTTGTAGAAAAGAATGAGAAAACTAATGAGTACTAATTATCCAAAATGGTGATTGAATTATGAAAGGAATATTTTTTTATTGTGTATTAGCAATATGGATGACTTCGTGCAAGTCGGCAAAGGAGAGCGTTTCTCTGACCGGGGTGAAATGGGTTGCGGAGAGTTTGAACGGGAAAGAGATTAAGTTCAAGGAAGGTGGGAGCGAGGTGTTCATCACGCTTGAAAGCAGTGATAAGAAAGTATTTGGAAGGGCGGGATGTAATCGCTTTTTTGGAGTTTACGAACAAAACGAGTCGCAATTAACTTTTAGCGGTATGGGAGCAACCAAGATGGCTTGCCCTGATATGGATATTGAAACAAGTTTTTTCAAGGTTCTGGAAGATACGAAGAGTTTTATCATAAAGAATGATAAGTTGACGTTGAAAGATAGTAATAACGTGATTGCGGTATTTAAAGCGCAAAAAGAAACTCCTAAAAAGGAATAAGACAAAGTTTATAGTTTGATTTTTCGTGTAGTAAAAAGAGTGTCAAAATTTGTTTTGACACTCTTTAGTTTATAAGTTTTTTTAAACCACTTCCGCGACGACAAAAGTGCTTCCCCCGATGTATATCATATCCCGGTTGCTGGCGGCTTCACGAGCGGCTTGATAAGCAGCTGCAACTGTCGGGAAGGTTTCCCCGTGGAGATGATTTGCCCGGGCTTTCTCGGCTAAAGTTTTCTCATCCATGGCTCTGGGTATGGATGCTTTGCAGAAATAATAAATAGCGTCTTTTGGCAGGATGTGCAACACGCTGTCCACGTCCTTGTCGTTTACCATACCGATCACGAAATGGAGTTTTTCATACGTGCAGGTTTTTAATTGGGCGACAATCTCGGTCAGTCCATCGATGTTGTGTCCGGTGTCGCATACCGTATAGGGCGTTTGTGATAATTCTTGCCAACGTCCAAGTAATCCCGTGTTGCGAATCGTGTTGGCTATGCCGTTATATATGTTTTGATCGGAGATATGTAAACCATTGTTTCTTAAGCTTAGAACCGTTTCCAGAACGGCCGGAATGTTTTTTCGTTGATAAAGTCCTTTCAAGTCTGCTTGCACGGGGACAAACACGATCCCGTTTTTGTTTTCCAGCCGGTAGGCGTTTTCATTATCCCGTGTTACTTGCCAGTTTTCGGATGCAAATTCAAGGGTGGTTTCACACTCTTTTGCTTTTTCAATGAAGACAAAATCACTGGCAGGGTCTTTCGTTCCGATGATCGCGGGAACACCGGGTTTGATAATCCCCGCTTTTTCGTGTGCGATTTTTTCAAGCGTGTCACCGAGAAGGGCCATGTGATCGAATGAAATATTCGTGATCACCGAGGCCAGAGGGGTAATGATATTCGTGGAGTCCAGTCGTCCGCCAAGTCCGACTTCGATAACAGCAATATCAACTTGCTGGTCTGCGAAATATTGAAAGGCCATGGCCACTGTCATCTCGAAGAAGGACGGTTTGATCCCGGCGAAAAGGGATTTATTCTCTTCCACGAAATTGATCACGTATTGTTCCGTGATCATCTCCCCGTTTATTTTGATACGTTCGCGGAAATCTTTCAAGTGCGGTGACGTGTATAGTCCGGTTTTATACCCGGCTTCCTGTAATATGGAGGCTAGCATGTGAGACACCGAACCCTTACCGTTTGTACCCCCCACGTGGATGGTCTTGAATTGTTTGTGCGGAGAACCGAAGTGTTCATCCAGTTTTAACGTGTTGTCCAGATTGGCTTTGTACGCGGCCTTACCTTCTCTTTGATACATGGGAAGTTGGGCAAACAACCATTCTAATGTTTCCTTGTAGTTCATGTATATTCTTTTAAATAAACTGGTTCATTCTATTGAGCGGGCAAAAATAGTAAAAATATACGGTGGGTGTGAGTTCAGGCTTTGATATTTCTTTTCAGTGGAAAAAGGCGTGTGTTTGAGGATGAAAATGTTAATAATATATAAGAAGCATGGGTTTTTGATTGCGTGCAAATGTGGAATAAATTTGAGAAATGTAGGCTGTGTGGTGTATTCTTTTCGTCTATTTCATCTGACGAGCGTGGGGCGTGAGGTGAAGAGTGAGTGTGTGTCGGAAGAGATGGTGTATGTATTTGACGAAATTTCACTAACTTTAAACCCGGAATTAGTATGTCATGATAAGAAAACGTGCTAATTATCGAAGTAACGTATGTGTCGCATTTGGGAAATAAAATGAAATAAAAATATGGGAAAGGAAGTACAGGCAATCTTGAATCTTTTGAATGAAGGTGTCGTCGTGGAGGGAGATATTCAAACGCCAAGGGATATACGGATTGACGGCACGCTTGTCGGGACAGTTCGTACTGATGGGCGTTTGGTGCTCGGGCCTTCTTCTCGTGTTTCGGGAAAAGTTAATTCTCCGAATATTGACGTGTTCGGGAACGTGGAGGGGGATATCGTTTCAACCGGTATTGTCGTGTTAAGGGCAAAATCAAACGTGAAGGGAACGATCTCTGCGGCAACCATGGTTGTTGAAGTCGGGGCGGTGTTTAACGGGGAGTGTAGTATGGTTGTGTCTGCCAAAGGTATTGGTCGCCCGGAAACGGCAGAAAAGAAATAATGCAAATTCTTTGTGTCGGATTTCGCCGAAAAGATATAACTTTGCAGAAATTATAGAACGTTATATGGCTAATGATAGTAAAGTTGTTCCAGTTCCGGTCTTGAGACGGATGCCCGCGTATCTTTCTTTCGTGAAGACATTGCAAAAGCAGGGAGAGAAATACGTCTCATCGACAAGGATTGCCGAATACATGGAAATAGACGCCACGCAAGTGACGAAAGATTTGTCGCATACCGGTATCTCCGGTAAAACTCGTGTGGGTTACGAGGTGGATAATTTCGTGGAGATACTGGATGACTTTCTTGGTTTCAACAAGATTAATAACGCTTTTCTGGTTGGGGCAGGTTCGTTAGGATGTGCCTTGTTGCAGGATAAGGGATTGAGAAATTTTGGGTTGAATATACAGAAGGCTTTCGACGTGGACAAGTCTAAAATCGGGACCAAGATTAATGATGTCGAGATTTTTCACGTGGACCAGTTCCGGGGAATGCCGGGAGAATGTAACGTGGCGATAGGTATCATTACCGTTCCGGCCGAATGTGCCCAGAACGTGGCCGATTTAATGGTTGCTTGGGGGATTAAGGCTATTTGGAATTTTACCCCGGCCCGGATTAAAGTGCCTGCCCATATTGCCGTGCAGAACACGACGATATACACGAACTTGGCCATTTTATTTAATAAATTACATGGGCAGGAATAGCTTTGTCAATTTTAGATTCCAGTGTGCGAGCCGACACCTTTTATCTTTTAGTTTTTAATTTCCTCTTACACAGGGGAAGGGTTGATTACCAAGCGGTTCCCTCTTCCGAGTAAGGAGGGATTAGGGAAGGTTGCCGCTTTGAGCATGACTTTTGAGTTCGTCTCTCATTTTTTCCCGAGCTAACATCTACACGTTACCTTTTTTTAGAAAAATACAAATATTGTTAGGCAATATATTGTAAATCAATTATTTATATTTTATGTATTTACTTGTTGTCATACATTAACCAGCTCGTTTGTATATTATATTATAATTTAATATATTTTCAATATTAATAGGAGGGGAATAGGGGAGGGATGGGAGTGGAATGGGAGCGGGTCACAATGTGAATGCAATAAAGTAGATAAATAATAGCGAATATTTACATTTATTAAATAACATCCGGGGTCGTTCTCGAACATGCCTCGTGTCTGTTTCTTTTTCAAGACAAGAGACGTGTTTAAGCCGGGCTTTTTCTTTGATATTCCGATGTTTTTTTATAATTTTGCGGTTCGTAAATTACAAAAAGTAATAACTAAAAGAAAGCAGAATGGTAAAGATTAAATTTCCCGATGGGAATGTAAAAGAGTTCGAGTCCGGGGTAACCGGCATGGACATAGCTAAGTCGATTAGCCATAAGCTGGCTAAGGAAGTGTTGTCTATATCCGTAAATGGCGTCACGTGGGATTTGATGCGCGGTATAACAACAGACTCCGAGATTAAGCTATATACATGGGACGATGAAGAGGGACGCCATGCTTTCTGGCACTCATCTGCACACCTTATGGCAGAAGCTTTGCAGGCTATTTACCCGAATATCAAGTTCGGTATCGGTCCGGCAATTGAAAATGGTTTCTACTATGACGTGGATCCGGGAGAAGGTGTTGCTATCCAAGAGAAAGATTTGGTGGAGATCGAGAAGAAAATGTTGGAATTGGCAAGAAAAAACGAGGAGTATTGCAGGATAGACGTTAGTAAGCAAGAGGCGTTGAATCATTTTTCATCGCTCAATGAAACATATAAAGTAGAGTTAATCAACGATTTGGAAGACGGAACAATCACGTATTACCGTCAAGGTGACTTCACGGACTTGTGCCGCGGACCGCACTTGCCCAATACATCCTATATCAAGGCTATCAAGTTGACTTCTGTTGCCGGGGCATACTGGAGAGGGAACGAACATAACAAGATGTTAACCCGTATATACGGTATCACTTTCCCGAAACAAAAAATGCTGGACGAATGGCTGGTATTGATGGAGGAGGCAAAACAACGCGATCACCGTAAGATTGGTAAGGAGATGGAGTTGTTCATGTTCTCGCAAGCAGTTGGTTCGGGACTTCCGATGTGGTTGCCGAAGGGAGCCATGTTGAGAGATCGTCTGGAAGCCTTCTTGCGCAAGGTACAGAAGAAGTACGGTTACGAGCAGGTGATCACCCCGCATATCGGTAACGTGAATTTGTACAAGACTTCGGGACACTTCCAGAAGTACGGTAAGGATAGTTTTCAGGTCATCACGACCCCGCAAGAAGGGGAGGAATTCATGTTGAAACCGATGAACTGCCCGCACCACTGCGAGATGTACAAATTCAAACCGCGGTCTTATAAAGATCTTCCGGTTCGTTTTGCAGAATTCGGTACGGTATATCGCTACGAGCAGAGCGGGGAATTGCACGGGTTGACAAGGGTTCGCGGGTTTACGCAGGATGATGCCCACTTATTCTGTACGCCCGATCAGTTGAAAGAGGAATTCAAGAAAGTAATCGACATTATTTTCACGATATTCAAAGCGTTGAGTTTCGAGAATTTCACCGCGCAGGTGTCCTTGAGAGATCCGAATAACAAGGAGAAATACATCGGAACCGATGAAAACTGGGAGAAAGCCGAGAGTGCCATTATCGAGGCGGCAGCCGAGAAAGGTTTGAAAACAACGGTAGAGTTGGGTGAGGCCGCTTTCTACGGTCCGAAACTGGATTTCATGGTGAAGGATGCCATCGGGCGGAAGTGGCAGTTAGGAACGATCCAAGTGGATTATAACTTGCCGGAACGTTTCGAGTTGGAATACACGGGTGCTGATAACCAGAAACATCGTCCGGTAATGATTCACCGGGCACCGTTCGGAAGTATGGAGCGTTTCGTGGCCGTGTTGATCGAACATACGGGTGGAAAATTCCCTTTGTGGTTGACTCCGGATCAGGTCGTGGTACTCCCGATCAGTGAAAAATACAACGATTATGCTCAAAAAGTTGTAAATTTCTTAAATAATTCCGACATTCGCACCGTTTTAGACGATCGTAACGAAAAGATTGGTCGTAAGATACGTGATAACGAGTTGAAAAAGATTCCTTATATGTTGATTGTCGGAGAGCAGGAAATGAACGAAAATAAAGTTTCTGTTCGTCGTCAAGGAGAGGGAGACAAAGGATCCATGACAACGGAAGAATTTGCGGAAATGATAAATAAAGAGGTAGAAGCTCAGTTGAACTCTATCTACAATGAATAATAATAAAAGGAGGATTAATTATAGCAAGAACAATGGAAATTAGGGGCAGAGGTCAAAATGACAAGCCACAGCACAGAGTGAACGAGCAAATTCGGGCTGCTTCTGTGAGAGTCGTTGGTGAAAATGTAGAAGCGGGTGTTTATCCTTTAAAAGAGGCTTTAGCCATGGCTGAAGCTGCCGGAGCTGATCTGGTAGAGATATCCCCCAATGCCGATCCACCTGTATGCAGGATCATTGATTACAGCAAGTTCCTGTATCAGTTGAAGAAAAAGCAGAAAGAGATTAAAGCCAAGAGCGTGAAGGTCGTTGTAAAGGAGATCCGTTTTGGGCCTCAAACAGATGATCATGATTTCAATTTCAAGTTGAAACACGCGATCGGGTTCCTGCAAGAGGGGGCGAAGGTGAGAGCCTACGTGTTCTTCAAAGGGCGTTCGATTCTGTTTAAAGACCAAGGGGCTGACTTGTTGGAACGCTTTGTCAATGCGTTGGAAGATTACGGGAAACTGGAATCCGCTCCCATGCTTGAGGGAAAGAAAATGATCGTGGTGATTGCTCCTAAGAAATAGTGGAAGTTTAGAATTTAAAGTTTAGAATTTAGAATGAATAGATCTGTGAATCTAAAATCATTCCATCATTGGATTTTTCAATCTGAAATCTGAAATCATTAAATCTAAAATTGATACTGGATATTTTATAATTACATATATTCTGAAACAAATTAAAATTAGAACAAATGCCAAAGATGAAGAGTGTGAGCAGTGCAAAGAAAAGATTTACTTTGACTGCGACCGGGAAGATCAAGAGAAAACATGCTTTTAAAAGTCATATTTTGACCAAAAAAGCAACCAAGAGAAAAAGAAATTTGACTCATACAGCTATCGTTGACGTGGCTAACGACGCAACAGTGAGAAAAATGCTTTGTATCTAAGAAATTAAAAAAACAGTAATTAACCAGGATGTTACGCTAGTTAAGTTCCTTGAGGGACGCTAACATTCAAAAAACAAAAGATTATGCCAAGAGCTAAAAATGCCGTTGCTTCAAGAGCACGTAGAAAAAAGGTTTTAAGTCAAACCAGAGGTAACTTTGGTGCAAGAAAAAATGTCTGGACGGTTGCCAAAAACACGTATGAAAAAGGCTTAACGTACGCGTACCGTGACAGAAAGAAGAAAAAATCAGAATTTAGAGCGTTGTGGATTCAGAGAATTAACGCCGCAGTTAGAATGGAAGGTTTGTCTTACTCTAAGTTTATGGGCTTAGTTCATAAAGCCGAGGTAAACATGAACCGTAAAGTTCTGGCTGATCTGGCTATGAATCAACCGGAAGCTTTCAAAGCAATCGTTGCGAAAGTGAAAGAGTTAGCTTAGTAATTATAAAATATCAGAAAAGGCTGCCCGCGGGTGGCCTTTTTTTATTTTTAAATATTACCTTTGTAAAATAGTGGTACATTATTTTTAATTCAATATAATGAAGATTGCATTACTTGGATACGGGAAAATGGGGAAAACGATAGAGCGTGTGGCTCGTAATCGCGGGCATGAAGTCGTGTTGATCGTGGATGAGAATAACCGGGCAGCGTGTACGGATGATCAATTGAAACAGGCTGATGTTGCGATTGAATTTACAACCCCGATCGTGGCAGTCGATAATTACAATTGGTGTTTCCGTAATCATGTTCCGGTGGTATCCGGTACGACGGGATGGCTGGAAAGATGGAGCGAAGTGATGATGTCACGCGAGCAATTGGGGGGAGCATTCTTTTACGCGTCCAATTATAGTATCGGGGTGAATATATTTTTTCATTTGAATCGCTGGTTGGCTCAGACCATGGCTCGATTTTCCGATTATAAAGTTTCTATCGAGGAAACCCATCACATTCACAAGCTGGATGCTCCCAGTGGAACAGCTATTACTTTGGTAAAAGATATTTTGAAAGAGCATCCGGAATACTCGTCTTGGGTACTGGATGAAGGGGCGGTTGGTGCGGGAGAGTTGCCCATAAAAGCCAAAAGAGAAGGAGAAGTTCCGGGGATCCATACGGTAACTTATAAATCGAACGTGGACGAAATTCAGATATACCATTCCGCTTATTCCCGGGATGGCTTTGCCCAGGGAGCCGTGATGGCAGCTGAATTCCTGATGGGGAAAAAAGGTGTTTTTGGAATGGAAGACTTGTTGAAAATTTAGAGTTTAAAGTAGTTTAGAATTTAAAATTTAGAATTTAGAATGAAAGGACTACCCCCTCCGGCTCCCCCTTACACAAGGGGAGAGACGGACGCAAGAAGGCACTACGATGTAACAGTGTGGCGGTATCCTCCCCCTGTGTAAGGGGGAGTTAGAGGGGGTAGTTAAAACGTTGGTCTTGTGCGGTTGAAATCTAAAATCTAAAATCATAAATCAAGAAATATATGAGTAGGATATTGACAAATAAATGGTTTAAATTAGGGTGCGTTCTTTTCGTGTACCTGCTGTGGACATTATGGATCGGGAGCTGGTGGTTGTTATTAGGTGTGCCTATTCTGTTTGATATTTATATCACGAAGAAAGTGCATTGGGCTTTCTGGAAGAAGAAAGGTGTGGAAAAACAGACTAAGACGGTGGAGTGGATCGATGCTTTGATCTTCGCTATTATCGCGGCAACGTTGATTCGTATGTTTTTTTTCGAGGCGTACACGATCCCGACTTCCTCGATGGAGAAGTCCATGCTGGTCGGGGATTATCTTTTCGTGAGTAAGGTGGCTTACGGACCGAAATTACCTAATACCCCGTTGTCAGTACCATTTACTCATCATACCTTGCCTTTCACCCAGTCAACGAAAGCTTATTCAGACTTGATTCAATGGCCTTACAAACGGATTGCCGGGTTGGGAGAGATTAAACGTGAAGATATTGTCGTGTTTAACTTTCCGGCGGGGGATACGGTAGTAGTCGGAAGGGAAAACCCGGATTACTATTCGCAAATCAGGGGACAGGAGGCTGCTATTCGGTACGTGGCACAAGAGAAGGGGTTGAGTGTAACCCCGGAGGAGGCTTGGTCTATCGCTCGTAAACAGATTTGGCGGGAGAACGAGATTATTGCTCGCCCGGTAGATAAGCGGGAGAATTACATCAAGCGGTGTGTCGGGATTCCGGGGGATGTTCTGGAAATGAAGGATGCTGTACTTTACGTGAACGGGAAGAAGTTAGAGGATAAAGATAAGATGCAATATAATTATGATATTATCGTGAATTCTCCCTTTAATAAGGTAAAGTTGCAAGAGATGGGGATTTCCATGGAAGATATTAATGGGGGGGATATGGGGAATAATCATTACGTGTTGCCTCTGACGGTTGAAATGGTAGAGAAGATCAAGAAAATGCCGAATGTTTTATCCGTGAATCATCAAGAGGATGATGGACAAATATTCCCGTATAGCCCGAATTACCCGTGGACCCGTGATAATTTTGGACCGTTACCGATCCCGAAGAAAGGGGAAACTATTGACCTGACGTTGGAGAATTTACCGCTTTATGACCGTATTATCGGGGCATACGAGGAGAATAAACTGGAGGTCAAGGATTCCGTTATATATATTAACGGCGCCCCGGTAGATAAATATACTTTCAAGATGGATTATTACTGGATGATGGGGGATAACCGTCACAATTCGGCTGACTCCCGTTACTGGGGATTTGTTCCTGAAGATCATATTGTCGGGAAAGCTTATTTTATCTGGCTTTCTCTGGATAAAGATAAATCTTTCTTGGGTAAGATACGTTGGAACAGGATATTCCGGTTCATACATTAAAAAAAGCGGCATGTGCCGCTTTTTTTGTTATTATATTTTGTAACTTGTCATTGTTTTAAAAAATTACATTATGGCTAAAACTAAAAATAAGAAAACATTTGTATTAGATACGAATGTGATTTTACACGATTACAGATCCATCTACAATTTCGAGGATAATGATATTGTTATTCCAATCACGGTATTGGAGGAATTAGATAAGTTTAAACGCGGGAATGACCAGATTAATTACCATGCCCGTGAGTTTGTCCGGGAACTGGATCAGATTTCCGGATCAGATTTTTTTCAAAAAGGAGCGCCGTTAGGTAAGGGGAGAGGGCGTTTGTTTATCCAGACGGGAGTGCCTTTCTCTCCCAAAATGAATGATTCTTTTAGCGAGGATATACCCGATCATCGGATATTGGCAATTGCCGAATATGTAACAGAGAAGAGAGAAGGAGAAAAGGTCGTTTTGGTGTCGAAAGATATGAATTTGAGGATGAAAGCGAGGTCTCTGGGAATTTTGGCAGAGGACTACAAGACCGATCAGGTGAAGGACTTGGAAGTGTCGTTAAACAAGTGTATAGAAACAAAAGAGGATTTCTCTCAAGAGTTGATCGCAAAGCTTTACGAAAGCGGGGAGGCAGGAGTTCCGGTAGAGACGTTTTTCCCGAAGGAAGAAATTAAAGGAAATAATTACTATATATTGAAGAATGGTAGTAATTCGGTATTGGCTTGTTATGATCCCGTCCGGAAAGTGGTGCGAAAAGTGGAGAAACTAAATACTTTCGGTATTTACCCGAAGAACTCGGAGCAGGCGTTTGCTCTGGATGCCTTGATGAATCCGAATATCTCGTTGGTAGCATTGAGCGGTAAGGCCGGTACGGGAAAGACGTTATTGGCTTTGGCGGCAGCTTTGCAACAAAACAAAGCATTCGAGCAAATTTACCTTGCACGTCCGATCGTGGCCTTGTCAAACAAGGATTTGGGGTATTTGCCGGGGGATGTAAACGAGAAAGTTAGCCCGTACATGCAGCCTTTGTTTGATAATCTGGCCGTGATCAAGCATCGTTATAATATGCATAGTCAGGAGAATCGGTTGATTGAGGATATGTTGAAAGATGAACGTCTGGTGATTTCGGCGCTGGCCTATATCAGGGGGCGGAGTTTGTCAAATGTCTTTTTCATCGTGGATGAAGCGCAAAATCTTACGCCACATGAAGTAAAGACGATTATCACCCGTGCGGGAGAGGGCGTGAAGATGGTATTCACGGGAGATATTGACCAGATAGACTCTCCTTACTTGGATCGACAATCGAATGGTTTATCGCATTTGTTTGACCGTATGCAGGGGCAGGATATTTTTGCCCACGTGCATCTGGAGAAGGGAGAGAGAAGTTACCTAGCAGAAGTGGCAAGTAACTTGCTGTAAAGATAAAAACTAAAAGATAAAAGCTAAAAGTTCAATGATTTAGGATTGTTAGCTTTTATCTTTTGGGTTAAACTTTTATCTTTTAGTTTTCAACTTTTAGTTTTTTCAAGTGAATATACTGGGTTTTTTAAGTGCGGCCATTTTATTGACTTTGATGCCGGGGCCGGATATTTTATTCGTGATCACGCAAAGTATTACCCGGGGAAAGAAAGCGGGAATTATTTTTGCTTGCGGGTTGTGTACGGGGTTAATTGCTCACACGGCGGCTGTGAGTCTGGGACTTTCTTTGATTTTATATAATTCTCCGGTGGCATTCAGCGTACTGAAATACATGGGGGCGGCTTACTTGATTTATTTGGGCGTGAAATCATATATCCACCGGAAGGAAAATTCGTTAGCTTTGCCGACTGCTGCCGGGGTAGAATATAAACTGTACCGGAAGGGAATTCTGATGAATATACTAAATCCGAAGGTGCTGTTGTTCTTTATTGCATTCTTTCCCCAGTTTGTAAGTCCTGCCACGGAGAATCCGGCAGGAGAGTTACTGGTGCTGGGATTGCTTTTTATGGCGCAGGCCATTGTTATATTCTCGTTGATAGCCTTGCTGGCAGACCGATTATCACGTCGGTTGATGCAAAATGCTCGATTCTCGTTGATCATGCATATCATCGAATCGTTGGTCTATTTTGCCATCGGAATCAGTCTGATTTTCGTGACTGTTTGATCAGAATTTTCTTAATCGAAGTATTCGAGGTATATAGGTCGAGATGTGGCGGGCTTTCTTGGTTTCGTATACATCTGCAATCTTGATCAAAATTGCTGTTTCTTCCACACCACCAAAGCCCGGGTTTATGGCTGTCCCAAAGGATTTCATGGAAGGTGACAGGCTCATGTAGGCATTTACAAGCGGGGGGATATTTTCCCCGTGTTCCCGGACGTAACGAGAAAGGATTCGATAATCCTCGTCATAATTATTTCCGCAGAGTATTTTCCCGAGTTTATTGTCATCAATATGAATTTCCAACGGAGTAATCGGCTCGACAAGTCGTTCCGTGTCTTTGAAATACTTTCGCATGAAATACAGGATCATGTCACGGGCCTCTATGTTGAAACTGGTGTACATGGTTACTTTCCCGAAGAAGTATTCCATACCCGGATTCTCCACGGTAAGAGCGCCCAGACCGTCCCACAAGTTATCCAAGGCGAACAGGGATTTGCGTCCCATTTTTGTAGACTGGTACAAAGGTTGTACGAAAGAACGCCCCAACTCGATCATTTTAGTGAGATATTGCTTTTTGAAAGCCTCAGAGAAACGGAATAATTCAGTCGTGGCCAAGTTGGGTTCTCCCTCTTGATTTAAAGGAAGGTTGTCACATAAAATATACCGGTACCCGCCCAAGATTTCCTGCTCTTTCGGGTCCCACACGATTAATTGCTGGTAGGGAACCTGTTCGTCAACATCAAACGGATCAATGTCGACCTCTTTTCCAGTACCACCCCCGGCAGTCCTGAAGGTTAATTCCCGTAATCTTCCAACCTCTTTCATCAAGTTAGGGCTGTTGAAAGCATTAAACGAATAGATCTCGTTTCCCCCTTTGTTGGTTTTACGAATGAATCTTTCTTCTGTCAGTTCTGCTAATAATTTCGCTTTGTTTACAGGATAGATGACTGGTTGCATAGTTTATGTAGACTATAATTGATAGACAATATTCTTTATCTCTTCCGCCCACTCTTTCGGGGTTTTGCTCTTGTCCAGCGTTTCCCATTTAATGGGTTTCCCGATGACAAGGGTAAAAGTTGAACCTTTTTTGTTGAATGTTTCCTTGGGAAGATACATCATTTCCAGATTAACCTTTAGCCCTATTTTGGTACGAAAGTTTGCTAAATTATAAAAGAATTTTGAATTTTCCGCTTTTACCCGTATCGGAATAATGTCCCGTTGGTATTTGACTGCTTTAACCACGAAACTTTTTTGCCATTCTAGATCTTGAATCACACCTTTAACTTTGCGGCTTACCATTCCAGCAGGGAAAGTGATGATCTGGGCATCGGAGGCAAATGCGTTTTCCAAATCCACGGCAGCTTCTTTGGCCAAGGCTCCATGCTTGTTAACCGGTAAAAAGATATTATTCAGATTCTTGAGGTTCATCAACAAATCGTTTACCGGGAATTTAAGTTTTTTATATATTTTCCCTAAGAAAGAGATCAGAATGATGCCATCCGGCCCTCCCAGTGCATGGTTGGCGGCGAAAATGTAGCGTCCGTTGGGATCGGGTAAATTCTCTTTACCTTCGATGATGTAAGAAATATCAAGATATTCTAAGATGCCTTCGGCAAAATCCAAACCTTTTTGATCCCCATATTTAGAGATAAAGTCGTTAATCTGGTCTTGGCAGATCACACGTTTTAAAAATGAATAGACGAATTTCGGAATCCAGCGGGCTAACTTCGGATTCTTACTTTTAAAAAGCTGTTCAATATATATCGGTTTAACCGTTTCTTCCATAATAAATGTGAATTGAATCTCCTTGTTTCAAAACTTTTGACAAAGATAAAAAACCTTATTCAATAAAATTCGTTAGAGAGGATATGAATTGAAAAATATGAACATTTTTAATGGATAGAATAAGTTAAACGCAAAAAAAGAGAACTATGAGAAAATTATCTTTGATAACGAGTGGAGTTATTTTGATGCTCTCTTTCTTGATGGTGGGGTGTAATACCATGAAGAAGTTGGAGAGAGAGGCCATCGAAACGGCAATTGTGGGGAAAGTTTCTCCTCAGCAGTTGACTGCGGTGGATGGGGTTGTGAATTTTAATTATAATATTGCTTTTGCTCCCAAGCAGTTTTATAAAAAGTTAATTTTGAAAGTGACTCCTAAAATGCAATATCCCGGTGGGGAAGAAGCGATGGAACCGCTTTATTTCCAAGGTGAGAAGGTGAAGGGAACAAATTATCCGGTGGTGGAATATAAAGGAAACACGCTGGGAACTTATAATTTATCATTCCCTTATCGTGACGGTATGCAAAAAGGGGTACTAATCGCTGATATTGAGGCGATCATGGGAAATAAAACTGTTGAGTTTACTCCGGCTATATTAAATACGAATGGGGTAAAGGAATGGAAAACATATATGTATTCTCTACCGAACAATCCGGATGCAATTCCTTTGTTTACTGAAACTTTTGTGAAAGATGTTCCGGCAACAGGTGTGGGAATCATTAGCGGGTATGTGTTATTCCCGTTATCTAAATCAGTGATTACAGATGCGCAGAAAAAATCGTCTGTCATGGCACAGGCTGCTCAAGAAATGAAGAAAATTCTGGCAGACAAAAATGCCAAGATTACCAATATGTTAATGTACGTTTCCAGCTCCCCGGAAGGACCGGAAAGATTAAACAAGAACTTGACCACGAATCGTTTCAATACGGCCAAGGCTTATTTCATGAAAGATTTAGGATTGGCTAACACGCCGATGGCAAAAGATACTAAATTTATCGTTTCCAATACGGTGAGCGAGAATTGGGAAGGTCTGTATATGTTGTTGAATGATTCCAACTTAAAGAATAAAGCACAAATCGTGAAGGATTTGCAGAATGCCCCGAATTTACAGAAACGGGAGGCTGTTTTGGAATCATATATTAAGACTGTACCGGAATTGAAAGATGTGATTCTTCCGACATTGCGGCGGGCTGATTTCTACGTTTTCTATACCGTGCCCGAAGTGATGCAGGTGGAGGATCAGGTGACAACTTATTACGTACCTCAATTACAAGAGATTTCAGTTTTGTCAGCTCGTACGGATGTAAATTTGTTGAATGATTTGGCTGTCATCGCTATCCGTAACAAGGATTACAGAAAAGCTAAAAAGTTACTGGAATCGGCAGCTGTAATTAATCAAAAACCGGAAGTGCTGAATAATCTTGGGATTGTTTATCAAAATGAAGGGAATAATACTCAGGCTAAAGATATGTATACGAAAGCGTCTATAAAGAATGAGGCGAAGTATAACTTGGGTATGTTGTTATTGAAAGATAAAGAGTATAATAAAGCTATTCCTTACTTGAAAGCGATGCCGAATGTGAATCTGGCTTACGCTCAGTTGATGGCTAATGATAATCGTGCTGCCTTGGAGACTTTGAAGAAGTTGAATCTGACAGAAGGGTACGAGTATTACATGATGGCCGTGGCTGCAGCAAGAGTAAAAGATGTACAGGCAATGGCTGTTGCTTTACAGAAAGCTATACAACTTGACCCGCAATTGAAAGAGAGGGCAAGTACTGATAAAGAATTTTATCCTTACGCTCAAGAAAGTATTTATTTGGATATTGTTGATTAAAATTGTTTGACTTTGCATTTTAAATCGGGCCGTAGCGAGAGCTACGGCCCGATTTGTTACAAGTTTGCAAGTTACAAGTTATGGCGAACCTGTAACCTGTTAACTTGTAACTTTGTGAAACAATTTATTGTTTTACAAAACCTTGTCCGGATTCTGTTTGATGAAGTCACCCCAGTCCTTGCATTTGGAGTTTCCCGTGGTGGGTAAGTTGCCTTGTAGGTGGTGGCAATAGGCGATGGCGATGGCATCCGTTTCATCCAAGGTGGAAATGGTGGTCGGTATAGTCATGAATTTGCCTAGCAAAAGGGCGATCTGCTCTTTGGAGGCCTCTCCTGTTCCCGTGATGCTCATTTTAATTTTCTTCGGGGCATATTCGAAAATGGGAATATTCCGTTGTAGAGCGGCTGCGATGGCTACACCTTGTGCCCGTCCGAGTTTCAGCATAGACTGGATGTTCTTACCGTAGAATTGTGATTCGATGGCCAATTCGTCCGGATGGTAAGAATCAATGACTTGCAGTGTGCGTTGAAATACTCTTTGCAGTTTGAGATACGGATCGGTCATTTTTTTCATGTCAACGACTCCCGACACGACAAGTTCCGGTTTGCAATTCTTTCCGGTTGTCCTAAGAATTGCATATCCCATGAAGTTTGTACCGGGGTCTATCCCCATGATTAGTTTTTCCATCTATCAGTTTTAGATTACAAATATAGCGAAAATTTGCCTGAATCTTGATTATTCTATCTCTTCGAGTGTCGTGCTGAAATATAAAAGGTTCTCTCCGAACACATCTACCAGCATGTGCAATAACCTGTCCTTGTAGTTTTCTATAAAGATGGCGTATTCTTCGGCAGAAGGGAATATGAGTTGTAGAGATAGGGACAGGCCTTCTCCTTCACGAATCATGACACGGGTAAATAGTATGTCATTACAAAGGTTTTTACCTTTGAGATAAGCGATGTACCCACCCCGGATGACCTGAATGAATTCTTCTGCAATGTTTTCGTCAATACTGAATGTCGTGTTGTATATAAAGCGCATATTAAGCTAAAAGATAAAAACTAAGGGCTAAAGGATAAAGTTAAAAACTAAAAGATAAAAGATCCGTGAAGGATTAACTTTTATCTTTTAGTTTTCAGTTTTTATCTTATATAGTCGGTACCCATAAACCCACGGAGTACATCCGGTACCCGGATACCTTCCGGAGTCTGGTTGTTCTCCAGCAAGGAGGCCACGATTCTCGGTAATGCTAGGGCGCTACCGTTCAGTGTGTGTACCATGGTCGTTTTCTTGTCTCCCTTATCCCGGAAACGTAGTTTCAGACGGTTTGCCTGATACTCTTCGAAATTGGAAACAGAACTGACTTCCAGCCAACGATCCTGTGCTTTTGAATATACTTCAAAATCGAAGGTTAGGGCAGAGGTGAAGCTCAAATCACCACCGCATAGACGTACGATACGATAAGGTAATCCTAACTTGATTAACAGTCCTTCCACGTGTTTTACCATACCGTCGAGAGCCTCGTAAGACATTTCCGGGCGGGTGATCTGCACGATCTCTACTTTATCGAACTGGTGCAGGCGGTTCAACCCGCGTACGTCTTTTCCGTATGATCCGGCTTCCCGGCGGAAACAGGCGGAGTAAGCCGTGTTCTTGATCGGTAACTGGTCTGCATCCACGATCATATCCCGGTAAAGGTTGGTTACAGGCACTTCTGCCGTGGGGATAAGATATAGTTTGTCCTCGTTCACGTAATACATCTGTCCGTCTTTATCGGGCAACTGACCGGTACCGAAGCCAGAATCTTCATTAACGACAAGCGGGGGCTGCACTTCTTGATAGCCCGCTTTGGTGTTTTCTTCCAAGAAGAAGTAGATCAAGGCTCTTTGTAAACGGGCTCCCAACCCTTTGTAGACGGGGAATCCGGCACCCGTGATCTTCACACCTACTTCGAAATCAATCAACTGATACTTTTTCGCCAGATCCCAGTGGGGAAGTTGTCCTTCTTCATGGGCAGGCACGTTATCACAGATTTTCACGATCACGTTGTCCGCATCACTCTTTCCGGGAGGTACGGAGTCATGTGGTAAATTCGGTAAACGAACGATGAGTGAGTTCAACTCGTTCTGGGTGCTATTATGTTGGGCAGTCAAGGCTGCAATCTCTTCTTTCAGACGGGTTGTATTAGCCCTTGCTTGCTCGGCTTCCTTTTTTTTCCCTTCTTTCATCAAGGAACCGATTTGCTTGGAGATGCTATTCATTTCGGATTGCTTGTTATCCGATTCTTTTTGTAAATTCTTTCTCTCGTTGTCGAGAGCGATAATCTTCTCAACTAATTCCTTGGCATCAAAGTTTTTCACGGCTAATTTCCGAATGACCGTGTCTTTGTTTTCCTGAATAAATTTAAGGTTTAGCATCTCTGGTAATTTTAAATTTTAGATTTTAATTTTAAATCATCGAAACGGGAACACGGATGTTCTTGTTTCGAGGCGTAAAAATAAAAAAAACTCCTGTACTTTGTAAGGACAGGAGCTTAAATATATTCATTTTTCTACTTATTCAGCGATAGCCTCAATAGAAACGTAAGATTTGTTGTCTTGTTTTTTTCTGAAAACAACTTTTCCGTCGATCAATGCGAATAAGGTATGATCTCTACCGATACCCACGTTTAATCCCGGGTTGTGTACTGTTCCTCTTTGACGAACGATGATATTACCTGCTTTAGCAAATTGTCCGCCGAATACCTTTACTCCTAATCGTTTACTTTCTGATTCACGACCGTTCTTAGAGCTACCGACTCCTTTCTTGTGTGCCATATCGTTTTAAATTTTAGAAGTTACAAAATAAATTAAGCGTTGATAGCTTCGATTTGAATCTGGGTCATACATTGACGATGACCGTTTTTCTTACAATATCCTTTTCTTCTCTTTTTCTTGAAAACTATTACTTTGTCAGCTTTCAGGTGAGATAATACTTTTGCCGTAACTTTAGCTCCTTCTACAACCGGAGTTCCGATTTTGATGTCACCTTCGTTGTCTACTAAAAGCACCTTGTCGAATTCAACTTGAGCGCCTTCTTCTGCAGTCAGTCTGTGAACATAGACTTTACGGTCTTTTTCAACTTTGAATTGTTGTCCTGCGATTTCTACAATTGCGTACATTGTTCTATTTCATTATTAAGTTAATACCGTGGGGTGGGATTCTTCCACTTGTTGTACCCCTGAGGTTAAATTTTCGCTCGGCAAAAGTAATAATTGTTTTTGTACGAACCAATAGTTTACCGAAGTTTTATCAATAATTTTATCTTTCCTCAAAAAACACTAACTTTGACGGGATTTCAGAAAACAGAATGGTTATGAAATATATTGCACGGCTGATATTGAAGATATTCGGGTGGAAACTCAAGGGTGGTTTGCCTGAGGATAAAAAAGCGGTGGTTATATCCGTACCGCACACTTCCATCATGGATTTTATCTGGGGAAAGCTGACTTTTATAAGTCAAGGAGTTCCTACTTATATTTTGATGAAAAAGGAGTTTTTCTTTTTCCCGTTGGGACCGATATTGAGGGCTTTGAACGTGATTCCTGTTGATCGGGGAAATAAGGAGAATCATATCGTGGAGAGAATGGTGGAGGAATTCAAAAAACGGGATGTAATGTATTTGACCATAACCCCGGAGGGAAGCCGGAAGAAACGGAAGAAATGGAAAAAGGGATTTCTGGTGATTGCTAAGGAGGCCGGGGTTCCGGTGTATCTGGGACGTATTGATTACAAGGATAAATATTGCACGTGGGGCCCCCGGTTTGAACCGACGGGTGATCCGGATGCGGATTTGAAATACATCATGTCAACATACAAGGATGCGAACCCGCGTCACCCGGAAAACTTTTCCGCGGGTGATTAAAAGAAATTAGTATTATAAATAAATAGTATATATGAATGTTGCGATCGTACAGGCACACTTGGAATGGGAGAATGTGCCGGTGAACCTGAAGCTTTTTAACAAGCGGATAGCGGCGATAGAAGGAGCTAACGTGATCGTTTTACCCGAGATGTTCGCATCGGGGTTTACCATGAAAGGGAAAGAGCGGGTGGCACCTTTTTACGAGGCTGTTTACCAGTGTATGCAGGAATGGGCCAGAGAAAAGGATGCGTTGATCATGGGATCGACTGTTTATTTCGAGGATGAACATTACTACAACCGTCTGCTGGTGGCTTTCCCGGATGGTAAAATCTTGCATTATGACAAGAAACACTTGTTCACGATGGGAGAGGAGAAAGAGCATTTCACGGCAGGAGACGAGTTGTTGGTGTTTGATTATCAGGGGGTGAGAATAGCTCCATTTATTTGTTATGATTTGCGTTTCCCCGTGTGGAGTCGTAACACGTGCGGGTACGATCTGGCCGTGTACGTGGCCAACTGGCCGGAAGCGAGAAGACAACCGTGGCAGATCTTGTTGATGGCTAGGGCAATTGAGAATCAATGTTACGTGATCGGGGTGAACCGAGTGGGCGAGGACGGGGTTGGCTTGAGTTACTCCGGTGATTCAGCGGTCATCTCTCCTAAAGGGGACGTGCTGGTCGCTTGCGAACCTTTTGCCGACGAGGTGAAACAGGTGGATATTGATTTGAAAGCTTTACGGGAATTTCGTGAGAAGTTCCCCGTGTTGGAAGATCGGGATGAATTTACAATTGAAGATTAATAATAACAGCTAAAAGTAAAGCATGAAAAGGATGTTTTTGGCAATAATCGGATTAAGTATGATGTTCGATTTAAGCGCTCAAAAGAAGGTTTTAACCATGGAAGAGGCCGTGGTAGGGTATCATTTATATCCCCGGTCCAAGTATATTCAATGGCAAGGCGACAAGAATCAGTTGACCTATCTGGACCGGGAAGGTTTGATGGGTGAGTCTGTTAATAAAGGTGAAAAGAGTGTGCTGCTCACTGTGGCGGAATTGAATAGTATTTTGGGAGCCGAGTTGAGAGGATTCCCTAATTTTTCTTGGTTGGATGATAACACTTTGGTGATAGCTCGTCAAGGGAGTATCTACCATATTGATGTTGCTAAGAAACAAGTGAAACAGAAATTTACTTTCCCGAAAGGGGCTGCTAACGAGACTTATTCTAAAGCGGGTAATATGTATGCTTACACGATCGATAATAACTTGTATTACATGGACGAACGTGGGAATAGTTATACCGTTACCGCAGACGAGGACAAGAATATCGTGAACGGGCAGGTGGTTAGCCGGAATGAATTCGGAATTACGGGTGGTATTTTTTGGTCTCCGGACGGAAAGAAACTGGGATTTTACCGTAAAGACGAAAGTCAGGTAACGAATTTCCCGTTGCTAGATATCAATACCCGCACGGGCGAGTTAAAGGAGATTAAGTATCCCATGGCAGGAATGAAATCCGAGTTGGTGAGTCTTGGGGTTTATGATATAGCTTCTGCTAAGACGACTTTTTTGGATGCGAATGATTTTGGTCGTGAACAATACCTGACGGGAATTACTTGGGCTCCGGAGTCTGATATGGTATATGTTCAGGTGCTTAACCGGGGACAAAATCATATGCGTTTGAATAAATATGATGCGTCAACGGGTAAATTGATCGCTACCTTATTCGAGGAAAAGTCCAATACTTACGTGGAACCGCAAAGCGGTTTGGTATTCTTGGCTAACAACCCGAAACAATTTATTTATTCTACGAATAACCGGGATGGATTCATGAACCTTTACCTGCACGATGTGAACGGTAAATTAATTCGTCGTCTAACAGATGTGGATGCAGACGTGGAATTCGTGGCTATTGATCCTGCTGGGAGATATGTATATTATCTTTCATCGGAAATCTCTCCGGTGGAGAAACAACTTTTCCGGGTAGAGGTAAAGAGCGGGAAGAAAAACCGTTTGACAACGGAAGAAGGATGGCACAATATCACGATGAGTGGTGACTGTGCTTATTTCGTTGATAATTATAATAGCATCAAAGTACCTCGTAACGTGGATCTGACGATGAATACCGGAAAGGTTGTACGTCGTTTGCAGGAAGTGGAGAACCCGAATAAGGATTATAATTTCGGGGAGATCACGTTGGGTAAGATTAAGGCAGATGATGGTAGTGATTTATACTATCGTTTGATTAAACCGATGGATTTTGACCCGAACAAGAAATATCCCGTGATTCATTACGTGTATGGTGGGCCTCATTCACAGTTGGTAACCAATACGTGGAATGCTTCCTTGCGGATGTGGGAAATGTATATGGCTCAACATGGTTACGTGGTATTCGTGATCGATAATCATGGTACGCCGAACCGCGGTAAGGCTTTCGAGGATGTTATTCACCGTCAATGCGGACAGGTTGAAATGAAAGATCAGGTGAAGGGAATCGAGTGGTTGAAATCTTTCCCGTGGGTGGACGCGAATCGTATCGGGGTTCATGGTTGGAGTTACGGTGGTTTCATGACCATTTCGTTGATTACTAATTATCCTGACATTTATAAAGTGGCCGTTGCCGGAGGTCCCGTAATCGACTGGAAATGGTATGAAGTGATGTACGGGGAACGTTACATGGATACCCCGCAGGAGAACCCGGAAGGATATGCTAAAACGAGCTTAATCGCCAAGGCAAAAGATCTGAAAGGTAAGTTGTTGATCTGCCAGGGAGCTGTTGACCCGGTTGTGGTTTGGGAACAGAGTTTGAGCTTTATCCGGGAGTGTATCAAGAATAACGTGCAGGTGGATTACTTCCCTTACCCGTGTGCCGAGCATAACGTGATGGGACGGGATCGGATTCATCTGATGCAGAAAGTAACGAATTATTTCGAGGATTATTTGAAATAATTGAAAATGGAGAATTGAAAATGGGAGGGTGTGTCAAAAGGTATTTCAGCTCTCCCTCTGTTTATAGAGGGAGTACCCCGAAGGGGGGAGGGAGTTTGAAAAATGCCTTTTGACACACCCTCTCCATTTATAGTATCTTTTCGTAAAGGCAGAATTTGTGTAGTCCGTAGTCACCCAAGCCTAAATCAACTGTGTCGATATAGTTAAAGCCGAATTTTTCATATAGTTTGATGGCGGGAATGTTGTTCTCGTATACATCGAGCCGGATCGCTTTCATGTGTAGCTTTTTTCCTAGCTCACAGGCAAAAGAGATTAGTTTTTTTCCTACACCCGCTTTTAGGAAATCGGGGTGAACCACGAGTGTGTGAATCACGAATATTTTGCTGTAATCTGACTCTATTCCCCAAGGTGCTTGACCGTATGCCGGTTCCGGATGATGATTTAAAATGATTGAACCGATAATTCGTCCTTCCAGCCTTACCACGTAAAGGTGCTGTTCGTTAATTCCAGTTTCTGCGATTTGCCGAACGGGATATACCCCTTTGATCCATCCGGGGTGATTTATATCCGAGTCCAGAAAATCATTTAAATCATCGTATAGCCGTGCCAGTTCATCAATATCTGCGTGTACACCTTTTTCAATAACCATTTTCGTCGTTTTTAAATATACAGACAAAGATAAATAAATTACTATCTTTGTACCGAATTTGAAAAGTCATTTTCAATTTTCATTTTTCAACTTTCAATTGTTTAGTCATGCGTATCGATATATTAAGTGTAGTGCCGGAATTGCTGGAAAGCCCTTTGAATCACTCGATTATTAAACGGGCGAAAGAAAAGGGAATCGTGGAAATCCATATTCACAACATTCGGGATTGGTCGAAAGATAAACACCGGAAGGTGGATGATTATTCTTTCGGGGGTGATGCCGGGTTAGTGATGGCAGTTCAGCCTATTTTTGATTGTATCAACGAGTTGACTTCCCAGCGGCATTATGACGAGATTATCTATACGGCTCCGGATGCTCCTGTTTTTAACCAGAAGACGGCAAACGAATTGTCGTTGAAAGAGAATATCATGATTCTTTGCGGACACTACAAGGGGGTGGACCACCGGGTGCGTGAACATCTAATTACGAGGGAAATATCCGTGGGTGATTACGTGTTGACGGGCGGTGAGTTACCTGCCTGTATCATGACGGATGCCGTTGTACGCCTGTTGCCGGGAGCCATGGGGGATGAAACTTCTGCCTTGACCGATTCTTTTCAAGATAACTTGTTAGCCCCGCCTGTATACACGCGTCCTGCTGAATTTAACGGGTGGCGGGTACCGGAAGTTCTGTTATCCGGTAATCATGCCTTGATTGACGAATGGCAGGAGCAACAAGCATTGGAACGGACGAGGGCTTTGCGTCCGGATTTGCTGGATGAATAGTTGTGGGCTTTGTGTGTAAATCCCGCTTATTTTGGCAGAGGTCGTCTATATTAAGGAGTACTATTGTATCAAAATGAACGTTTTTACACAATAGTACCCCCTCTGGTAAACTCTAATAATAATCCATTTATTTAATGATAACTATAATCATAGAGTCCAGCACAACACTATAACCTTCATTGCTGATTCGTAAGGATATGATATACTTACCTTGAGGAACGGTGTGATTCCATGGTAATTGAATAATCCCTTTCTGAACCGCGGAAAACTGGCTTAGAATTTCCGGGCCATTATGATCCGAGTCGATTCTTTCAATCGAATAACGGATGGGGTTCGTGCCTTGTACTCCTTCAAGAGATTGGCTTTGCCAAGGGATCTCAAATTTCTTCCTGTGAGCGTCGTCATCATTGGCCTCATCGAGATATGCCTTGAACACCACTGAATCGGGATTGTATTTTGCATTATGCGTGAACAAGTACCCGACTTTTACGTCTTTACACCCGCCATATAATAGGGCGGAAAGTAATATCATTATCCATATATATTTCATACGATTCGTTTTATAGTTCAACCCATGTAAATCTGTTTGACAGGGAATGTACCACCCCGTTATTTGTCTCTATGTCAGCCGAAGCAATGCTTGCCATCTGCCCGCTGATTTCGGCATGAATTTTTAGCCCCTCCGCTCCGATGTCGGGGATTCCGTTAAACTCGGATTGGGTACGATATACCCGGAGCTTGACGTTATTCAAGGAATACACTTCCGTTCCTCCCGTGAGTGTCCATTTTACCTCGTAATCGAACGTCTCTTTCATCTTTTTCCCTTCGACTAGGTAAGCGAGAATCATATCCCTGACCAGTTCAACGGGTATTTCCCGGATGGAATGATAGATTGTCTCTCCGGTCTGTTCGAGAAAGAATTTTCGGATACTCATGTTCGTGGGGCCGAAAAACGTGATTTCCTTGTAATCAGGATTTGTTCCCTCGAAAATATCGGTTAATCCCGCGTATTCAATGGCAACGACGATCGAATCCCAGTTGTTGTGATCACTTCTCAAATAGTCCATCATCGAGCAATCGTGATAACCGTCCGCCAGTCCGGTGTCATGCTGGTAATCTTTTTCACAGCTCGCGAGAAGGGTGACGGTAATGCATATTAGTAGTATTGTTCTCATCTTATTTTGTTTAAATTGCGAATCCATTTCTTTTCCAGTAAATATTTTGCGTCATTTTGGTGTTGTTTTGGAAGGCATCAAAAGAGATCGGGAAGAATAAAGCCCCGTCTTTCACGTCTTGGTCGGAGAGGGTTTTGAATTTACCCCTGAGTTTTTCACGGAATGTCCTGTTACGGACAATATCAAAATATCTCGTGCATATCCCTTCGAGAAATAATTCTTTGTCTCTTTCTAGTGCAATTGCCTCTTCCAAGTTTTCATCCGGGGTATATTCTTTTGCCCCGGCTCGTTTCCTGATCACGTTCAAGTCGGCTATTGCTCCCGGAATATCACCGGATTTCGCTCTCATTTCAGCCCGGAGCAGGTATATATCCGCGAGACGAATCAGGATTTCATTCAGGTCATATCCCAAGAGTTTACCGAGTTGGCTGCCACTCGTGTGCAGTAGCGGTCTTCTGAACTTGTAAATATACGCCGCACCTTGTGTGATCGAGGTTTTTATTTCTGCCATGGAATCCAGCTTGTAGAAATATTCTTCCCGTCTTTTGTCATTCCTATCCGGAAACATGGCCATGGCGCTCTCGTTATTCAAACGGAGCAAGGTTCTCCTTGTCGAGGGGGTGGCGTTCGGGTCTGCCGGCCATTTTTGTGTGATACCCGGCAAACCATTCCCGGACCGATTGACCGCTTCGGGGTTTAGGAAATCGATTTCAAGAATACCTTCTTGACTATTGCCGGGTAACACGATTTCGCAGATTTCATGAGGATTGTTTACTAGCGAGTAGTCACCGGATTGGATGACCTCGGTTGCTGCCTCGATACCTTTCTGGTAATATTCCGTTTCCTCCCCGAATCCGGCCAGCCAAGCGTAAGCATGAGCGAGAATGGCAAATGCCGTTCCTCTTGAGGGGATTTGTTTGCTTGTCACTGGGATGTTATTGGCATCCTTCATCTCGTTCACCGGGGGTAATAATTTCGTGGCCTCAACGAGATCATCTATCACGACTTCCATGATTTCCCGCCACGGGGTTACGGCTTTTTCACCAACATCTTCTTCGTTCGTGATTAACACGGCATCGCCCCACGTGCGTAGAACATAGAAATACAGGTAAGCCCGTATCGTCAGCGCTTGTCCTTTGTAGTAATTGATGCGTTCTTCGGGTATCTTTGCCCGGTGAATGTTGCCTAAAATGAAATTGCACATCCCGATCGCTTGGTACTCGCCACGCCAGCTTGGAGCTGTTGTTATGTCCATATCCTTCTGTAACTCGTTGTCCGAGATATTTCTCCAGATCAAACCGAGATAATCAAACGGGAGACCCCTGTCCCGGTAAAGTCGTGTTTCAACGTATCCTCCCCAAGATCTGAACATGACGTGAAGTTCATACACGGCAGACGCGACGTCTTTTTCCGTTTTCCAGAAATTCGTGTTCGTGACGAGAGTTTCGGGCTCTTCGTTCAAGAAATTCTTGAACATATCATTGCAACTCGCTAACGGGAGCAATAGCAAAATTATATATATCCGTTTTTTCATGTGTTTATAAATTTAAAGTTAACCCTAGTGTATATCTTGTCGCTAGGGGGTAGTTGTTGTTCGAGTCAACCCCGGTAACGATGTCTATGGATTCCGGATCGGGGCTTGAAGAATTGGTGATGGTAAACACGTTCTCCACGGACATGAACACACGGGCGTAATGTTTGGATTGTTTCGGGAATACGGGTAGCGTGTACCCGATTGAGATACTTTTTAGTTTCAAATAATTGATTTTTTCCACGTTACTTTTCAAATTCGTGGCGAAATTATTCTTCCCGTTCTCTAGTTCGTTGATCGGAAAATCGGTATTGTCACCGGGTTTCTGCCAGAAAGAAACCTTGTCAAGATCGGCTAGAATCGGGACCATCATTTCTGCCGTGTTTGCTCTCAGGATCGTACCGACAGAAGCTCCTCTTCCCGCGTTCAAAACGTGTCTTCCCAGCTTGTAAGAGAATAACAGGTTTACATCAATCCCTTTCCATTTGAGTGTCGTGGCAATCCCTCCAAATGCGAGCGGGAGAGGGGACCCCCCGTATACCCGGTCTTCCAAAAGCGGAACCATGGTTGCAACCTGTCCATTCCCGTCGACATCCTGTATTCGTCGGTCACCGGGAGTGTAAATCTGGTTTCCCAAGGACGATAGATATTTCCGTCTGCCGTTGACATAGTAGAGTGGCACTTCATCTTGTGAATTATAGTATCCTTGGTCGTTATAGACGTAAATTCCATTCAACGGTTTCCCGATGATGTTTAGATTATGTTTGCTTGCTAGATTCGTGAAGTCCATGCCATTGTTACTTTTTTCAAATCGGTTCCAGTTGCGGGCAATATTAAAACTGAAATCCCAGTGCAGTTTTTCCGATCGAACGAAGTCTGCCTTGATTTGTAGTTCAATTCCTTGATTCGAGATCGCGTAAGCATTTTGCCATTGGGATATGTAGGCATTATAATCTCCCGGTAGGGTGACTTGCGCCAATAGCTTGTCCGTGTATCGATAGTAATAGTCAAGTTCGAAACTCAGCCTGTTACCGAAAAACTCCAAGTCCAGTCCCGCGTCAAATTGTTTGGTTTCCTCCCAGCTTAATTTGGGATTTATTAATCCGTCCGGCCAGTAAGGGGTTATGGTTTGGTTCCCGTGAAAAGGAACGTTGTTGACTATTAACACCCCGAAAGCGAAATAAGGATATTCAAATTGTTTCCCGGATTTCCCGTAACTTAATCGGACTTTCCCGAAATCCAGAAAATCTCGGGCCCAATCCATGTACGGTTCCTCGGTGAACGTGTAGGCAATAGCGTATGATGGGAATGTTCCCCAGCGTGTGTTTTCCCCGAACTTTGAGCTGGCATCCCTTCTGAGCGTGACGGAGAGGAAATACTTCTGTTTGTAGTTGTAGGCTACCCGTCCGAACATACCTACCATCGTGCTTCTTTCTAGGCTGGAATTGAAATCCTTTAATTGCAGGTCTTTCTCGGTGTCATACACGTTACCGCTCCACGTGACGTATTGTATCAGGTTACTTGGTGCGCCTTTGCCGTATCCGCTCTTGTCCTTGGCGATGTCTCCTTGGAACGAGAGACCGAAAAGGAGGTCAACACTATGATTGTCAGCGAAAATCTTGTTGTAGGAGAGTAGATTCTCGTTTAACCACATCATCTTGATCGTGTTGTTGCCTGCCGAGTAGCTGTTGAGATCCGTGTTCAGGTCGGAGGGAATGAATATATTTTGGTCTTGCATGGAGAAATCGACAGCGAGAGACGATTTCAGTTTCAAGCCTTCCACGATCGTGTACGCCAGATCGAACGACGATCTTAACCTGTAAGATTCATTTTTCTCCTTAATCTCGTTGAAACGTCGGACCGTTTCATCAAAAGCCTTCGTTCCCGGACCGGGCATGAGGGTAGAGGTCGAGAGCAATTCATCCGGAATGGTTTCCAAGTCACTCCTGTCATTGGAGAAATTGTAGGCATCATGCCCTTTGCCCGCCCTGTTTCGTCCGGTACGAGCCAAGTAAAAACGGATGTTACTTTCAACGCTCTCGGAGGGTTTGATAAACAAGTTGGTGATGAGTTTAACCCTGTTAAATCCCGTGTTTCGCAGCACGCCTGTTTCCGAGTAATATCCTAGTCCGACGTGATAAGCGATCGTGTTGGAGCCTCCCGATATTTGGATATTGGCATCGGTTACTTTCCCGGTTCTGAAATAGTAATCGAACAAGTTCGTGGAATTGTTGTAGAATTTGTTCAAACTATCTTGCACGATGGGAAGATCCAGTCCATCACCGTTGTTCCAGAATAAATTGTAGTTCTTGTTGTTTTTGTAAGAATCTTCGTAGGATTGAACAGGGCGGTACATGTTCGTTTCTTCATCATAAACGGACTCCCGGTAATTTTCCATGGCTTGCATCCTGTGTCTTCGTTCCCTGTTTCCCGTGGTAATATCCGGTAACGAGGGGCGAGTAACCCATGTTTGGGATATATTTACCGTGAACGTGGGAGCTTGATTCCGGTGTCCTTTTTTGGTGGTCACGATAATTACCCCGTTTGCCGCACGAGAACCGTAAATTGCCGCGGAGGCAGCATCTTTTAATATTTGGATGGACTCGATGTCCTTGGTGTCGATCTCGGCAATCGTGTTTAGCCCGGTAAGCTCGGAGGTGTAGCTGAACATGGGAACCCCGTCAATAATCCATAACGGGTCTGAGGTGATACGTTCTTTCTCTACAGCCAACGAGTTATATCCCCGGATAACGATGGGGGAACCGCCACCACCGGGGGCTCCTGTCATGTTCGTGACATCCACCCCGGCCGCCCGGCCTTGTAAAAGGTTATTGATAGAAGGGGAGGGGAGATCCTTGATCTCGTCAGCCTTCACGACAGACATGGAACCGACACGATTACGGCGTGATTGTTCCCCGTAGGCGATGACTTGTACTTCATCAAGCTCGGACACGTCCTCTTCTAGAATGACATTCAGTAACGTGTCTGCCTTACTGAAAGGAAGCGTTTTTGTTTTATACCCGATAAAAGAAAAAACAAGACGTCCCTTGTTGAGCGGGAGGAATATCCGGTAATTCCCGTTATTATCCGAGGAGGTTCCTATCAGAGTGCTATCCAGTCGCACGGTGACACCGGGCAACGGTCCTTTTTTCTTGTTTAGGATTTTCCCCTTTATAAGATGTTTGACAATAGAATCCTGTTGGATCGGATTCGCTTGCAAAGGCTCGCTTTTTACCATCAAAGGGACGTAAGCGAAGAACGCAAAAAACATAATACTGGCTACACGCAAATTCAGGATAGATTTGCGCCGACAATCCATTTTTTTCATACTTTTGTATTTAAGTTAAGTGACAGGCGAATACGCTTGTCTCGTTTTTGTAAGAGGGTGTTCGAGCACCCTCTTTTTTAATTCAGAGTGAGATCTTACCCTCGTTTGGTGGTGGGCGTATTTTTAAAGATTTTGACAATTTGTGTTGATACTGCATTTTATGTAATATTTGAGTAAATAATTAATTCATATTAAGTTAAAACTTCTATATAATATCTTGTTGCTTCTTAATTAAATCGACAATACTCCCTAATAGCTGGGTGGATGGAGTCTAAAATATCCCTTTATTCGTACGTTAATTTCAAAATATGAAAACAGAGATAGATTTATATGTAATTGCTAAGGTACGTGAATATAGATTGATGGCTAAGCATACCCAAGAATCTCTTTCTTATACTTTAGGATATACTCGAACATTTATTAGTAATTTCGAAAATGGTCCTAAAAAATATAATATCAATCAACTAAATAAGATTGCTAAAGTTCTTAAATGTTCTCCTAAAGATTTTCTGCCACAAGACCCATTATAATTTATCAATAAAAAAAGAACTGTTATACCATTCTGTAAGTAGGTATCGGCAGACCCTTTCCAGCAGTTTGAATACAACAGTTCATACCAAAGTATGAAACTACTGTTACAACCCGCTGAAAAGTATTATTTTGCCGATTTTACTTACTAGGTCGATACAATAACTTCAAATATATTATGCGGACTCATCCGCACTTGATTTCTCAACTTCTGCAAATATATAATATATTTTTACAAAAATCAAATATTCTGCCATTTTATAGCTATGATGGTGTTGATCGGCTTGTAACTTTGGGTTCAGAGATGGTCAATACTTTCGCTAAAGTTGAACTATCCTTTCTTTTGATCATGAACATAGCATGAACATACCAAGTACATAGTATGAACTCTGATGTATGTATATGCTATGTTAGTGCCGTGTCTGTATTCCCTTGATGTCTTAGTGTAAGGATAGAGAAAGGTGGGCTGAAAGTTAAGTTTACGATAGGTTGGGGAAGGAGTTATCTAAAGTACATATCCATTCTTATTGAGCAGTTGTATAAAACCGTAAGAGAAATTATGGAAATGCTCTTGAGAAACTGCCTCTTTTTCGTTGATCTCTCGAAGATTATTCAGAGTTTATTCATACGGGCATGGATGAGCAACGTTTGATCTTCGAATGAACTCTGAATGAGGGGTATTATTTGGTACTTATCTGTACTTTATTTGGGGTATATTTGTATATGAATTCCGCAAAATTAAAACTTCCTCTAGAATTTCCAGAGGAAGGTAAAAGTTTAAAGGGTAGGTTTATTCCTCTTGGGAACGTAATGTCACATTCATATCATCTATGTCATTACTAGAAGACACTATTTTGTCTTGTGGAACATAGTTAGCGTGGCTAAAACTTAGCGTACAAGACTCTGATTGTCTTACTTGAATAGAGTAATACCCTTCTGGATCAGTTTTTGTTCTACTTAACAGGGCGTTGTTACTGTTTAAAGTACAAGTCACATCAACCTGACTTATAACATCTCCATCGGTGTTGTCAACATAGCCGGAAACAGTTATCCATTTCACATCACTTTTCATCGTGAAGCTACACGTGATCACTGCAATCATAACGCTTGTTATTAATACGATTAATGATTTTGTTTTCATGATAATAAGTTTTAAATTTTTACTAACAAACACCTGGCGTTTTCTTTCTTTAATGCATGCATATCAAATTTATGATAATTAATCCGTAAAACAAAATTTTGACGTAAGTATTTCTATATTGCAAGATATATGATTTTTAAAAATTCGTTACTTGTAGGAGATATTAATATTTCAGTTTTCATGCTTATTGCTTACGTAATTATTGTCGAATACGCAAAAAAATCGTGTAATTATTCCTGTATGTATTACGAGCAACTAATATTTACACGATGATATAAAAGACATATAAAAAATGCTTTCACCTTGCTATTTAGCTTTGGTAGTTTATATAGATTATAAATAGTTTTCGTGATGGATTAGAGATGTGCTATTTTTCGATGCTGTATATTAGATGAATTGATTATCAATAGTTTACCGCTTAAAAGATAGGTACCTCAAAAATTTACTTGTTTTCTTGTTAAAAATCGCAAATTTAACGCTTTCCTTCGTTGCTTGTCTCAAAACGGAGGGTAAATGGGGGAAATCGCTCTCTTTTGTCCCGAAACCTCCATTCCGCAAAGATCATATCGGGGATAATTTTGCCGATTAGGGCTACAAAATGGAAGGCTAATTCACGGATTTTTTATTTGAGCGATAAACTGTATTCACGTCGTATTCGCTCTAACTCATTTTTTAGATCATTTATTGATAAAACTGTTAGGTAAATGTTGTCTAAATCTGTTATTTCATGTATTTGTTCGAGTGAATATAATGGCCTTAAAAACTTTTTCACCTTCATTCGTTCTTTTCTTGCAGAATTAGTCGATTCTTTGCACTTGGTTTCTCTTAGTAGTTGAGACGTTAAATCTTCGTCAGACCTATTGCCAAAATTGACAATAGCAATTATCTTAATATAATCTTTTGTGTCTTGAATACTTTTACTTGCCTTTATATGTCGAGATGATTCTAACCGTAATTTTCTAGCATCTTCAAGAATTGCATTGATTTGTGCAGCACCAAATTTTTTGTTGTGGATTAGAGAATTACATTTGACTTCTACTAATATTTTTACAGGAGAGTCAATTTTTATGTCGAACCCATTTGTGTTTGGCTTTTGTTTATCAATATCATTAAATATTTGTTCTCTATCTTCATTTTTAAATGATAATATGTCTGATAACTTTGTTGCAATTGAACGAGTCGATATTAATGTCATTATGTTATTAATATCGGACAGTATTGATTTTAGTTCTATTAATTTATCTAATGTAAGATTGTTATCAATAATTTCGGTGTTAATAGACTTGATAAACTTTGTGTACTTATCTAGTAAACTAATGGTTCTATTATATGTTTCTACTGTTTCCATAATTTTGTTTCTTTGGAGGACAAAAATATGAATAAAAGTTCATATATGAAATTTTGTTAGGCTTGTTAGTCGGGATTTCGTATTCTTTTGCAGTCAAAAGAGAAAGTCGCCAGATTTAGTTTAGTGCCGGTCTTGGCGAAGCCATCTTTTTTCTCCCTCTGTTAGCTTTGCTTTAATACACGTATATATGAATACGGAGATAAGGTAAAGTTACTTTTCATTTGAATAGCCAAACTAACCTTGAATATATGCTGTAGGGAGGAATGGTTTTACCCATATAACAAATAGTATGTTGTTTGTTGTATTGTGCATATAGCACTAATGAACAATATGATAGCGTTTGCATTTTTCTAAAGCAAAATCACTTGTTTTCCGTACTTATCCAAAATACTTGTCGGAAGTTGCTACCAAGACATTGGATTCGCTTGGAAAAGTGTTGTGTAATGGGGCGATTAGTTGAAAAAGTGTAGAATCCTTATATTTGTACTTGTTTTAGCCGTAATATTTGCAGCTCAAAATCCCTATAAATTATACCCATACTGATATAATATCGAATATTTGTACCAACTTTGTACCCGAAAAGGTATAAAGAGATTCTACGTCATCAAACTGAATAACATTTAAAGGTATTATGCTATGGATATATTAAGTCTCACTAAAGTAGCATCATTGTTCATCCTAACTTTAATAGAAAGAGACGATGGACAAAAGAAACAAATTTTGGAGACGCCAACAAATGGCTCGTGTGTTTAAGGCTCGCATGCTTCTTTATGCCGCTTATGGTCATTGCATCATTTGTGAGGATGGAAGCTATTATGAACATCCTCATTGGTTTGAATTGGCTAAAGACAAATGGGCGCAAGTTTATAAAACTACAGGAACTCCGTGTAGCTGTTGGATGTGCAGGGGATTTGAATATGACCGCAAGGTGTATAAGAAAGAAACTTTGCGAATTATTCAAGAATCAATGGAGTCGTCAAAATGAACAGAAACTGAATCTGTGTATTATAGCATAGATTCAGTTTTCTAATTTTTCGGGTAGGGTTTGTCATTATCAAATGATTGAGGAACACTACCGATATTCCGAATAAATAAGTGGTGTAAAATAATGGTGTGCGTTCTACATCTCGTTCTCCTTCCGATTGAACTATCCTAATTTTTCAGATAGTTGCCTTTTGGGTAAGCTCGCCTGATTCATAAATCTGCCCAAGATGGTAGCTGATAGGTCGTATATCCACTCCAAACAAATCAGCTATACGTTTTGTGACATTCAGAATGTTTCATTGTTGAAGATGACTTCAATACGTGTTTCTCCTTGCTTTGTTTTGTAGAGTACAATATTGGATGATAAACTGTTGCTGAGTAATTTAGTAGTAGGCGTTTCCTGTCTGAAATATTCCCTTGCCATTTGTACTTGTGGTTTCTTTCCGTCTGCATTTTCTGCAATCATCAGACACGCCATACGTGATAAATACATATTCTCTACTTTACGGAAAGAGCCGGAACCTAATTTGACCATTTCAACCGTATGGTTAAAATGCTCTACTGTATTAAGTCCTTTATGGTTGGCTTTCGCAATGGCTTTGTTTATTGTACGTGTGAATTTTTGATAGGTACTATAACCTAATGCAACGCACAAATCACGAGAAGTCCAATACTCTGAACCGCTTTCATACTGCTTTTTTATCTGCTCAAAATTAGAGCGGATAGGGGATATATTATTTTCTTCCATCCTCTTGATACTTTTTTAGAATTATAGATGGCTAAGCCATTAACCGTTAATAGATACTTTTGGCGATTGAGGCTTGTACAGCATGGTAACAAAACCTTCTTTTATGACAGGATTAAGCGAGTATTCCATAAAATTCTCACGGTTCTTTAGTCCTACGACAGCCATCATTTCTGAATAAGATACTCAGAGGGCTTCAAGTCATCTACAGCTTGACGTCTTATCACCGTTTGCCACGCATAGCCTTTTTCACGTTTTTGTGGCTTCCCTTGTTGGATGTATTCATCGAAATTTAGCATATTACAAATCTAATTTATCAAATAGCTCTTCATATGGTTCTTTAAGATACGTATAAGATTGTGGAGCGCAAATATTATTGCCTAAGCACATTAAAGACTTTGGCGTCTTTAATCTTAATACGGTTTTAAATTTAATTGCATAAGAATCCTGATGATTTGTAAAATAGTTTATGAAGAAATCTTTGGAGATTCCTGCATGTTTTTTTGTTTTATTCCATATAACATCAGGTGTACCTTTGATAATAGATTCTACCTCAATAACAGCAACAATCATCTTGATTGGTGTTGTTGCATACACGACAATATACCGTATATTCATAGGAATGCGTTTCCTGTATTCATATAGTTTTTCTCCGGATAATATTTTCTCAATATGTCTTGGATGAATAGATAATATAATTGTTTCAGTTTTCATGTATCAATTCTGAATATTGTTCATTGTTAATTTGTCTAATACTCTGTATATATCCCTTTATACTAGCATTGATTATTGCTCGATTGGATATTTCTTTTTTAAGAGCTACGTATCGGAATAATATTACTAAAGTTTTTTTCTTAAGTATGTTCTGTAAATCCGAGTAATTGTAGACGGTTCTCTTGGCTATAGTGGGAAATACTTCGTCAATATTCTCTGAAAATATGACATTTTCAACTATACCCATACATTGAATAGATTTGCGGTCTTTGCTCCTGTAGAATAGAATAATATCGCCTTTCTGAATAGATTTGATTCGAGAATGACATAAATAGGCTTTCTTTATTGTGTTACCCTGACAAGAGTATAAAGATTGATCCTTCTCGAACAAAGAGCCTTTCATGCTACTAAAGTCTGGGAAAAGATCTTCGTGATATTTAGGTTGAATAGGAACTATAAATTTTTGAACGAATTCATTATCCTTGAAGTAAGGATAATACTTTATCAAAGAATCCAAACTGTTGCAATCATCATCCAATAATTTCATTGGCTTGATGTAAACATCATCTTGTTTATATTTGCCTAGACAATAAAAGCCATAGTCTAGGCAAAGTCCTACAAGCGTCTTTTGTTCCTCTCCAAATGTATGTAAATATACCCAATCCAAATTATTTTTGACGCAGTAATCGAATGCAATGTACAAGAGTCGTTCTCCCAACTTTTTCCCTCTAGCTGTTACATCAACTTTGAAAGTACAAAGCTTCAAGATACGTCCGTGAATCACCTCTCCATCATCAGTAAGACGAGCATCCAGCTCGTGTTTATAGATACAGATAGCAACGATTTTATTGCTTCCATCTTCTATACACCAACATTTACGCTTGTCTTGAGCACACTTTTGGAACCATTCATCAAAACCATCATACGATTTTCTCAAAGATTCGAAGAAAGATTGTTTTTTGTCTATTTCATATAAAAAACGCTCTTTTACACCGGTATAATCAAAAGAAAATGGGAGAGACGTATATCGTTGTAGTAAAAGTAAAAACTGCTCTAATCGATATACTTTATCCTGCAAACCAATTCGCAAAGCTTTCTTGTGTATACCTTCATCATTTGTAACGAGAAGATGTACGGCTCCACGATATAAGGCGAACAAAATATGATTATCTACCTTATCATTGTCATTGGATTGCGATAAACCAAGCTCGTTACATTCTTTGTCGGAAAGAATCGGAGGATTCTCTATTTGTAAGTATTGTCTTAATCGTGATAATACAATTTCTCGTCTCTCTTGATTTTTGTCCCGGTTGATATCTTCAAACTGCATTGGATGAATATACAGACAATGTTGCTGTTCCGTAGATCGTTTACGCAACTCAGCAAATGAAGAATCCAATATCTTATTGGTGTCTTCTAAAGGAATAATGATATTTGTGTCTAATAGTATATTCATCACGATAACTATTTAATAAATATGTTTTTAACCATAATTTAAATTTCTGGCAATCCCAATTCTTTCAAGAACTTATTATGTAGATTACGAGCATTCTCTATCCGCTCATCTATCTTTTTCAATTCTTTGTTCACTGCCAGCAAATCTATCTGTTCTTCCTCTTTTGAAAGGTTTACATAGCGGGTAATGTTTAGGTTGTATTCATTTTCCTTGATTTCCTGCAGCGAGACTTGGCGTGAATAACGTGTCTCCTCCTTGCAATACTGGTAAGTAGAAACAATTTTATCCACATCCTCATTGCGAAGATAGTTCTGCCGCTTGCCTTTCTCATAATGTTCCTCCGAACTGGCATTGATGAAAAGCACCTTGTCATTCTTACGACATTTTTTCAATACTATCAGGCAGACAGGTATGCCGGTTGAATAGAAAAGATTGGCGGGCAGCCCTATTACAGCATCTATGTTGTCATCTTCAATCAATTTTTTTCTTATTGCAAGTTCTTTACCACCACGGAACAACACACCATGCGGTAAGATAATAGCCATTGTTCCTTCTTCGCTTAGGAAATGAAAGCCATGCAATAGGAAGGCTAAGTCTGCTGCTGACTTTGGTGCCACTCCATATCTATTGAAACGGAAATCTTTTGCTGTCTCTTCTGTCGGTTCCCAGCGCAATGAGAATGGCGGATTTGCCACAACTGCATCAAATGTTATCTTTTTCGACGGATTCTGTTCATTCAAGATGTTCCAATCATTGATAAGCGAATCACCGTGGAAAATCTCAAACTCTGTATCTTTCACCCCGTGCAGAAGCATGTTCATGCGGGCAAGGTTGTAAGTGGTTATATTTTTTTCCTGCCCATATATTTTGCCTATACCATTGTCGCCCATCTCATGACGTACATTCAGCAGTAGAGACCCCGAACCGCAGGCAAAGTCCAAGACCCTGTTTATCCTATTTTTCTTCCCCATTGTAGGATCTTGACAATCCAAGGTTACGATGCGTGACAAAATAGTAGAAATCATCTGTGGCGTATAAAATTCTCCCGCTTTCTGGCCTCCACCTGCCGCAAACTGCCCGATAAGATATTCGTACGCATCACCAAGCGAATCCGAATCTGAGGTGAATTCCATTAGTCCATCGGCAATAGTCTTGATAACCTTGGAAAGAAGATTATTCCTTTCTGTATAGTTTTTGCCTAACTTTTCGGAATCAAGATTGATTTCAGAGAACAAACCTTTGAAAGAACTTTCAAAAGATTCGTTTTCTATATATTTGAAACCATCCTGCAAGGTACTAAGCAAATCATTGCTCTGTATTCTTGCCAGTTCTACAATATTGTCCCACAAATATTTCGGTTTGATTACATAATGAACCTTACGTCGCATCTGTTTTTCAAACAGGGATATGTCATCCTTATATTCTTCATACCAGATATGCAATGAGGTCATTACTTTCCATTTCTTCAGTTTTTCTTCTGTAGCTATTGGATAATCAGTGCCAAGTTCTTTCTGTGCAGCCTTTATATAGTTGTCTGAAAGATACTTCCAAAAGAGAAACGACAACATATAGTCACGGAAATCATCCGCCATCATTGAGCCACGCAGGTTGTTGGCTATATTCCAAAGGGTCTTGCCCAATTCACTTTGTTTGCTTGTTGTCATTAACTTAATTGTTAGAATGAATTATAAATCTGTATTTTGACATAAGGGTGTGATAAACCTCTCTGACAATCTGTTTATTGTCATCAACCATTGCTTCCATTTGCGGATAATACACTTTCTGGTGAGTCAGAGCATTGACAATGGTAGATACTCGGTCTGTATTTGTTATTCCAATCTGTTTAATGACATATTTTAATTGCCCTGTGCCTAAAAACGATGCGATGTTCTCTAGTACTTGTCTCAAAAGAGCAATGTGATAAATCTCCAGTTCGTCTTTTACAACGGCATCATCTAAAATCTGGAGAAGCCGCAGATGATACAACAGCACATCGTTTTTAGGATTAGCCAATACATATCCATCATCCGTTCGCTCCAATAATTGAATTTTTGACTTCTTTTTATATCTATCCGATTTTTCTCCTTTAAACAGACAATCGCTTAATATTGTCGCAAACCCGATGTGGTGGGTTGTTATTATTATCTTCTTTTTGTCACAATATTTGTCTATCAATTCCAATAGGGTAAATATCGTAACGAATATATTATGGTCATCAAGGCTTGAAACAGGGTCATCAACAAAAATATATTCATTCTGTTCATCTTGCCACCCCTCTGTATCAAACAGTGCAAGGAAAAAGCACCAGATGAAAATACGTTCCTCCCCTCTGGAAATCTTGATAGGATTCTTATCCTCAGCATCTTTCAGATAGAAAATTATTTCTTCAATGCCGTCTTCAGGGTGTTCTTCGTTTGTGTGAAAATCAAAGTCATACTTTACATTATATGGCTTTAGCTTTTCCCTTACTTTTGTTTCATCTATATAAGAATGCAAGTCGTTCAAACTGCTCTTGACAATCCGCATCCTTATGTTTTCCTCTGCATTTTCTATATCATTATTCCACACGAAAAGGTCTTCGCTGAAGGCATTGTAATAGACACCTGTCTGTTTATGCTCTTCGTTCCTGCACAATTCCTTATATTCTACAGAAAGTCTTGTCTTTCCTGTAGCATTGAATGCGTACAAAAGAAATATTTGCTCTTTTGTATCTTTGATTGCTTTGGCTATATCTTGTAATTCCATTTTCTTCTTATTATAATTTGAGAAATAATTGTTGCATTAATCCTTTCTTATGCTGCTCCAACAAAATCACTTTTCCCTCATACAAACTAATCAGTTCATCTATTGACGAGAGGCATCCTGCTATTTTACTTTGCTCGTCTGGAGAGGGGAATGGTATCAATAACTGTTTGAAAGCTGGCATATTCACAGAAATCAAACCACCACTATTTGTATTCTTTTTGCACCATTCATCAATTACAAACATATAATGGTGAAAGTACATCATATCTATTTTGTCTTCAAACGATTTACGTTTTGTTAAAAACGTAAATCGTTGATTCGCTAGCGAATCAACGATGATCAATGCGTGTTCGCCAATCGTTGCTGTTGTTGCAACTATAATAGAATAAGCAGGGAAAAGACCGGAATTTTTTATCGCTTGCGGAGTCACATGCTGTATCGAATCAGATAAAATATGTCCATTTTTACGTATGTCATCCATACGAAACCATGGTATCGTTCCATCATTCCAATATTCAGGATTTGACTTTGAGGGAGTATATCCATTCTTCATGTCGAATATATTTTGCATAAAATCTACTTCCCAATTTGTACTAAAGTCATGAAAACGAACCTCTGGTAGAAACTTTCCTATAATAGGAAAAAGTTTCTGCACAAGCCCTTTCTTATGTGTCTTTAATTCTTCCACCTTTTCTTTCATAGCATTAATTTCTTCATCTATTGACGAGAGGCATCCTGCTATTTTACTTTGCTCGTCTGGAGAGGGGAATGGTATCAATAACTGTTTGAAAGCTGGCATATTCACAGAAATCAAACCACCACTATTTGTATTCTTTTTGCACCATTCATCAATTACAAACATATAATGGTGAAAGTACATCATATCTATTTTGTCTTCAAACGATTTACGTTTTGTTAAAAACGTAAATCGTTGATTCGCTAGCGAATCAACGATGATCAATGCGTGTTCGCCAATCGTTGCTGTTGTTGCAACTATAATAGAATAAGCAGGGAAAAGACTGGAATTTTTTATCGCTTGCGGAGTTACATGCTGTATCGAATCAGACAAAATATGTCCGTTTTTACGTATGTCCTCCAAACGAAACCATGGTATCGTTCCATCATTCCAATATTCAGAGTTTGACTTTGAAGGAGTATATCCATTCTTCATGTCGAACATACTCTGCATCATATCAATTTCCCATTCCTTCTTAAATTCTGGAAAACGAAGGACAGGAACAAGGCCTTTTCCCCCTATCCATTTTGTATCACATCCTTTAGCCATATCACTCCTCATACGCTGATAACCCTGATATTTCCTGACCTGTAGCCATTTTCTTCAATAACGGTATCAGGTCATTCATTAATGCCATTTCTTCTTTTGCCCGTGCTTTCCAGCCCAACTCTAGTGGTTCAAGCAGTTCGTTCAGTTTCTCACCATCAAATATTTTCCGTTCCACAATATCATTGACAAAGTATTGCAGAGAGACAACATTCAATTTATGAGCATCTGCTATACTTGACATATCGGAAGCATATTTTTCCGTCTTGAACACTTCATATTCCTCTTTGATTTCCTGTACGGTCTTTCCGTTCAAACTGTCAGAGTCGTGACTGTTTATAAAGGCTATGATATCATCGCATTCGTCAAGCATATTTGAACTTGAACAAATCAGACTTATCAGTTGCTCTTTAGTCATCTTGGCCATGGACGGAACACCGCTGTAATAGCGTGCTATAAGTTCCATGATATAGTCGTAATCGACGATGGCAGATGCAAACAGGACAAACTCGAAATCCAAATCATCTATCGTATCGGATACTTCATCACTCTTCTTCTGTCGTTTATCCCGAAGTTCCTTTGCCAAATCCAGGTATGCGCCACGGAACGCTACCAAATCATTATCGGTAAAGCCATAAGATACAATCGGCTCACTGACTATACCCGATTCATTGCTTCCCGTATCAATAATATCTGTATATTGGTCCAATTGGGTCTTATATCTCTGTACTTCCTTAAAATGATTAATAAACTTGGCTTTGGCATCATCACCTCTAAGATTAGCCACTTCTTCTGCTTTAAATTCCAAATCGTGCAGATTCATAAATTCACGCAGACTCCTGACAGCATCCTTATACTTCTTTATAATGGCAGACGCAGGCTCAACCAGCCAGACTTGCCGAGCCCTTTCATCTTTCTCTCCGGAGAACAGTACTATTGCCTCGTCCACAGCGGCTTGTTGTCCACGAAAATCAAGAATGTTTCCGTATGGTTTTGTATCGTTCAGAATACGATTTGTACGTGAAAAAGCTTGTACCAATCCATGCCACTTCAAATTCTTATCGACATATAGTGTATTTAGGAACTTGGAATCAAAACCGGTAAGCAACATATCCACCACGATGGTAATGTCTATCTTGTTGTGATGCGGATAGTCCTTATTGGTATATATTTGGTCTTTTATACGCTGTTGCACATCCTGATAGTAGGTATCAAACTCTGTAATCGAATGGTTCGTACCATATTGTCCATTATAATCATCTATAATTTCTTCCAGAGCCTTTTTCTTTTGATCCGGCTCTTTTTCGTTGTCCAAACGTTCCTGCTGTAAATCCTCCTGAATCTGTATTATATCCTTGTTTCCTTCTGCCGGAGGCGAGAAGACACAGGCAATATTCAGTTTAACGTAATTCTCATCTTCCTCTGCCCGTTTGTTTTGTTCTGTTTTGAAAAGATTGTAATATTCAATCGCCTCATTGATTGAGCTGGTGGCAAACAGGGCATTAAACCGCATATCGTTGGTAGCAGCCCGATGCTTGTTTAGAATGGCATCGACAACGGCTTGTTTCTTCATCTTTCCGCCAACTACCTGTATGACATTCTCGTCAGGCTTGAAATAGTCAATATGGAAACGCAATACATTCTTGTCGTCAATTGCATTCGTTATTGTGTACGAATGTAATTCCTTCTGAAATATATCCACCGTTGTTTTGTAGTGTCCTTCTTCTCCCGTCGCTTGCACGTATGTGGCATTCTTGTCAAATATGGGTGTACCGGTAAAGCCAAACAATTGTGCTTTAGGAAAGAAATCCTTTATGGCTTTATGATTATCGCCAAACTGTGAACGATGGCACTCATCGAATATGAAGACAATCCTTTCGTCCCTCAAATCCTCCAGTTCCTCCTGATAATTCTTTCGGTTTTCCGGATCCAATGCTATTCCTAATTTCTGAATGGTGGTGACGATAATCTTGTCTTTATAGTCTTCTGACAACATCCTGCGTACAAGAGAATCCGTATTGGTGTTTTCCTCCACACAGTTTTCCTGAAACCTGTTGAATTCTTCGCGTGTCTGTCGGTCAAGATCTTTTCGGTCCACAACGAACAAGCACTTCGCAATATCAGGATTGTCTTTCAGCAATGTGGCAGCCTTAAAAGAAGTGAGTGTCTTGCCGCTTCCTGTTGTATGCCATATATAACCGTTTCCACGATTCTCCTCTATACATTTGACTATTGCCTTTACAGCATAAATCTGATACGGGCGCATCATCAGCACCCTTTGCTCACTGGCCACAAGCACCATATAACGGCTAATCATTTCTCCCAATCTGCATTTGGGAAGGAAAGCATCCGCAAAGGCGTCCAGCCCGTTTATTTTCCTATTGTCTTCATCCGCCCACCTATATACCGGCAGGAAATTCTCATCGGCATTGAAATTGAAATGCTGGTTATTGTTGTTGGCAAAATAATATGTATTTGTCTGATTGCTTACAATAAACATCTGAATGAAGCAAAGCAATGAATTAGTATATCCATTGCCCATATCATTCTTATAGTCAACAATCTGTTGCATAGCTCGTCGTGGGCTAACCTCAAGTGCTTTAAGTTCTATCTGCACAAGCGGCAAACCATTAATCAGCAGCATGACATCATATCGCTGGAAACTATTACGTGTATTTATGCGTAACTGGTGTGCAACTTCATAATCATTCTTACACCAGTCTTTTATATTCACTAATGTATATTGCAACGGTGTGCCGTCTTCACGAAAAAACGTATTGCGTTCACGCAATCTTTTGGAAGAATAGTATACATCAGAATCAGTTATTTCTTCCAGTAATCGTGTAAATTCAGAATCAGAGAGATGAACATGATTCAAATGTTCAAATTTCTCACGGAAATTCTGCTCCAAAGAGTTTCTGTCGCAAATATCCGGTCGATATGTATATTTTAACTCTATCAATTTGTGGATAAAGTTTTCTTCTATTTGCTTTTCTCTAATCATATTTAGTTGGATATTTGATTCTTTATTAGGTCTTTAGGATCTACTTGAAGGATTTTAGCAATCTCAAATAGCACCTCTAAACTGGGTTGACGCCTATTGCATACATAGGCATTGACTATACAGAAACTTTTACCGAGTTTCTCTGCCAGCCAAGTTTGTTTGATGCCTCTGTCTTCAAGCACCTCTTTTATTCGGTTCATGGGTTTATCCATTGTTTTATCTTTATATCATCAACATGTTTGCAAACATATAAAATTTTATGCTATATAAAAAGAAAAGGAGAGGAAAAAATCTTCTCCTTAACCTTAACCCAAGTATCAGACATTCAGATCTTTCATCGGCAATCCATAATTATCCTGTCCGAACAGATCTTGATGGATAAGTTTCAAACCAAGTGTCTGATAATACTTGTAGTCATCACCTCCGGTACAAAGGTATTTGTAACCGTAGTGTGGCATATACTCCTTGAAGAAGCGAGCCAAGTCTTTTAGGCTTTCGGCTTGTTTTTTTCTTGAAGTTACAGCGCACGATGATGATGCTCCAGTCGGGAAAATTACCTATGTCATTGCTGTACTCCCAGAAATGGATGTAACAGTCTAAATCACGCTCATGGATGTCCACACAGAAACCGTTGGCGTTTTGCATCATGCGACAAGAACGTCAATAATCGTTGATGATATATGCTAATCGTTGGTAATCACTACCTACTTGCCGATGCAAAAATTCTTAAATATATTTCCCAAAACTTCATCCGTCGTGATTTGTCCCGTGATTTCACCAAGATAATGTAGGCATTCCCGAATGTCTTGTGATACAAACTCACCACTAAGGTGGGAATCCAGTCCGGTGATGACTCGCTCGATGGCAAGGCGGGCATGGGTGAGGGCTTCGTAATGACGGGCGTTGCTGACGATAACATCCCCTGAATGAAGAGCATTTATGTTGATCGTGGAAACTAACTCGTCTATTAAGTGATTGATGTTATACCCTGTCTTTGCAGCAATCGGGAGAATCTTTTCTCCGGAAGATAGAGACGTGATTTGTGACAAGATAATATCGGCAGAATCTGTTTGGTCCGTCTTGTTGAGTAGAATTAACAAGCGGGCATCAGATCCGAGATGTTCTTTCACTTGGGTATAATAGGGAAGGAATTGCTCCGTCTCTTTGGTAGCATCAATTAAAAATAACACGACACGGGCTTGTTCAATTTTTGAAAAAGTACGTTTGATTCCCATATTTTCTACTCGGTCGTTAGTGTGGCGGATGCCTGCCGTATCGATGAATCGGAAAGTGATTCCCTGAAGGTTAATCGTATCTTCGATCACGTCGCGGGTCGTACCTTCTATATCAGAGACGATGGCACGATCCTCTTTTAGCAGAGCGTTGAGTAGGGTACTTTTCCCCACGTTGGTATTACCGACGATGGCTACCGGAATTCCGTTTTTGATCACGTTGCCGAGGGAGAAGGAGGCGCATAGGCGAGAAATTAATGTATCAATACCGACTGCAATGCCCCGTAGTTCCGATCGGTCTGCAAACTCCACGTCCTCTTCCGAAAAATCCAGTTCGAGTTCGAGTAGAGAAGTGATATGTAACAATTCCATTCGCAGTTTCGTCAGTTCGTCCGAGAATCCGCCTCGCATCTGGCTTAATGCCATGCTATGGGCTGCTGCGGAGGACGAGGCGATCAGATCTGCGACAGCTTCCGCTTGGGAAAGATCCATTTTGCCGTTTAAGAAAGCTCGTTGAGTAAATTCCCCGGGAGCGGCAAGGCGTGCTCCGGAGGAGATCAAGAGTTGTAATATACGTTGTTGTATGTACACCGAACCATGGCAGGAAATCTCGATAGAGTCTTCTCCGGTAAAGGAGTGGGGAGCACGGAACACGGAGATCAGTACCTCGTCGATCAACTCTTCCTTATCAACGATTTTTCCGAAATGGATTGTATTTGGGCGTGCATCTGTCAGTTTTTTACTGGAGGGTGAAACAAATATCCGGTCACAGATTTCGATACATCCTTTCCCTGACAGGCGAATCACGGCGATAGCACCCATTCCGGGAGCCGTGGCAATGGCACATATTACAGTCTGATCATTCATGATAATTTCTTTCGTGCAAAGGTATATCTTTTTGTCGTGTGTAGACTAAAAAATGAATCCAAATGAACAGCTCATTTGGATTCATTTTTTAATCCTGTATTTGCTTATAAAAATTGTAATAATACAGCTCCGCAAGAGTATCCACCCCCGAACACGGAGAGAGCCACGAGGTCGCCATGGTCGACCCGGTCAAGGTTTTGCGATAAGGCGATGGCGCAACTGGGACATCCCGTGTTACCTACCTCTTCAATGTTCGACAGCATATGATCTTCAGGGAAATCGATCTGACGTGCAACGGTAGCCATGATTCGCTTGTTCGCTTGGTGTGATGCGATGAATTTCAAATCTGTCAGTTTTATACCTTGGCTGTTGGTTACAGCATTTAACCCTTCGATCATGTAATGGCAGGCATTGATAAACACGTCACGTCCTTCCGGCATTCCGATCCCCCCGTGATGTGGGCGTAAGTATACAGCGGTGTCTGCTTTACCGATGTGTCCAAGTCCGCGGGTGAATATATTAAGTATGCGGGCGGCTTTTTCTCCTTCCGGCATAGTGGAGATGGCAATAGCCACAGACCCGTCACCCCATAGATGACCGCTTTGCGGACAAGTCTCGTTGCTGTATTCCGTGTTATGCTCGGATGCCACGACGATTGCTTTCGTTACCTTATTCATGGCAAAATACCCTTCAACGATTTCCATGGCATTGATAAACGAGGAACAGGCTGCCGAAACGGTGAGACAGCGTGCGGCTCGTGCTTTGAAATGGCGTTGTATCATGTGTGCTGCCGTGGCTACGGTGTCGTGAGGCGAGTAAGTGGCGGCCACGATCAAGTCGACTTCCTCTATGGGGAAGGGTAGTTTTTCATTCAGGCGTTTAACGGCCTCTAGGGCCATGGTATTTGTGTTCTCGTTTTCGCCAGCCTTGCTCCGGGTACTTATTCCGGTACGAGTGCGAATCCACTCGTCGTCCAGACCGTTCACGTCCTTGAAGTAGGAGTTTGGTACTCGGTCATCCGGGAGATAATGGGCGAAGGCGTTGATATATAATTCCATATAATAGTGTGTGTTAGTTTATTTCTTAATTATACCGTGAAATAATATGTTAATATATTCGTTAATCACTTGTGGTCGTGGTTGATGTTCGTACTGGCGTATAAAACCGAATTCCAAGCTTTTAAAGACGGATTGCAGGGAATTAGCCAAGCGCCGGGGTTGTTTGATCGAGAAGATTCCCGCATCGGCCCCATCCCGAAGGATCGAATAGAGTAGCTCGATTTCCTGCCTATCTATATTCTCCCGTAGTATTTCAATCTTACTGTTATTGTGTAAAAAAGTTTCCTTGATAGGTTGGCTGCCGCCCATGAGTTCCGCGATTAAATTGAATCGTTCCTTGATATATAACTTCAACCGTTTGTCGGCTGGCAAGGCCGTTCTGACTGCCTGTTCGAGTTTTTGTTCTATTAATTCTATTTTTTGATCTACAATGTGGTTAAAAATATCTTCCTTACTGTTAAAATGAGTGTATAGCGTACGCCGGCTAACTTTAGCGGCACGGGCAATATCCTTCATTGTAGTCCGATAAAAACTTGTTTCAATGAACAATTTTTGTGCCACGCTGATAATTTTTTCTTTTGTAATCAGTAGGGTTGTTCTCATTTTAATTTCACAATTTGGAAAAAGTGTGCAATTATAATTAATATTTTTGGACAAGCAAAATCAATGCCATAGGTAATTCTCAAATGTTAAATAATAGAAGGGAAAAATTCTTATAAAAAGATGACTTTTGTCATGTTTTCAAAAATGAGATAGATGTATATTCGCGGCCGAATTAAAATCAGATAAAATGGTGAATATACTTTTGAAAGAGAAACCGTTTACCCGTGAGTGGTTTAAGACATATGCTTTGCTTGTCGGGGGGGCTTTTATCTTGGCATTGGGATATAGTTGTTTTATGGCTCCTTATAAAATTGTACCGGGAGGAATTTATGGTATCACGATTGTCTTGCAACATAAGTGGGGTTTCCCGATAGGTATGGCGGCTCTTTGTTTTAATTTGCCGTTGAGTTTATTGGGGATGCGGGTGTTGGGAGCTGGTTTTGGCTTAAAAACATTTATTTGTTTTATCCTTGTTGCCGTTTTCTCTGACAGTTTACCAACTATATTATTGATGCTTATGGGGGAACCTATCCCTACGGACCCTATGGTTGCGCTCGATCCTTTTAAATTAGGGGATGAAGTTTTATTGGCGTGTATCTTCGGTGGTGTTGTGATGGGAACAGGTGTGGGGATGATTATGAAAACACGTGCATCAAGTGGTGGAACTGATGTGCTGGCAAATATTTTGCACAAGTGGACACATCGTTCTCTCGGTCAAATGCAAATGTCCGTGGATTTTGTTATCGTACTTTTCGGATTCCTTATGTTTCAGGATTGGAAGGTTCCGATGTATTCATGGCTAGTTATTTTCCTCATGGGAAAGACGATCGACATGATTCTGCAAGGTTTTGACAGTGAAAAAAGTTTCTTTATTATTTCCGATAAAATAGAAGAAATACGGACCTATATATTGAATGATTTGCACCGCGGTGGTTCTATCGTGCCGATACAGGGTATGTATAATCGTTCAGATAAAGAAATGATTATGACTATGGTCAACCGTCGTCAGATGGTTACTTTACAACAAGCGATCTATAAGATTGATCCGAATGCTTTCGTGACGATATTCGACGCTAACCAGATTCTAGGGAAAGGATTCAAGCGGTTGGATGCGGAATGAATCAAGAATATTATTTCGTAATATAATTTATTTTAAATCCGGCTTAACATGGGGTAATCTCTTTTGTTGAGCCGGATTTTAATTTAAATTGTTTTCTATATCTTCATTCGTTTTGTAACTTTTCGCCTGATTCATTCGTCCCATTAATAAACAAAAATAGTGGTATGTTAAAAACATGGATAACTGGGTGCTTAATCTGTTGTGCCTGCGTGACTAACGGGTCTGAGCAGAATAGTCGGGCAATACGGATTTACGGGGAAGTGACTACGGTGATGAATCGTAAAATCTGCGGGTACATCACATGGGGAAAAAACCTTTACTGGACAGACATTTTCGCCGCGGGAAAAATAGGGAACCCGTACATGCGGTATCGGGATATTATGGGTGATAACGTTCGTTTCAGTGATGGGCGGAGAGATACCCCGCCGGAGCATGAATTCTCTTGTCGTTTCGGGAATATTCGATCGATTCGGGTGATCGGTGATAGGCGGATTGAATTGGGTGTGAAAGGGGGAAATGTCACTGAACTCGAACGGGGGCGGTCGCTTGCCATCGGTAACTGGATTGCCGTGGAACTGCGGGATGGAAAGACGGAAAGCGTGGTATGGGACCATATCAGCGAGATCGTTTTTTCCGCCGCACCTGACACGATCCCCGAGCCGAAAGATCGTCCCATCGCGGGTATCGTGGAAACGCCTTACGGGATGTACAAGGGGCTTGTCCAATGGGATCTGGACGAGAATTCACTGGGTGCGTTACTCGACGGGCGGACGGAATCCAGCGGGGTTTCCGTGGCATTCAAGAATATAGCGAGTATCAAGTCGCTGGGAAACTCTTCCTTGGTAACCCTTCATAGCGGCAGGGAACTTTACATGTGGGGAGAAAACGACGTGAACGCCACGAACCGGGGAATAGCCATCAACCTGCCGTCTGTCGGGCAGGTGATCGTGGGGTGGCATGACTTCAAGCTGTTTCGTTCCATCCCTCTCGATCAATTGAATCTTCCTGTTTACGATGATTTTGCGGCTCCCGAACGTTTGTCCGGGAGGGTGGAAACACGGGACGGACTATCGCTGGAAGGGGTGCTGGTGTATGATCTCGACGAGGCCATGGATTTCGAATTACTGGACGGGCAGAACGGGAATATATCTTACCGTGTACCTTTCAAGTATGTGCAGAAGATAGAACCCAAAAACTATAAATACACGTGGGTCAAGTTGTCGGGGGGAACCGAGCTGGTGTTGGGGACGATGTGTGATGTGACAGCGGCGAATGACGGGATACTGGTCTTCCGGACGGGGGGAGAAGTCGTTTACGTGCGTTGGCGTGACGTGAAACGTGTCGAGTTATGGACCAAGGTAAAACAGAATGACTAGAACCGAGTATAACCGGGCCGTGGACCATTTCTCCGATGGTGTGTATCGTTTTATCCTTAAAATGTGCAAGTCGAAGGAGATGGCGGAAGATGTTGTGCAAGATAGTTTCATGAAACTTTGGGAGGAAGTGGGGCATATCGCTTACGATAAGGCAAAGTCTTTTCTTTTCAGCACGGCGTATCACAGGATGATTGACGTCTTACGGCGGGAAACGAAGTTTGGGGATATTGAGACCGTGGCAGACCGGGCCGGGGAGGTGCGGGAGGAATACACGGGGTTACAAGAAATATTGAATATAGCCTTGGAAAAGTTGCCCCCGGTGCAGAAAACGGTGATTCTCCTGCGGGACTACGAGGCGTATTCTTACGGGGAGATTGCCGGGATCACGGGGTTGAACGAATCGCAGGTGAAAGTGTACATCTTTCGGGCGAGAGCATTTATGAAAGCCTATATCCGCAGGCCGGATGTGGTTGTTTAAGCGGGAGGAGATATGATAACGAGAGAGAATTACGAGATTTATTTCATGGAGTACATGGATGGGAACTTGTCGGCGAGAGAACAGGCAGAGGTGGAGGCATTCTTGCTGGTTCACCCTGACTTGCGGGAGTTACTCGACGGGATGGACGAGGTGCGGCTGGATGTTCCCGCGGAAGTTTTCGGTAAAAAAGAAGAGATAAAACGAACGGTACGGGAAAGGGAAATTGAATATTATGCCATTGCTGCCGCCGAGGGTGTTATCACGGATGAAGAACAGGCGTGGGTGGACGGGAATGTCGATAAAGACGTGTTTGAACGGAAAGTTGAAACATGTGCCAAGATTAAAGTAAAGCCTGACCCGAAATGTCGATTCGAGGGGAAAGCAGGGGTGTATCGTAAGTCCGGGGCGGTACTTTTCGTCAAACGCTACGCGGCTATCGCCGCGGTAGTGGCTTTGGGGATTGTGGTGGCTATTTATTCCACGAAAAAAGAGGAATTTTCCATGGAGGATTTACCCGTGACTGTGGTTAAGACGGAGACAATCTTGTTACCGGGGGTACCGGAACCGGAGGCAATCGTGGAACCGGAGATTGAGAGGGTGCAGTTTATGAAACGGGAGGCAGAAGCGGGAGAAACAATCGTGGTCGTGGAACGGGTGATTCCGCCGGATGCTATCGAGTTGAAAAAGCAACTGAAGGTTCCCGTGGAGATCATGGCTCCACAACCGAACGAGATTCTGACTTCCCCGTATGAGGGACTTCAATTCCGGTCTTCGGTGAAAGAACAACGAAAACCCGTGTTTCAATTGATTACCCCGTCGGAAAAGTCAGATAATATCGTGAATAACTTGATTGATGTGGGAAAGAACGTGCTGGAACGTCTCCGGGCTAAAGAGAAAAAAGATATAGAGAGCTTGTAACTAATCGGGAAACTTAAACGTCATGTAAGAAATAAAAATAAGGTTATGAGAATAATAGCAGCTTTTATCATTTTGATGGTGTGTGGACTGTCTGCCGCAGGGCAACGGGACAGCGTGATTGTCAACGACGGCTGGCGGAAGGACACCGTTCGCGTGAAAGGGCAGGTCTTTGACACCCTCGGTAAGGGAACAGAAATGATTATCTGGGACAACACGGTGCGGGAAAGCGAGGAAGAAAGGAGAAACAACATGGTCAAACCTCCCCTAGATTCTAGAGTGTTCAATACTCTTTCCGGTAAGGTGCCTCGTCCTAACAAGTTCCGCGGGCATTGGAACGGGTTCTATTTCGGGTTCGTGAACTTCGGGAAAACCAATTATTCTAAGTATGGCGGTGATGACTTCATGGAGCTGGACTGGGCTAGCTCGTTCACGATGCACTTCAACTTTGCCAAATTTAGCTTTGGGTTGAGTCCCCGGCAGCGTTTCGGTATATTCACGGGATTCGGCCTTGACTACTCCCGCCTGTGTTTTGACGGTGACATAACTGTCCGCCGTAAGAAAGGCGAGATGCTTCACGCTGTGCCATTGTCCGACTTGGGGATCGAGGAGGTGAAACGGAGTACTTTCAAAGCTCTTTATTTAACAATACCTTTGATGTTGGAAAAACAAATCCCAGCTCCACATTGGAAAAGGTTTTATGTCTCCACTGGGTTCATCGGGGGAATCCGCCTGCACTCCAAGACAAAAGTCGTTTACACGAGTGAAAAGGGAAATAAACGTAAACTGAAAGAGAACGGGAGTTATGGGATGGTACCTTTTAAAGTTGATTACACGCTCCGGGTTGGCTACCGTGGCGTGTGTATCTGGGGAAACTATTCGTTGACCAATATGTTTAACAAGAATCGGGCACCGGAGTTGCGACCTTTCGCGGTAGGGTTCGGGATAACGATTTAATAATTTAGATTTTAGATTAGGTCGCACGAGGAAACCTCTTTAACTACCTCCTTTAACTCCTCTTCTCTTGTGTAAGGGGAGCCAGAGGGGGTAGCTCAATTTTAAATTTAAAATCTAAAATTTAAAATCAGTAAGTTCTTTAGTTGCCCTTTCGAATATTCCATGTAGGTAAGCAATCGTCATTCCATAATTACTAACAGGTATTCCCGCGTCGATGGCAGGTTGGAGCCTATTCTTCAATTGTTTCCCGGTGATCATGCAACCACCGCACTGGATAACCATGGCATAGTCGGTGATGGGGCGAGTGATCGCATCCAGACCGACGATGAAATCGAACTGGAAGTTCTTCCCGGTGTGTTCTTGTAACCAACGGGGAATCTTGTGACGGCCGATGTCTTCGCAGGAAACGTGATGAGAGCAGGACTCTAGCATCAGGATGCGATCCCCTTCTTTCAGTTCCTCGATCCGGGGTGTCCCAGCGAGATAAGCCTTGAAGTTTCCTTTGTGGCGGGCAAGAACGATGCTAAAACTCGTGAGGGGAATCTCCGGGGAGATGATGGCAGCCACTTTTTTGAATACTTGACTGTCGGCTATCGCAAGACGGGGGCGGATACCCGTTTTTTCCAGAAAGGAAGTGACTTCTTCCGGTTGCAAGACGATAGAGACGCAATGGTTGTCGAGAATATCCCGGATCATCTGTACTTGCGGCAGGATGAGTCGCCCGGCGGGAGCCTCGGAATCAATCGGGGTGATCAGCAACACGATGTCCCCGGGAGTAAGTAAATCACCGATTAAAGATTTCGGGGCGTTGTCTTTTTTCCATACACTTTTCAGAGCATCTAGGATCGGGGTTGTGTTGTCTTCCCGGGTGGAGAAGTCGATCACGGGACAGTTGTAGGTAGCCGTTAATTTTTCCTTTAAATCGGGAGTCAAGGCGACTTCGTCCCGTTTGTTGTGGATTACTAGAAACGGGGTTTCCAGTTTCTTTAACTGTTCGGCAAGTTGTTGTTCGTGTTCTTCAAAACGGTTATCCGTGATCACGAGTAGGGCCATGTCCGCTTGAGATATGGTATTCCGGGTTTTTTCCACCCGCATTTCGCCTAAAGCCCCGGTATCGTCAATGCCTGCCGTGTCGATAAAGATAACGGAGGCGAAGTCCGGGATTTCATAACTTCTTTTCACGAGGTCAGTAGTGGTTCCGGCCACATCCGAAACGATGGCAATATTCTGACCAGTCAGGGCATTTATCAGCGAGCTTTTCCCGCTGTTTCTCCGGCCCAATAATATAATATGTAGTTTATTATCTTTTCCCATAAAACGAGCTAATTTTAAATTTTAGATTCCTGCCGGGATTCGCCCGGCGAGTTACAGGTTAGCAAGTTACAAGTTACAGGTTTTTCAACTTTTAGTTTTTATCTTTTTTCTTTTATCTTTCCCATTATCTGTACATCCTCACGTCTTCCCGGGTAATAGTGTTGCCACAAAGAATGACCAATCGTTCCACGACGTTACGTAGTTCACGGATATTACCCGTCCATTCGCACTCCTTCAGTGCGGTGATGGCATCGGGGGAAAGCGTTTTGGGGGCGATGCCCATTTCTGTACATACTTCTGTCAAGAAGTGATTGGCCAAAGCATCAATGTCTTCCAGACGTTGGCACAAAGGAGGTACGTCAATAATAATCACGCTTAACCGGTGATAGAGGTCTTCCCGGAAATTTCCCTTCTTGATTTCTTCTTTCAAATTCTTGTTCGTGGCGGCAATGACTCGCACGTCTACATTAATATCGGCATCCCCACCGACACGGGTTATCTTTTGTTCCTGCAAAGCTCTCAGCACTTTGGCTTGGGCGTTGAGGCTCATGTCGCCGATCTCGTCGAGAAAGAGCGTTCCCCCGTTGGCGAGTTCGAATTTTCCTTTCTTTTGCTTGATGGCCGAGGTGAAAGAACCTTTCTCATGCCCGAATAACTCGCTCTCGATGAGTTCCGAGGGGATGGCGGCACAGTTTACCTCGACAAAGGCATTGTCCTTGCGGTGGCTTAGCTCGTGCAACTGGTGGGCAACGAGTTCTTTCCCGGAACCGTTAGGCCCGGTGACCAGTATCCGGGCATCGGAAACGGCCACCTTGTCGATCATGGCTCGTATATGGTTTAAGGCCTCGGAATTCCCGATCATGTCGTATTTCTTGCTGACCTTGTTTTTCAGGGTCTTTGTCTCGTGAATTAATAAATGTTTGTCCGTGGCGTTCTTTATCGTGATCAGTATACGATTCAAATCCAACGGTTTTTCGATGAAATCATAAGCCCCTTTCCGGATGGCCTCTATGGCGGTGTCTATGGTTCCGTGACCGGAAATCATGATTACCGGGGTGTCTGCGGAGAACTCTTTGATGCGTTCCAGTACTTCGATACCTTCCATTTTCGGCATCTTTATATCGCAGAATACAATGTCGGGTTTTTCAGATTTCACGGAAACGAGGCCTTCCATTCCGTTTTCAGCCAGCACGACTTCGTGTCCCTCGTATTGTAGAATATCCTTCATCGAATTACGGATACTTCTCTCATCATCAATCACTAATATTTTCGTCATACTACATTTTTTAGTCTCACCGCAAATTTAGCTAAATAATTTAGAAAAAGAAATGTCAGATATTGTGCGAACTTGGGAAGTTGAGTTGCTAATGTTCCGAGAAATTTGTATTTTTGGGAAGTTTAGAGCGAGAAGAATGGTATCTTTTTTGATCTAACCTCTTAAATTTAAATTCTGGAATGTATGAAACGAATTTTGGTGTTTCTTCTTGTTTTATTTATTATATTGGATGTTCAAGGTCAACGGAAAAAGGTTGGGTTGGTGCTGAGTGGTGGGGGTGCGAAAGGCGTGGCACATATTGGAGTGTTGAAGGTGTTGGAGGAAGCTGGGATTCCGATTGATTATATTGCAGGGACGAGTATGGGGTCTCTCGTCGGGGCGTTGTACGCGATCGGGTACGATGCGCACACGATGGATAGTTTGGTGAGAAGACAGAACTGGACGTTTTTGTTGAGTGATAAAGTATATCGTTATAATCTCCCTTTCTCGGAGAAGGAGGAAACGGAAAAGTATCTGGTTTCCGTGCCGATAAAGAATAACCGGGAGATCAAAATTCCATCGGGATTCATCAGTGGGCAGAATATTTACAACCTGTTCTCGGATCTGACAATCGGTTACCATGATTCGTTGGATTTTAAGAAATTGCCTATCCCTTTTGCCTGCGTGGCGAGTAATTTGGTGGATGGTAAGGAGGTTGTTCAGGACCGCGGCGTGTTACCGCTGGCCATGCGTGCGAGTATGGCGATTCCGGGGGCTTTCGCTCCCGTGCGGAAAAATGGTATGGTACTGGTGGACGGGGGAATCTCCAATAATTTTCCGGTGGATCTGGCTAAAGCAATGGGAGCCGATATAATTATCGGGGTAGACGTGCAGGCGGAACTGAAAGATGCATCCGGGCTAGAATCCGTGATGGGGATTCTTGACCAGATGACCTCTTTTTTAGGTATCCAAAAGTACGAGGAAAATAAAAAGATGGTAAACATCTATATCAAACCGGATGTTACACCTTATTCGGCCGCCAGTTTTTCGTCAAGCGCTATTGACACGCTGATCATGCGGGGTGAGGACGTGGCTCGGAGTCAATGGGATGAATTGATGCAATTGAAAAAAGAGCTGGGACTTACAGAAAGTTTTCAACCGAAAAAAATATCTGAAGATATAATTATCGAGAATGATACGATCATGGTGGAACACGTGCATCTGTCAGGAATTGATGAACGGGATGAGAAATGGTTACGGAAAAAGATACGGATAAAGGATTATAGCCGGATCACGTTGAGCGATCTGCACGAGGCAATTGCCGAATTGTACGGGATCGGGGCATTTTCGAGCGTGAGTTACAAGCTTAGTGGTGGCCCAGTGTACGATTTGGAATTGATACTAAAACAAAAGCCTATGAGTTCTTTGAACCTTGGTTTCCGGTTTGATTCAGAAGAAATGGCGGCTATTTTATTGAATACTACGCTTACTCACAAGGATTTGAGAGGTTCGCGGCTTTCTCTGACCGGACGTTTAAGCATGAATCCTTACGTGAAGTTGAATTATTCACTGGGCAATACTTTCCTGCGGCGTTTTGAATTGGAGTACATGTTCAAGTATAATAACTTGGATATTTATACCAAGGGAAAGAAAACGGATAACGTGGATTACGGGGTTCATCGGGTAAACCTTGGAGGTTCTGATATTTATTTCCGTAACTTTAAATTGCAGCTGGGGGTTCGTTACGAGTATTACAATTACGAGTCGTTCCTCTTCTCGGACAAAGATCATAATATTTCGGTGAAACCGGAAGGGTTCTTTAGTTATTACGGGCTGGCACATTTGGAAACCTTTGATAAACGCTATTACCCGACACGGGGAATGTCGCTGAAAGTGGATTATTCCTTGTACACGGATAATTTGATCACCTATAATGACGGGGCACCGTTCTCAGCTATCGGGTTGGATTTCGAGTCCGTGCTGTCCATCACCCGCCGGGTGAAGTTTATTCCGTCTATTTACGGGCGAGTGCTGGTGGGGCATGATGTTCCCTATCCCTATTTGAATTGTATGGGAGGGGATGTTGCCGGGAGGTATGTCGATCAACAATTGCCTTTCTTGGGAATTCAGCATCTGGAGATATTCGATAATTCGGTTGTGGTGGCAAAAGTCAAGGTGAGGTATAATATTGGTCGTAACCATTATATTTCTCTAGTCGGGAATTATGCGAAACAGGAGGCTAATTTCTTTGATATATTTGGAGGTGATGATATTTGGGGCGGGGGTGTCGGGTATTCTTACGATAGTATCGTGGGACCGATTGATTTCATGTTCAGTCTCTCGGATTGGTCAAAGAAACTGGGCTTTTATTTTAACTTGGGATATTATTTTTAGAAAAGTGTATGAAAAAGTTGGGGATTATTATTTGCGGGCTGGTGTTGGTGATGGGATGTCAGCGTAATGTGTACCGGTTCTCGGAAGGTAGCGTGTATGGTACAGTTTACCACGTGTCGTACCAGAGTGAAATGGATTATGCGGTGGAGATCCGGCAGGAGATGGAGCGGGTAAATCGGTCCTTGTCAATGTTTAACAAGAATTCGGTGATTGCCCAGTGGAACCGGGGTGAGAGTGAACAGGTAGATTCGCTTTTCGTTGCTATGTACGAGAAGGCTAGAGAGGTGAACGAGGTGACGGGTGGAGCCTTTGACGTGACAGTGGCCCCGTTGGTGAACGCTTGGGGATTCGGTTTTAAAAACGAGAAGTTGCCTTCGGACGAGAAGATCGATTCTTTGTTGCAATACGTGGGAATGGATAAGGTGCAGTTGGAAGGGGAGCGGTTAGTGAAGCTAGTCGAGGGGGTACAGATGGATGCCAGTTCCATTGCCAAAGGGTTGGGAGTGGATCTCGTGGCCGAGTTTTTTGACCGTAAAGGAGTACAAAATTACATGATAGAGATCGGCGGTGAAATCCGCGTGAAAGGGGAAAGTAATAAACAGCGCCCGTGGCATATCGGTGTAGACAAGCCGATTGACGATGCGACGGCTGCAAACAGGGAGTTGCAGCTTGTGCTGGCTTTGCGGGAAGGGGCGTTGGCGACTTCCGGAAATTATCGTCGTTTTTACGTGGTGGATGGAAAAAAATATTCTCACACAATAAACCCTAGGACCGGTTATCCTGTCCAACAAGATATGCTAGGTGCTTCCGTGTACGCTCCGACTTGTATGGAGGCAGATGCTTACGCGACAGCGTTTATGGTGTTGGGAACTGAAGAATCTAAAAAAATAGTGTTGGATAATCCTCATATCGAGGCTTGTTTTATTTATCAAAATAAACAGGGAGAACGTGAGGTTTGGATGTCTGACCGATTGAAAACGTTAGTGTTAGAGGAGTAATTTTATTGGAAAAGAAGCGTGTGATTATTCGTTGTATGATATGGATGCTGGCATGGGTATTACTCGTGGAAAGTCAAGCAAATGCAAGGCCCTTATCATTCGACGTGCGTGGGAATAACGAGTATGAATTTATAAAGCTACCTGATACACTGAAACAAAATGACGTGGTTTTCTTACCGGATAGTTTAATTCGGGATACACTCCAGTATGAGTTTTCCAAGATCAAGGAGGTCGCTTATCGACGGAAGTGGACGAAAGAGTTGTACAAGATGATCTTCGTGAATCCCCGAAAAATTAACATTGATATTGTTCAAACGGAAAATAGTGAGGATCGTTACAAGCCCTACCGGGGAAAGACGATCCGTGATATTCACGTGAAGGTTTTACCTCCTTTCGGAACGAGTGTTAACGACACGACGCCCTTGCAGGACAGTTTACAATGGCTTTTAAGCGTGGCAAATTCCGTTCACCAGAAATCGGCCGAACGGGTGATAAAAAAACAATTGACCGTGAGGCCGGGGATGATAGTCGACCCTTTCGAGCTGGTACAGAATGAACAGTTACTGAAAGCAATGTCGAACGTGGATGATGCGCTGATTGGCATACAAGAGGTACAGAGTGACACGAATCAAGTTGATCTGATGATTATTTGCAAGGATGAATTTTCATGGACGGGGGAGGTGTGGAGTAACTTCTTGAATGCGGTTGACTTGGGGCTAGAAACAAAAAACTTGTTTAAACTGGGGCATAGTTTACACTATCAGGCTAGTTTTCGGGGAAGTAAAGATAAAAAATGGGGAAACCTGATCGAGTATAAGGCCAGTAATCTTCTAGGGTCTCACATGGACTTCTACGGGATGTACGAGAATTCCTATAATCAGGATATTTTACGGGTGGAACTGGATAAAGAGTTCTTGACGTACAAGACAAAATGGGCCGGAGGTGCCGCATACAGTCGGGTATATTCCTCGAAAACATTGGTTGACCGGGATATTAACAAGCCCGTGGAATTGTTTAATTACCGGTTGTGGGACTTCTGGGGAGGAACTTCTTTTTATTTGCCGGAAAAGTATAGTTATAACCGGATATTTTACCTGACGGGACGTTACACGGGTACTAGTTTTGTCGATCGTCCGGAAGTGTCGAGTGATTCCAATCATTTCTATTACGACCGTGACCGGATCATGGGAGCTTTGACGTTTACCAAAATCAAGTATTTCAAGGCAAACTTGATCTATGATTTCGGGCGAACAGAGGATATTCCATCGGGATTATCGGGGACGTTGCTTTTCGGGTATGAGAAGAGTGATTTCACGGAGTACGGGTACTTGGGAACAGAATGGCATTATTCATGGTTTAATAAATACACGGAGAGGTACTATGCTTGGTACGCGGCTTTGGGTACTTTTCTGAATGGTTACACGGCCGAGAGTGGCGTGTTTAAGGTCGGTAGTCAGTATATCAGTCGTTTGTACGATCTGTCCCGGCACCGGTTACGTTTTTATAGTAACGTGGATTACGTGTTGGGAATCAAGAGGAATCCGGATGACTATATTTATTTCGAGGATGCTAATATCCGGGGATTTGATTCCGATACCACTCGTGGGACACAACGACTTTCCGCCTCCATGTCCGCAACGTTGTTCCTGCCTTACATTAAAAGAGGGTTTCGGGCATCGGTTACCGGGTTTGTGGATTGGGGGGTGTTGGCCCGGGATGAGAAGAATTTGTTGAATAGTCAATCGTACTGGGGAATCGGTGTTAGTCTGAATCTACGAAATGATAACTTGATTCTCAAGAATGTAAGTATTCGTTTTGCTTTTTACCCCAAAGGACCACCCGATATTCATAGTATAGAGGTGAACGTGTCGAGTCGTCGGAAAAGTGGATTTTATGATTACCGTGTTTATAAACCCGATGCGATTAAATACGAGTAGATCAAGGTTTTTGATATACATTTTTTAACTAGATTCATTTTAAATAACGATCGAAAATCGCCTGAAAATCCCTATCTTTGTGGCAAATTAATTTTGATGGGGATGAAGAAAGTTTTTTTATTTTCTATTTTCTTACTTTGTGGCTTATTTTTTTCTCAAATACTTCCTTCGGCGTTAGGGAGTGCGTATGGAACTCTAGCATCAATAAGCAAATGGCTGATGTTTATTTGTCTTGCTTTTATCATGATTAATGTAGGGAGGGAATTCGAGCTGGATAAGGTAAAATGGCGTTCGTACACGACGGATTATTTTATTGCCATGGCGACGGCTGCCGTACCTTGGCTCTTGATAGCCTGTTATTATATCTTTTTTCTGGATACGGGATTGTCGTGGGAGAATAATTTGCTGATCAGCCGGTTTGCGGCTCCTACGTCCGCAGGGATTCTTTTCACGATGCTCGCCGCTGCCGGGCTGAAAAAGGAGTGGATTTACAAGAAGACGCAGGTGCTTGCTATATTCGATGACTTGGACACGATTTTGTTGATGATTCCGTTGCAGATATTGATGATCGGTTTCAAGTGGCAACTGTTTGTTATTATTCTGGTGGTTTGTATCCTTTTGATTTTCGGATGGAAACGGTTGAGTTCGCTGAACTTGCCGCAATCTTGGAGAGCTATTCTGCTCTATTCCGTATGTATCGTGGCGGCATTCGAAAGCGTGTACCTGATCTCGAAAGCTTTTATGGGACAAGATGGAGCAATTCATATTGAAGTCCTGTTACCGGCATTCGTGTTGGGAATGGTGATGAAAACCGTGCATAATCATTCGCAAGAGGAAGAAAGAGCCTCTAGTTTTATCTCGTACCTGTTTATGTTTTTGGTCGGGTTGAGTACGCCTATCTTTATCGGTTTGGAGACTGGGGGAGACGGGATGCCCGGATGGGGGATGCTGATCTTCCATGTAATTGTGGTAACGATTCTTTCGAATCTTGGGAAGATGTTTCCGCTATTCTTCTATCGTGACCGGAAGATTCAGGAGCGTTTGGCGCTTTCGATCGGTATGTTCACGAGGGGAGAAGTCGGTGCTGGAATTATCGTGATTGCCATGGGGTACCAGTTAGGAGGTCCTGCGTTGATTATCTCCATTTTAAGTTTAGTACTTAATCTCGTTTTAACAGGTTTCTTCGTGGTCGCTGTGAAACGTATATCCCAGAGTGTGTACGGGGTAAAAGAATAAAGGGTTTATGATCTTCTGAATTTATTTACGAGTGCATAGATTCTCCACCAGAGGTAAGCGATGATTAACACGGATAGGGAATAGATAATCCAATCGTCCATTTTAAGGAATCGTTTGAACATAAGTGGAACAGCCTGAATAGTATTCCACGGGTTCAGCCCGTGCCATGAGTAACGTATTTCAGCTGGGGCTGCAATCATGGATATGATACTGAAAGCAATAGCCAGTATAATAAGGGCAAGGAGCAGGGATGTCTTGTTTATTGTTTTCATGGTGAATTATTTTTTATCTTTTTTCTTGAACAGGTCCCCGATTTTCCGGAAGAAACCTTTTTTCTTGGGAGTATCGGTATCTTTTTCTGTATCTTGTTTCTTTACTTTTTCCAGTTTTTGGTTGGTTAATCTTTCCAACAGGTTTATATTATCCTTGAACGTGGGGACTTCCAGTTCTTTTTGTGTATCCGTGGGTGGGACCGGGAAGGACAGACCGGACCAATAGGCGTAAGTGTTACTTTGCAGACATTCCTGCATGAACAACCCGAAGATGGGAAGTGCCATGTTGGCCCCTTGTCCTAGTGCGGTTGAGTTGAAATGTACACGAGAATTGTTGGCCCCGACTCTTACGCCCACTACGATACGAGGATTATAACCAATAAACCAGCCATCGGCTTGATTCTGGGTTGTCCCGGTTTTTCCGGCTAGGGGTATGTTCAACCCGTAGTTGTTGATCAGTCTTTTCCCTGTTCCTTCTTGAATAACAGCGGAAAGCATGGAAGACATGGTATGAGCCTGCTCTGCCGGGATCACCCGTTCCCTGCGTGGTGGTTCGGACTCGTAAAGAATGCGTCCGTCCCGGTCTTTTATGGAAAGCAGATAATAGGGCGTTGTCGATACGCCATTGTTTGCATAGCACAAGTAGGGGAGAATCATTTCCCGAAGAGGAATATTGGCAGCTCCTAGGGCAATGGAGGGAACTGCAGGCAGGTCACTTTGTATTCCTAGCCGATGAGCGTGTTCTATCGTGGCGTCGATTCCTGTTTGTAGGAGAACTTGGACGGCAATCGTGTTGATGGATTGACTTAGAGCCCCTTTCAGCGTGTAGTAACCACCGTACTGGTTGTTTGAATTTCGGGGCGTCCAGTTGTCGTACTCCGGGTAACTTTTTTGTTCATTATTATAATAGGCGTCTACACGGGCTCCATGTTCAATGGCAGCACTGTAAACGACCGGTTTGAACACGGAACCGACTTGGCGGGGAGCCAGCACTTGGTCATATTGGAAATATTTGAAATCAAGTCCCCCGATCCATACTTTTATTTTTCCGGATTGGGGTTCTACTGCTATCATACCGGGTTGAAGAATCTTTAGATAGTGTTTAATGGAATCAATGGAAGACATTTGCATTTCGGTTTCTCCTTGGTATGTACTATAAATAGTCATGGGCTTTTTCTCGTTCATGGCTGCGAGGATGGCTTTCTCGCCAAGCCCTTGGCGTTTTAGATTTTTATATACCTCGCTTTCCCGAATGGCATTATCAAGGAGATTCTTCTCTTTGTCCCATGGCTCTTGTTTTCCCAGATGCGTGTAGAAAGCGTGTTGCAATGACTTCATGTGTTGTTGCATGGCTTTTTCCGCGTAACGTTGCATCTCCGCATCGATCGTGGTGACGAGTTTCAGCCCGTCCTTGTATAAATCGTAATTGGTGCTGTTTGCCTCGTTAAATTCCGCGATGAGCTTGACTGCGTCTTGGCGGATTTGTTCACGTAAGTAGGGAGCTAGGCCGGAATAATGGTTTAACGGTTTGAAACGGAGACGTAGTTTTTCTTTTTTCAATTCTTCTCCTTCTTCTTCGGTCAGATAATCGTACTTAACCATTTGGGCAATCACCGTGTTACGTCGTTGTAACGTGCGATCGGGATGTACTCGGGGATTGTAGTAAGAAGGCCCCTTCAAGAGTCCGATCAGCGTGGCGGCTTCCGGAACAGAGAGACGTGTTGCCGTCGTGGAAAAATACTTTTGGGCGGCACTTTCAATACCGAACGTGCCTTCACCAAAAGATACGGTATTTAAATATAGGGTGAGAATTTCGTCTTTCGTGTATAGTTTTTCAAGACGATGTGCCGTGATGATTTCTTTGATCTTGATCACCGGAATCATGAAACGGTTGTTATACTGGCGAGGATAGAGATTTTTGGCCAATTGCTGACTGATCGTACTTCCCCCGCCCGAACTCTTATCGCCTAATAGTAATGTCTTGAACAATACCCTCAGCATACTGACTTTATCGAATCCGTGATGCTCGTAGAAGCGCACGTCTTCAGTGGCGATCAAGGCGTTTATGGCATTGCGGGATATACTGCCGAACATGACGTTTGTACGGTTTTCCACGTAATATTTTCCGAGTAACTCCCCGTCTTCACTGTACAGGGAAGATGCCTCGTTGTTACGAATTTCCCTCAGGTCCCGGTAATCCGGAATTTTCCCCCACATCCCGTAGTACACGCAACATACGAATAGTCCAACGAGAATGGCGCCCAGTAAGGCACTCAATAGTATTGTTTTGAAAACACGGGCAAAGATACTTTGTTTTTTCTTCGTGGCTTTTTTTCGTGTTGTGGTCTTTTTCTTGTTCATATAATTGATTCCGGAAATGCCTGCGAATGTACGAAATTGCAATGTAATTTTCAAGGATAGGGGTAAAGTTGTGTGAGTGTTTTCGTTTGTTTGTATCCAATATTGTCGAATTTCGGACAAATTTGATGGTGTATTTAATTTATTTTATATATTTGTAACTGCAAGGTGATAATTACATTCATAATGTAAAAAAGAGTAAGTAAATTATTTCGATAAATGAATAAAACCATGACAAAAGAAGAGTATGTAGCTTCTATAAGAGAGCTGGAAGAAATTATAACCAAATATCGGGAGCAGGAAAAACGACTGAAAGAGCAGTATATTAACGAAAACAAGCTGTTTGAGGTGAATGAGAAGGTGAAAATTACAACTCCTGCCTTCCGGCGGGCTATCCCAGACGAAAATGGTCGAAGATATATGGACGAGGAATGTAAATACGGGTTTGTGGAAGATTATGAGGTTGATAATCAGGGAAATATTAAGTATATTTTGGCTAGAATGAATGCAACTGGAAAGAAATCACAACATCGCACCTATTACACGGATCTGGACGTACTTGAAAAGGTGAAAGAGTAATTACGGCAGATGCAAATTAACATGAATAGCTTTAAGATGAAGTTTCTAAAATACTGGAATCCATAATAATGCAAAAATGATGTTATTCCAAACATAAAATTAGAAAATATTCTGACTTTTCTATTTTAAAGTTTGGATTAAAGTATACCTTTGTGGCTGAGTTCATAAAAATGAAACAATTAATACATCAAAAGGAATAAAATAAAGTTATTGTCATGCTGAATATTGCATTGTTTGGCCCTCCGGGAGCCGGAAAAGGTACTCAGGCGAAAAAGATCGTTGAAAAATACAATCTAGCGCATCTGTCAACAGGAGAGATGATTCGTAAAGAGATTGCCGAAGGTTCGGATTTTGGTAAAATGGCTGCCGGGATTATTAATAAAGGCGAGTTATTATCTGACGAGTTTGTGGTTGCGTTAATCGAAAACAGCATCGAACATCACAAAAACGTGGATGGTTTCCTGTTTGACGGGTTTCCCAGAACGGTGAGACAAGCTGAAATTCTTGATGAGATGCTGGCTAAGACGGGACACCCGTTAAGTGCATTGGTGAGTATCGATGTGCCTCATGACGAGTTAATGCGCCGGATGTTGGAACGTGCTAAAATCGAGGGACGTGCCGATGATAACGAGGAAGTGATTGAAAATCGTTTCCGCGAGTACCGGGCAAAGACATTACCTGTTGCCGATCACTATAAGGTTCAGAAAAAGCATTTCTCTGTGAACGGTCATGGTTCGGTAGATGACGTGTTCGAGTCGATAACAAAGATTCTCGAAGAGGTACGGTAAAACGGATCAAGAAGAAGAGATTGAAAGGATGTTTGCGAGAACATCCTTTTTATTTTAAACTCTAGACTCCTTTAAACTTTCTTCGAGTAGCGCCATTGTAAAATTAGGAATAGTAGCCCGGGAACAAAAATGATGACGGCTGTTGCTTGTAATGCGATAGAGAGGGAATACAGGTCATGCAGCCAGCCCACTAACGGGGCCATGGCCGCAAACATAAGCCGGATAACGAAGTTACGGATGGAAAGTACGGTTGCCCGCATTTCGGAGAAGGTAATTTGGTTGATGTATCCTTTCAATATAGGAGTGGCGAATCCTCTCACGATGTAAAAGAAGAACAGGCATATCAAACCAACGTAAGATATGTTGAAAGCGACCGCAATATACCCGCTCACGATAAAAAATAGGATAAAAGCGTACATTCGCAGACTTCCCAGACGTTGATCCAGTTTATCGGAATAGAGCGCTGAGATGCCGACGGTGAGATTCAGTATTGTCCAGATGATCCCGAACCAGGACGTGGGGGTATCCAGTTCTATTAACAGGGGTTGAACGAACCAAGCCATGGTCAGCGTGGCGGCACCGATCACGCCGGAAAACATGATGTTGTAGCACAGTTCCTTGTTCGTGAAAAGGGAGTATTGAATGATTTTCACGATATTGGCAAACGAATTCTTGATTCTGGTTTTAGCTGCGTGTTCGGTTAGGGCCATGGCTGCCGGGATACCGATAAAAGCGATTCCACTCTGTGCGTAGAAAGGAAATCGGAGAGAATAAACAGCCAACAGCCCGCTGAAAATCCCGGCAAATGCTTCCGAGAAATTCCCTACCATGGTAACTCGTCCCTCGTATTTCAAATAAGCGTCTTCCTTTTTATAATATAGCATTGTATCATAAAGTAAGGCGGAGTCAGCTCCGGACACTAGGCTCTGTCCGAATCCGAGCAAAATTTCCGAGAGGAAAAACGCCGTGAAAGTGTCGGAAATCGAATAGTTGGTGAATCCCAAGAAACAGAATATGCAACCTGCAATCAAGCAATTCCTTCGTCCCCACACGTCGGCTAAGTAGCCTGTCGGTATTTCCAAGGACACCATGGCGATGGAATAGACGCTCTTCAGAATAAATATATCTGCCAGATCCAGTCCACATTCCTTGTAAAACAGCACGATGATAGGCATCACTAGGGTAAACCATTTGGAAACCTTGATCAAGTAAAGTGCTATTATATTTTTTTTGAACGACACGTGATTTCTGTTTTTCTATTCGGAAGACAAAAGTAGTTTAAAATTAAGAATAAACGAAGTGATTAGAATCTAAAATCAAAAAGCTCCTTTTTGTTTCAGTTTTCATCAAAAAGCGTTATTTTTGTTTCCAAATTTAAAACATAAATCACTAATCAAGTAAAAAATAAGTTTGCCATGGCAATACAGAAAATTGATGACATCTACGAGTTACTGAAGGGAAATACCCAAAAAAAGCGTTTGGTTGTAGCTTACGCTAACGACAGTCACTCTATCGAGGCTGTGAATAAAGCCGTTGAAATGGGTATTGTTGAAGCCACCTTATGTGGTGATGAAAACGAGATTAGGAAAGTGTGTTCCGAGCATGGTTTTGACATCTCTCGTTTTAAGATTGTACACGAACCGGTGGACACGAAAGCGGCTGCTAAAGCTGTTCAAATGGTACGTGATAAGGAAGCTGACTTCATCATGAAAGGATTGGTAAGTACTGATAAATATATGCGCGCTATCTTGAACAAGGATTGCGGTTTGTTGCCCCCGAAAGCCACGTTGTCTCACGTTGTTGTGATGGAGTGTCCGAATTACCACAAGTTGTTGGTGTTCAGTGATGCTGCTATTATTCCGGCCCCGGATTTCAGCCAGAAAATGGCAATCGTGAAGTATGTTACCCAGATTGCCAACGCTCTTGGTGTTCAGCGCCCGAAAGTTGCCATGATTTCAGCCACGGAACAAGTACTTCCGAAAGTGGAGTCTACCACGGATGCTGCCATTCTTGCCAAGATGGGAGAGAGAGGTCAGTTAGGTAATATTGACATCGACGGACCGTTAGCTCTTGACGTGGCTATTGATAAAGAGGCTGCCGAGATCAAGAAAATCAAATCTCCGGTTGCGGGAGATGCGGACTGCTTGGTATTCCCGAATATCGAGTCCGGTAATGTGTTCTACAAAACGAACACGAAATTGGCTAACGCTCGTCAAGGTGCGATCCTTGTAGGTGCCACCGCCCCGAGTGTGTTGTCTTCCAGAGGTGACAGCGTGGATGCAAAGCTGAATTCTATCGCGTTGGCTGCTCTTTTTGCAAAGTAAGATAAGTTAGATACAAGTGAAAAGCCGAAGTTGTTGTATTAACACTTCGGCTTTTCTGAATTATTTAAACAACTAAGAACACAGGCTTATTCATTTTCTTCCGTGATGACGATTTTAATAATCTCGTCTCCTTGGCGGATGGCATCAATCACTTCTAATCCCTCGTAAACTTGGCCGAAACACGTGTGGCGTCTATCTAGGTGAGCCGTATTTCTGCGGTTGTGACAAATAAAGAATTGAGATCCCCCGGTATCCCGTCCGGCGTGAGCCATGGATAGGACCCCCCGATCATGATACTGGTTATCCCCGTTTAACTCACATTTGATGGTGTAACCCGGTCCTCCGGTTCCGTCACCTCTAGGACAACCGCCTTGGATCACGAAATCCGGGATGACCCGATGAAACGTTAATCCATCATAAAAGCCTTCTCTGGCTAGTTTTACAAAATTGGCAACGGTATTCGGCGCGTCTTTTTCGAAAAAAAGAACCTTCATAACACCTTTTTCTGTGTGTATTTCTGCTCTGTACATTACGAAATTGGTTTTGAATTATTGCAAACAAATGTAGGGTATAATCCTAATGAATGCAAGCTGTCCAAGTTTATTTAACGCATTTTCTGTTATTTGCATATAGTTAAAAAAAGAGGTGTTTTCGGGAATTTAACAACCTGAAAGATCAAAAATATCAGTATGTATTTAAAAACTTCGTCGTATATTCGCGTACGATTAAAAATAGAGAGTATGACGTGTTGTAATAGCAGACGAAAACCGGAATGGTTGAAGATTAAATTACCGAAAGGACAGAGTTCCACGGAGGTTTTAAATATAGTCAGAAAACATAATCTACATACGATATGTACCAGTGGTATGTGTCCCAATCAAGGCGAATGCTGGGGAAACAGAACTGCAACATTTATGATCGGCGGGGATGTATGTACCCGTTCGTGTAAGTTTTGTAACGTGAAAACGGGGCGTCCGGCTCCATTGGACCCGGCAGAACCGGAAAATATAGCTAACTCCGTGAAGTTGCTCGGTTTAAAACATGCCGTGATCACTTCCGTGGACCGGGATGATTTGGCTGATTTGGGGGCAGCTCACTGGGTGAAAGTGATCGAGGCGGTGAAACGGGAGAATCCTGAAACGACAATGGAAGTGCTGATTCCGGATTTTCAGGGAAGACAGGAACTCGTGCAACAGGTGATTAATGCTCGTCCGGAAGTGATTTCTCATAATCTGGAGACGGTGAGAGAATTGTCGGATGGCGTACGTAGCCGGGCAAAATATGATATTTCTTTACAAGTGATCCGTCAGGTTTCGGAATCGGGTATCGTTTCCAAATCCGGTATTATGCTGGGATTAGGGGAGACTCGTGAACAAATTCTTCAGACGATGGATGATTTGCTGGCAGTCGGGTGTAAAGTAATGACTATCGGTCAGTACCTGCAACCGTCCGAGGCGAATCTCGAAGTAAAAGAGTACGTGACACCGGAGACCTTTAAGGAATACGAGCGTATAGGGTTGGAAAAAGGGTTCCGTTACGTGGAGAGCGGTCCGTTGGTTCGCTCTAGTTACCACGCGGAAAAGCATGTGAGATAAGTTATGAAACGTACACGATTAATTGATCTAGGAGTGGCGAGCTATATGCCCGTGTGGCAACAACAGGAAGAGTTGCACAAGGGGATTATTGCCGCGAAGTTAAAGGGTGAGGACACGGAGAATTGTATGATTTTCGTGGAACATAATCACGTGTACACGTTAGGGAAGAGCGGGAACGAGGCGAATATGCTGATTAGTGCCATTCAGTTGCAGGCGGCTCATGCTGAATTCGTGAAGGTAAATCGAGGTGGGGATATTACATATCATGGCCCCGGACAATTGGTTGTGTACCCGATTATTGATATGGCTAATTTTGGCGTGGGGGTGAAGGAGTACGTGGATTTGTTAGAAGAGGTGGTTATTCGTACCGTGGGAGAGTTCGGGATTACCGGGGAACGGTTGGAAGGAGCCACGGGGGTATGGTTGGATGCACATACTTCTAGGGCTCGCAAGATATGTGCGATCGGGATTAAATGTTCCCGTTACGTGACGATGCATGGTTTCGCGTTGAACGTGAATACGGATTTGAATTATTTCAATTATATCAACCCCTGCGGATTCGTGGATAAGGGGGTGACTTCTATCTCGAAAGAGGTGGGGACAGAGGTTCCCGTGGCGGAAGTGAAAGCGGTCGTGAAGAAGTATTTCGAGGAACTCTTCGGGATGGATTTTTACACGTTTTAATACAATTTGGCGGGAAATGTCATACACTTCCCGTCGTGTATCTATTCTTGTTTATTTTAATGTAATGTGCTTATTTCTCCCGTTATCCTTTTTTGACACGTGATACTCTGTTGAATGTATGTAAGTTAGAAATAACTTGAATGTCAAGGAGTATTTTATCTCTGTTTTTTATTTGAAGTTTGTCGATAATTTCATTATATTCGTAGTATGAATTAACCAATAAACAAAAATTGACAGAGCGGAATGAAGAATAATATTGAGGTCGAAATATGTACTTTTTCTTTGGAATCATGCTTGAATGCCCAGTTGGCAGGGGCATCCCGGGTGGAACTGTGTTCCGGGATGTATGACGGGGGAACAACCCCGTCTGCGGCTATGATTCGCATGGCCCGGGAAAAGTTATCTATACAACTTTACGTGATGATTCGCCCGAGGGGAGGCGATTTTCTTTATTCCGATTTAGAGTTCGAGGTGATGAAGGAGGACATCCGGTTTGCCAAAGAGTGCCGGGCGGATGGTGTCGTGTTGGGTATCTTGAATGCAGACGGTTCGGTTGACGTACAACGTACGCGGGAACTGGTCGAATTGGCGGCTCCTTTAAAGGTAACGTTTCACAGGGCGATAGATATGACTCGAAACATGGAAGAGGCCTTGGAGGGGATCATTCAGGCCGGATGTTACCGGGTTTTAACATCGGGAGGACGCAACACGGTAAGCGAGGGAATGGAGCAAATTAAAGCCTTGGTGGAGCAGGCGAAAGGGCGTGTGCAAATTATGGCCGGAAGTGGTGTAAATGCCGCGAATGCCAACACGTTAATAACATTAGGGGTGGATGCTATTCACTTGAGTGGGAAAAGTAGTCGGGACAGTGAAATGGAATTCCGTAACCCGAACGTGTTCATGGGCGGGGTTTCGGGACTACCGGAATACGAGCAATATTACAGTGATGTTGAGAAAATAAAAGCAGTTTTAGACAACGTGAAATTTAGAATATAAAATTCAGGGTGTGACGTTCATTCTATGTTTTACATTCTAGATTCTAAATTCAATATATGCGAACATTTGTAGAGAAGATATTAAATGCCGAACGTGGGAGCATCGTGGTCCGTGAACCGGATTATGTGATGAGTCATGATAATTCGGCACGGGTTAGGTTTTTGTTTGAACGAATTCATGGTACCCGAGTATACAATCCTTCCCAGTTGGTGATAGTGCTGGATGGAAAGGTGTCTGGGTTAGTCAACGAATTATCCTTGGAATATAATTCGATACGGGATTTCGTGGAAGAGCAGGGAATAGAGCATTTTTATGACTGTGACCGTGGAATCAGCCACCAGATTATCTCAGAATTGGTACGTCCGGGTATGTTGGTTGCGGGGAGCGATTCTCATACAGCCACGGCGGGAGCGTTCAACACGTTGGCTGTGGGAATTAATAAAACAGAGACGGCCGTGTTATGGAAAACGGGCAAAATGTGGTTTCAGGTGCCTGAAACGGTGAAGATCGTTTTGAAGAATCGTTTGTCGGAAGGAGTGTTTGCTAAAGATTTGGCTTTATGGATCAAGGGAATATTGAGCGAGTTGGACGTGAACGGGCAGGCAATTGAGTATCACGGGGAAGGGGTTTCCTCTTTGTCCATTGATGATCGAATGACAATAGCCAATATTTCCACGGAAATGGGAGTGATCAGTTCGGCTTTTCCCCCGGATGATCGGTTGGCAGACTATTTTAACGAACCGGCAGTGCGGGGTGTTTGGGCGGACGAGGAGGCTGTTTATTCTCGGTTTATAGAGATTGATCTGGCCAGCGTCTTTCCGATGGTATATGACACGAGAAACGATGTTCTTCAGGGAGTGGAGGAACTTGTCGGGTTGAAAATACAGCAAGGACTTATCGGTGCTTGTGCTTCAGGACGGTTGGAGGATTTACGGTTAGTTTCCATGATCTTGGAAGGAAAGCGTATTGCCAACGGGTTCCAATTGTTCGTGGTTCCGGCTTCTAGGAGTATATATTTACAGGCTGTTGAAGAGGGTATTATTGATAAGATTGCACAGTCCGGAGCCATCGTTCTTGGCTCCAGTTGTGGGCCTTGCTTGGGAGTGGGACACGTGGCGTCTGCCGGAAATAGCCGTTTTATCTCTACTGCCAATAGTCGGTATATCGGAAGTTCGAATCATTCCGGTGTTGAAAAATATATAGCCTCTCCGGCAACCGTGGCTATGACTGCGTTGCGAGGAGAACTAACATCAATAATACACTTCGAGGGCGCACGGTATAAATATAAAGCTCCCCGGATAGAACCAGTCGTGTTGGAAGGGTATGATTATCGTAAGAGTAACGGGGTGTGGAATTACGGGGATATAGATAATATATCAAGTAACCAGATATTTGCGGAAAAATTGATGTATCGCTTGACCCTTGAACAGGTGGAGGAGATTAAACCTTACTTGTTTGGAGGATTGGATCCGAATTTCGCTTGCGACGTGAAACCGGGAGATATTATTATCGCCGGGGAGAACTTCGGGTGTGGTCAACTGGTGAAACATGCAGCGACGGGATTGGTAGCCGTGGGGGTAAAACTGGTGATTGTAAAATCTGTGAACTGGGATTTTTACCGTATGGCTATTAATCACGGGTTACGGATTCTTGTTGATTGGGCCGTGGTGGATGCTTACACGTCAGGGGAACAACTGGCAATAGATGATGAAAATCATTTATTGTATTTGAACAAGAGAGCGTATAAGCTCCCTTATGTTGATGCGGAGTTTCAAGAAATCCTCGAAAAAGGAGGATTAATAAATACCTTTTCTTAAATAAGAAAAGGTTATTGATATTCATGTGTGTGTTGTTTTTTTCTGTTCCGGGGTGCCGGAATGGGGAAGAGGGCAATCCTTTCGAGGATTGCCCTTATTTATTTTTGGGCGTAAAGCCTAAAACAGCGGGATATGGTAAATTAGCCCGATGGATAAAGTTGATGTAGAGTAGTTCTCGGCTCCTAATGTTTTGGCCTTGTCCGTGAATCGATAAGAACGTCCGATGTACGATGCGAAGAAATGTAGATTTTCCGTGGTGGGATAGTATTCGATGCCACCGAAATACCCGTAAGCCGTCCGGTATTTGCCTTTCTCCAGTTGATCGGAATGCTTGTAAACAGAGGCATTTTCGTACATTCCTTTCACGAAAATATTCCATTTGGGCTGGAAACGATAGTTTAATTTGGTGACCCAAGATTCGTAACGAGCATTTTTGATGCAATCTGCCTCTCCTTGAAGTCGGTAGAGGCTTGAAATAATACCTCGGTTATCCAGTTCTTCATCGGAAAGGTAGAAATCGAGGTACATGTTGAACTTTCCCAGATCTAATTCGTTACCGATGGCATAAAAATGATTGTTATATCCTTTTGCCAGACTGAGCAAGGAATATGACCAACGGGTTCTAAATTTATCGCTGAAGAAATTGCCGTTCCAGTTGGCCGTGTAAGCGAGGGGCGCACGACTTTCTTCCACGTCTTCCGGGAGTTGCCCGTAAATATCATCCATGGAAGCCGTCCGGCTGTTCACGACTTGTAAGGCTATTTCTTGGGTAGGGGTGACTTGATAAGAGAACGTGATTCCGGTCATGAAATCGAAGAGCATGTAATCGATCATGTCACTGTACTGGTAGATTTCAATCGGATCCAGATCATATTCGAACCCCCCGTATGCTGCCGCCTGTTTCCCGATGGAGGTGACAAACTGATCAGTCAGGCGTACAGAGATCATGGCATAATCGATGGAGGAGGGAAGGTTATCCAGTGCGTGGGGCGTGTTACTGCTGTTCAGGCGTTGACGCCAACGGTAAGAAAGCCAGTCATTGATGTCCCCCCGGGCTTCTAATCGAAGCTGGTTCATTTTGAAGGCTGCTTGCTCGAATGTTCCGTCTGTGAATGCACCGTTGAATGTGGCTTGCATGTGCAGTTTCAGGTTAAAAATATTATTCTTTTTTTCGATGTTCGATATTCTTTCAAAAAGAGAGCGCCCGTTTGTCGTGTCGTTTAGATGGGATAACAGACCTTGGGCTGACAGACTCTGTAATGATAGTGCTAATAGCGTGATTAGTAATAGTTTTTTTCTTTTCATTGTTATCGGATTAAAAAAACTAAAAGCTGGAGATCGTTCGAAAACAGCCTTCCAGCTTTTAGTGGTTACTTACTGATTGTATCTTATTTCAAGGTACCTTCTTCTGCTTGTTTGATCATGTTCGCGCTTGCCGTGATATATACTTCGACACGACGGTTTTTAGCACGTCCTTCTGCTGTACTATTGTCGGCTACCGGTTGATCGAATGCTAGGCCTTCCGTGGTGATTCTGTTGCGGGCAATCCCGTTTCCAACTAGGAAGTTTGCAACAGCTTCCGCACGTTCTTTGGATATTCTTTCATTTACGGCACGGGTTCCGGTGTTATCCGTGTGGCCGTAGATCGTGATGTCTGTTTCCGGAGAGTTCTTTAACGACGTGGCAAATTTCGTCAAGGCATCTCTGGAAGATGAACTTAATTGGCTAGAGTTCGTGGCGAACAATATGCCGTTATCAAAAGTTACTTTAATGGCTTGTAGGTCATTTGCATCTGTAACAGTTTCAACCTGAGCCCCTTCAATGGCTTCTAACTCTTTTTTCTGCTTATCCATCTTTCTGCCGATTAAAGCCCCGGTTCCAGCTCCAACAGCTCCTCCCACGGCAGCCCCAATGGCAGCTCCCTTACCTTTACCAACCAAGGCTCCGATACCGGCTCCAAGTGCGGCTCCACCACCGGCCCCGATGGCAGCGCCTTTGCCCGTGTTACTCATGGATGCACATCCTGAAAAAATAATGCTTGCGCTTAATACTAAAATAGTGAGTAGATTAGTTTTTTTCATAGTAATAGTTTTGTTTCTAAATTTAGATTGTAAATCTTTGCTCTAATATGCTACAAAAATAACACTCGTTAAAACAATTTCAAAATAAAATGAGATAAATCAAAAGAGGGAATATATTTGAATATTCCCTCTCGTAATTGTATCATTTCTTGTTTGTTAGAACATCGGTAATTGGTATATAAATCCGACTTCCAATCTTTGCGTGTTGTATCCTTTTTGAGCGGCACGATCAGTAAATTTGTAAGAACGTCCCACGAAGGTACAGAAGAAATGCAGGTTGCTGTCTTCTAACGGGTAGTATTCGATACCGGCCAAGTAACCGTAAGAAGTACGATAGTTTCCTTTTTCGATGTCACCACGTGTTTTTGACACGGAGGCCGTTTCATACATTCCCTTCACGAAAGCATTCCATTTCGGTTGGAAACGGTAGTTTACTTTTGTCACCACGGATAGGTATTCTGCATCAAGTGCATTGTGACCGTCAAGAAGAGCGGCATCTTTGTTTTCTAGCATACCGGTAATGATACCTTTTCGGTCGATTTGTTCGTCAGAATACATGAAGTCTACAAACATATTTACTTTTTTAGAGAACGTGAAATCGTTACCTAAAGCATAATAATACATTTGCTTATCTTTTGTTTCGGACATCACGGATGCTGACCAACGAGTTTTATAGATTCCATCGAACAAGTTACCATTCCAGTTTAACGTGTACAAGAGTGGGGCACGGCTTTTTTCAAATCCGGGACCGTATGTTTCATCCTGAGAACCGTTACGGCTATCCAAAATTTGGAATTGAAGTTGATGGTTGTCACAAATCTGGTAAGCGATGTTCAAACCGGTCATGAAGTTACTCATGTTCTCGATCATATCGCTATATTCGTAGATTTCGATCGGGTTCAAGTCGAATTCGATACCACCATAAGCGGCACATTGTTTTCCGGCAAAGAATGAGAACTGGTCATTTAATTTTACCCCAATACCTGCGATGTCAATGGAAGTAGGCATATTGTCGATATTGTTACCACCGTTGTTCCCACGGTTCAGACGTTGTCTCCAGCGATAGGACAACCAAGGAGTGATGTTACCTTTTGCTTCAATACGGAATTGACGCATCTTGAATGCAGCCTCGCTCAATCCGCTTTGGTCATAGTTGAAACTGGCATCAAAAGAACCTTGCATGTTCAAATAGAAGTTGAACCAGTCCATTTTTTTCTCTATTTGGGTTACTCGTTCGAAAAGAGTCTTTTCGTTCGTGGCATTTTGTGCGAAAGCACCTGCTGCGCAACCCATAACAAGTATTAATAAAGCTAATTTTTTCATGTTCTGCGTTTTGATAAAAATATAATTTCCTAATTTCTAGTTATTATAACTAGAATTACAAATGGAATAAAGCACCAAGTCCTGTTTTAAAGGACTCGGGTGCTTTTATGAATTAATATTCGTTGAAATATTGTTGGATCTGTTTCCAATCGTTAGTCTTAGTCAAAGCTAACATCAAGAGGATTCTTGATTTTTGCGGGTTCAATTCTTGAGAAGCGATGAATTTGTATTGATTGTCATCTACTTCAGCGTCAAGCGTGGTCGGTCCTGTCGGCACACGGGTTGAACGTACGATAAGAATTCCCTTGTTACGTGCGTTGATTAATTCCGGGAACACGTTTTTGTGGATGTTTCCGTTACCTAATCCGGCGTGGATAATTCCCTTGTAACCGCTATTAGCCATCATTTTAACAACGTCACCTTCCATGTTTGAATAGCTGTACACGATGCCCACTTTCGGAAGAGAGTTCAGGTTCGTTACATCAAATATGGATTGGCTGGTGTGTTTTTTTAACGGAGATTGATTGTAGTATACTTTGCCGTTGTAAACATAGCCAAGGGCTCCTGAATTCGGTGCTTGGAATGTTTGAACATCAATCGTGTTCATTTTTAAAACACTGTGAGCCCCGAGAATAATACCATTCATGGAAACTAAAACTCCTTTACCCATGGATTCTTTTGCTCCTGCAACAACCACGGCATTGTATAAGTTTAACGGACCGTCAGCGCTAAGAGCGGTAGAGGGACGCATGGCACCTACAAGTACAACCGGTTTGTTACTTTTCACGACAAGATTCAAGAAATAGGCGGTTTCTTCCATCGTGTCGGTTCCGTGGGTGATCACGATTCCGTCAATGTCTTTTCTTGCCAATAATTTGTTGATTGTTTTGGCAAGTGTCAACCACACGTCATCCGTCATATCCTGTGAACCGATCTTAACGATTTGTTCTCCGGTTACATTGGCTATTTTCTGAATTTCGGGTACAGCCGATAAAAGTGTACCGATGGCAACCTGTCCGGCTGTGTAATTGGTCCCGGTTGAAGAAGCTCCGGTTCCGGCGATCGTACCTCCTGTTGCCAGAATATGGATGTTAGGCAACTTTTGTGCGAACGTGGTCGCAACAGAGAATAGCACTAGGGCTACCAGCAAACTTAAATTCTTAAACATTTTCATAACCTGTAATTTAAAATTTACTTATAATTAGAGTATTTAAAAAATCTGTATAAAGAGCAGTCCAAGTCCAACGGCCACGATGGTCGCGACAAGTCCGGGCATCATGAACGAGTGGTTCAGCACGTATTTGCCGATTCGTGTTGTACCCGTTCGGTCGAAGTTAATGGCGGCTACCACGGTGGGGTAGTTCGGGATAAAGAAATACCCGTTGACGGCCGGGAACATGGCGATCAGCATGTAAGGCGATATTCCCAAGGCTATGCCGAGAGGCATGAGCGCCCGGACGGTAGCGGCTTGGCTGTACAACAGAATAGACATCACGAACAGGGCTATACCGAATAACCAAGGCATTTGTCTGACAACTTCTTCAATAGAAGATTTTAATTCTGCCATGTTGCCTTGCAAGAAAGTATCTCCCATCCACGCGATTCCGAAGATGGCTACTACCGCTTGCATACCGGCCCCGAAGACGGAACCTTGTGCGGCTTTTAATCCGTCTGTACGAGTTACTAATAATATGATAGCTGCCGCGGATAACATTAATATTTCAATGATAGATGGCATGTCTAATAATACTTGTTCGCCATTGACCATGAATGAAGGACGCATGGTATCAAACGAACCGAATAGCACGATGAATACCGTGGCAATGATGAAAACAAAAACAGACAGGCTTGCTCTTCTCTGGTTGGCAACGTCTTTCAGTTCGTATTTCTTGTCATTGAACACGCCTTCTTTCAAACGTTTTTGATATTCTGGGTCATCAACGAGTTCTTTCCCGACTTTCATGGAGAAGAAGGCACCAACGAGTACACCGATTAGCGTGGCGGGAATCGTGATCTTCAAAATGTCAAACAAACTAATGTCAAAACCGGCTAGCAAGCCCAGTAATGCTACCGTGGCAGCAGAAATTGGACTGGCGGTAATGGCTTGTTGGGAAGCGATCACGGCAATTCCTAGGGGACGTTCCGGGCGAATCTTGGTTTCCGTGGCAACTTCAGCGATTACCGGAAGTACGGAATAGGCAACGTGGCCGGTACCGGCGATAAACGTGAATGCGTAAGTTACTAACGGACTCAGAATCGTAACGTGTGCCGGGTTCTTTCTTAATAAGCGTTCGGCCACCTTGACCATAAGGTCCAATCCTCCGGCTGCCTGCATACATGCTGCCGCGGATATAACCGCCACGATCATAAGCATAACATCAATAGGCGGGGCCGTGGGTTGTAGGCTGAATACGAATGTCAGAATTCCCAATCCAATACCTCCCATGACACCCAGTCCGATACCACCCAAACGCGCTCCGATGATGATTGCTGTTAAAACGAAAGCTAGTTGTAAAATCATCTCATCTATTTATTTAAAGTTTTATTTTTCAATCATTATCAAGTCTACACGATATATCCTACGGTTATCCCGAAATGAATGTTTCACTTTTCGCAAAATAAATGAAACTTATAGTTATTAATTTAAAATCTGTATAAATACGGATAGTCGTTCATATCCTCTTTATTTAAACTTTTATAGGTGATACAAAATTTAAGCCAAAAGTGTTACTTTTGCTCTAAAATTTAACATTTATGCAAGATTTATACCTGTTTAATCCGGATAATGAAATTTCAATAGCCAATGGGACAAATGGTTACACGCCAAAGGCGAATATTTCGATTATGGCCGGTGATCTGGCGTTTTTATCTGCATATTTGACAGGAAAAGGGGATTACGTGTTGGTGACGAAGATGCCGGACTTCGATTTTATGAAAAGTCGAAAAGAAATTTTTGGTCTGGATTGTAAACCGATCATCTGGGAAAAAGCTCAATTACTTTCTTTTAACGAGATAAAGCCTTGGGGATGGAGTCCCCGGGTGCACAATTTGTTGAAAGATTTGAAAAGTCGTTGTAACGAGCAGTTCAGGGAGAGTGTCATGTCAACGTGGAGTGATGAACGGAGGGATTTATATAGCAGGCGAATGGCTGCCACTTGTTTGGCTGAGATGGTACGGGCTATTCCCTGTATAGGGGAGGATATTATTCCTCGTGAATGTAACACGTTGGCAGGAATCAGGTTGTTGTCGGAAAAGGAAGATATCGTGGTGAAAGCTCCTTGGTCCTCTTCCGGTAAAGGTATTCTTTTTATCCCGAAAGGACAGATGACGTGTAAAGAAGAGGAAGTTTTATCCGGTATCTTGCGTAAACAAGGGTACGTGATGGTGGAAAAAAGATTGAATCGGGTGCTGGATTTTGCCATGGAGTTTGAAATGGACTGTTTATTTTACCTGAATTTTCTTGGGTATTCTGTTTTTCAAACAAGTCGGCGGGGGGAATACGAAGGGAACAGGGTGGCATCGAATTCTAGTTTGGAAGGGATGATTGCAAAATATACGGGAACGGGGTTCTTACATGAAATCCGTGAACAGTTGGAAAAGGTGGTGATGACGGTGTTTCATGGGAAATACGTGGGATACTTGGGGGTGGATATGATGATATACGAGGACGAGTCGGGAGAATTTGGTGTGCAGCCTTGTGTCGAGATAAATCTGCGTTATAACATGGGAATCGTTTCAATTGCTTTGCAGCGTTATTTACAAGAGGGTGTTGAGGGTGTTTTTAATATTCGCTTTTCTCCCCAAGCGGGAGAAATCATGCAATCGGTGGAGAAGAATAGAGAGGTGCATCCCTTGCTGATGGAGGCGGGACGAATCGTGTCCGGATATATAAATTTAACACCGGTATCTCATGAATCACGCTTTGTGGCCGAATTGTATACAAAAAGGAGTTTAGAGCCTACTAATTTTAGATTTTAGATTTTAGATTCCAGCCGTGCGGGGCCGACGCTTTGACTACCCCCACCGGCTCCCCCTTACACAGGGGGAGAGACGGACGCAAGAAATCGTATCAATATTTCAATGTAGCGCATCCTCCCCCTGTGTAAGAGGGAGTTAGTGGGGGTAGTTGGGAAGTGAAAACTAAAAGCTAAAAGATAAAAACTAAAAGTTGAAAGTTAAAAAGCGTAGGCTCGTGCGGCTGGAATCTAAAATTTAAAATTTAAAATCTAAAATTAATCTAGGGTTTTGCATCCCTTCTCCCGGGGTTTTCCATGCCCGTTGCATGACGGAGGGGCGACTATTGGGTGGCTGTTAGGCGCCATCGCCCGATTGTCGCCCGATGCTCGCCCGATTATCGCCGCCATTTTAACAGATGGAAAACAAAAATAACATATTCGAATACCCCGTCAAGAGGACTAATAACGAGGCTATTCACGCTCAAGAATAAAATTTCGGGCTACTATATCCCCGGTAGAGGCCCGGGATAAGGGATACATCAGCTGTTCCAGTATTTTATATATTCCCATTTTATTCTATCCTTTTCCAAACAGAAGGGGCAACTATGTTTCAATTATATCAACCTCACGCTAAATAAAAAGTTTGTAAACTTTATGAACTTTTATAGAGAAAATAAAGAAAATTTTATTCTCTTTGTTGTTGATAAAAGGATCAGGCACTAAATTTATAGATAAGCATGCATACGAAAATGAAAGGTGAAGGTATCAAGGGGCTTTTTATTGAGCAAATTGTTCCGGTCATGGAAAGGCATGGCTATCATTTCATGAAGGCTAAGAATGTATTTGTTTATGAAGATCGTGAATGGAAGAACGAGTGTATTCTTCGATTCACGAATTGGGAGAATGATCAGTTGTCTTTGCGCACGGAGTACTTTGTAACTTGTAAGAAAGTCAGTCAATTATATAAGGAGGCTATATCGGAAAAGGATTGTATGCCTATTTGTGGCGTGCTGGATGTCGGGTGGGCTTACAAGTACTTGGGGATACCTTTGGATGATAAGCCTTGGTTTCAGATGAAAATAGCAAAACTTCATTCACTTGTGCAGAAATGGATCGTGGAATTCGAGAGTGTGGGACTTTCTTTTTTCAAGGAAATGAACGATTATGAGAAGGTTGAGAAAGCCTTGGATATTTTTAATGTTTCCGGTTGGGCTCCTTTGGCCGTGTGGACCGGGGAACGTATTTTGCATGGAATCTGTTTATATTATTTAAATACGTACGACAAGCGGGGGACGTTGGGGTTGTTCGATTTATACCGAGGGAAAATCAATGAAATGGAATATTCCCCGATCCGGGAACAGTTTGAGCGTTTAGAGCGATATATGAAATGTTTGCCCGACAGGCAGCCAATACCCAGAAGAAATGAAGATAAGGAAAGCCAATCTAAATGATGTTAATCTATTGATTGCTCTCCGGTTGGATTTTCTCCGGATGAACGGGGCGAATTTTACGGTGGAGGAACAAATAGCTATCGTTGCACAGATGCGGAAGTATTTCCAAAAGCATATCCCTTTGGGTGATTTTATTGCCTATTTGGCCGAGGAAAACGGACAAGTGGCGAGTGCTGCATACGTGGTTATCGAGGAGAGACCGGCAAATGGTTCATTTATAACGGGGATTGTAGGGAATTTAATAAATGTGCTGACTTATCCCGAGTATCGTCATGCCGGGCTTGCGATGCGGGTGATCGGGGTGTTGATCGAGGAATGTCGTCAATTAGGAGTTTCCGCGATAGATTTGAATGCGACTGAAATGGGACGCAGGGTGTACGAACGATTGGGATTTAAGGTGATGCGTGATGTTGCGATGAGATTGAAGTTGTGAATTGAACTTGTCGGGCGGGAGGTGTTTAATAGTTCGTGTTATTTGAAATTCCGGCATTATAGATGACGATTCAATTGATGTGTTAACGAGAGGAAAATATATCTTAAAACTTTCGATATTATAGCTGATTTTTAATATATTTGTTGAATAATTTAGAGTTGTGTTGATGACATTGCTATATGAAGTCGTTATTCAGAATCGTATATTTTCGAAAGTTTCTTAACGTGGCATTGTTGCCTAGGATTTCTATGGTTCGCAAAAGGGAAAATGGAGGAATACTAACTGTTTCAATGGATGACAGAAGCGTGTTTTGTGGCAAGGATGGAAGGGTTCTGTGTGTGGAATTAATTCATGATAAGAATAGTGAGATAATATTAAGAGCGAGAGCTTTTAGGTATAATATAGAATAAAAATAAATGATATGAGAAATCGGACGATAAGTATTGTCTGTATGTTGTTATGTTTGTTGGGAATAAGCCGGGTGTTTGCCCAACAGGAAGATAATTTGTTACGGCGGGAGTATCAGGTGGCGATGGAGGAACACGTGCAAAATATGATTGCAGCATTATCCATGTACAGTTCGGATATTTATTACGAGAATGAGAACGTGTTGAGGACGAGGCGGGTGAAGTTGATCCGGGTGTTCTTCCGGTCGGAGCAAGCCAAAATGTACGATTTCTTGAAGATCGGGGTGGAAACGCAGGATAATTATCTGGATGTAATGGAGTTTCTAAGGACAATTCCGGTAGTCTTGCCCCGGGTGACGTTTAACATGAGCGTGGAGGAGATTGCCCCGTACGTGCGTTTGGCGAGCGGGGAGTTTAAACTACCGGTAAAGGTTGCCATCACGTTTGTTGACTTGAACACGAATCAAGAGAGAACAATGCCGTCAAGGGTGTATAACGTGTACTACTGGCAGTCAGAAAATGGTAATTTTGCCGTATCCTCGATGGATTTGTTGCGGGAACAGCAACAGACGGTGGTCAGGAACGAGGGCAACGCGAGCGAGTGGATCGCACAAGGAGATAAATATTACAATGCCGAGAATTACACCTCGGCTTTGCCCTATTATAAACAGGCCGCGGAGGCCGGGAATGCTCGGGCAGCGACGATGGTCGGATGGATATACAAGAAAGGACTTGGGGTGACGGAGAATGCGGTAGAGGCGGTGAAATGGTATCGAATGGCAGCAAATGGCGGTAATGCTTCCGGACAGGTGAATCTGGGTGATGCGTATTATTCGGGAGAAGGGGTGACGAAGGATTATAACGAGGCATTTAAATGGTTCATGCAGGCGGCCCAGCAAGGGAATAGTACCGGGCAGAGTTGGCTTGCTATCATGTACCGGTATGGTTTCGGTGTGACGAAGGATGAAACCGAGGCCGTTAAATGGTATCGAAAAGCTGCGGATCAGGGAAGTGATTTTGGCCAGTATTATTTGGCAGAAATGTATGAAAACGGATACGGGGTTGAAAAAAATATGACGGAGGCTAGGAGATGGTATCAGAAAGCGGCTGATCAAGGGTATCAAAAAGCCAAAGATAAGTTGGCCAGTTTGGAGGTTGGTGTATCGGCTTCTGCCAGTGAAATAGGAGATTGGAAGAGCAAGGCTTACAAGTATTATAATGATAAACAGTATCGAGAGGCGATGACGTGGTTCCGAAAAGCTGCCGACGCTGGTGATGCGGGTGCGCAGTACTTTATGGGGGTGATGTATTTTTGTGGGTTGGATGTTGCGAAGGATCATAAGGAAGCCGTGAAATGGTATAAACAGTCGGCTCTCGGTGGTGATATGTACGGGCAATATTCTTTCGGTGAGATGCGTGAGAATGGTTGGGGAATAGAGAAAAATATGGCGGAGGCCAAAACGTGGTATCAGAAATCGGCTGATCAAGGATATGATCGGGCTATCGAGAAACTAAAGGTATTATCGGGGACGACTACAAGTTCTACTTCCGGCAAGACGTACAAGGAATACGAGAAAATGGCGGATGAGTTTTACGATAAAAAGAATTACACGGAAGCATTGAAATATTATAAATTGTCAGCTCCGGGTAATGATGGGGGGGTACTCAATCGTTTGGGGTACATGTATTCGGCGGGTGTCGGTGTTGATGTGAATGCATCGGAAGCGGTGAAATGGTTCCGCAAATCGGCAGAGCAGGGGTATATGATTGGGCAATATAATATGGGATTGATGTACGAGCTGGGAAGAGGTATTGGAAAGGATGTGAATGAGGCGATCCGTTGGTATCGTAAGGCTGCGGATCAAGGGTATCAAAATGCCAAGGATAAGCTGGCAACCCTGTCAGACACGGGAACAACTTTATCTAAGACGGAGATTAAATATTACGTGGATAAAGCGGATAAATATTACAAAGAGAAGAATTTTCAAGAAGCACTGAAGAATTACTTGATAGCCGCGAATGCTGGGGATGATTACGCTCAGAATTGGGTGGGATGGATGTATAAGAATGCAGAAGGGGTGGAGCGGAATTATATGGAATCATACAAGTGGAATATGAAATCGGCTGAGAGTGGAAATGCTTATGCCATGAATAGCTTGGGTATTTTGTTCGAGAACGGGCAGGGGGTGGAGGTAAATCTTCCGAAAGCGGTGGAATGGTACCGGAAAGCTGCAAATGCTGGGAATGTGCATGGACAGTATAATTTGGGACGTATGTATGAAAATGGACGAGGGGTAACGAAGGATATTATTTTGGCTAAACAGTGGTATGAAAAAGCGGCGGCACAGAATAGTAGCGATGCACAGAGTAGTTTGGGAACGATCTATTATAATGGAGAGGGCGTTACCAAGGATTACGCTAAAGCTATGGAGTGGTATCGGAAAGCGGCGGATCAAGGTAATATGTACGGGGAGTTTAACATTGGCTTGCTATATGAATTTGGTTACGGGGTGACCAAGAATTTGGATGAAGCTGCCAAATGGTATCGTCGGGCGGCGAATCGGGGGATGGAACGGGCGAAGACCAAATTGAAGGAGTTGGGACGATAAGTATTGAATAAAAAATTAGAATATATGGCTAGATTGAAGTGGGAATACAGGGATAAGGTGATTCGATTTTCAGCAAGTCACGAGGGGCAGGAGAGTGAATTTTATATTGATCCCCGGTTGGTGACTTATTTGACCGAAGGAAAGAAAATTTATGACTTCCAAGTGTATGTTCAGAAGGAACAGACGGACCCTTACGTGTTTGTCGGGAAATTCACTGATATGACCGTGGAGGAAGGAGTTCCGGAAGGATATGAATTTACCGAATCGGACCAGATAACAGATCATTGTTTTTGTATCTGTCGGGCGTTGAATTTACCGGATCCTTGGTTAAGTGGAGACGGGTGGCGTAGTGAACCTTGCTATTTTGTGGCAAGGAAATTGAACGTGGAGGTTCCTCCTGTTCCCCCGGTACCACCCGTGCCTCCGAAGAATGAGGATGTTCCCCCGGTGAAAGATGATAAGCCGGAGCCTCCCAAGGCACCTGTGGAGGAGCCGAAAAAAGAGCAGGATGAAAAGCCCGAACCGCCCAAGGAACCGGAGGTAAAACCAGAAGAAAAAGATATGGTGGTATGCAAACGTTGTCAGACGAAACAGCGTATCACGAATCAGTATTGTAAACATTGCGGGGAGTCATTCGTTCCTTTGGAGCGTTGTGGAAAATGTGGACGAGAAGTGCCGAAAAATGCCATTTATTGTCCATTTTGCGGTAAAAAGCGATAATAATGATATAAAATATAAAGTTCATGATAACACTTATTCCAAATTCCGGTGTACAGTTTATCACGAAGGAAGTGAATCTTTCTGATGATAAATTGAATAAGTTCAGACCTTTTGAGTATTACGAGGAGAAAGATGAAGAGGAGGAGGACGAAGATGTTTTTCTGTTCAAACTTCCCTACTATTTATCGAGAATTTCCAGTTATATAGAGAAGGCTCCAAGCGAGTCGGGAAATACGGTTATCAATGCCGAGGCTATCAACGTAGAGACGTGGGAGGTCATGGACGAGGAGAAGATTCTGGATCGGGTGATTCACCGTATTCCGGAAGAAGAGATTATTTCTATCCCGGCCCGGAAGGCATTAGAATGCTTTGAGAATAAGTGGTTACCTGTTCCGTATTTATTAAAGACGGCTGCCGGGGATAAATTTCATGACGGGCCGACAGCTTGGGCCCGGATGTGGTTCACGAAGATCGGAACGCTGGATCATGGAAAGACGGGGGCCACGCATCACGTGGTGTTTGCTTTTGACACGACGGAAGCGGAGAGGCAACATCGCTTCATGAGCTTGAAAGCACAGAATGCTCGTACAAACCAGTTTTTTGCAGTCCCTAGGGCTGAAAGTGATTTGTACCAGTATTGGTATGGAAATGAGTGGATTGACAATTGGCTACGGCAAATTGTCCCCTTGTCCGGTTCCGAGCGGGAAAAGGTGTTCACGCATGTGGGGTATTATTTCCAACTGTTAAAAGTACTGTTGGGGTCAAATGTATTTGAAGAAATAGAGATTCCCGGACAAAAGGGAACGCAGGATATAGATGTAGATTTAGTGTTGGATATTGGAAATTCCCGAACTTGTGGGGTGATCTTTGAAACAGATCACGAGACTCCTTTCCAGTTCACGAATGCGGTACCTGTGGCAATACGGGATTTGGGTCAACCGAATCGGTTGTATCGGGAACCCTTTGAAATGCGGGTCGCTTTTCACGAGCAAGTGTTCGGTAACCGGATAGCCCGTATGGAGGCCGGGGACCAGAATATATTTAATTGGCCCAGCTTGGTTCGGGTGGGCAAAGAAGCGTTGCGTTATTCCGTGATCTTCGGGCAGAAATCTAATTCCTATATGTCAAGTCCGAAACGTTACTTGTGGGATTCCCGGAAACGTCCGGTGAGTTGGATGGTCGTTCCGGCCAATAAAGAGGCGGATTCGGCATCGGCCTTATTCGGTGTGTCCCATCATTTGACGGCTGACGGCGTGTTGTTGGAACGCGCTAGAGAAGATTTGGAGAAAAAGGGAGAAGGGCTGTTGCCTATCGCGGCGATGGAGGCGAACTATTCGAAGAGTTCGTTAATGACTTTCGCCATGTTCGAGATATTATTGCAAACACTTTCTTATATAAATAGTCATGAGTTTCGAGGGAATTCCCGCTTGAAACCGATGTACAAAGATTTTGCCCGGAAATTGAAACGGGTTGTATTCACTTGTCCCACGGCCATGTTGGAGGAGGAGAAGAAAATATTGCGGGAACATGCCGAAGATGCCGTTCGTCTGTTAAAAGATTACTTCCCGTCTTCATTGGTTGACGAGGTAGAAATTATCCCGTCGGCAAAAGATATTGGCGTGGATAAGACCAAACGTAAAAATTGGGGATATGATGAGGCTACTTGTAATCAGCTGGCTTTCGTGTATGGCGAGATCATGCACCGTTTCCGGGGAGACGCGGGCCTCTTCTTCAAGTATTCACAGGTTTGGCAGGATTATCTGAAAGAGAAGAATGCGGTACGGATTGCCAGTATTGATATTGGTGGCGGTACTACGGACGTGATGGTTTGCGAGTATTCCAGAGACCCGGACGCACATATCGTGGTGCTTTCTCCCGATCCGCTTTTTTGGGAAGGGTTTAACTTGGCAGGAGATGACATCGTGAAGAGTATCGTGGAAAGGGTGGTGTTGCCCCCGATCGCGGAATATGCCCGGGAACAGGGATGCACGTCCACTTTCGAATGTATGAATTTTCTGTTCGGTCCTCACTTGGGTACACAAAACGGGACAATGCAGCAATTACAGTTGATGTTCTCCACGCAGGTGGCTTACCCGATAGCCTTGGGTATTCTGGATCATGTGCGGGAAAACAGAAATGCTTGTTTCTATACCTTCAATGATTTCTACACGGACAATAAGCATGCAAATCCGGTGAATCAAGTGATTCAATACGTGAATGACGAGTTTAGAAATCATGGGGCTACTTCATTTAACTTATTGAACGTGAAGTGGAATATTGATAACCGTTTTATCAATCAGGTGATCGGGCAGGTAATTGAAAAGTTATTAGGGGATGTGTGTAAGAAGTTGAAAGCATACGAATGTGATTACGTGTTGCTTTCCGGTTGTCCGACGACCTTACCGGTTGTGAAAGATTTGTTCTATAAGTATTTGCCTGTGCCGCCAGAACGGGTTATCCCCATGGGTAACTATCGAATTGGAGAATGGTACCCGTTCTCGAATAATGCCGGGCAGATTAAAGACCCGAAGACTTGCGTGGCCGTGGGGGCGGCAATCGCTTTAATGAGTGGGGAGTTGATGCGCTTGGATAATTTCCGGTTGGACATCGGCAAGTTAAAAGAGAAATTCGAGTCAACGGCTAAATATATCGGTATTTATGACAAGATAAAGTCTCACTTGGCATCTATTTGCTTTGATGAGAACGAAAATAATAAACAATTACGTTTCGATGGTCCCATGTTGCTCGGGTTTAAGCAATTCGAGGCAACGGAGTGGGTTGCCTCTCCCATGTATTTACTGGATTTTGCATCGTCGGAAAAGGCCCAGATGATCAAGGATAAGTTACCTTTATCCGTGAATATCGAGCGTTCGGAACGGAATCGGGAAGCGTTAAAGATCCGGGGGACTATTTATGATCGGGACGGGCATGCCGTGTCACCGGAGTATCTGATTTTGCGGTTACAGACCTTGGCAGATGAGCAGGGGTATTGGTTGGATTCAGGGATCTTCTCGATTAATGATAACGTGGACGACTTATGAATGTGACAAGAGAAAAATCCGCTTTGTTGTCCTTGGAAACGAGAGGGGACGATGCCGAGCGTCTGGCAGTTTGGTTAACGACGTTTCTGGGGGAGGACGTGTTCCGACGTCTGGAAGAGAATGAAAACTTGCACGTGTCCATGTTGGAGGAAAAGAAAGATGTGACGGGGTGGTTAACAGCAGGTTTAAAAACAATTCTGAAGTCGGAGGACTTGGAGTTGCTGGTTCAACGTGTGGAACAGGAAATACAAGAATTGCAGAAAAGATTGATCGTTGCCGAGGAAATTCAGGTTTCTAATCAGGATATAACGGCTGATTGTGAACGACAGAAAAGGGAGATAGAGGCTTTGGAGGTGAAGTTGGAGCCTTTGCAAAGAGAGGTGAACAGCTTGAAAAAGAAAGTGGCTGCATCCGTGGGAATTGATGTCGTGGTGGATGCCGTTTTCTCCGGAGAAGCCGTGGAGATTCAGACCATAAATCAGTTGTTGAAAGAGGATATAAAGAATCCTTCCGAGGCTTTGTCTGCCTTTTGCGTGGCGCTGGCAAAGACTTGGGGAATTTTAGCGCAAGCTTTGCAGAAAGAGGGTGAGGAGGAAGAGAAAATGGAAATTTTGCATGTCGCCTTGACACGTGTGTTGGAGGCCTTAACGGGACTTTATATTCCCCAGCGACGGGCCGTGTTGGAGCAGTTGGCTAAATTGTGTAATTCGAGGGTTTCGGATTACCTGTTTATTTCACCGGAAGAGAGTAAAGAAATTGATTTAAGGATTCACAACGCCGCATCTATCGGGGGAAACCAGATACTGGAAGGGCGAACGTTTGCCGTGGTAAACCGTTCTTCCTACCAGACAGTGAAATACGCGGAAATCGAGGTTTGTTAACAATATAGAAAGATATAGGATATGAAAGATATAGTTGCTAAATGCCAGATCGTTGGACGAGGAATAAGTTCTGCCCTCCGGTGGATGGAAGAGTTCGCATCCGAAGAAAAGCAGCGAGCCTCCCTTGCTAAACTGAAAAAGTTAAACCGGGAGATTAAGAAGTTGGAACGGGCAACACATTTAAAGCCGGCCGTGGCTTTGTTCGGTCCCAGTCAGGCGGGTAAGTCTTTTATGGTGGGGCTGTTGGCAAAGAGTTCCAGCGATGAAGTGATGTACGTGGCGGACGATGCGACCGGGAAAATGTATGATTTTACAGATCAGATCAATCCTCCCGGCGGAAAAGAATCTACCGGATTGGTTACTCGATTCACCGTGGAGCGACACGTGGGACAACCGGCGGATAAGCCGATTATGGTGAAATTGTTCAGTCAGGTGGATTTGGTGAAGATTATTGCCGTGGGATTTCATAAAAATATTATAGAACCCGCGACTTGCCCGAGAGAGCAATTGCTGGGAGAGGTGGAAAAGGTGTTGGCTGATTTGAGGGGAGAGATGCGGGAGACACCTTATCCGGAGATTGACGAGGACCAGATTATGGGTATCAAGGAGTATTTATCCATGAAGTTAGGAGATAAATATATCATTCGCACGTTGGACGAGATGTCTTTCTGGGAAAGGGCGGCTGAGATATTGCCATACGTGTCTTGGGATAAACGGTATGAATTGTTGCAGTTCGTGTGGGGTAAACATGACTTCTTCAATGATTTGTTTATTTTGTTGAGCCGGGGATTGAGTACGTTGAATTTTGCCAATATGGCTTATGTCGGTTTTGACGCTTTGGTTCCGAGAGAAGTTTCTATCATCGACGTGAGTCGTTACTCCGAGATCAAGGAGAGTGAAGAGGAATGGTGCCGGAAGAATGCCCGGACGGGAGTGCGAACCAAATCACTGGAAGTTTCTGCCGGTGGTAAGTTGGCGAATATAGATCGGACGATATTGAGCGCGCTTATTTCCGAATTGGTATTGACATTACCCACGAACGTGTTGGAAGATCATAGTCGTGATTTTCTGAAGAATGCAGATATATTGGATTTCCCGGGAGAACGTTCGGCTGATATGTTCAAAGAGAGAGATTTCGTCGTGAAGGGATTTGAGGATCAGTTGAAAGTGTTTTTGCGGGGGCGGGTGTCTTACCTGTTTGATTATTATAGTTTAAACTTTGGTATCAGTTCCTTGTGCTTGGTTCTGGGAGATGGTAATCACGAGGTGGCACAGTTGCCGCATTTGATTCTGGAGTGGATTCATGGAATACATGGGGAAAGTCCGGAGGCTCGTGCCCGTAAAGAGAGCGATACGAAGATGTTGACCGGACAGGATTACGCTAATCCGTTGTTTGTTATCCTTTCTAAGTTCAACACGGCATTTGATAAGGGAAATGCCATGAAAAAAGAGGGGTATTATAGTATATGGAATGGCCGTTTTGATGATAATTTCAGTCAGGCCTACACGAAGCAGATGACAGACGTGTGGACCAAAAAATGGACGGATAAGGACTCATTCAAGAATGTTTTCATTTTGAGAAATCCGATGTTCTCTAAAGCTTATTTTAAGAACCGGGGAGGGGAAACCCACGTGTGGGAAGAGGGATTAAAGGAAGAGTTTGAAGTTATGATGAGCTATATGAGGGAGTCCTTCGTGACCGACGAGAATGTACGTTCTTTGGTGGATAAGCCGGAGGCTTGTTGGGATGATATGATTCAGCCGAATCATAGTGGTATTGATTATATGATGCCCTACCTGACCCCGGTAACAGATCCCCGTATCAAGAAAAAACAAATAGAGGATGCCGTGGAACAGGTACGTAAGATCGTGCTGAATGAATTGGAACAGTATTACGTGGGGGGAAATATTGAAGTGGAGTTGAGTAAGGCGAAAAAGAATGCTTTACAGACTAACCTACTGATTGGTAAGATGATCTCCGAGCAGCGAACAGGGAAATTTATTACCGCTTTGTCTTGTCCGGATTATGTGGCGAGAAGAGTGTACCAGGAGTTCGTGAACGGGCAGTTCGCGGTGCAGAAAGAAGTGAGCCAAGTAAACGTGTCGGATAACCAAGTATTGGTAGATTTACTGGATAGCTACGGTATTCAAGTTGTCCCCGGGAAAACTCGTTACGAGGAAATTATTTCACAGTTAAAGACGGTTACGGATATTGATGATGAAAAGATGTTGCTGGAGGTGATCGGAGAGGCTGGCATTGATGAGGCTGATTTACATGCTTTGGCTTTCTACGATCGGACAAAAGAGAATGATCCGGTGTACCAGTTTGTAAATCGTCTGGTAGGGGAGTGGTTGAGGCACATCGACAGTATGGACAGTTCTCGTTTGAAGGAGGAGTTTTGTATTGTGAACCCGGTGGCCTTTGTACAGGTTGTGGGGGTTCTGAAAGATAATTATGAACGGGTAGGGTTGAAAGAGCGTTTAGTGGATGCTCTTCGGAGCCAAGTGGAGAGTTATGATGTATCTCGGAATCAGAATTTCGAGTTGGTGACTCGTATCGCCTCTTCCGTTATAAATCAATTCGTGTTCTCTTTGGGATGGATATGGGTTCCTGTATCTGAACGTCCGGTTCAGAAATCATCCGGTACACCGATATTTACTCCGGGGGAGGAAGGAATGGATATTGCCCAGAGTTGGCGAACCGGTTTGGTGGAATCGTTCGTGGCCAATGTTTACTTCAAGAGTAAAGTAGATAATAAATCGAATTTGAAGTCGATGTCTAAACTAGGTGAGATTATTCATTCGATACAGGAAGATTAAGGGTATGAAAAGTCGTGAGTTGTTTAAGATAAAATTAGAGAATTATCGTCCTCTACTGTGGTATGGTGATACGGTTTTCGGTCGATATGCGTCAATTAAGAATTTGTTAGGTTCTCAATTCAGTCGAGAGTTTGCAAACGTGCTGGCAGAACCTTCCGTGATGGATGGTGAAAATGGAGTTCGATACGGGGTTTGGTATGCCGAGAACGTGGAGGAATACCGCTCTTTTGATAAACTCGGGCCGGAGGAACAAGAGCAGGCTGCCAATCAACTCTCCGGGATGCTGGAAAAAGTGACAGCATTCGCGGATCAGTTATTGCAAAGCGGGGAGACTTCTCACAAACAGATGGGTGAGATTCTGCATCTGGCATTCCGAGTCCCGGGATATGAATCTATTTATTGGGGTAACGGGCAAGTGATCTTGGTTTTATGGGGATTCGTTTCTGATGAGTTAAGCAAGAAAAGTTTTAGCTTGCGGGATGCATTGAGTCGATTCCGCCCCCAACTGACACCCCCGGAACCTCCGACGAAGGTGATGCCTCCGCCTGTGCCGGATACTGGAACTACTGGCATCACGGGAGACGTGAAAGAACCTGTTGTTACTCCACCGCCTATTCCCGAAAAGAATAAGGAGATAAACAAAAACGTGGAGGAACATGAAAAGGATGTAAAGATAACGGATGAAACAACCACGATTACGAAGGATGTAAAAGTAAAGAAAGCGTCTCGCTGGAGACTTTGGTGGGGAAAATGGTGGAAACGTTTATTGTGGATTTTACTAGCCTTATTACTCCTGTTATTATTGTTTTTCCTGTTGAATAACTCTCGTTGTGGAGGTTCAACAGGCCGGGATGAGACCACTCATATTTCAACGAATCCGGTACCGGGACGTGACCAAGATCGTTCGGGCGACCGAGATCGGCAGAATCCGGTGCCGCCTGTCCGAAGGGAACAGATTCCGGAGACGCCCCTTCCTATTAATAGAGATGATGTACGTCCCATGCCGGGAGATACATTGCAGCGTCCTATTGTGGGTAATCGCCTGAATGTTATTATTAACCGGGACAATACGATAGAAGAGTTTCTGGAAGATTTCAATGCAAGGTATGCGGATCAAGCTCAAGTCGTGTATTGCGACACGCTGGCTAACTTGTTGCAAGTACAATTCGCCACGGATGACATTGTTGTCTGGAAAGAAAGACTGCAAAAGTTGACGGGAGTCCGGATGGTTTTCACGGAAGGCGTCTTTGGTGCGGAAGTGATACCGGATGAGCCGGGTTTTAAGGATGCGGATGAGTCTTATTATTTTAAACTCATCCGGGCTTTTCAGGGATGGGATGTGACGATGGGAAGGGAGGATGTTGTTGTCGCGGTCATTGATAACGCTTTCGATTTGGAACACGAAGAGTTGAAAGGTCAATGTGTCGATCCTTGGAATATTATGACTAATTCGCCGGATGTGAACACGTATGGGGGAACACAGCGTCATGGGACCCACGTGGCCTCGTTGGTTGTTGGAGCCATAAATGGAGTGGGGGTTTCCGGAATAGCCCCGGGATGTAAAGTGATGCCGATACAGGTGGGAGTTGAGGACGGGAGTATGCCGACGTCTGCCATCATCAAAGGTTTCCTGTACGCTTTAAAACAAGGGGTACAAGTTATAAGTATTTCCATCGGGAGTAATCCTCGGGAGGGAACGGACCAGCTGCCGTGGGATGTGCAGGAACAGATCGGGCAAACTACTTTCGTTGAAGAGGGAATGTTCTGGAATGAATTATATGTCTATGCAGAGGAATGTGGTGTGTTGGTGGTGGAATGTGCGGGAAATGAAAACATATTGACCGTCGTTGACCCGATGAAACGTTCCGATAAAGTTTTATATGTAGGAGCTGTCGGAGTAAATGCCGAGCCAGCTTGGTTCTCGAATTTTGGGAAATATGTATCCATTTGCGCCCCCGGTATGAGTATCTATAATGCCATCCCGGATAATAAGTATGATTTTTTACAAGGAACGAGTATGTCAACTCCCATTGTTGCCGGAGCGGCAGCTTTGCTGTTTTCACTTGGGGATGATGTCAAGTTTACGGACGTTAAGGAGGCTTTAGTGAAGACAGCCATACCTTTGCCGGGGAACGGGGTACGTAAGCAAATCGGAAACTTGTTGCAAGTAGATAAAGCGATGGCCTATCTTCAGAAGAATAATCCCTTGCTCGCGGATCCATGTACTCGTAAAATAGACAGTTTAGAACGGGAGATCGAGCGTTTGAAAAAACAATTAAATCAACACTGATGCTACTACTGAGGACAACCGGATTGGAGCATGTTGTTCCTATTGTCAGGGACAATCTGGAATTGATAGCTTTGTACCGTCAAATAAAGAGTAATCTAGGAAGGAATGAGGAATATCGTATTTTTGCGGAACCCAGTATTGACCGTTTTAAGAAACAAATTAGCTGGTACACGGAATACGAGGAAGAGTTTTCTCCTTTGCGGGTTGTTTTTGCGTCCTGTTCTCCACAAGTTCAGGACGAAATAAAATCCGCTCTAAAAGAGAAGATTGATGCCGTGCTGGCCCATTTTAATCCGGATCATGGGGTGAAGAATCCCGATTACGTGGCATTTTATCAATTATTGTTGCAATGTATCGAGATCCCCTCGCTGGAAGATTGCGTGTACATGAGTCGCTTGTCGGACGGTACGTTACATTTCGTGCTAACGGAATGGGGGTTTTTGAGCAACACGTCAAATGCTGAAATGGGGATTATCCAGAAGATAAGACCCTTGAGAAATGTCATGATCGATTGCATTTATACGGATGGAACTCCGGCAAGCCAAGTTTTACTGCATTTCAAGCAAGGAGAACGTACTTGGAAAGCGATGACTGACGGGAATGGAAAATGTAATTTTTCTTTGCCTGTCGGGACTTCTTTCGAGGCTTATGACGTGCGGGAAGAAGCGAAACAACGTTTCTTGAAGGGGTTTAACGTGTTGGATCATGCGAAATACCAGTTGGTTTTGGAGGCAGAGGATAAGCCAATGCCTCCTCCGGTTCCCCCGGTTCCGCCCAAACAAGGAACCCCGCCTCCGGTACCCCCGTTGGGTGTGAAACAACCAGCAGAGGCTCCGCTTCCGCATAACCGGAAGACGGTGCATGTAATGAATCATTTGAACGAGGTGCTGACAGGAGTTCCCGTGCATGTTTGGGGGGAAGGAATTAATCTCCGGACAACAACGGATGAGAATGGTAATTTCTATCTGCATGATGTCTGGGGAACTAAAAAAGTGAAAATGAAGATCGGTGATGCTCCCGGGAAATTAAAGATCGTGCCGGATGCAGACTATTATCAAATGACGGTTTATCCCAAGAAAAAAAGACCTTGGTGGCTTTGGTTGTTGGGTATATTGTTATTACTTCTGTTATTATGGCTGTTGCGGGATTGCAGTTGTTCGTGTCAGCGACCGACAGGTGTCCCTGTTTTACCGGATTCTACTGTTACGCACCGGGAGACTGTTCCGGCTCCACCGGATTCATTGGCGGAACCTCCCCGAGATACCGTGTTGCGGGGTGAAAGAGGTTCTTTGAGAATAAATTTGCAGTGGGGTAGCACGGATGATTTGGATTTGCTCGTGATTAATCCCTGTTCGGATACGATCTATTACAAGCGTAAACGACAGGTTTGTGGCGGTTGTACAGGAACTTTGGATGTAGATGCAAATGCAAAACCGGAAATGGCTATAGCGAATCCTCAGGAAAATATATTCTTTGACGAGTTGCCCCGGGGAGAAATTCAAGTGGGGGTGCAGATGTATAATAAACGGGTATCGAACACTTGTCCGTTTAGAATAACAATTCAAGCTCATAATTTTGAGCAAGTGATAGATACTGTACTTGTTTTTGATAGATTAAGGGAAAATATGATTATTTTTACCAAGAAATTTGATTGATGTATATAGATAAATGTGTAGTGTTATGAAATGTTCTCGATGTGGTCATGATAATGATTCTGATGCGTTATATTGCGTGGAATGTGGTTTGGTGTTGAATGGAGCCCACTCGTGCAAGGCTTGTCATAATTGGTTGAATCCGGGATATAAATATTGCATCTATTGTGGGAAGAAACAAGGAGCTAACGTGGCAAAAATAGCCGGAATATCTACCTTAGTCGTTGTTCTGTTGGCGGTGGCTTTTGCCGTGTGGTATTTCTATCCTGTTAATACCCCGGAAACTCCCGTTGCTAATAATGACCAGATCATAGAGCTTATCCAGAAAAACTTAGGCGAGGTGTCTGCCGGACATGTAGATTTATCGCAACCACCCGCCCAGTTGAACACGGTTTTAAGTGACTTTGCCGCACCTGATTCCGTCTGCGTGGAGGATAGGTTTATCGGTCAGCGTTCTACTCCCAAGGAGTTTTTGAATCATTTATGGTTAACGGGGGAAGTATATCAGGTCATTTCCGTGACCAAGAATGATGCGAAGAAAATAACCGAATTAGTGGTAACAAAATGATATGACTATGATAAAGAGAGTTTTACTATTCACGTGCGTCTGTACGCTGGCCGTTTTGAGTACTTCTGCCCAGACTTTCAGGAATAAGTTATTCCCATCGAACGAGATTAGTGGTGAGGAATTTAAAAAGCAGGCCATAAACAAGATACAATCATTACAGAATTATCTGGAAGTCTTGGTGAAGAACGATCAGAATACTTCTAAAACAGCCAAGAACGCGGCAGTCGAAAATGCCGTACGTCTATTTTCAGATGAAAACCGTATCGTAGAGGTAAATTCAACATCCCGGCCCAAGCCCCGGAAACTAAAAGTTCGTCAGTATTTGGTGAAACTTGCTTTTTTGTCCGAGAAAGTGTACGATAAAGTGACGATCCGTTTTTATGATGTCTTTTTCATTTCTAATTTCAAGAAACGTCCGGATGGGAAGTACGAGGCTGTGGTTTCCATGAGCCAAAAGTTTACGGGAGAAGGTGATCGTCCCTATTCCGATGTCGTGCAAAAGAACATACAGATCATACTTGTTCCTATTCAAAAGCCGGAAGGCACGTATTACGAAGTAAAACTGGGGGATATTTCGATCACGGACAATAATATATAATACCTTGAAAATACTGAATTTATATAAATACATCTTTCTCGTTATTTGTGGTTTGCAGAGCGTTACTCTGGCGGCTCAAGGTCTTGACGATGACAGGGCAATAAATAACGTGTTGACGATGCGTGTTAAAATGTTGGACGAGTTTTTCCAGCGTTTTAACGGGAAATACACGGTACATGCGTTTCAGCAGGAGAATCTAGATTCCGTTTTGTTGGAAAAGATGGTTACGGTAATGAAGGATCGGGAAATGATGATTCAATTCCTAGTAAATCAACGAAACGAGAAATTGGTGGAAAGTCCGGTTGTAAAGGAATTCGTGAAACAGGTTGTGAAGGATTCCACCCTGTTATCTTTTTATGATCCGGATTGGTATGCCGTGCTTACCTGTAAAATCAAGATAAAGGGAAAGGAAGAACGCGTGAATTTGACATTAAAAGTTCAACAAGGGGAACAGGGCGATAGCCGATGGGTTATCGTGGGATGTAGCCCTTTTAACGAGAAGGCTTTCACGCCGAAAGTAGATTCTCTTTTCTTTATCGGCCCGGCTAATAATGAATTGAACTTCATGGAACTTTCAAGTAATATGGTAGCAGACACTTCGTTGGTAACCTATTGGGCAAAGGGGATTCAGCCGGATTACCTGACTCTTTTCTCTTGGTTGACGTACAGCGGGACGGCAGAACTACAAAAAATCGAATCTATAAAGTACTATTGTTTGCAGGTGAAAAATTATATGTTCACGATCGAATTTTTCAACCGGGCCGAGTACAATTCTGGCTGGCTGATCTCTGCCGTGCAGAAAATGAATAGCGAACAGAAAGTTGCCTTCCGAAAGGAGTCTCTTTTCGTGAAAGGAGAAGTTCTCCAGTGGAAATTGTTTCAAAGATAATCTTGTATAATCTCGCTTGATTTCGCTAAAGTTACATGAATTTTTCGTATATTTGTATGTTTTGTGTCGGAATGAAATTCCGGCTGTGAATGAACAGTTTAGCGAATATAAGAAATAAGAAAAAACAATTAAATATATCATATGAGTGAAGAATTAGAGCAGAACATGAGTGAAGAAATAGAGCAAACGAATAACGAGTATTCGGCTGATAGTATTCAAGTGTTGGAGGGGTTGGAGGCCGTTCGTATGCGTCCGTCCATGTATATTGGAGATGTTAATACGAAAGGATTGCATCATTTGGTGTACGAGGTGGTCGATAACTCGATTGACGAGGCGTTGGCTGGCTATTGTAAAAATATCGATGTAACGATTAACGAGGATAACTCGATCAGCGTGTCTGACGATGGACGTGGAATTCCGACGGGAATGAACCAGAAAGAGAATCGCTCGGCACTGGAAGTCGTGATGACGATTCTGCATGCCGGTGGTAAATTTGATAAAGGTTCTTACAAGGTTTCCGGGGGACTTCACGGGGTGGGTGTATCCTGTGTGAACGCACTTTCCACGAAATTGGTCGCAACCATTTATCGTGAAGGTAAAATCTGGCGCCAAGAGTACAGTAAAGGATTCCCGTTAGCAGATGTGCAAGTGATTGGCGAGACGGATCGGACGGGTACGACGATCTATTTCAAGCCGGATGATTCTATATTTTATGTAACAGAATATAAATATGATATTTTAGCTGCCCGTTTGCGGGAGTTGGCTTACCTGAACCGGGGGATCCGTTTGTCGTTAACTGATAAACGGACGATTGATCCGGACACGAACGAGTTTAAGTCAGAAGTTTTCTACTCGGAAAAAGGATTGAGTGAATTCGTGGAATACTTGGATGAAACCCGGGAGAAATTGATTGACGAAACCATTCATATCACGACCGAAAAGAATGGAATTCCGATCGAGGTGGCCATGCATTACAACACGGAGTTCAAGGAAAATGTTTACTCTTACGTGAATAATATCAACACGATAGAGGGGGGAACACACCTTGCCGGATTCCGTCGGGGAGTGATGCAAACCTTGAAGACGTATGCAGATAATTCCGGGATGTTAAGCAAGTTGAAGTTTGATATTAGCGGGGAGGATTTCCGTGAAGGTCTGACAGCTATTATTTCCGTGAAGGTGGCAGAACCTCAATTCGAGGGACAGACCAAGACCAAGTTAGGTAATACTGAGGTCGGGTCGGCCGTGGCTCAAGCAGTAAGTGTCGCATTAGCAAATTATCTGGAGGAACATCCGAAAGATGCCCGTGCTATCGTGGACAAGGTAATCCTTGCCGCACAAGCTCGTCACGCGGCCCGTAAAGCCCGTGAACTTGTGCAACGGAAGACGGTGCTTTCCGGTTCCGGTTTGCCCGGCAAATTGGCGGATTGTTCGGATAATAACCCGGAGAACTGCGAGATATTCCTTGTCGAGGGAGACTCGGCAGGGGGTACAGCTAAACAAGGGCGTGACCGTAAATTTCAGGCGATCCTTCCATTGAGAGGTAAAATCCTGAACGTGGAGAAAGCGTTGGCCCATCGCGTGTGGGAAAGTGAGGAGATCAAGATGATCTTCCAAGCTTTGGGAATCACGATTGGTACGGCCGAAGATAGTAAAGCGGTTAATTTGGAAAAAATACGTTACCACAAGATCGTGATCATGGCCGATGCCGACGTTGACGGGGCGCACATTGCCACGTTGATCATGACATTATTTTTCCGTTACATGAGATCGGTAATTGAAAACGGTTACTTGTATATCGCAACCCCGCCTCTTTACTCCGTGAAGAAAGGAAAGGAGCAACGCTATTGCTGGACGGAAGAACAGCGTTTGCAATTGATTCAGGAAATGGGAGCGGGTAAAGAGAGCAGTTTGCATATCCAGCGTTACAAAGGTCTTGGTGAAATGACAGCAGAACAGTTGTGGGACACGACTATGTCTCCCGAGGGCAGAACGTTGCGTCAGGTGACGATTGAGAATGCTGCCGAGGCAGACCGTATTTTCTCCATGCTTATGGGGGACGATGTGCCGCCTCGTAGACAGTTTATCGAACAGAACGCTACATACGCTAACATTGACGCTTAAGCGCCAATGTAGTTCCAAGTTGCAGGTTAATGGGTTACAGGTTTGTACTATTAATCTGCAACTTGTTTTATGAAATGAATAACTTGCAACCTGTAACTTTTAATCTATGAAAATTTGTGTGTTTTGTGCATCGTCAGAGAGTGTCGATAACGTGTATTTTAAGGCTGCGGCTGATTTGGGGAAAGAGATCGTGACACGGGGATGGGAGTTGCTGTATGGCGGAACAAATTGCGGGTTGATGCGTGAGGTGTCGGATACCGTGAAAAATGGTGGGGGTGAGGTGACCGGGATCATTCCGCAATGCATCGTGGACCGGGGTGTTTCGGCAGAAGGTATTTCGGAATTAATCGTGGCTCCCGATATGAAAGAACGAAAGAGCATGATGCGTGAAAAAGCAGATGCTTTTATCGCTTTACCCGGGGGATGGGGAACGCTGGAAGAGATCACGGAAGTGATTACCTTGAAACAGCTTGGAATACATAATAAACCAATTATTTTCCTTAATACGAACGATTTTTACGAGTATTTTTTCCTTTTTATCAGTAATATTCGCAAGGAAGGATTCGTGTCGAAGGCCTATGATGGGTTGTATGTCGTCGTAAGTACGGTGGAAGAGGCTGTGGAGTATATCGAGAATTATCAGGCTAAAGATTTTTCAAGTAAATATTAAAAAAAACTTGTTTTTTTAATATTTATATTCTATATTTACAAAGCTAATATAGCGTATGAGTTGACTATTGTAGTGATACAAAAGTTTGGTTAGTTTAGTTTAGAATGTAAAGGGTGGCTTTTGTCACCCTTTATTTATTGGGATAAAATAGGTAATCTGTTAATTAATGTTTTGTGTGGTAAGTGTGAATGGGTCCTATTTCGTTAGTTATTCTTTTGGTTTTCAGTATACTCTCACTAGTGTTGCGTGCGTAACTATTCGATAAGTATTCGATAAGTTAACGATAACTTACCGAGGCGGGGACGGTAACTTCCAGTTGATTTGTACCCGATATTTAATGATGCTAAGCGTGAGACTACGGTGAGACAATGTTGAAATAGGTCGGGGTGTCCGGATCTCTATTTTCTAAAAATTCTCATAGTTTTATCATATTTGAATTCTTTATATTAGAAAAATAAACCTTTCCTTTGTTGAAAGAATAACTAAATACGTGAGATATGAAAATTAAGATTTTGTATGCGGAAGATGATGAGTTTACACGGAAATTTGAAATTAGGCGTTTAAAAGAGTGTGGATTTAACGTATCCTCGGTAGAGGATGGACAGGAAGCTTGGGACGAATATCAAAAAGGTCGTTATGATTTATTACTTCTAGATGGAGATATGCCGAAAATGCAAGGTGAAGAAGTGATGCGTCTTGTTAGGGAAGCGGGAGATGATATTGCCATCGTGATGTATAGCGGCCTGCCGGATTACAGCCTTTTGAATGAGGGGGTTGATGAGTGTATTGATAAAGGAACTCGTAACTCGCAAGAAGTGGAATGGCGTATCAAGACGGCATTTCGACGTTCTCAGGAAAGAAAGGAAATGAATCGCTTGAAAGCGCCAAAGGCAGAAAAACGGAAAACATTCTGGGATAGATTCAAACGAAATTCATGAACAGAAAAGGAGTAACCCAAAAGTTGAATTTGTGAAATGGCTACGGCCTCTAACCCTCGTTACATGGGAGGAAAATCGCTTGGTAATCAGCTCTCCCCCTGTGTAAGGGGGAGCTGGAGGGGGTAGTATTACTCCATCAAACCTCGACCGACTTTTCTGATTTCATTCTTTTCTTTCAGAAGAGCCACGGTTTTGTCGAGAACACCATTAATAAACCCGCTACTTTTCGGGGAACAATAGTTCTTGGAAATCTCGATATACTCGTCCAGAGTCACCTTTACAGGGATTGAGGGGAAATATTTCAGTTCACAGATAGCCGCATCCATGATGAGTTTATCCATGTCGGAAATACGGTCGAGTTCCCAGTTGGTAGTGAACTGATCCACTAATTCCAAGTTTTCCTTCATGTCGAGAATGGACTTCCGGAACAGGGTTTTCGCAAAACTCAAGTCTTCTTCCTCGTTATATAAGGAGATAAAGAAAACGGTGTCTTCTGAATAGCTTTCTTTCATATTCTTCACCGTTTTGTACACGATGCTCAACACGAGTTCGAAATCGTCATTCCAGAAAATATTCTTTTCTTCCATGGCTTGGTCGAAATCTTCATCTTCCGCGATTAATTCCGAGATCATGTCAAGCACGAGTTTCTTGTGATCCTCGTAAGTCACGTTGGGTTTGGACATGTAAAGCTTGAAAAAATCCATTTCCATCATGCGGTCATGCAGCAAGGCGACCACGTCTTGACACTCGTTCAAAGAAACCAGATTCGTGGAAACATAGGTCTTGAATTTTCGGTTATTGGCAATTTGATTAATTACCGGGTTGTCAATAAAGCGGGTGTTCGGGTTTAACTCTCTTTGTGATGCAAGTTTCCGATTACGGGCAGCATCTATTTTTAAAAATGCACGACGTTGGATTTCAGTGATTAAGAGGAAAACGTGGTAGTATAAATCCGTACTTTTGGTTATACTTTTGAACAAATCTCTTTCCACTTCCGTAATTGTCACTCCCTCTTTCTTCGTGTAAGAATATAAAAGCTGTAAAACTTTAATTCTAATTAATCTTCTACTTGTCATTTTATAAAGAACTATATGTTTAAACCGGTGCGCAAAAGTACTAATTAAATTGAAAACGGAAAATTGAAAATGGAAAATTATTAGTACTTTCGCATGATTTATGCAATAAAGTTGTAGGAATGATAAAGAACATCCATATAGGAAATTACGCTTTGATCGATAAAACGAATATCGAGCTAGAGAAGGGATTTACGATTATTACCGGGGAAACAGGTGCGGGAAAATCCATTTTGTTGGGTGCGATCGGGCTGACGTTGGGACAGCGGGCTGATGTTGCAGCCATTATGGATAAGAACAGGAAATGCGTGGTCGAGATCACGTATGATGTCGTGGGGTACGATTTACAGCAATGGTTTGCTGATAATGACTTGGATTATGACGACGAGGTGGTTGTGAGACGAGAATTGACGGCAGACGGCAAATCGAGGGCGTTTATTAGTGATACTCCCGTAAATAACAAATTATTGAGAGAGTTCGGGAGTTTCTTGATCGACGTGCATTCGCAGCATCAGTCCTTACTTATCGGGCAACCGGAATATCAATTGGAAATACTGGATGCTTTTTGCGGTAATCAAACGTTGTTGAAAGATTACCGGGTAAAATATACCCGCCGACAGGGATTGTTATCAGAACTGACTTCACTAAAACAGCAGGCAAAGGAGGCCGAGCAAGAGGAAGATTATTTGAAATTCCAGTTTAACCAGTTGGATGAAGCCCGTCTGCGAGAAGGAGAACAGCAGGAGTTGGAGGAAGAGCTGGCCGTGTTGAATAACGCGGAGAATATTAAATCTGCCTTTTCCGAATCGACGTATGTATTAACGGAATCGGATAATCCCGTTATTCAGGCCTTGAAAGGGGTGAAGAATCGGATGGTGACATTAGAGGGGATCGTGAAAGAGGCCGCCGACTACGAGCAGCGTCTGAGCTCGGTGATTCTCGAACTGGAAGATATAGCCGATGAAGCGGAACGAATGGCGGAACGGGTGGAATACAACCCGGCAAGAGTCGACGTGATTAACGAACGGTTGAACGTGATGTATGATTTGCTACACAAGCATCGGTTGGAAAAAGTCGAGGAACTGATCGCTTTAAAGGAGGAGTTAGGGAAGAAGTTGAAAGGGATACAATCCTTTGCGGAACAGATCGAAATATTGGAAAAACAAATCAAGTCCGTGGAGACGGAAATGGATTCGTTGGCGGGTAAGCTACATAAAGCCCGTGTGGCATCGGAAGAGAAATTGAGAGAAGAGATGCGGGGATTGCTGGTAAGCATGGGGATTAAACATGCCGTGTTTAAGGTTATGATCACCCCGTTGGATCATTTTACGGCCACGGGAAAAGATGACGTGAGTTTCCTGTTTTCGGCGAACAAGAATCAGGAGCCGGGAGAACTGGTAAAAGTGGCGTCCGGGGGAGAAATTTCGCGGTTGATGTTGTCGCTGAAGTACATCCTGTCCCGCACGAAACAGTTGCCGGTCATTATCTTTGACGAGATTGACACGGGGGTTTCCGGGGAAATCGCTCACCGGATGGCCGAGATGATGAAAGAGATGGCCCGCCGGATGCAGGTGATCAGTATTTCCCATCTGCCCCAGATTGCCGCAGCGGGAGATCACCACTTTAAGGTATATAAAGAAGACGATCAGGTGGGAACAATTTCCCGTATCCGTCGTTTAACAGATGAAGAGCGGGTGGCGGAAATAGCCGGAATGACCAGCGGGAGTGTTGTCAGTGATGCAGCGTTGGAAAATGCCCGGTTGCTACTCGGTCAATTTTAATAGTAGAAAGAATTTTTTAATTTAATACAGTTTTATGAGTTACAATTTATTGAAAGGAAAAAAGGGGATAATATTCGGTGCGTTGAATGAGATGTCCATCGCGTGGAAAGTGGCGGAGAAATGTTTGGAAGAGGGGGCAGAGATCGTGTTGACGAACACTGAATTATCTATCCGGATGGGACAGATCAAGGATTTCGCGGAGAAGAATAATGTTCCATTGATTCCTGCAGATGCAACTAGTGAGGAAGATTTGGAGCGTTTATTTAAAGAGGCGATGGAATTGTTGGGAGGAAAGATTGATTTTATATTACATTCGGTAGCCATGTCGTTGAACGTGAGAAAAAAACGTCCTTACGATAATCTGGATTACGATTTTTTACAAAAAACATTGGATATTTCGGCTATTTCTTTCCATAAGGTTCTCCAGACGGCGAAGAAATTGGACGCGATTAATGAATGGGGGTCTGTTGTGGCGCTTTCATACGTGGCTGCACAGCGTACCATGTTCGAATATAATGACATGGCGGATGCCAAAGCGATGTTGGAGTCTATTGCTCGTAGTTTCGGGTATATTTACGGACGGGAAAAGCGGGTTCGTGTCAACACGATTTCACAATCCCCGACGGTAACCACGGCTGGTAGCGGTATTAAAGGTTTTGACTCTCTGATTGATTTTGCAGAACGGATGTCCCCGTTGGGAAATGCCTCGGCCGACGAGTGTGCGAATTATTGTATCACCTTGTTCTCTGACTTGACCCGTAAAGTGACCATGCAGAATTTGTTCCACGATGGTGGGTTCTCCAGCATGGGTATGAGCTACCGGGCTATGCACCAGTATAACAAGAGTTTTGAAAACGGCGAAACGAAATAATTTCGGATTTACGATTTATGATTTCAGGTGTAGGCGTGGTAAAGAAAATCATAAATCGTAAGTCATAAATCGTAAATATAGTAAAAATGTTTTTATTTTTTGACACGGAAACGACGGGACTTCCGCAGCGTTGGAATGCTCCCGTGACGGACGTTGATAATTGGCCCCGGTTGGTGCAGCTTGCGTGGATTATGTGTGACGATAAGGGGAATATTATCGAGGAACGTAGCGATATTATTAAACCGGAAGGTTTTTCTATTCCGGTGGAGGCATCCCGTGTACACGGGATTACCACGATAAAAGCCCAAGAGGAAGGGCAAGATTTGTTATCAACCTTGGAGCTGTTTTCGGATAAGATAGATGTGGCCTATGCCTTGATCGGGCATAACATCAGTTTTGACGAATGTATTGTGGGGGCTGAATTCGAGCGGAAACGGATGATGACTTCTTTATTTCTGAAACCGAAATACTGTACGATGAAAATGTCCACGAATTATTGTAAATTGCCGGGTGGAAAACAGGGATTCAAATCTCCGAAATTATCCGAGTTACATCAGGTTCTGTTCGGGGAGGGATTCGAGAATGCTCATGATGCTTTAGCGGACGTGCGGGCAACTGTTCGTTGTTTCTGGAAATTGAAAGAGTTAAAAGTGATTTAATATGGCGAAGAAACCGGAGTATAATTACAAGTCATTACAAACCGAATACGGGAAAATGCCACCGCAGGCCGTGGATCTGGAGGAGGCTATCTTGGGATCTCTGATGTTGGAGAAGGATGCGTTTATTACCGTGAGTGACTTCTTGAAACCGGAATGTTTTTACAAGGAGGCACATCAAAAGATATACAGGGGAATTCAAAACCTTTCCTTGAATAACGAACCGGTGGATATTCTTACCGTGAGCGAGGAGATGAAACGTTTGGGGGAACTGGAAGAGATCGGGGGATATTACTATCTGGCTCAACTGACTTCGAAGGTGGCGTCTGCGGCTCATATCGAGTTCCACGCCCGGATCGTGGTGCAGAAATATATTCAGCGGGAATTGATTCGGGTTTGTACCGACATTCAGAACAAGGCATACGACGAGGCGACAGACGTGGCCGACTTGGTGGATATGGCTCAAAAGCAGGTGTTCGAGATTGCCGAGGGAAATATAAAGAAAGAGACAACGGCTATTAATGCTTTAATTGATGAAGCGATCAAGGGAATCGAGATTGCCGGTAAACGTGCAGATGGATTGAGTGGGGTTCCTTCCGGGTTCAACGCTTTGGATGAAGTGACTTCCGGTTGGCAGCCTTCCGATCTCGTAATTATTGCCGCCCGTCCCTCTATGGGTAAAACGGCATTCGTGTTGTCCATGACCCGGAATATGGCGGTGAACCATAACCAGCCCATTGCTTTATTCTCTTTGGAAATGTCTTCGGTGCAGTTAGTGAACCGTCTGATTGCTAGCGAGACCGAGTTGGGTTCCGAGAAAATACGTAATGGTAAGTTAAGCGAGGAAGAGTGGCAACAGTTACACTCGAAAATTAAGGCCTTGATCAAGGCCCCGATATACGTGGATGATACTCCGGCCCTCTCTATATTCGAGTTGAGGGCCAAGTGTCGCCGTCTGCAACAAAGATACGGAATCAAGGTATTGATTATCGACTATTTGCAGTTGATGACTGCCGGGGCGGATATGCGGGGAAACCGGGAACAGGAGGTAAGTATGATTTCGCGGCAGTTGAAAATTATTGCCAAGGAATTAAATATACCGGTGATCGCCTTGTCTCAGTTGAATCGTGGTGTTGAGCAACGTACGGGTGATGCCAAGAAACCGATGTTGTCTGACTTGCGTGAATCCGGGGCCATTGAGCAGGATGCCGATATGGTGCTTTTCATTCACCGTCCGGAACGTTACGGGATCATGGAGGACAGCATGGGAAACAGCTTGAAAGGAATTGCCGATATTATTATAGCCAAGCATCGTAACGGTGCGGTAGGGGAGATTCAGTTGCGGTTCCGTAACGAGTTGGCACAATTCTGTGATTTGGAAGAAGTTTCTCCGTTTGCATCGGGAGGTTCTACCGTGAAGACGGTTACTTTCGGCTCCCGGATGAACGAGGATGCGGCTCCACAAATGCCACAATTGGATTCCGATTTCCAGGAGGGAGGCAAGAGTTTCGAGAATCCGGCGAATAGTAGTAAAGCACCGTTTTAATAATTGAAAATGGAGAATTGAATATGAAAAATAAACTCCCTCCCCCCTTCGGGGTACTCCCTCTATAAACAGAGGGAGAGTTGAAATACTTCCTGTCTTTGGGAAGAGTTACCAGCTCCTCCTCTGTTTATAGAGGAGGTGGCAGCGAAGCTGACGGAGGAGTTTAATCTAAAATTTAAAATCTAAAATTAATCTATGCGTGATAAATTACTGTTTTTGCTAAAATACTATCTCTTTTGGATTGCATTTTCATGGGTGGCCAAGGTGGTGTTCTTGATATATCAATACAAGGAGACGGTCACTCTTACCGGACATGATTATATGATGATCTTTGCCAAAGGGTTCCGCATGGATCTTTCGTTTGGCGGGTACGTGGTTTTGTTGTCCTGTGTTCTGATGGCAATAGGTGTCTTTTTATCCGCAAAAATATTGAAACGTATTTTCTCCTGCCTGACGCTTTTGCTTTTAGTGGTATCGAGTCTGATTATCGTGGGAGATCTGGAATTATTCAAAAATTGGGGGTATCACATGGATGCAACTCCCTTGTTTTACTTGAAGACACCCGGAGAGGCGATGGCCTCAACTCCGACGGGGTTGATTCTGTTGCTCTTGTTACTCTATGCAGTCATGGTGGCTGTTTTTTATGCGATTTACCGCCGTTGGGTGGCCAAGACTCTTCGTACGGACAGACGAGAGGCATTATGGCATGGTGTCGTATATCTTATTTTAGGTGGTGTTGCGTTTATTCCCGTGAGAGGCGGTTTCAACGTGGCTCCAATGAACGTGAGTTTCGTGTTTTTCAATAACAAAAATATGTACGCGAATCAGGCTGCGGTCAATCCGGTATGGAACTTCCTGTACGAGGTAATGCATATTGACAAGGTAAAGGGAAATTATGCTTTTATGCCAGAAGAAAAGGCTCAACAGTTGGTGGATAGCGTGTATGTGGAAACGGGAGATTATCCTAGGGTATTGAAAACCGATAAACCTAACGTGGTGGTACTCTTGTTGGAAACATTCACGTTAAACGCTTGGGACGCCATGCCGAATTTACAAGCAATAGCCAAGGAAGGGATATTTTTCTCTAATATATACGCAACCGGAAATCGTTCAGACCGGGGTATTTTGGGGGTGATCAGCGGTTTCCCCGCTTATCCGAATGCATCCATGTTGAAATACCCGAACAAGACTTATGAACAACCCCGTTTCCCACTGAATTTTGAGGCAGAAGGATACTCTACTCGTTTTTATTATGCGGGGGATCTCAATTTTGGCGGATTCCGTTCTTACGTGACCATGAGTTTTCAAAGTACAGTTACCGAGGATGATTTTTCGGGAGAGGCTATCGAGAACCGTTTCAAATGGGGGGTACATGACGGGTATATGCTTGATCGTCTTTACGAAGATTTACGAATTGCCCAAGTTCCGTTCATGTATATGGCGTTTACGATGAGTAGTCATGAACCCTTTATCGTTCCTATGGAGACAAAGATTCCGGGAGACGATAGCGGTTCCAAGTTGAAGAATGCGATTGCGTACACGGATCAATGTCTGGGAGAATTCTTTGAAAAGTGTAAGAAATCGGGGCTTTGGGATAATACCTTATTCGTGCTGGTAGCCGATCATGGAACCCGTCACGTGGGGAATCTACAACCTCATTTGCCGGAGGCTTATCGAATTCCAATGATCTTCACTGGAGGAGCGATGAACGTGCAGGATTCCGTGGTCAATACATTGGGATCTCAGACCGATATGGTGGCAACATTATTTGCCCAGTTGGGAATGAACGCCGAGGCATTCCATTATAGCAAGAATCTGTTGAACCCGACGGCCAAACCTTTTGCTTTTTATTCTTTCACGAATGCGGCGGCAGTGGTGACGAATAACGGGGCATACATCTATGATCTGAAAACCAAAAAGCCAATAGGATCTAACACGAATGCTCAAGATGGAGAGTTATTGAAAGCTTATTTACAAATAGTCGACCGGGATTTCAAGAAATGAATCAAGGGGGAGAGGGGGCAAAAGTCATCCCAGTATATTCTTTCAGATCATCTAGAACGATGTGGACCAGTTGTTGCGAGGTGTCGCAAGGGTTGGATTTGATAATCTTTGCCGAGAAAATTTCATTATTTACAATTGTTGGTTAGCTTGATTAAGGTGATTTCCGGTCTTTGGCCGATACGTCCGGCGAATCCCAGATAACCAACTCCCCGGGAGACGTACAATTGTTGGCCGTTTGCTGTATACAGTCCGTTATACTCCGGGTAGACGTACACTGCCGGGCTCCACCGGAAACTGCCGATGGTGATTCCCAGTTGCATGGCGTGCGTGTGACCTGCCAGCATGAGGTCCACGGGATAATTTAGTACCTCGTGTCGCCAGTGAGACGGGTCGTGAGAAAGGAGAATGACGGGATAACCGTCTGTCCCTTCCAAGGCTTGAGCTAATTTGCCAAAACAAGGGAAGGGGGGAAGTCCCCAGTTTTCAACCCCGGCCAAATAAAGCGTATCCTTCGCGATGACGAGCGGGACATTCGTGTTATTCAGCATCGTGAAATCAGCCCGTTTCATATTCTCAAAAAACTGTTTCAGGTTATTCTCTTGGTCTGTTTTCGAGGGCCACTTCACGTAAGTACCGTAATCATGGTTCCCGGTCGTGGCATATTTGCCGTATTTGGCTTTTAATTTTTTTAAGGTTTCGATCCAAGGGTCCATTTCCGAGGCAAAACTATTTACCATGTCTCCGGTAAATACGATCAAGTCGGGATTTAACCGGTTTACTTCATCCACGAGTTTCGTGATTCCGGGATAGTGTTCCCCGTAACTTCCCAAGTGTAAATCGGTTAGTTGTACGATGCGAAAATCATTGAAGGCGTCGGGTAGAGTTTTGATACACACGGTCTCCCGCTCAATTTTGTAGTTGTACCTGTACCACGTGATCCCGTTCAATATAACAATAAAAGAGGCTAGAGCTATACCTAGAGCCAGTCTGTTCACGATTCTGGCAGCCGGAATGCATTTAGCCTTCCTCAATAAAATAGAGAAAGCATTTACAATGATATACAAAGTCTTGGGGGTATAGAACAGCAGGATAATAGAGATGCATTTTTCTACCCAAAAATAGGCTTCCGGACCTTTTAGAGTTGGTATAAACAGGTGATACCACACGATACAAGCCACGAAAAACAAGGAGTGCAGCCAGAATAAATACAAGTATATTTTCCGCTTGAAATAACGTCTGATCTGTAAAAATAGGAGCGAGTCATTCAGCAACACGCAGAAAATTCCAGCTATCAGTATGAATAATCCTGTTTTCATGGTTAGTTATTTAAAAATAAGTGTTCCGAAAAATTCCGGTCGATGGAAATCCGGTTTTTCCGTTGGAATCGGGTTCCACGTGACAAAGTGAGGGTGGGGAAGTTTGTTCCCGCATTTATGAATATTTCCCCTGATCGTGGTTCCGGAAGTGGGCATAAAAGTGTGTTTGAAAAAAGCCGTGTGAGGGAATCTGATAATCAGTGACCATTGATAAAAAGCTTCATCTTGATTCTCATTGTTGAATTTTATGGTAGAATCCCTGAGAATGGTGGTACTTATTTGCATTGGCATTAGGCTGCGATTCTCTCTACCCGTACCGTAAGCGCATAAGATCGTGCCGATCGCATTGATTTCAATATTGTAGTATCCGTCCCCATCTTCCAATTGGATGAAAAGTTCCACGCAGGAATCTTCCCACACGTGTCCACAATCCGTGATTTCCGTGGCTCGGAATTCATTTTCATGCACGTCAAATTTCAAGAAAATGTGCTGTTCGTTATAAGCAATCCGGAAATGGATGTCCGGGCGATAAGGGTAAGTATCCGGCCAGTTTACTTCCTTCAAGGTGATACGATTACACTCCCGGTCTAGATGGTAGCTTAACACTTGTAGCGTTTCGTTACTTGCATACGGGGGGAACTTGACAATATCAATGGTATCCATGGCTTAGAACGAAAATGAGACGTGTCAGGAGGAACCTTCCTGACACGTCAGTTTAAAATTTATTTAGAACAATCCGGTGATCTTACCGTTGTTATCTATGTCAATTTTTTCGGCAGCGGGAATATCCGGTAAACCGGGCATTCTCATGATGCTACCCGTGATCGGGATGATGAATCCGGCTCCGGATGCAATCTCGATCTGGCGTACCGTTACCACGAAATCTTTCGGACGGCCAAGTAGTTTCGGGTTGTCCGATAATGATTTCTGGGTTTTGGCGATACAAACCGGGAGTTTATCCAAGCCCAAGTCTATCACTTTCTTCAAATCGGATTTAGCCTCTGACGTGTAGTCTATAGCGGCAGCACCGTACAATTCTTTGGCAATGGTTTCAATCTTCTTTTCAACACTCCATTCCCAATCGTACAATGGTTTCATGCTACAAGTACATTGTTCTGCCACCTTGGCAACCAGACGTGCTAGATTTTCCGCACCTTCACCGCCTTTTGCCCATACCTCGGCAACTTCCATGGGAACGTCAAGCTCTTTACATTTCTCGGCAAGGAATGTAATTTCTTCGTCTGTATCTGTAACGAATTTATTGATGGCAACAACAGGGCAGATATTGAATTTCTTCATATTCTCGACCTGTTTTTCCAAGTTGGCCACTCCTTTCTTCAAGGCTTCTAAGTTCGGTTCTTTCAATTGGTCCAGTTTGGCTCCCCCGTGATATTTCAATGCCCGAACGGTGGCCACCATGACAACAGCACTGGGTTTTAAACCGGCTTTCACACACTTGATGTCGAAGAATTTCTCCGCACCGAGGTCAAAACCGAATCCGGCCTCAGTCACCACGTAGTCGGAGAGAGTTAGTCCCATGCGGGTAGCGATGATCGAGTTGGTTCCTTGGGCGATATTCGCGAAGGGACCACCATGTATGATGGCCGGGTTGCCTTCCAAAGTTTGTACCAAATTCGGTTTGATTGCATCCTTTAATAAGGCCGCCATTGCACCGTGTGCGTGTAGATCCCGGGCGTAAATTGGTTTCTTGTCGAAGGTGTAACCGATAAAGATGTTACCCAGTCTGTTTTTCAGATCCTCGAAATCATCCGACAAGCAAAGAATGGCCATCACCTCGGATGCCGCAGTAATGTCGAATCCGGTTTCCCGCGGGATTCCGGCTGACGTACCACCCAAGCCTACGATAATATGGCGTAAGGAACGGTCATTCATGTCCATCACCCGTTTCCAAGTTACTGTACGAGGATCAATATTCAAAGAATGTGTTTTACTTTGAATGTTATTGTCAATAAGGGCAGATAGCAGGTTATGAGCTTTTTCGATAGCACCGAAATCACCCGTGAAGTGCAGGTTGATGTCTTCCATTGGAACGACTTGAGAGTAACCACCACCGGTGGCACCGCCTTTGATACCGAATACCGGACCAAGAGAGGGTTCACGTAGTACGACCGTTGCTTGTTTTCCTATCCGGTTCAATCCTTCCGTAAGACCAATGGAGATTGTTGTTTTACCCTCTCCGGCAGGAGTTGGTGATATGGCAGATACAAGTACCAATTTTTTGCCGTCTATCTTTGATTTATCAATCAAACTTAACGGTAATTTGGCTTTATATCTTCCATAAGGTTCCAATAAATCTCTGTCTATGCCTAATTTATCTGCAATCTCGTAAATCGGTTTTATCTCGATCGAGTTTGCAATTTCAATATCTGTTTTCATGTTTATTGATTTTAGTTTCAAATTCCAAGTTACAAGTTCTAGGTTAATTTAGTTTACTGATTTTCTTGTAACTTGTTTCATTTTTTTATTTTAAAATAAATTTAAGTGTACCGATTTGTTGATTATCCGAGAACAGATCGGCCACGTATTCTCCTTTCGTCAGACTACCGTCATTCGGCCAATAGATGGCAACATCCAATTTTTCTCCCTCGTACGTGATCTCTCTTCTGGCAGAATAGGTCAGGGAGGCATTCTGGAATTTAAAGAATGATTTGCTGGATGCAGCCAGTACTTCACCATCCGGACGAGTAATCCGCAAGTAGATCATTCTAGGACCTCGTTTTGCCGTGATGTTACGGGAAATGGTGAAGTCTGCCTTTAATTGGAAACACTTTTTCAACGTGGTTTCCTTGTCTCTTTTGTTGATCGGGTAAATGTGGAAGTTTTCGACGGCCAGCGTGTTGGCTTTTTCAAGTGTCTCTTCCATTTTTTCTGTCTTCTTTTCTAAGGTCTTATTGCGTTCGCGTACCCAGTCCATCTGTTTCTTCACCTCTTTGTTTTCGGCAAGGAGCTTTTGATTCAGTTGGTTCAGCGAGTCGATTTGTACCACGTAACTTCTTAAAACGGTTTTTAAAGTTCCGATCTCGCGTTTGTAACGATTAATTTCAGCGTAAGAATCATTTCGGAATTTTTTCATTTTATCCATCAACGTGGCAATCTTTTCTTGCTCGTGTACGAGCTTGGCGTTTAACGTGTCGTTGTCTGTTTTCAGGTTATCGTAGTGGTGGCTCAAATCGGTCAATTCTTGCTGCAATTCCTCTTTCTCGGCCGTAATAGCAATCATATTTTCCCTGTTCTCCTTTTTCTCCACGAGGAAGAACACGAAGAGTACAATTAAAACTGCGGACAACACCCCGATAATTATCATTAACGTCTTATCTTTCTTGCTTTTAGTTAAATTCTCATTTTCCATATTCGTTTCCTGTTTTATGTTATAGTCAAAGCTTGGTTATTCTTTTCAACAAATATAAGTATAAAACGTTATAGAAAGGAGAAAGGATTAGAATTTATAAAAATTTAGCACTTGTTTATTTGTAAAAAAGTGCGTAATATTGTGAATGGCGTTTTTAGGGTCTGAAATATTCATATCAATTAACAAGTGAATTTTATGACAGAAGAGTTTTTGCAGTATGTATGGGCGAATTCGCTTTTCACGAGTACGGTGTGTGTGTCAACCAAGGGGAAAAGAGTAGAGATTTTGAATGTCGGTTTTCAGAATCGGGATGCCGGACCGGATTTCTTTAATGCTAAGGTGCGTATCAATGATGTCGTGCAAGTGGGAAACGTGGAGATTCATCAGAAAGGAAGTGATTGGTTCCGTCATGCTCACGAAAAGGATTCGGCCTATAATAATGTTATTCTCTCCGTGGTGGGTGAGGCAGACATGGAAGTATACGATTCTCGTGGCCGAGAAATTGATGCGATCACCCTAGTCTATGATAATCGGCTATGGGATGAGTATGTTTTCATGCAGGGAGTACCTGTTGAACCCCGTTGTCATCGACACTTGAAAAAGATTGATTCGACCCGCTTGGAAATGTTGTTCACGGGGTATGCGATCGAGCGGTTGGAACGTAAATGTAAAGATATTCAGGTGATGTTGCGGGAAACTAAAAATGATTGGGAGGAATGTTTCTACCGGATGTTGGTACGGTATTGGTCTGGGAACGTGAACGCTGATGTTTTCGCCCAGTTGGCTCAAAACTTATCTTACAAAAAAGTGGTTCGTAGTAGCGAATCTCTTTTCCGGGTGGAGGCGTTGCTTTTAGGATATGCCGGTTTGTTGGTTGACGTGCCGGAAACAGACGAGTATGCCTTTGGTTTGCGGGAGGAGTACGAGTATCAAGCAGCCAAATTCCAACTGGAAGCCATGAATGTTTCTCAATGGAAATTTATGCGGATTCGTCCGATAGCTTTTCCCACGGTTCGTCTGGCCTTGCTGGCCTCTTTGATGATGCGTTTCAATTTCTTGCTTTCCAGCGCGCTGGATGCCTCGGACGTGTCGGAAATTTATGGTTTACTGGACGTAACCGCCTCTTCTTATTGGGATACTCACTATAAATTAGGAGTGGTTTCCGTGAAACGGGTGAAGAAATTGGGGAATAGCATGAAGAACGTAATTATTATCAATGCATTGATTCCGTTCCTGTTCATTTACGGGAAAGAACGGGGGGAAGAACGATATTGTGATAAGGCGTTACGATGGCTGGAAGAGTTGAGGGCGGAACGTAATCATGTTTCGGATGCGTGGATCCGTTACGGGGTACAGGTGAATTCCGCTTTGCAGTCCCAAGCTTTGTTACAGGTAAAACGGGAATATTGTGATGCACATCGTTGTCTCCATTGTAAAATAGGAGCGGAAGTCTTCCGTCGGGTAGGAAGAGGTTGATTCGACACTAATTGAGTTCCTGTTTCAGAACATCCGGTAGTTCGATTCCTCGTTTCTCCAAACTGATAAACCAATCGGATAATTCTTCGGGATGGATCGTATAGAGGATTTCCCGGAATTGATCGATTTGTTGGTCATTGAAACTGTCGGAGGGAATACCCCTGTATTGATCGAGTTCTTCGTCATCGAAATATTCGATCTTTTCATCTATTTTTTTCAGCCCTTTTTCACAGATGGCATGAGCCCCACAACAATCAGCAGGGGGGGCCACGACGGGAGGCTCTTCTGTTTTCATTTTTGATTTTGAAGAGTATGTAAAAAGGGCAACTATTACTAGTAGCCCTATTATGCTGATAATGATATAAATCATTTTTAATTACCTGCTAAGTTCTTTTTTCAGAAGATTTACTTGGTTTGTCAGTTTTTCAACCTCTTGGGTTTTCTTGGTTAACTGGCTCTTGGCGTTTGCTAGCTGTTTTTTTACCCCGGCAATTTCTTTTTCCAAACGGGCAATCTCGCTGTCTTTGAATTTGAGGCTCGATTTGATGTGTTCCACCTCGTTGCTCAATTTGCGGTTGTCCCAGTCAGCGTTGGTTTTATAGTCAGTCAACTGTTTCCGGATTTGGTCCCGTTCCTCGGTTGTCCTTTTTAGTTGAAGTTGTAGTTCTGCCAATTGCCCTTCGCTGCTTTGTACTTTGGATTTCACCTGTTCTGACACGTCCTTTAACTCTGATTTTAAGGCCGATTCCTTGCTTTGTAAAGCACGTAATTGGGTGTTCAGGTCATCAATCTGTTTGTCCTTGGCGGCATTGTTAGCCGTCAACTGATAGCGAACGGCATTGAAGTCATCTTTGAGTTTCTGCATCTCGGATTCCAATGATTTTTTGTCATTCTCCAAAGTTGCCACTTCCCGATCAATGCTCCTTTTCGCTCTGGCTAACTCCTCGTATTTCTTTTTAGAAACACAGGAGGAAAGAAGTAATGTAAATATTAAGATGCCTGATATATAAAATAATCCTTTTCTCATATTTGAAATGTTTTAATTGAACTTTTCTGTTGTCGTGTGACAAAAGTAGTAAATAATTTGTGTATAACAAAGAATGTAGGGGATGCCAGAATCTTAATTTATTGTTAATGAAAGGCGATCTGGTGTATTTTTGAGTGTGATGTGCGATAAACATGGTCTGTTTTTTTGCCGGTAACGGCAAAAACAACTACCTTTGTTTGAAATCTGAATGTAAAACTTGCCGATAATTTTAATATGGAATATATTTCAGTGAATGAATTTGCTAGGAAATACGGTATTTCGGAGCGTACTGCACGTAACTATTGTGCGACCGGGAAGATCGAGGGGGTGTTTTTAACGGGTAAAACTTGGAATATTCCAAAAGCTGCAGGATTGCCCATGCGTAAGTCTTCCCCAATGGAGGTTATGCCATTACTTGCTATATTGCGAGAACAGAAGAAAATGAAGTTGAAGGGGGGCATTTATCATCGTACACAAATAGACCTCACGTATAATTCCAATCACATCGAGGGAAGTCGCTTAACTCACGACCAAACGCGTTACATTTTTGAAACCAACACGATCGGGATAACAGATGAAAGTGTGAACGTGGATGATATTATCGAGACGACCAACCACTTTCGTTGTATTGATCTGATTATTGACCGGGCAGAAGAGCGACTTTCAGAAAAATATATCAAAGAATTGCATTATATTTTGAAATCCGGAACGTCTGACCACCGTAAAGATTGGTTTGCTGTTGGTGATTACAAGCGTTTACCGAACGAGGTGGGCGGAATCTTGACAACACCACCGGAATTGGTACACTATGAAGTTAAAACTTTGTTATTAGAATATAACGCGAAGAAGTCTAAGACTTTCGAGGATATTATTGACTTGCATCAAAGATTCGAGTCCATTCATCCGTTTCAGGATGGTAATGGACGTGTTGGTCGGTTAATCATGTTCAAAGAGTGTCTGGCGAATGGTTTTGTCCCGTTTATCATCACGGAAGAGTTGAAGATGTTCTATTATCGTGGATTGCAGGAATGGAGTCATGTCAGAAACTATTTGCTTGATACGTGCCTTACTGCACAAGATAATTACAAAGAAATTTTAACTGGATTTAGAATCAAGTATTCAAAGTAATCAGCGCCGCTTAGAACTTTGAAGTTACAGGTTGAATCATTTAATTGAAAGGAGCATTGTTTTTAATAACTGCGACTGGTGAACTTGTAACCTGCAACTTTTTTATATCTTTGCAGGGGAAAATTAATTTTGAATAATAGAAATGCTATGAATAAAAAAATACTATCATTAATTATTTTGTTTTTAGGAGTGTTCTCGGTCATGCAAGCTCAGAATGACGGGAAGATTCGGGTGAAAGGTGTTGTACTGGATGAGACAACACGACAGCCTATTGCTTTTGCGAATATCGGGATTATCGGTACTGCAGCGGGAGCAGCCTCGGATATGGATGGTTTGTTTGAGTTGATCGTGTCGGAAAAATTGGCAACTTACATGATGAGAGTGTCTGCGGTGGGATATGCATCTGCAGAGATGAAGGTGTATGAGGCAAGAGATAAAGGGGAGGTGCAAATTTTTCTAAAACCGGTTACTTACGGGATTGGGGAGGTTGACGTGACGGCCGAGTCTCTGGTATTGAAGAAATTACTGGAGAATGTGGTGAAGAATATCGGGAGGAACTATATTCCACGTCCCTATAATTACGAGGGATATTTCGAGTATGGTGTAGAGGTAAACGACGGGGAGAAGAAATTTAAGGAGGCGATCGTGGATGTTTATGATAGTGAAGGGTATAAGCGTTCAAACGTGGAGCAAACGTTTAAAGCGTTGAATTATAATTTCTCGCAGGTTCGCCGGAGCGGGGAAAGCGGTTCTGCTGTTGACGGTTTGATCTATTTCGATGATATAATTACGGCAGATATTGTTCGTAATACTCGTAATATACTGGACTTACAAAATTTCCGAGACTTCAAACTGAGAAGTAAAGGAAAATTCATGTATGAAGGGGATTCCGTGCAGATTGTTACTTATGAATGTCTGAAACCTTCCTTGTCAAATTCCGGTACGGCAAACGTAACGAAATTCAGTGGGGAATTGTACGTGGAATTAAAGAGTTTCGCGATTATCAAGAACGTGATGCACGTAACTTCTTCCGCGTTTAACTTGTTGGGACGTAATTTGCTGCTCGCCGGGAATAGTCCCCGTCACGAGGTGATGGCCACAATCACGACGAACTATAAACGTGTTAGTTCATATTATTTCCTTAGTGGCGTAAGTATCGTCTACACTTACAAGGATGGTGGCGACCGGATTAAGGGAGAGATGCAGTACCAAACTACTAAAGTCAGCGTGAACAAGACCACCCCGATTGCCGGAAGAGTCTATTACGAGGAAGTACCCACCGATCACAATTTCTGGGATCGGTACACGATTTACTTGGAGGAAGAAGAATAGATTAATTTTAGATTTAATGATTTTAGATCCCACTGATTTCTTGATTTATGATTAAGTGATTTTTACCTATCAACTAACGCTTTTCTTAATCGTAAATCGCAATTCATAAATTAATTGATTCTTTCATTTTCAATTTTCAACTTTCAATTATCATGTTGGATCAAATTTGGGAAAATATCCAGCGGGTGAAGGAAGAATCCCCGCTGGTGCATAATATAACGAATGCCGTGGTGATGAATAACACGGCAAATGCGTTGCTTGCCGCTGGTGCATCACCGATTATGGCACACGCCTTGGAAGAGATTGACGAGATGGTGGCTTTATGTCGTGCCACAGTAATTAATATTGGTACACTGGATCGTTTTACCGTGGAATCCATGAAAGCGGCCATCCGGCGGGCAAACGAAGTGGGGCATCCCGTGGTACTTGATCCCGTGGGAGCCGGGGCCACGAGCTTTCGTAATCAAACGTTGCGGGATATACTGGCAGCCGGAACTCCGACTTTTATACGGGGCAATGCATCTGAGATCATGACTATGGCAGGATTATCAACACAATCCAAGGGAGTGGATAGTTCCGAATCTTCTTTAAATAGCCTTGACGCAGCCAAAGCGTTAAGCCAGCGTGTCGGATGTATCGTTTGCGTTAGCGGGGGGACGGATCTAGTAGTAGAAAACGATCGGGTAGTATACCTGCATAACGGTTCGCCGATGATGGAGAAAGTGACCGGGTTGGGGTGTACGGCCTCGGCTATTTTGGGGGCGTTTGCCGCGGTGGTAAAGAATCCGTTTATGGCAGCCGTTAGCGCTACTTCTTTCATGGGGGTATGTGGTGAGATTGCCGTGGGGATGTCTCAAGGCCCTGGAACATTGCAACTTCATCTATATGATGTGATGTATAACTTGAGCCGGGAACAATTCATGCAGATTGTACGAGTTTCAGAATAAAAGGGATATGCGAATTTATTTGGTTACGGATGAAGGGTTGTTATTAGGGAAGGATTTGTATCGTACGGTCGAGGCTGCCGTAAAAGGCGGGGTGAGCATGGTACAGTTACGGGAAAAAGAGTCGTCAACCCGAAAATTTATTGAACGGGCAATTCGATTAAAAGAAGTGTTGACTCCTTACGGGGTCCCTCTGATTATTAACGACCGTGTGGATGTTGCGTTGGCGGCTGATGCTGATGGGGTACACGTGGGACAAAGCGATATGCCCTACGAGATGGTTAAGCGGTTACTGCCGGAAGGGAAAATTATCGGCTTATCCGTGGAATCACCGGAACAGGTGCTGGAGGCCAATGACTATGATTTGGATTACGTGGCAGCAAGTCCCGTGTTTTCAACCACGACGAAAACAAATACTATCGTGGAATGGGGATTGGACGGCTTGCGCTGGATCAGGTCCGTTTCCCGCCATCCCTTAGTTGCCATCGGGGGAATCCATCCCGATAACGTGGCATCGATATTCCAAGCCGGGGCGGATAGCGTGGCGGTAATCTCAGCGATTGTCTCTGCCGACGATCCTGAACGAGCTGCACGGGAATTATTGGAAAAAAGCGGTGAACTTCACTAATTAATTTTACTATACTAACCCCTGCCTGATGGTTAGGCTATCCTTGCTTTACCTTTAAAATATAATCTAAACATATCATGAACACATCATCAACACTGACCATTGTTGATGATGTGTTCATGGTATGTTGTTGGTATGTACTTGAGGTAGCGAATCCATAGTGTATTGTCCTTGTATTGTCCTGAAAAAGTTTACTGTAAACTTAGTAAACCAATTTTAGGAAACTACATTGTTGAGAGAATAATCAGAATAGTCCCAGCGAGTGTAATAGAATCACGAGGATAAACAGGGGTGCTACATATTTCAGGACGAATATCAACGGTTTCAGTAACCATAGTTTCAATTCTCCATTATTGGTTAATTCCGCTTCCAGTAAACGGCGATCGAATCTCCATCCCACGTAAATGGAGATCAAGATTCCACCCACGGGCAGCAGTATGTTGGAACTGACGTAATCAAATATCCCGAAGACCGACAAGTTGCCGATATGGACTTCTTTTAACGGTCCAAAAGAAAGGGTGCATAAAATTCCGAAGATCGTGACGATTACCGTGGATATGACGGTCGCTTTGCGGCGGCTGATGTGCTTTTCTTCCACGCAAAAGGCAACGATTACTTCCAGAAGGGAAATAGAGGACGTGAGAGCGGCCATGGTTAGTAGGAGAAAGAAAAGAATCGCCCATAGTTGCCCGAAAGCCATGCTTTGGAACACTTGTGGCAACGTGAGAAATACAAGGCCCGGCCCGGAATCCGGTGCAATGTTGAAAGCGAACACGGCGGGAAATATGGCAATTCCTGCCAACACGGCGATCAACGTGTCCGCGCAAATCACTTGCAAGGATATAGAAGTCAGGTTTTCATCTTTTTTGATGTAAGAGGCGTAAGTCAAGAGGACACCCATACCGATTGATAAGGAGAAAAAGGCCTGTCCCAGAGCAGAAAGTACTCCCTGTGAAGTAAGTTCCGAGAACTTGGGTAAGAAAAAAAATTTTATCCCTTCCATGGCCCCATCCAGCGTGCATGCCCGGATTCCGAGTATCAAGATAAGCACGAAAAGGAGGGGCATCATGAGTTTGGTGTATCGTTCGATACCTTTTTTTACTCCTGCCAGCACGATAAAACCGGTGAGAGCCATGAACACGATTTGCCAGAACACGGGTTTATAGGGATTCGTGATAAAGTCCGAAAACATAGTGTTCAAGTCAACATCGGTGCCGACATGAAAAGAGAAGGTGAAAGATTTAAAGACATATTCCAACGTCCAGCCGGCAACCGTCCCGTAAAAGGAGAGAATCATTGTGGCGGCAAGAAGAACCAGTACCCCGAAATAACGCCAGACTGTTTTGGGCTCCAGTCGGTCGAAGGTCCCGAAAGCGTTTCTTCCGGAATAGCGTCCTAGAGTAAATTCCGAAAGCATTACCGGTAATCCTATGGCTACCGTGAAAAATATGTATACCAGAAGAAAGGCACCCCCGCCATTATTCCCTGCCTCGTAGGGAAATTTCCAGATATTTCCCAAGCCGACCGCGGAACCAGCTAGGGCAGCTATTGCCCCGAATTTAGAGCCAAAACTATCTCTCGTGTTGTGCATAAGAAGAAAAAGTTACAAGTTAACAGGTTAAAATTGTAAAGTGCAAGTGAATTACGGTTTACAGGGATTTTAGGTTACGAAATAACGTCATTTTTTAACACTGCATATCAAGAAGTTATAAGTATATCAATAGCCTGTAACCTGTTAACTTGTAACCTGTAACTTTTTCGTCAGGACTTTTTTAAAGTTCCGGCGAAAAAAACGTATCTTTGCCCGAAAATAAATAAGCGATTCACATGCAAGAGAAAATTCTAATACTGGATTTCGGTTCACAGTACACGCAGTTGATTGCGAGACGCGTGCGGGAACTGAATGTCTATTGCGAGATTTACCCTTTCAATCACTACCCTGCACTTGACGCGTCCGTGAAAGGCGTGATCCTTTCGGGAAGTCCTTTTTCCGTGCGTGACGAGAAAGCTCCACAACCGGATTTGTCTTCTATAAAAGGAAAATTACCGTTGCTGGGAGTATGTTACGGGGCTCAGTATCTGGCCCATTATTTCGGGGGTGAAGTTAAAGCCTCGAACAAGAGAGAGTACGGTCGGGCGAATTTATCATTTGTTGATAATTCCTGCCCGTTGTTCAAAAATATCAGCCAACATTCACAGGTGTGGATGTCTCACGGTGACACGATAGAGGTGTTACCCTCGCATTACACGGTGGTTGCCAGCACGTCTGACGTGGAGAATGCCGCTTACCGCGTCGGGGGAGAAGAAACTTTCGGTATTCAATTCCACCCGGAGGTGTACCACAGCACGGAAGGAACCGCTTTGTTGAAGAATTTCGTGGTGGACATCTGTGGTTGTAAACAAGACTGGACACCGGATTCTTTTATCGAGACTACAGTTGCCGAATTGAAGGAAAAGATCGGCGAAGACCGTGTGATTCTTGGTTTATCGGGGGGAGTAGACTCCACGGTTGCTGCCATGTTATTACACCGGGCTATCGGTAAGAATTTGACTTGTATTTTCGTGGACAATGGTTTGTTGCGGAAAAACGAGTTCTCTGATGTGCTTGAAAATTACAAGGAACTCGGCTTGAACGTGATCGGCGTGGATGCGGGAGATCTTTTCCTTTCCCGTTTGGCAGGTATCGAAGATCCCGAGAAAAAACGTAAGATTATCGGAGCAACATTCGTGGACGTGTTCGACGAAGAGTCGCATAAAGTAAAAGATGCAAAATGGTTGGGGCAAGGTACGATTTACCCGGATGTGATTGAATCATCATCGGTAAACGGACCGTCACAGACCATCAAGTCACATCATAACGTGGGCGGTTTACCCGATTATATGAAACTAAAGGTCGTGGAGCCTTTACGTCTGTTATTCAAGGATGAAGTTCGCCGGGTAGGTAAGAGTCTTGGATTGGCAGATAAGTTTTTGAAGCGTCATCCTTTCCCCGGACCGGGTTTAGCTATTCGTATCTTAGGGGAGATCACGAAAGAGAAAGTGAGATTATTGCAGGAGGCCGACTACATTTATATTTCCATGCTTCAAGAAGAAGGTCTGTACGATAAAGTATGGCAAGCCGGAACCATCTTACTCCCGATCAAGAGTGTCGGGGTGATGGGAGACGAGCGTACTTACGAAAGTGTGGTAGCCCTGCGTGCCGTGGAATCAACGGATGGGATGACAGCCGATTGGTGTCACCTGCCATACGAATTTTTGGCAAAAGTGTCTAACAGGATTATCAATAATGTCCGGGGGATTAACCGCGTTGTTTATGACATCAGCTCAAAGCCACCAGCCACGATTGAGTGGGAATAGTGGTGGAATTTAAAATAAAGGAGAGCGTTCGACAGGTTTAGAGTTGGACGCTCTTTTTCGTAAGATACTTTGAAATGAATTTAGATTCTATTCTGTTTTTATTAAATCAGTAATAGCATCGATGAAAATTTTAGCTTGCGGAAATAATTCATTTACTAAATCTTCATCGCAATAAGCAAAATCATCATAGTCCCCACTATGCCTTTTTTCAAATAAAGTACTGAATGTTTTACCAATTTTTAATGGTAATTTGCCAGTTGCGACAAAATGTAATCCGAGCATCGTTTTAACCCCATTGTGAGTTTGTGTTTGAATATCATACTTTAATAGGAGAGCCACGGTTGCATAATAACATGCGTAATACAAACGATTGATGGCTGCATTATAGAAATTTTCACGTTTCATAACCTCAGCCTCTTTCAATGTTTCATAAGCTCGTTGTATTCTGTATGCAATCAATGCATTCTTGCTATTTTCATCCATTTTTTCTTTCATAACACGATCCCTTCATTTACAATGTTGATATAAAATGGTGTTTTAAATGGACGATTTTCCCAAAGCTTTTTTAACATTATGATAGGGCTGATCGTGACACCTGTCTTTAATTCCAGTTCATAAAGAGGTAGAGTAATAGATTCTTCCTGTTCTAGAGACATTTTTTCTCCGTCGACTAAAATCAACAAGTCAATGTCACTATCAGAACGAGCTTCTCCACGAGCCTCAGAACCAAACAGGATAGCTTTAGCTGTTGGGGCAATTTCATGTATTATCTTTCTAATTTGTTCTACTACGTCAGCTCGTTTCATGGGTAATGAATTACTTCGTTCTTACAAAGATAAGAATTTATCTTTTATCTTCAATGCCATTTTTTAAAGAACACCTTTTTTGAACCCACCTCTTTTCGTCACGAATTTCTCGAAAAAGTCGTCCCGGTAACTATTGCCAATGGCGATTTCGTGCGAGCGGATGGTGACGTCGTTGTTGTCGAAGGAGGTGATGTGTCGGGTGTTGATGATATAGGATTTGTTAATGCGGAAAAACAGACTGGCAGGAAGTTGTTCGTGCATGGCCTTGAGAGTCATTTTGGTAATGATCCGTTGATCTTTCAGTTGGAGAATCACATAATCTTTCAGTCCCTCGATAAAAAGAATATCCTCGAAATTTACCTTGAAATAACGGCGTTCGGATTTCACGAACAGATAATCATTCTCCACTTCCTCGATGTTTTCTTTTTCTCCCGTGACGAGTAAAGCGTGATAGTTTATCGCTTTATTGACCGCTTTTTGGAAACGTTCAAATTCAATGGGTTTTACCAGATAATCCACGGCATCCACCTCGTAACTGTCCAATGCGTATTCCGTGTATGCAGTTGTAAAGATGATCAATGTATTTTTCGGGATATTCCGGGCGAACTCGATTCCCGTGATACCGGGCATCTGCACGTCGAGAAAGACAAGGTCTACCGGGTGGGAGGTCAAGTAAATGGCTGCGGAGGAGGCATTATTGAACATCTCCATCAGTTCTAGTTCTGGTATCCGGGCTACAAGTGACCGGATGCCCTTACGTGCGATCGGCTCGTCGTCAACAATAATACATTTCATAATTTCAATTGTAAATGGACTTTATATTGCGTTTCTGTCTCTTCTATCCGGAGCGAGTAATCTTTCCCGTACAATAACTCCAAGCGTCGTTGCACGTTTAATAATCCCAGACCACCAGTTCCTTTTTTTACCGGAACGAGAGGCTTGGAATTTTCGCAAGTAAAGGTCAACTCGTCATGCTCTACGCGAAAATAAAGGTAAATGTACGATAAATTCTCGCTATCGGGGTTATGTTTTATAGCATTCTCGACAAAAGGGATGAAAAGTAGCGGGGGAATCTTCACATTATTCACGTCACCTTCTTTCGAGATCAAGTACTTGAAATGATCCCGGCGTATCTTTTCCAGTTCGAGGAACCCCGTTAGGAAATGAATGTCCGCGCTTAAAAAGACTTCTTGCCGGGCGCTGTCGTTTAGTTGATAACGCAGCATATCGTCAAGTTTGGTCAGAAGGCGGGAGGCCTCGTCCGGATCTTCTTTCACGAGAATATTGGCATTGTTGAGCATGTTGAACAGGAAATGGGGATTGATTTGGTTCTTCAATTGCTGCAATTCCGACTGCATGGAGGTCTTTTCCAATTCCGTGATCTGTCGGTCGTAGATCATCCAGCGGCGGAACAATTCGATACTGGTGGTCCCCATGGTAATCATCCCGATAATCACGATCGCGTAGAGAACATTGGGAAACGAGTAGGCGTTCTCGTTCACGAATATCTCCGTGACCACGCCATATTTTTGATAAAGATACTGAACAACAGGGGCGTACATCAATAGCCCGATAATAATGACGAGAAATAAGGCTACGATATAAAATGATAGTTTATTTTTCACGAGCAAGCGTGGAATCAGGATAAACTGGTTGATATAGGTCGGTAGCATGAACATGGACAAGCTCGTGAGGTAGGCATAGAACCAACCAATCCCGGTGAAGTATTCATACACGTTCTGAAAGGCGAAGAAGGCGATGACCAGAAAGGTCGTGATGTTTCTGATCTGGTTGAAATTCGGGTTCAACTGGATATGCGGGTTCAAGTGGTTCTTTATAGACATATTTGTAAACTGGTGATGTTATTTTTGTCTCCCTGTTTTGTTTCAAGTAGAAAATTTTCCCCGTACAACAATTGGAGTCGTCGATGCAGGTTATACAATCCGTTGGTCGGTTGTTTCGATAGACCGGGTGGATAGATACAGGCAAAATACAGGTTGTCGTTCTTCATTTTGAACAGGATGTATATATCAGAAGTCTTACCAGCATCAAGGGATGGGAGGTGACCGAGAGCGTGTTCGATAATGGGAATGAAAAGCAAGGGAGGAACTAGGATATGCTCGATGTCCTTATCCGTGGAGAGGTTGAAATTGAAACGGTTGTTATGCATCTTTTCCAAGTTCATGTAATCCTTGATAAACGTAATATCCGCACTTAACAACACCTTTGCCCGGGTACTGTCATAGAGTTGATAGCGGAGCAGGTGACTTAAGCGGAGTAACAGGGACGAAGCTTTCTCCGCGTCCTTTTTTGCCAGCACGTTGGCCGTGTTTAACATGCGGGACAGGAAGTCCGGTTGAACCTGATCTTTCAAGCGGTCGAGTTCATTCTGAACCTTGCTTTTTTCCAACTCCTGCAATTGTCGGCTGTGCATGATCCAGCGTTGCAGGAATATGGTCATGGAGAATGCCGAGATATAAAAAAAGATGCCTAGGAAGTTTATGAAAAAGAACAGGAAAAGATTACAATTCGGTCTAATCGCCTCGTGAAGTGTCGGGAGGTACAATTTCGAGATGAAAATGATTAAAAACATCATGAATAGGAGGAGCAGGGTACATGCAAACAGACAGAGTGCGTAGATCCAGTATTTATCTTTAAAGAGAAGACGGGGTATCATTATATAGGTGTTCAGGCATATTATCCCCCAAAACAGGAAGATAAGAGCAATGTTTATCAACGTGATGGCATTCCATCCCGGGGATAATTCGGAATTTTCGAAGAGGCCTTTCATGACGATAATCCCAAGTAACAGGAGAATCAACAGGTGCCTGAGAACCCGGAATTTCGGGTGCATCAAGAGATTTTCCCAGTACTGGTTCCCGTTTTTGTATGTGATCGAATTGGACATAGGTATATGAAACTAGGGATAAAAGTAATGATTTCTTTTTAGAATTTCCATGCTATACCGAGAGAGCAATAGAATCCCAATCTGAAATGCGGATCGCTCTCGTTGTCATCGGAGAAGTATTCCTTTAAACTTCTTTTCGAGTAAAAAGCACTTCGAGCCGGGGTAATGCCCAAGGTGAGCGGGATGGATAACGATTTACCGAGCGTGAATTCCGGACGTAACCCGACAACCACGTATTGCTGGGTGAAATACATCTTTTTCCCGTTTCTCTCGGAAAGAGCCATCATCCCGTCCATTTCGGCAACAAGACTTAATTTCAAGTGGTTGTTAAATTTCATGCCCACGGAAACCCGCACGGCATCAATTAAGGCAACATTTACCTCGTAACGTCCTTCTAATCGCCAGTTGAAATAGAATGCGGGGAAGAGCATGGGATAACCAAACGTGTTATTTAGGGCGGCTCCCACACCAAGGTCTAGGTTCGGGCGTAAATGGCGGATGAACACGATGGCACCTTGTCCCAGTATATTATCCCATCTTGCCTTGGATAGATTATCGCTATCTATGTAAAGTCCGGCCCCAACGGTTGCCAGCATGGACCATTTAGCATTTAGTGGTCTCGTGTGTGTTAACCCGATTTGCAGGTTTAACATATCCGAGGGACATAGGGTTTCGGGAAGTTTCTTGTTATTCATGCTTGCGTGTGATGCACCACATCCGATCGCCCAAGCCGTGGGGCGGTTATTCTCGTTCATTTTAACTGAAAGTGGAATCCGGAATCCACCTTGTATTACTTTTAAATCTCCCTTGGCTCCCGAAAGTTTGTTCTCTTCATCTTTGTATGAGGTAGAACTGATGTACTCCGTTTTAAAGTAAACCTGAGCGTGTGTTTGCTGATAGGCGAGCGGGATAAAAAAGAATAGATAGCATAGAATAGATTTCATATTGTATTGATTTTTTATTCACGGATAAAAATAGAAGATGTTTGGAAATGAGGATGAAATAATAGACGAAGTCTGGGAATAAGTCGACCAACCTCATGTTTTTGTTCGTCCTTGCAGCATATCTTCTTTTATATCTGTCCCTTCATCCCGTCGATATACCTTCGTTAAGTCTCCGTTTCTATGAAACACGTGTTTAACGATAATATAACGAATACATAACGAACTGATGTAAGAGAATGCATTGATTAATAGAAGATTAATATATTGTGTGAATTTTTTTTGAAAAAAGTGGCATTTTCTTATTACACCAAAGGGGGTGGTTCCCGTTTTGGTATTAAAAGCACAAAAATGACATTGAAAACAAGAGAATATATCGTACAGTTAATTGTCCGCCACGTGCAAGGGACGTTGGATGATACCGGGAAAAAGGAGTTGCTTGAATGGCGGGAAAGTTTCCCCGAGAACGAGGCTCTTTTTCAAAGAATGACTTCCCGTGTTCATTTCGAGGAAAGTTTAAAGGCTTGCGAGATGACGAGTAAGGAGATGGAATCAGAATGGAAACTGATCTATGGGAAAACGATTGGACGTCAGCGCTTGGGTATGAGACGGATGTTCCAGTACGCAGCGATATTGATTGCAGTTGTGTTGATCGGTGGAGTCTGGATGTTGGGAGACCGGGATGTCGAGTTACCTAGTGATTCCTTGATGGCTAAGGCTCATCTGATAAAGAGAATAAAAACTCAGGCAATTTTGGTTATGGGGGACGGGACGACCGTGAATTTAAAAGACACAAGCTCTCTGGCATCATTGGTTTCCACGAAAGTGGCACTTTCGGCGAATAAGGAAATTTTGACCTACACGGAAGGAAGTGTTGACACGGTGATGGAGTTCCACACGATGAGAATACCCCGGGGTGGGGAGTACGTGCTGGTATTGTCCGACGGGACGACAGTTTATCTGAATGCCGAATCAGAATTAACATATCCGGTTAAATTCAGTGGTAAAGACAGGCGGGTTTATTTGAAAGGAGAAGCGTATTTTGAGGTGGAAAGAGATACGTGTAAACCTTTTATCGTGGAGGCAAATTCTTTGGAGATACAGGTCCTCGGAACGGAATTTGGGGTTCGGGCTTATGGCGATGAAGAATGTGTCCGTACAACACTTAAAAGGGGAAAAGTGAGCGTGGAAAGTGAGGGGTGCGGAGTGATCCTGACCCCGAATATGCAGGCCTCTTTTGACAAGAAAACGTTACAAATGGATGTACGGGAGGTGAACGTGGATTTGTTCCTAGGTTGGAAAGACGGGCGATTGATATTTGATAATTGTTCTTTGGAAGATATTTTAAAGGATCTGGCTAAATGGTATGATTTTGATATCCGTTATGCCCGGGAAGATGCCCGGTTAATACCATTCTCTCTGAATATAAAAAAACATGATGCTTTTGCGGAGGTCCTTCAATTACTTGAAGACACGGGGTGTGTGAAATTTGATATAAGAGATAACGTCGTTGTTGTAAAATAAAAAGTAGCGCTGGAACGCTACTTCAACCATCCCCCGCTAAGAACAGGGGACGAATAGTTATAAGTTTGATTTACAAAGTTATGAAGAAAAATTGTAATCTTGTAAGGAAGAGGTGGCTTTTATTATCCCTTTTCCTTGTTTTTACTACATCGTTTAGTCAGCGAGCTTACTCGCAAGAAATGAAGTTATCTTTCAGCTTGAAGAATGCAACTTTGAAGGATGTAATCAGCGAGATCAAACGTATTTCAGCTTATGATTTCGTGTATAGTGATCCTCAACTGACCTCCTTTAAACAACGAGACGTGTCGTTCAAGAATGCGACTATTCAACAAGTGATGGAGGATTGTTTGAAAGACACGAAACTCACGTACGCAATTAATGGAAACACGATCGTGTTTAAATTGAAAGCTACCCAAGAGAAAGAACAGGAGTTGAAATACATCTCCGGAGTGGTTACGGATCAAGCTGGTAATCCTTTGCCGGGAGCTACGTTGTTAATTAAAGGAACCACGACAGGAATGGCCACGAATACCAATGGAGAGTACAAGATCGGGGTGCCTAAAGATGGGGAATGTACATTGATTTTTTCATTTATGGGAATGAAAACGCAGTACGTGAAAGTCGGGAATAAAACGAAAATCGACGTAAAATTAGAAGAAGACTTGACGGAAGTTGAAGAGGTGGTTGTGACCGGTTATCAGAATATTGATAAAAGACATTTGACCAGTGCTGTAAGTTCCGTAAAAGCATCGGATATATTAACTCCCGGTATGACGAGCATTGATCAAGCTTTGGAAGGACGGATTCCTGAATTGGTATTAATCAGTAATTCGGGGGAAGTAGGAGCGACTCCTAGAATTCGGGTAAGAGGTACTTCCACGTTGCTGGGTAACCGGGAGCCGTTGTGGGTGTTGGACGGTTTTATTATGCACGATCCGGTTAACGTGAGTAATGATGATTTGAATAATCCGGATTATATTAATATTATCGGTAATGCTATTGCCGGGATTAATCCACAGGATATTGAACGTATTGATGTATTGAAAGACGCTTCGGCCACGGCTCTTTACGGAACAAGAGCGGCCAATGGCGTGATTGTGGTTACGACTAAAAAGGGGGCAATCGGTCCGGCTCGTTTTTCCTATAATCACTCATCAAAATATACGCGTCGTCCTCGTTATTCGGATAGAAATATAAACTTGATGAACTCGCAAGAGCGGGTACAGTTTGGTAAGGAACTTAGTGATCTGCATTACCAATTCCCATCAGACATGACTATGGTCGGATACGAAGGAGCTTTGGATAGTTATTATAAAGGCTTATCCACGTATGATGAATTTGTGGAAAACGTGAAATGGTATGAAACCGTGAACACGGATTGGTTTGATATTTTAACACGTGATACTTATTCTTATGATCACACATTTGGTGTATCGGGTGGTAATGATGATATCCGCTATTATGTATCAATCGGGTATAACAAGGAAAATGGAGTTTCTAAAACAACTTATACCGAGCGTTACACGACACGTTTGAATTTGGATATGACTTTTTCGAAGAAAATTAAAGCTAATTTTTCCATGAACGGGAACGTGCAAAAGAAAAATCACTTGATGGATGAGATTGATGCTATGGATTATGCTTATAACACAACCCGGGCTTTACCTTGTTTTAATCCTGATGGAACACTTTATTATTATAACAAGTCGGCTTACGGTGGAACGAATAGGTATAGCAACAAGTTTAGGTATAATATTTTAAATGAAATAGAAAATAGTTCTAACGAGTATGACGGAAACACGATTGGAGCAATGCTTGATATCAAATTAACCCCGATCACTGGACTGGATATCTCTGTATCTGGAAATTATAACAGGAGTAGTACTTTACAGGAACAATGGTGGGGAGAAAAAACGCATTATGTAGCTCGTTGGAAAAATGCCGAGTATGAGTCTCTTCCGTTGACAGGTTCATCCGGATATTGTTATTTGCCTTACGGGGGTATTCTAAAAACAGTAAATTCTATTACAGAAGGGTATACTTTCCGTACTCAGGTTGATTATCGTAAATTATTTGGAGAAAATCAACAACATATGATGATGTTGATGGGTGGATTCGAGTTAAATGGAAATACAACCAGACAGATCAGTGATGAAAACCGAGGATTCGTGAAGGATCGGGGACTGCAGTTTATTGATGAATTACAAAATTTGGATGATTATCCGTGGTACAAGGATTGGTTGAACCAGAATCACCGTAGTATAGCGCATGGTATTTCTCACCAGATATCCGGGTATTTTGTACTGAGTTATAGTTATCAAAATCATTTCACGTTGAATGTAAATGGACGTTTTGATGCTTCCAACAAGTTTGGTAGCCGCAGTAATGAACGTTTTTTACCGGTGTGGTCTGTTTCTGGTAACTGGAATTTGCAGGAAAATATATTAAAAAACGTTAAGTTTATTAGTGAATTGCGATTGAGAGGATCATTCGGTATACAAGGAAATATGTTGGAAGACCAAAGTCCGAATTTGATTATTAAACAAGGTACATTGGAACCTATTTACAATGAGAACGTGTCCACGATAGCTCGTTACCCGAATCCTAATTTACGCTGGGAAGAGACGCAACAATTAGACGGAGGTCTTGAGATTGGATTTTTTAATTCACGTTTGAACGTGGAGTTTTCTGTTTATTCCAAGAAAACTACGGATTGTTTTACTGATGTGAGAGTTTCTTCGGTAAACGGAGTGGTCAATCATGCTTACGTTATGAATGGTGGGGATTTGAAAAATAGCGGCTACTCTATTTCTCTGTCTGCCACGCCTGTTAAAACAAAAGATTTCCAATGGAAATTCTCCACGTATTATTCAGGAAACTTTAATAAAGTTCAGACAGCATCGGTTGAAAGTTATACGTTAAGTGATTATTTGAATGGTACTGCGTTGGTTGACGGAGCAGCAATTGGTAGTTTTTATTCGTACAAATTTTTGGGATTGAATCCTTCGAATGGAACTCCGATGTTTGATGATTATAATGACCGGAAACATTTACTAGAATATAAAACGTTAGAAGAAACGGTGTTGATGACCATGGAAAAGAGTGGACAACGTGATCCGATTTTTAGTGGTAATTTCTCGAATAATTTCACGTACAAAAATTTTTCTCTGTCGATGAATTTATCTTATAGTATCGGTTCAAAAGTAAGATTATTCCCGTTGTATTCTCCAGTGGTTTCGGGTGTTAGTTCGGAGATGAACGTGAGAAAAGAATTCATGAATCGTTGGATGGCTCCCGGTGATGAAGCACATACGAATATTCCGGTTATCATGAGTCCGGCAGATCCTGAATACATGACATATTATGCTCATTTTTCAGCAGGACCGACAATAGCAACACATATACAAAATTTTGCATCCAATGTCTGGAATATGTATGATAACTCTGATATTCGTGTCGTTAGCGGTAATTACTTGAAATGTTCATCTATGACCATACGTTATACTCTCTCTCCCGAGTTGTTAAAGAAAACACCTTTTTCTAACATATCGCTTAGCTTAAATGCGTTGAATTTATTCACGATATCTGCTAAAGAATTGAAAGGACAGGATCCTTCACAAGCGGGTTTTGCAAAACCGAACTTATCGGTTCGTCCTTCTTACACATTCCAATTTAATGTTACATTTTAATAGTCATGATAATGAAAAATATTATTTACATCGCTATTTTAATCCTGTTTACGGGTTGCGGGAATTTTCTTGACGAATATTCGCAGGATCTCGTTGTCCCAAAAACGGTATCGGATTTGAATGAAGTTTTGCTAGGAAATGGATATGTACCTTCTTCGGAAGTACAGTATTTGAGACGTGGTTCAATTGGCTGGCAACTTAATATTCTAGATGATGACATTAATACGGTCATTGCTTATGTCGCAAACAAAGGTTTGCAGGAAATGGATCAAGTCTATTATGGGTACACGACTTGGCAAATGGAAGTGGGGAGAAATTACACGGGAAATAATTTGTCCGGAGATAATGCCAATTGGGATGCCTTATATCAACGGATTAATTCAATGAATATTATTTTGCACGAACTTGGCAACGTGAGTCAAAGTACGGAACAAGATAAAATGGATGCCATTCGGGTGCAAGGAGAATGTTATTTTTTACGGGCACAGTTTTACTTATTACTTGTGAATATGTATGCCAAAGCGTACGATCCGGATAATGCGGCAACGGATTTGGGAGTGCCTTTAAAGTTGACCTATTACGTGGAGCATGATAAGGATAAAGAAACTCAGTTTGAACGTACTCCTGTTGCTAAAGTTTATGAGCAGATTGTGAAAGATTTAAAGGAATCTGTGGATTGTTTCACGAAAAGCCCCCAGACAAAAAGTTTTTACCGGGCTTCTAAGGGTGCTGCTTTATTATTGTTGAGCCGGGTGTATTTGTATATGCAGGATTGGAAGAATGCAGAAATAACAGCAAAAGAGCTGTTGGCGGAAAACAAATCTCTGTTAGATTATAGTAGTATCGTTGACAATGAGAAAGGATATGCAATATCCGAGAGTAGTCCGGAACTCTTGTTCTCACAAGGTCCTTTAAATTTGCAGTGTGATTTTACGGGAGTTGGGGGAGATTTTTGTATATCCAATGATTTGTATAAACTATATGATGAAAATGATTACCGGAAGGGAATTTATTTTGTTCGATCAACACAAAGTGATAGTTTGGGCTTAAATCGTAAATACGAGATGGGAAAACATCGTTCTTATGTTTCGGACATCTTTACGTTACGTACGGCAGAAGGATATTTGAATGTAGCAGAAGCTTGTGCCATGCAGGGGGATGCTGAAGGGGCATCTGATTGGTTGAATCAATTGAGGCATAAACGTATTGAAAATTACACAGATGTAGAATACGATGCCAATGAGATAATAGATCAAGTACGTGTAGAAAGGAGAAAAGAGTTATGCATGGAAGGACATCGGTGGTTTGACCTAAGAAGGTATGCCGTGTGTAAAAAAGCTCCTTTTAAAAAGACCATAGAAAGAGTGTATGCCATTTATGATTGGGAAAGTCGAAATATATTTAAATATGCAGAAGTCTACCAGTTAAAAGAAGATGATTTGGCGTATGTTTTCGCTATTCCGAAATCCGTGTTGGAATTTGATAAAGGTATGCCCGATAATATCAGAGAAAATAGGGAATATGTTAGGTTGATATACAGAAATAATGAGTAGGTTATGAGAAATGTTATATATTTAGTTTTTGCGTTCTTGATTTTAGGGTGCGGGAATGAGGACGAACTAACGTCTAAGATTGAGATCGAAAATCTGTACGGTATTCAGGATGATCCGTCAGATCCAGTGAAACATCGTGTTTTCGAGATGTACAGCGAATACGGGATACCCGTTTATTTTAATGACACGATTGGGCGAATTTTCGTGAAAAAAGATGTGACCGGAAAGGATGTTTATCGTTATGAAACCTTGGATTTAGCTTGGGGATTCACTTCCTATGATCGGGTTACTTACGATTATGAATACATGATGGACCCGGATGAGCAACTGAAAGCGTTAGATATCATTGAAAATTACTTAAAACTAGCCGCAAAACCTCTTCATCCGTTTAATTTCTTTGTTACCAAATCTGCAAAAATAACTGATTCGAATGATAAAGAAGAGATTTACGAAAAGGGGGCTTACACGATCAATTATCGAACATTATTAATGACGGGAGATTGGACGGACTCTCAGGTTGAAAATTTACCGGGAGAGATGGTTCGAGAAATGGTGAAATCTAAAATTGTTAATTATAAGGATCTGTTAGAGGCATTTAATACTATTTCGGATCCCACTTGGTATAATAAAATCTGGTCTAGCTTGGATCCTAATTACTATGACTATGTGGACGGAATTGGGCTACCTAGAGCTTGGTTTACCCCATCCGCTTTATCTGAAGATTGGAATCTAGCCTCTCACTTTACAGAGGAAGAATTGGCTGAATTTAGAGCAGCGGTACGAGCTGCGATTGGGCAATTTGGTTTTGTTAATGGTGACCTGTTCGCAAATGTCATATCTCCTGGAAAGAATAAAACCGATCTAGTACTATACATTACGGAAATGCTGAGATTGTCAAGAGATGAATTCGAAGAATTATGGGGAGGCTGTCCTTTGGTCATGGAGAAATATGAGATTTTATATGATATTGTCGCCAATAAACTGGGTGTGGAACTATAAAGAAATGTAAGTATGAAAAAGTTCATTATAATATTATTAGGCATTATCGTGTATTGTAGTTGTGAGGATGATAATAATTCTAATCGGGTAAAACCTGAGGTCAGTTTTTCTGTTTTTCAGGATCCGAGAGATTCGAAGACGTATAAATGCATTACTATCGGGGAACAAACTTGGATGGCTGAGAATCTTAAATATCGTTCTCCACGGGGAAGTATGGACGGATGTTATACTTATGGAGAAGAAAATATGAGAGTGCAAGATATTGTTATCAATCAAGAATTATGGGCGGATTCCATACGGGCCGGAATTACACGGGGGGAATTTGAGGGAACTATTGGGACTATAAAATTGGCAGATATACTCGTTTTATGGCTTAATTATTTTAAACCAGATTCCTATATCAATCAATTTGAGAATAGTTACGGTGCAACTTTTCCAGATGCAGTTATATCTTTAAGACGGATTTACGATAATCTTTATCCTCAGGCAATTATGGAGGTGTCGAAACAGTTTTTTGAGAAAGCTGAAAGTACAAATGGACATTATTCTAGTAAATATGGCTTTTTGTACACGTACGAAGGGGCCTTACAGGCAGTACCCGATGGCTGGCGTCTTCCAACGGATGACGATTGGAAGAAATTGGAAGAAACCTTGGGTATGTCTGTTTCAGAAATAAATATGTTGGACGAGTGGAGAGGAAGTTATGAAGGAGATCTATTGAAAGAGGGGGAACAGGGAATCGGTTTTAATGCAGGTTATGCCGGCGCGCGACTATATGGGACTCACATGTATGGTGGGAATTTTTATAACAAAGATGTTAATGCCTACTTTTGGTCGGCAACTCGTAAAGTAGAAAGTGATACAGTCGATTTAGGGATAACAAGGATACTTTTTTTGAAAGAGGATCGCATTATGAGAAGTTCTTCCAAATTAAGTGCTGCATATAGTGTTCGTTGTATAAAAGAATAAAATGTAAAAACAATCACATGAAAAAGTTTACTTTAGTATTAAATCTTGTATGTTTTTTAGCTTTGAGTTCTTTTGCCCAAAGCATGTACGGAGATGCCGTGAAGGCCGACGTGAAAATGAAATATGTCTATTCTTTTGAAGAGGCATTGAAGAAAGCAAAGGAAGAGAACAAACTGATTTTCTTTAATTGTTTTGCAGATTGGGCTATTCCCTGTCACTCTATGAATAAATTAGTGTTTAGTGATCAAGAATTTGCAGATTGGATGGACAAACATTTTGTGAATTTTTTTATAGATGTAACTACCCCGGCAGGCCGTCCGTTTGCAGATAAGTATAAAATTACATTTCAAGCACATTATCTCGTTTTAAATAGTGATGGTGAAGTGGTGCATCGGATTGTTGGAGGGCATCAGATCCCTGAATTTAAAGCTATTTTGAAAAATGCTTTAAATCCTAAAACTTCATTGGCAGGCATGAACGAGAGATATGCTGCCGGAGAAAGAAATGTTAAATTCTTGAATGCGTATGCTGATGTATTGAAAATTGCCAGCGAAAATGAGACATATAAAAAAGTTGTTGAAGAACTTTTCAGTAAACTGAAAAAATCGGATTGGTCTAAAAAAGTGTACTGGAAATCATTTTGTTATATGACAAAAGATATTGACAATGAGATGTTTAAATATATATTGGATCATAAAGCGGATTTCGTCAAATCAAATGGAGAGGAACAGGTCAATCAGTTCATTTCTAGTCTCTATGCTAGAACTCTTTATTCATATGCATCTGGAAAAGAGGTTTATAACGGTGAAAAATTGCTGAATATTTATTTGGATATTCAAAAAGCAGGATTGCCAAAAGAGAATATTGTTTACTCTTTATATACCATTGCCAAGTACCGGGGAGAGGGGGATTTCAGTAAAATGATGGATGTGATCGAGACTGTTGTCCCGACATGGGAGGCTACAATTGCGGTTACTTTAGATTTATCTTTAGCCGAAATGGAGGATTTGGATAAGACGGATAAAGAGCGTTTGATCAATTACTTTCAAAAAAGATCAGAGAAAGCCGGGGGAGCCAAAAAACATTATTTGGCAGTGATAAGCGATATGGTGAATACCGAAGGAATAAAATTTGAGGATATTACTTTTAACGAGGCCTTGAAAAAGGCCAAAGAACAAGGAAAACTGATTTTTATGGATTGTTACACAACATGGTGTGGCCCTTGTAAGATGATGAGTAATCAAGTCTTCAAACAAAAACAGGTAGGTGATTTTTTTAATCAGAATTTTGTAAATCTAAAAGTGGATATGGAAAAGGGTGAAGGACGAGATTTATTGAAAAGATATGGAGTAGACGCCTTCCCAACAATGTTTTTATTAGATGGTGATGGAAATGTTATTTATAAAATTCGAGGAGGGCGGAGTGTACAGGCATTCATGACGGCAATAAAAAGAGGGCAGAATCTGAAAATTCCTTTCTACATTCAAAAAAGCAGGTATGAGGCTGGTGATCGGTCGGCTGAATTAATGGTAGATTATTTTTATACAATGGCAGATGCCGGTGATGTAAAGAATGTAATGGGAGAGGCTCGTTCTTACCTTGCAACTTTGAAGGCTCCGGATTTATATAGTAAATCAGCTTGGGAGTTGTATGAGAATTTTGTGAATAATGTTACAGATCAAGAATTTAGATATTTGATAACGAATCGAGAGAAGTTCGTGGAAAATATTGGGGATAGTGTGGTAAATAAAAAGATTGAAAAGGTTATTTTCCCCATGGTTATTGAATATTTGAAAGGTTCTGTCTCTAAAAATGATATAGCTGTAGCTTGGAATCTGGTAAATACAAGTAAATTTTCTTCGGATTATTCTTTGGTGTTGCTAAATAAAATTATTTCCATGTATGACAAAAAAGAATTTAGCCAACTAATCGATTTTTACGAGAAAGATGTTGCATCGAATCAAGATGATAGAACACGTCTAAACTTGGATGTAATTCTTCATTATTTACTGAAAGATGCTTCTTCTAAAGAGAAAAATCGAGCTATAACTTATGCGAAAAAAGAGATGGAGAAAGCTAGACCTGGTGTGCGGGATAGTTACATGGCCTTAATTGAAACTTTATCAAAATAAATAATAAATTTCTATCAATGATTCTCCTCGTAAGACTTTGCGGGGAGAATTTTTGTATTATAACCACGTCAGAACAGTAAGTAGATATTTGAGGCGTTCTCGCATATAATGGTTTGCGTTGTTCTTGTGTTTTTTCACGGTATTAATTGTGATATCTAATTGTTGAGAGATTTCTTCATGGCTTTTTCCCTGTAAACTGAGTAAATATACTTCTTTACAAGCAGGAGGAAGTTCGTTAAATACAATACGTAAAGCTTGGAATATTTCAGTTTCCAGTATGTTGTCCAAAAATGATTTTTCTTCAGTATCTTCAGAATTAACGTGTTGAACATATTTTTGAGCAACAACCTCATGACGAATCAGATCAATACAGGAATTTTGTACAACTTTGTAAAGAAAGGCTTTCGCCTCATTTTCATCTTTAAATTGGGACATTTTTTCCCATAATCGGACAAATGCATCTTGAATGATATCAGAGATAATATCTTGATCATTAATATACTTTATGGCAAAATAGCGTAGAGTAATCCTATACTTTTCATATAAGTAATGAAAGTTTTTTTCTCTTTCTTTATCCGTGAAATGTGGTACAAAACTTTTTTGCATGGGTATTATTGGAGTCCTTCTTAATTATTAAGTTAACAAACTGTCATTCTGTTATTTTTATCTAGATATTTGCAGGTAATTTTGTATCATAAATGGAACGATTAATAATAGTAAAAGTGTTGATTTTGTTATGATAAGACCGAATACTAATTAGAGCCTCTTTCACACTGGGAATAAAAAAATTAATAAAAACATAATTTCATGTGAAAATAACCATTAATAACCTATATTTGTATGATTATTAATCGTTCGTTTTTTCACATTTCTCGAATAGTTAATAGATATTAGATTAAAAGAGATCTACCACAGAATAAATGGTGAAGCTAAAGTGAATAAACCCCTCATTCGTAGAATATTCGAAGTTCATACAGAGCTTATACAATGGGGAATGGATGAGCAAAAGATGATCTCTGGACAAGCAACGAATAAGGGGTATTTTTTCCTTAGGATCTCGACTATATTACTTCGAATTCTGGGTTTGTGAGTATTTAAATTCCATATTTTGCAGTTTTTTCCTATTTTTGCGGGAATTCATACTGAAAAGATAATACAAATGTACGAAACAATCATAGAAAGAATAAAGGAGAGGCTGGAAAGCAGAGATTTGAAGGCGGTTATCATTCCTCACATATCACCGGACGGAGATGCTGCCGGGTCATGTTCTGCCTTGTGGCAAGTGTTGGATCGGGTGGGAATACAGGCACAGTTGATGACGTGTGATTATATCCCGGATTACTTAAAGTGGTTAAAACGTATTCCAGATGCAATATCTTTTCAGAATCGGCCTAAAGAATGTAAACATTGGTTACATCAAGCGGATATATTGTTCATGCTAGATCATAATACCGTGGCTAGGGAAGGGGATTTGGAACCTTTCGTGAAGGAGTTTAAAGGGGAGGTTATCATGATTGACCACCACCCGGATCCGGATGACGTGACGTACCGGATTTCGGACACGAGTGTTTCCTCCACGTGTGAATTACTTTATAATGTAATCTCTAGAGTATGGGGTAAAGAGGTCATTGACACGGATATAGCGAACGCTATCTATACTGGAATTTCAACAGACACGGGGGGATTGAGCCATAATTCTTCTCACCCGGAAACGTATCGTGTGATTGCCGATTTGTTGGCACTAGGACTGAATAAAGACTACGTGCACGAACAACTTTATCAACGAAACACGCTTTCCCGGTTACGTCTGACGGGGAATTGCCTGTTGAATAAGTTAACGATTGACGAGCATTTTCCGGTAGCCACGATTCCGATCACGTTTCAGGAATTGGAATTATACAATTATAAAGACGGGGATCTGGAGGGATTGGTAAACATACCCTTGTCCATCGAGGAAGTACTGGTTTCTATTCAGATTACCGAGCGTAAAGATAAAGTGAAGTTATCCTTCCGGTCAAAGGGCAATATCCCCGTGAACCTGTGGGCAAAAGAGTTTTTCAATGGTGGGGGACATTTAAATGCCGCCGGGGGACAAATGCCGTTGCCTTTGGATGACGTGGTGAAGAAGGTACGGGACACGGCGGAATGGTTCTTTAAAGCAATTAAAAATTGAAAATTGAAAATTGAAAATGGACAATTATTGCTTTACGAGAACCGAGAAAAGATATATTTGATGTATAATCTTGTAGGAAAGAAAATCATTTTCAATTTTCAATTCTGCATTTTCAATTGATTTGTTATGCCATTTTTAAGATTTCATGCAGTAGAAAAAAGTAGATTGGACTTGGTAGGGGAGCGATTGATCTCGGAGATTGTTCGCACCTTGGGATGTCCGAGAGAGACAGTTGTAATAGAAGCTATTGACTCTTCTTTTATTTCTGGACACGAGCAATTTCAGGCTTATCCTTTTGTGAAGGTGGAGTATTTTAAGCGTCCGTTGGAACAGCAGAATGCGGTGGCAAAGATTATTTTCGAGTGTCTGAAAGAGATCGGATATCCGGAAAGTGATGTCTATTTTTCTTTTCTGGAGAAGGATTGTTACTATGAAAACGGGGAAGTGATAAAGTAAAGATTACAAGATGGAAATAGAAAAAGCGGTAATATTTTTGCAGATATTGCCGCTTTTTTCAATAATAATAATTAAGTTTGTGCATAGTATAAAATGCAACGACTATGACGGAAGTAAGTGAATTAGTAGCTCTCTTGAGCAAGGCGGAAAGAGGGTACACCAAAGTTTTAAATCGCAGTTTCCAGAATGCCGGGTATGATCTTAGCCGGGAGCAGTATGAACTTCTGGAAGTGTTGTGGGAACAGGATCACGTGAACCAGCAGAACATTTCCAAACGTCTCCAGAAGGATAAATACAATGTCACGAAACTATTGAACACCTTGCAAAAAAGAGGTTACGTGCAACGAAAGATGGACAAAGAAGACAAACGGAGTAATTTCGTGGTACTAACTGAAAAAGGGGTAGAATCCCGTCATACGTTGCGCCAGATCGTGGAACAAGTCCACACGGATATAAGTTTTACCTTATCTCCGCAAGAGTTGAAGTCCGCGATATGGGTGTTGAAAAAGTTGAATTTGCAATAGATCGCCTACGGCGAGTTGTAGGTTGCGAGTTAACAGGTTACAGGTTGAAATTATAAATCTAAAATTGTAAATCATAAATTGTTATGGGAGTTTTTGAAGGATTAAAACCAGAAGCAGTTTGGGGATATTTTGAAGAAATATGTCAGGTTCCCAGACCGTCAAAGAAAGAAGGTAAAATTATCGCTTATTTATTGGATTGGGCGAAGAAACACAATCTGGAGGCGAAACGGGATGATGCAGGTAACGTGTTGATTAAAAAGCCTGCGACCAAAGGAAAAGAGAATGCACCGACCGTGATTTTGCAGGCTCACATGGATATGGTTTGTGAGAAGAATTCAGATACGGTACATGATTTTGATAAAGACCCGATACAACCCTACGTGGATGGAGAATGGGTACGTGCTAAAGGAACAACTCTTGGTGCTGATGATGGGATTGGTATGGCGGCTCAGATGGCCGTGTTGACTTCTACCGATATCGCACACGGACCGATCGAATGTTTGTTTACCGTGGATGAAGAGACCGGATTAACGGGTGCTTTTGCCCTGCAACCGGGATTCCTGAGCGGAAATATACTTTTGAATTTGGACTCGGAGGATGAGGGAGAGATGTTTATCGGTTGTGCCGGAGGTATCGACACCGTGATTAACATGGGGTATAAGACCGAGAAAACTCCGGCAGAATCATTTGCCGTGAAGGTACAGGTGAAAGGGCTTCAAGGAGGACATTCCGGTGATGATATTAATAAAGGTAGGGGAAATGCCATCAAGATTCTGAACCGTTTCTTGTGGGATTTGAATGCAAAATACGGAATTCGTGTTTCCGTGTTTGAAGGAGGTAATCTGCGGAATGCTATCGCCCGTGAATCTTTTGCGGTGATCACGTTCCCCGAGCAGTACAAGGAAAACGTGAGGGTAGACTTTAATATATATAGTGCGGAAATGGAAAACGTGTGGAAAATCACGGAACCCGGTTTGCAGTTAGCATTAGAGTCTACGGATGTGCCGGAAAACGTGTTGACAAAAGAAAGTACAGATGCACTTGTAAACGCATTGTACGCTTGTCCTCACGGGGTTTTCTCCATGAGTTACCGTATGCCGGGATTGGTTGAAACATCAACAAATCTGGCTGCAGTCAGATTCAACGAACCCAATAATATCTTGATCACCACTTCACAACGGAGTGACGTGAATTCGGAAAAATTCAATATTGCCAATATGGTAGAATCCGTGTTCACGCTGGCAGGAGCCAAGGTTGAGCATGGAGAAGGGTACCCGGGGTGGGCTCCGAATCCGGATTCCCCGGTGGTAAAAGTTGCCGTGGATTCTTACAAACGTCTGTTCGGTAACGAACCGATCGTACGGTCTATCCATGCCGGATTGGAGTGCGGTTTGTTCTTGGAGAAATACCCGAACATGGACATGGTTTCTTTCGGACCGACACTGAGAGGTGTTCACTCCCCGGATGAAAAAATCAATATCAAGACGGTACAGATGTGGTGGAGCCACTTGGTGGATATATTACAAAACCTGTAAAAAATTTGAAAGTTCATAAGGTTTATAAAGTTTGTAAAGTGGAGAATGATTCCTTGATTTTATACTCTTAAAACCTTATGAACTTTACGAACCTTATAAACTTTATAAACATTCATTTTATGGAGACTTCAAGAAAACTGGCAAAATACGATCGGTTGTATGACCAGATCAAACAATATATCCAGACCACGGAAGATATATGGGCCCGGTTGGCGACAATGGAGGCCGTGTTGCATCACAAAATGCAGTCTTTTTTCTGGACAGGAGTGTACGTGTTGGTTGACGGGGATTTAATTGTACGTTCCTACCAAGGGCCGGTGGCTTGTCAAAAACTCCGAAACGGAGGAGTATGTTGGGCTGCGATCAACTCCGGGGATACGGTTATCGTGGATAACGTGGAAGAGTTTCCGGGACATATAGCTTGTAATGCCGCCTCGAAAAGTGAAATTGTAATCCCATTGCGAGACCCGGAAGGCCGTATTTTCGGCTGTCTGGATGTGGATAGCGACCAGTTAGGGGCTTTTGACAAGGAAGATGAAGCGGGTTTGAAGAAAATTTTGTCTCTTCTTTATCAATCAGATAGCGTGAAATGATTCGAGAAATGTGAAAAATAAGTTAAGAGACTTTTGATATTTCTTAATAGAGTGTTATCTTAGTGGGCATAAACAACGAATTTATTCATGTTAAACAAAAACACACGGAAAATATGAAGAAACTACTTTTATTTGTTCTAACGAGCTTGTTTGTAGGAGGAGCTTTATTTGCACAAACCAATGAATCCGGCAAAGTTAAGAATGAAGGTAATGCAGCTTGGAGAGCCAAGAATTATAAAGAGGCCTTTACCAAGTGGGAGCAATACCTGAAATTAATCGAATTCAAAGATGACGCAACGGTTTATAACGTGGCTGTTTGTGCAACTAAATTGAAAGATTATGCCAATGCCGAGAAATACTTTGGTATGTCTATCAAGAATAATTACAAAGTTGCCTCTTCTTATCTGGGAATGGCTGATGCTCAAGAGAACTTGAAAAAGATTCCTGAAATGTTGAAAACGTTACAGGACGGGATTAAAGCAACCCCGGGGCAAAATGTGAAATTGGAAAAAGCATATTCTGATTATTTCGCTAAAGAAGGTCAGAAATTCCAAAAAGCAAATGATATTGCCAAGGCTGCAGAAAATTTCACCAAGAGTAGTCAGGTTTCTAACAAGCAATTGAAAGCCCGCGGATTGTTGAGTTTAGGTACTCTTTATTTCAATAACGGGGCATCTATCCTTCAAAAAGCAACTCCTTATGCAACTTCTGAGAAAGAAAAATATGAAGCAGAAAAGGCAAAAGCTTTGGCTGATTTCAAGAAAGCTCAGGATTATCTGAAACAAGCTGCAACGGTTGAGCCGACAAACGAGGCTGTAAAAGAAACACAAAAACAAGTGGCTGATGCTATCGCTCCGCTAGTTGAAAAGAAATAAAGCTTAGGCTGAATAATAAATCTTGAAGAGATGTGTCAAAATTCTTGACACATCTTTTTTCGTTTACTCCTTACTTGTTTGAAATTTGAATGGCTATTTAATTACTATTTTGCAAAAATATCGTTTGTTTTTCGTAAATTTGAATAATCAAAGGTGTAACTTAAAATCGTGGGCATGGAGAAAGATTCTTTAGATAAAAAATTACCTTGGGAAAATCGGCTATCTATATTTCGGTTTGTCCAGAATCCCCTAAAATATGTCACGGATGAAGATGAATTTGATTGCTTACCGGATCGGATTCCTTTACGACATGATGTAGGTATGTATTTTCCGGCGTACGACGATTACATGGATTATTATCAGTTTGACAAAGAGATTAATCCTGAATTTATCAAACGACTTGCAGATATGTTCCAAGCCTATGTAAATCGGGGAAATATAAATGCTAAAATCGAATTTTATAATCTATTGAAAGGTTTTCCCATTATTAATTATCACCGTGATTTTATAGATGAATTAGCCACGAGAAAAGTCGTGATTACTCCTCAAATGAAAGAATTAGGACGTTGGATGGTCATGGAGACCCCGGACAGGGAAGTGGTCAAGATGGGAATTATCTTGTTGGGGGTATCTCATGACATTGAAAGTATTCCTTTGTTAAAGAGTATTGCCAAACATGGAGAGTTTACTTATTATGTAGGATTGGCACTATATGAAATGATCCCCCAATGGGATCTTATGCTGATTGATATTATAGAGCCTTTGTATTACTGGGGACGGATTATGGCCGTGATTCTATTACTTGATTATTCACCCCGGGAGAATGTGCGAAAATGGTGTGTTAGATATGGATTCCGGCACAATTATTTACCGGATTATAATATCGAAGACTGCATGAAACAAGGGAACGTTTTAAAGGATATGCGAGAAGAAGAGTGGGATGGGCCATTATTACGTGCCGTACAAGCTTACGTGGTGTTTTTACTTGAAAATACTCGCTATGTTCACGAAAATGGAGGAGAAGTCATTCGGTTATATCTAAAATACACGCTTGGGAAACGAAGAGGATATGTACAGTTTCATATTATACAGTCATTATATAATTTTCTTAATGTAGCGAAAAACGATAAAACGTTTGTAGAAAATCTTAATATGTCGGAAGAAGATTATAGTGATATATGGATAGATGTACACGAGGAAATTCAAAAGCCGTGGTTCCAGAAATTATTACATGAAGATTGCACATACAAAACTTATCCTTATACTACGCAAGAGCGGTTGAAGAAGGTAATACAAGATCTTGGCAACTGAAAATTAATAATATTGCGAGATAATTTCTGCCGCTTTCGAGTAACCAAGGCGTTTTGAGATTTCCAAATCTTGAAGGGCTTCTTTGTAATTATCGACAATCAGCTTGGAAATAGCCCGGTTATAGTAGGCTCTAGCATTGGAAGGATCAATTTCAATGGAACGGGAGTAGCTTTCAATGGCATCGCTAAGTTGGCCTTTCTGGTGAAAGATGACCCCTCGGTTGAAGTATACGGCACTTGATTTTAAGCCAAGGGAAATTGCCTTGTTGTAATCAGCGAGGGCTCCGTCCAAGTCTTTCATTCCATAACGAACGATGCCGCGGTAGTGGTATGCCTCCAATAAATCCGGCTGTAAGTTGATAGCGTGACTATAGTCCTGAATAGCTTGGGTTGGCTGACCGAGATTCTCGTATATGATTCCCCGGTTATAATAAGCTAGAGCATGATCGGGGATATTGGCAATCACGTAATTAATGTCTTTAAGGGCCTCTTTATTTTGCTTGAGGTTCGCCCGGATAATAGCCCGGTTATAATAGGCGGAAAAGAAATCCGGGTCCAACGAGATCGCATGGTTGAACTCTTCCAAGGCTTTCCGGGGTTGCTCTCGGGTAATGTAGTCCATACCTCGCTGATTACTCTTCACGGCTTGGTGGTGAGTACACGAGGTGAATAGAAAAAATAACATTATCCAAGTATAATAGCGCATATTCCTTTTAATTACGTGATTCAAAGTTAATGATTAATCATGAAAAAATGAATATTTATTTATTTTTATTTGAATATAACCGTTTTACGAGATCCGTTCTTTTCAGTTTCGTGAGGATGCCGATAATTTCACTTTTGAATTCCCGTTTGTACCAGAAGAAAAATATGTTCTGGCGTTTTTTTTCGGTTTCTGTTTTGGCCGATTGAATTTTGCGCAGGGAGTAGGGATGAAAACCGGAATAGTACATATCCGTGGCTAATGTCATGGGGGTGGGAGTAAAATCCTGTACTTGTTCCAGCTTGAAATCCAGTTCTTTGGTATTGATGGCCAAGTCGGCCATGTCCTCTAGGTTACATCCCGGATGAGACGAGATGAAGTAAGGGATAATCTGTTGTTTTAAATGCTCTTTGTTGTTGATGGCATTAAAGCGAGCTGTCAGTTCCCGGAAAAGCTTGAACGAGGGTTTGCGCATCAGGTGCAACACCTTGTCAGAACTGTGTTCCGGGGCGACTTTAAAGCGGCCGGACACGTGGTGCTTGATGACGGTTTCCAAGTATTCCCGGTTTATGGCGTCGATCTCTTTGTTGCCCGTGCGATGCATGGAGAGGTCGTACCGGATACCGGAACCCACGAAACAGTGTTTCACCCGAGTGTCTCTACGCACTTGATTGTAAAGGTTCAAAAGGTGCGAATGGTCGGTGTTTAAGTTTTTACACACGGTCGGGTGTAGGCAGGACGGACGTTTGCATTGTTCACAAATACGATGATCTTTTCCCTTGATCATGTACATGTTAGCGGAAGGTCCCCCCAAATCGGTAATCGTTCCCTTGAAATCGGGCATATCACAAACATGCTGCACCTCTCGCAAAATGGATGCCTCGGAACGGGAAGAGATAAATTTTCCCTGATGGGCGGAAATCGTACAAAAAGCACACCCCCCGAAACAACCACGATGCATGGTAATGGAATGACGGATCATGTTGTAAGCCGGAATCTCCTTACCCCGGTATTTAGGATGGGGCAAACGGGTAAACGGCAGATCGTAAATGGCATCTATTTCCGTTGTGGACATGGGCGGGTAGGGCGGATTCACGATTATTAATTCATCCCCGATAGGTTGCACTAGTTTCGCGGCATGAATACTATTGGATTCTTCTTCGATATACCGAAAGTTCATGGCATATTTTCGCTTGTCCGATAAACACTCTTCGTGAGAGGCGAGCATGATGGTTTGCCATTTCTTATTGGTGGCGTATTTCTCGTCTTTATGTCTGATCACGGAGGTTTGCGGGATATTGGTTAAGCTTTGAAAAGGAATACCTCTTTGCAGCATCCGACAGATTTCGGTGAGAGGTTTCTCTCCCATACCATATACTAGCATATCCGCTTGGCTTTCATAAAGAATGGACGGTTTAAGTGAATCTTTCCAATAATCATAGTGGGTGAAACGTCTTAAAGAGGCTTCTATCCCTCCGATGATGACGGGAGTGTCGGGAAAAAGTTCCTTTAATATCTTGGTGTAAACAATGGTTGGCATATCGGGACGTGCGCCACTCCGGTTACCGGGGGTGTAGGCATCGTCCGAACGGCGTCTTTTAGCTGCCGTGTAGTGGTTTACCATGGAATCCATGCAGCCGGGACTGATTCCAAAAAATAAATTCGGTTTGCCCAATTTCTTGAAATCCCGTAAATCATCCTGCCAGTTGGGCTGGGGGACGATAGCTACGTTCAGTCCGAGAGATTCGAGAAGTCGCCCGATAACGGCCCCGCCAAAGGAAGGATGATCCACGTAGGCATCCCCCGTGAAAAGAATGACATCAATACTTTTCCATCCCCGCTGTTCGACTTCTTTCTTGGTGGTCGGTAACCATTGTTGTATATTATAATCCATGATAGAGCATTTGCTTGAATTCCGCAGCAAAGATACGGAAAGTCGCTGAAGATTTTATTACCTTTGCGGGCAAATTAGAATATGGCATGAAGAAAGTAAATATTATCAGCTTGGGATGCTCCAAGAATTTAGTGGATACGGAGTTATTGATGAAACAACTGGAGAAGGCGGGATATGGTGTTGAAGTGGATGTTGAAAACTCGAAAGCGAAAATTGTCGTCATCAATACCTGCGGGTTTATCGGGGATGCGAAGGAAGAATCTATAAACACGATTTTGGAGCAAGTAGAGCGGAAACAGGAGGGAGAAGTTGAAAAGATATATGTCATGGGATGTTTATCTCAGCGCTATGATCAGGATTTAAAGAAGGAAATCCCGGAAGTGGATGCTTATTTCGGAAAATTCGATTGGAAAGGGATTCTCGCGGAGTTGGGTAAAAGCTATGACGAGAAACTGCGGAACGAACGCCATTTGACGACACCGAAACATTACGCTTATCTGAAAATATCCGAGGGATGTAATCGGGGATGTTCTTATTGTGCCATTCCAATTATGACGGGGGAATATAAATCACGACCATTCGAGGAAATCGTGGATGAAGCTGAACGGTTGGCCAAACAGGGCGTGAAGGAGTTGTTGGTGTTAGCACAGGATATTACCTATTACGGGATTGATAAATACGGAAAAAACAGGTTGGCTGAATTGGTGGACCGGATTGCAGATATACCGGGAGTCGAGTGGATTAAATTGCATTATGCTTACCCGGCCGGGTTCCCCATGGAACTTCTTACCGTGATGCGGGAACGGAAAAACGTATGTAAGTATTTGGATATTGCTTTGCAACATTGTAGTGATCACATGCTAAAAATGATGCGAAGAGGGGTAACGAAACAACAGACCGTAGATCTCATCAATAAAATTCGGGAAGAAGTGCCGGGGATTGCCTTGCGCACGACACTCATGGTCGGGCATCCCGGAGAGACAGAAGAGGATTACCGGGAACTGGAAGATTTTGTCAAAACGATGAAATTTGAACGTTTAGGGGTGTTCCCATATTCTCACGAGGATGACACGTATTGTGACAAGCATTATCAGGATGATGTACCCGAAGAGACGAAAAATAAACGGGCTGAAAAGTTGATGGCGTTACAAGAAGGGGTTATTGCCGCTATCAACGAATCATGCGTGGGAAAACGTTTTTTGGTTTTGATAGATCGGATAGAAGGGGATTATTTTGTCGGGCGTACGCAATATGATTCCCCGGAAGTGGATCAGGAAGTGTTCGTGACAAGTGAAAAAGCGCTGCAAATAGGGGAGTTCTATGAAGTGCTTATTACCGAATCGGGGCAATTCGAGCTTTATGCTAAGTATGAATAGCCGTTCCTCGAAAAGAAATAATCTATTTTAGTTGTAAAAAAATAAAAGATCGGGAATATTTTTTCATTTTTATTTGTACTTTTACTCATCAGGGTTCGTTTAAATCTTGACGAGTATTTTTTTGTACGACTTTTACTAACTACAAATATATAATACCATGTTAAACGATCTATTTTGGATAGTACCTGTATGTGCTATTATCGCTCTCCTTTTCGCAAGGATCTTTTTTAAAGGGATGATGAAAGAGTCGGAAGGAACCGACACGATGAAACGTATTGCCGGGCATGTACGCAAAGGAGCTATGGCTTATTTGCGTCAACAATATCGAGTAGTAGCCCTTGTTTTTCTTGTTTTATGTGCGCTTTTTGCTTGGATGGCTTACGGTCCCGGTTTACAGAATCCGTGGGTATGGTTTGCGTTCTTGACAGGAGGATTTTTTTCCGGATTAGCCGGGTATATCGGGATGAAAACAGCTACCTATGCATCGGCAAGAACGGCCAATGCTGCACGTAGGAGTTTGAATGACGGGTTGAAAGTTGCTTTCCGTTCGGGAGCGGTTATGGGACTGGTTGTTGTCGGTTTGGCTCTACTGGATATTTCTTTATGGTGGTTATTGTTAGATTATTTCGTGGAAGAGGCAACAGAGACGGAAAAGGCGATCGTGATTACGACCACGATGCTGACTTTCGGAATGGGAGCATCCACGCAGGCACTTTTCGCCAGAGTGGGTGGAGGTATTTTCACGAAGGCTGCGGATGTCGGCGCAGACTTGGTAGGTAAAGTGGAAGCCGGAATTCCGGAGGATGACCCCCGTAATCCGGCAACTATCGCGGATAACGTGGGGGATAATGTGGGGGACGTGGCCGGAATGGGGGCCGATCTTTACGAGTCTTATTGTGGTTCGATACTGGCGACGGCAGCGCTAGGAGCTGCGGCATTCCGTATGGAGCCGGATGCACAATTTAACGCGATATTGGCTCCGATGTTGATTGCTGCATTCGGGGTGATCTTATCATTGCTCGGTATATTTCTGGTAAAGACGAAAGAAGGAGCCTCTCAGCAACAATTATTGCGGGCCCTTGATCGGGGAATTAATGTGAGTTCCTTGTTAATCGTGGGAGCCAGTTTCTTGGTGATTCATTTGCTCGGTTTGAGTTATTGGATATGCGGATCAGTGATCGTGGGGTTGGTAACGGGTATTATTATCGGAAAAGCGACAGAATATTACACTTCTCATGCTTATAAGCCAACGCAAGATATTGCCAAGAGTTCGGAAACGGGTCCCGCAACCGTGATTATCAAGGGAATTGGAACCGGAATGATTTCAACGGCCATCCCGGTACTTACGATTGTTGCAGGTATTATACTCTCATTCCTGTTTGCGGCAGAATTTAGTTTTGCCAATATGTCCATGGGATTGTATGGTGTGGGTATCGCTGCAGTGGGAATGCTTTCCACGTTAGGTATAACCTTGGCCACGGATGCTTACGGACCGATTGCCGATAATGCTGGGGGTAACGCTGAAATGAGTCAGTTGGGAGAGGAAGTTCGTCATCGTACGGATGCGCTGGATGCACTGGGTAACACGACGGCTGCCACGGGTAAAGGATTTGCTATCGGATCAGCTGCATTGACCGGGTTGGCATTGATTGCCTCTTATATAGAGGAAATTAAGATCGGTTTGTTACGGATGGGCGAGGAAGTGTTGAAAATTGGAGATAACGTGGTACGGACGGCTGATGCCACGTTGACGGATTTCATGAATTACTATGATGTTACTTTGATGAATCCGAAGGTGTTGTCTGGAATCTTCATCGGTTCGATGATGGCTTTCGTGTTCTGTGGTTTAACCATGAATGCGGTAGGGCGTGCTGCCCAGAAAATGGTGAATGAAGTCCGTCGGCAATTCCGGGAAATCAAAGGAATTATGACTGGCGAAGGAGAACCGGATTACGCTAAATGTGTAGAGATTTCCACGAAAGGGGCTCAACATGAAATGGTTTTCCCGTCTTTGCTGGCGATCATTATTCCGGTTGTTATGGGATTGATCTTTGGCGTTTCGGGTGTGATCGGGTTGTTGGCCGGAGGATTGGGTACCGGGTTCGTGCTGGCTATTTTCATGGCAAATTCAGGTGGAGCTTGGGATAATGCTAAAAAGTATATTGAAGAAGGTAACCTTGGTGGTAAAGGTTCTGATAATCATAAAGCAACGGTTATCGGCGACACCGTGGGTGATCCGTTTAAGGATACTTCCGGACCGAGTTTGAATATTCTGATTAAATTGATGAGCATGGTGGCTATCGTGATGGCCGGGGTGACTTGTGCGTTTAGTCTTTTATAATATTTTATACTACCCCCTCCAACTCCCCCTGTGCAAGGGAGTTGGAGGGGGTAGCTATTTCGTTATTCTCATTATTCAATTTGCATAATTGAAAACAAATAATTAATTTTACCTGAAATAAAAATGTATATGGCAAAAGAGATTAATCCTTTTATTGTTACAGGTAAGATTGCCCCAGAGTATTTTTGCGATCGGGTACAGGAATCGGCTCGACTTATCAAATCCTTGACGAATGGTAATAACATGGTAATCATTTCACCTCGTCGTATGGGGAAGACTGGGTTAATTCGATTCTGTTATGAAAAACCGGAAATTAAAGGACACTATTACACTTTCTTTATTGATATTCTCCATACATCGAGTTTAAGGGAATTTACTTATATTCTTGGGAAGGAAATATTTGAAACTTTAGCACCTAATAGCAAGAAGATGGTTAGACTTTTCATGCAAACACTAAAGTCTATCAGTGGAAAGTTCGGTTTTGATCCTCTAACTAATTTACCTACATTTAACCTTGAATTAGGTGACATTGAACGCCCGGAATATACCCTAGAGGAGATATTCAAATATCTCATGTCTGCAGATAAACCCTGTATTGTTGCCATTGACGAATTTCAACAGATTGGCAAATATCCCGAAAAGAATATTGAGGCATTGCTAAGAACTCATATCCAAAAAATCGAGAATAGTCATTTCATTTTTGCCGGCAGCGAACGTAGTATGATGCAGGCCATGTTTCTCTCTTCGGCTCGTCCGTTTTATCGTAGCTCGGATGTTATGGAGTTGGATGCTATTGATAAAGATATTTACGTGGCATTTATCTCGGAACATTTTGAACGTCGGGATCGCCGAGTCAGTACAGAAAATGTAGGGAAAGTCTATGACTTATTTAGAGGACATACATTCTATATTCAAAAGACATTCAATGAGTCGTTTGCGGATACCCCCATGGGGGGCGAGTGTACACTGGATATTATTCGCAATGCAATCCATTCGATGATCGATTATAATGACACGATATTTCGCGAAATTTTGTCTAATATTCCAGAGAAACAAAAAGAATTGTTGTATGCGATAGCCAAAGAAGGTGAGGCTGTACAAATCCTTTCAGCTAGTTTTATTAAGCGACATAGTTTAGCCTCGGCTAGTTCCGTTCAAACTGCAACAAAAAAGCTATTGGAAAAAGACATTATTACAGAAGTAAACAAAGTCTATTCTGTTACAGATAAACTTTTCGCCATGTGGATAAATAGGTTGTACGGAGAGAATAAAGTATTATTGTGATGTTTTTTAATTTGATTTATTCTAAATAATCTAACCTTTTCAGAAAAAATGCGTATATTGTAGAAAATAAATCATTGAGATATGGAAAGAAAATTTAAAGAAGCTTTGGCACATAGGAGAAGTTATTATGCTCTCTCGAATAAATCACTTGTTTCTAACGAAGAGATAGAGGAAATCGTAAAATTTGCCGTTAAAAATATACCGTCAGCATTTAATTCTCAATCAACGAGAGTGGTGCTTTTATTAGGTGATCAACATACGAAACTGTGGAATATCGTAAAAGATACGTTGCGGGAAATAGTTTCCGCAGAGGCTTTCAAATCGACTGAAAACAAAATTGATAAATCCTTTGCATCCGGTTACGGTACGGTGCTTTTCTTTGAAGAGCGGATGATCGTGGAAGGCCTGCAAAAATCATTTCCGACTTATCAGGATAGATTCCCGGTATGGTCACAGCACACTTCGGCAATGCACCAACTGGCGGTGTGGACCATGTTGGAAGATGCCGGGTTCGGAGCTTCATTACAGCATTATAATCCATTGATTGATGAAGCGGTAGCTAAGGAATGGCAACTACCGGAAACTTGGGAATTAATCGCCCAGATGCCTTTCGGTGCGCCTTTACAAGACCCCGGGGCTAAAGAGTTTAACCCGATAGAGGAAAGAGTGCGTATTTTTAAATAACCACTATTTCATCCGGAAATTAACCCACACGGCTTTGTGATCTGTTGGCCATACACCTAGGGGTTTGATGAAAACATCTTGTCCGGATTCAGTCACACGTTGACTCTTGCGAATACTGGTCTTGGGGCCGAGAATCGCTGCATCTTTTAGATGTAGTCCTTTACGAGGATAATAGAAGATGTAATCAATACGATCGCGCTCATCGGCATCGGGAGTCCAAGTGATCTTACTTGGAGGCAAAGCGAGATTATCCGACGGGTAAGTATAGCCGGGATGTGTAACGGGATTGGGGTATTTTTCACGATAAGAATCTTTAAAGCCAGCTTCATGGAGTAGGGTGGTTACCGGCCAAGGAACCACAACTCCATGATGGTCGGCACTATCTTTAGTCGTTTCAATCCAATCGAGGTGAGAAGGCTCGTTAAAATCACCCCCTAAAAAGATCCAATTTCCTTCTTCAATTTCTTTTTGAGCATCTTTGATAAAAGCACGGATGGCATCATCGCGTAATGAAAGGTTGTTACGCTCCAAAATAGTCGGAACATCAGTCAAAGGTGCATCCATTTTGTGCCAATTGTTACCGTCATAACCCCGTACTTCATAATACGTGTCATTCAGATAGTCTAAATGAGCGGTATAAACAGCACAAACTTGTTTTCCCACGGTAGTTTTCATTTTATAAATAGTTCCGTGATCATCTTGAATCGGGAATATCGTACTACTGTCTGTTATAGGATGTTTACTAAGCAATCCTGAATCATAACTATAAAAAGAATAATACGTTTTACCCCTTTCTTTCAAGGCATTCACGATACGGTCACAAAAGCGGGTATCCCGGTAATTCCGGACTTCACTCAGCATGATAAAATCGGGTTCCAAACGGGCTATTTCATCAGCAATAGCGTCAAAACCGCCCGGAATCATAGAGCCTTCCTGCCAGATGTTAAACTGTAACATACTAAGGTTTTGGGATGAAGAACAGCTTGACAATAAAGTGATTATTCCCATGATGCACCCTAGAAATATTATTCTCTTTTTCATTTCATTATAACTTAAACCGATCATTATGGTACAAAAGTAGTAAAATTCTCCGTATGCTTTTGTTTCGTATACAAAATCGGGTGTTTTGTCTCTTTTCTTTAAATCACTTCCACATGGAGCCTATTTTTGTCTCGTAATCAAAAAGTATTGGATATGAATAAGACGGAAATAATAACAGAAGTATCACGAATGACAAGTGTAAGTGTGGCAGACTGCGAGAAGGTTTTAGATGCCTTTGAAGAAGTTTTAGGGGGAGAACTGAACCGTAAAGGATGGAAAAACGGAATTTTTGACGTGATTTTCAAAATCATGAGCAAGATTAAAAGCAAGAAAAGAGTCATCGGCATATATTTTTTCCTTTTCATGTTATCCGTGAATGTATGGGGACAGAAAGAGGGTAGAGTTTTAACTCAGAGTGTACGGGGACGGGTGATTGATGCGGCATCGGGTTATCCGGTGGCTTACGTTTCCGTGTATCTCATGGGAAAAACGGAGATCGGTGGAGTAACGGATTCCCTAGGCCGTTTTGTCATCAAGAATGTCCCGATCGGGCGACACGATATACAGGTTTCTTTCGTGGGATACGAACCAACTATTTTCCGGGAGATACTGGTAACTTCCTCGAAAGAAGTCTATTTGACCATTCCATTGAAAGAAAGCATCAAAGAACTGGATGAAGTGATGGTCCGACCTCAATTGAATAAAGAGCAACCATTAAACAAGATGGTCACCACGGGAGCCCGGATGCTCAGCGTGGAAGAGGCAAGTCGATATGCCGGGGGAATGGATGATCCGGCCCGCTTGGTAAGTTCCTTTGCCGGGATTTCTCCCAGTATGTCAACGAATGGGATATCCATTCACGGAAATGCCCCGCATTTATTGCAATGGAAACTGGAAGACGTGGAGATCCCGAATCCCAATCACTTCGCGGATTTGTCCATTCTTGGTGGGGGAATTTTATCCGGGTTAAGTAGTCTCGTACTGGGTAATTCGGATTTCTTTACCGGAGCTTTTCCCGCAGAGTACGATAATGCCGTGTCGGGAGTCTTTGATATGAAATTACGTAACGGGAATAACCAAAAGATCGAGAACACGTTTCAGATCGGCTTATTAGGGATTGATTTTGCCTCGGAGGGGCCTTTGACTCGGAAACACAATTCTTCTTACATTTTCAATTATCGTTATTCCACCACGGGATTGCTGGGAGACATCGGGGCTGTTGATATTGACGGGACTTTGGATTATCAGGATTTGAATTTCAAATTGAGTCTGCCGACACGTAAAGCGGGTGTCTTCTCGATTTGGGGAACAGCCTTGATAGACAAGTCAAAAGGAGATTTTGAGGAAAACACGGATAAGTGGGAATCGATTGGTGATATGATGAAATCCAGTACCAAACAATACATGGGAGCCGGTGGTATCAGTCACCGCTATTTCTTTAACAACGAGACACAACTGAAAACGACGTTAGCGGTTACCTACTTCAAACACGAGGGGACGATGACAAGTTATGACTGGAATTTGAATTCGGCACCTTTTCTTGATTTAAACCGGAGTAACACAAACTTGATATTCACCACTGCTATTACCCGGAAATTCAGTGCCAAGTTCACGAATAAAACAGGGATAACTTACACGAAGATGTATTACGATATGGACATGAATCTGGCCCCCCATCAAATGCATCCCATGGAATTAATCTCCCAAGGTAAGGGAAACACGGATTTAATATCCGGTTACACGAGTTCATCCATTGGCATAAGCGAACAGGTCACTTTAAACGTGGGAGTTAACGCACAAGTCCTGACACTGAATAATAGCTGGGCACTGGAACCCCGGGCCGGGATTAAATGGCAATTTTCACCAAAGAGTTCTTTTGCCCTCGCTTACGGGGTACATAGCCGGATGGAAAAAATGGACGTTTATTTCGTGAAAACACAAGGTACGGGTGATCGTTCCGTGAATAAAGACTTGGGATTCACTAGGGCGCATCACGTGATGTTATCGTATGGTTTCAAAATATCGGATAACATGAATATGAAAATAGAACCTTATTTCCAACAATTATATGATGTACCCGTTATTGCCGATAGTTCTTATTCCGTGCTGAATAGACGAGATTTTTACGTGGAGAACGCTCTGGTCAACCGGGGAAAAGGACGTAATATCGGGGTAGACATCACGCTGGAACGCTATTTAAACAAGGGACTTTATTATATGGTGACGGCATCCATTTTTGATTCAAAATATTATGGGGGAGACCGGAAATGGCGTAACACGTTGTATAATCGGAATTTTATTGTCAACGTGTTGGGTGGCAAGGAATGGATGGTCGGGCGTGACAGGCAAAATATGTTCAGTGTGAACTTTAAAATAACCTTGCAAGGGGGAGATCGCTATGCCCCCGTGGATGAAGTAGCCACGTTACTCGATCCGGACCGGGAAGTGCAATATGATGAAACAAAGGCTTTTTCCAAACAATTCTCACCGATGTTTATCACGAATTTCTCCGTGGGGTATAAAATCAACCGGAAGAAGGTGTCTCACGAATTTTCGATCAAGTCCTTGAATACGACGGGATGCGAAGAATATTACGGGCATGAGTATAATTTTAAGACCGATAAGATAAAACCCATCCGTGGAGCCACCTCTTTGCCGAATGTCAGTTATAAATTAGAATTTTAATCCGATTTAGGAATAAGATTGTAACTTTGTAACCATCAAATAAAACCTCGAATGTTTAAAATCAACACGGAAGGACAGGCTTTCCTATATAATCTCCTAGTAAATTCGAAATTCCGGATCTGGCGGCATATTCTGTTTATCGTGTCACTTGCTGCCATTTCTTTTAACCAAACCTATGTTATCTTTCAACCGGAAATTCCGGCACTTGGAGTAAGGCTCTACTGGATTGCCTTGGGGAATTTGGCCTCCTACTTGGCCGTGGCCTATTTGAATATCTACGTGTTGGTACCCCGGTATCTCATGCAGAAGAGATACCTAACGTATACAGTCATGATATTTGGTACCGTGCTGGTGCTTTTATGGATACAGACAATCATTGAAGATACGGCACGAATTTGGTTGGGACAGCGTGCGGGAAACATCTTGGAACCGGTATTCATCTTAAATTATATCTCCTCTTTTGCCACTGTAACTTTGTGTATGCTGGGAGGCTCGATCACGATCGTGTTAAAACATTGGATGACAGAAAATAACCGGGTAAACCAACTGGAAAGAATTCATGTGCAGTCGGAAGTGGAGCAATTGAAAGCCCAAGTCAATCCTCTGTTACTTTTTAATGTACTTAATCGTACTGCAGTTTTGGCAAAAAGTGAACCGAAGGAGGCATCCGGGATGTTATTGGAGTTAAGCCAGATTCTGAGATACCAGCTCTATGATTGTAGCCGGAAAGCGGTGTTATTAAAGGCTGAAATAGATTTTTTGACAAACTATCTCGCTTTGGAACAGGTGTATTCCCATCGTTTTCAATACATGGTTTCAGCCGAAGGGGAGGTGCATCGGATATTTGTTCCTCCCTTGTTGTTCCTTCCTTTCGTGCAACAAGCCGTGATTCAGATATACAGTCAGCCTGTATTTGGCTCGATTGATCTAAATTTTCATGTGAATGGGAATGAGATTCAATTTGTTTGCTCTTTTGATAATGGGAATTTACTGCATCCGGATGACTTTTCGAAAATCAGGCAGAGATTGGAATTGTTATATGGGAACGATTATACCTTATCTGTTGCTAAAAGGACAATTATGTTGAAACTTAAAATACAGAAACCATGAGTAATTTGATTGATAATCACGTTCCGGATTTCCTGTTATCTCCACGTTTTAAGTTCGTGAGACATTTTCTGTTGCTATTAACTCTTGCCTGTATCACAATTAGTATATTTGCCAATCAATCAGGAGAGTTAGTGTTGACTTGGGAACGTTTTTACGGGTGGGTATTTTATTTTTTGCTCACCAGTGTGATCATTTATTTTAATCTATATGTGTTAGCCCCTCGTTTTTTAATAAAGGGCCGCTTGTTGAAGTATTTGGTATCTATGTTATTGCTGACATCATTTTCGCTTGTATGTATCGCAATTTTACAAATAAGCGTTCAAGAGGTCAGTGCGAATTACGAGGATGGAAATCCATATATCATATTAAACATGATCACGTCAATTATTTCGTTTGGGTTACTAATATTCGGAACGTCGGCTTTGCTACTATTTAAATACTGGATCGGTTACAGCCAACGAATAGACGAACTGGCCTCTTCGACATTACAATCCGAATTGAAATTTCTTAAGAAACAAATTAACCCGCATTTTCTGTTCAATATGCTGAATAATGCTAACGTGCTGATCAAGAAAAATCCAGAAGAAGCCTCCCGGGTGCTTTTCAAGCTTGAAGATATGTTGCGTTACCAAATTAACGACAGCGCGAAAGAACAGGTGTTATTGAGTTCTGAGATCCATTTCTTGAATGACTTTCTGAATCTGGAGAAGGTTCGACGGGATAAATTCGAGTATGTCATTTCTAAAGAAGGAGATATTAGTGAGGTATGGTTGCCACCATTATTGTTTATTCCTTTCGTGGAGAATGCCGTGAAACATAACGTGGATAGCGAGAATTCATCGTATGTCTATCTCGGTTTCAAGGTCTGGGATAAACAACTGGAATTTCAATGTATAAATTCTAAGCCTAAAATTGCTTTACAGAAAAATGAAGTGGGAGGATTAGGACTAAAGAATATAAAGCGCAGGTTGGAATTACTGTTTCCGGAACGTTACACATTGGAGATAGAAGAAAGTGAAATAAGTTATACCGTATATTTACATTTGATATTATGAATTGTATTATTGTTGATGATGAGCCGTTAGCCCGTGAGGCGATAGAAATACTAGTAAAAGATACCAGTCAACTAAATCTGACGGGTATGTTTAATAATGCTATCGGAGCGTCAAAGTTCATGGAAGAGAATCCAGTAGACTTGATCTTTTTGGATATTCAGATGTCGGGAATCACGGGTATCGAGTTCGCTCACAATATATCCAAGAGAACGTTGGTCATTTTCACCACGGCTTACACAGAATATGCTTTGGATAGTTACGAGGTCGACGCTATCGACTATTTAATCAAACCGGTTGACCCGGAACGCTTTCACAAGGCAGTTAACAAGGCAATTGCTTACCATTCTTTATTATTAAAAGAAGAGAAAGAAAATATCGAGGCAGGTAACACGGAATACTTCTTCGTAAAGTCTGAAAGACGCTATTTTAAAATAAATTACAAGGATATTCTATTCATCGAGGGACTGAAAGATTATGTGATCATCCAATTGGATGAACAACGGGTGATTACCCGAATGAATCTAAAGAATATATTTGAGTTATTACCCAAGCATGATTTCTTACGAGTCAATAAGTCCTATATCGTAAATACCAAACATATAGATTCATTTGACAACAACGATATTTTCATTAAAACACATGAAATAGCTATTGGAAACACCTATCGGGATGCCTTTTTCGAGGCGTTTATGAGGATGGGGTAGTTTTGCTATACTTTCATTGAAATATTAATGTAAACCCAACTTGTGATACATTGAATGTCGATTATCGCCAAATTTAATGTATATTTGTTGCAATATGCGGAGCAATATGAAAATTGAACAATCGGTCGTGTGGTAGTGGAATTGGAATAACTATTGGCAAATATTGAGGAGGATTAAAATGGAAAAAGATATAATAATAGCACAAAGTGATGGTAAAGAATACGGTGTACTTGTTGACCGTATTATAGATTTGTGGGATGATGCAAAAATCAAAGCTATAACAGCCGTAAATACAACTCTTCTTGAGGCCAACTGGAAAACAGGGCAATATATTGTAGAATTTGAACAAAAAGGACAAATTCGGGCAGAATATGGCAAACAATTGTTAGTCAACCTCTCAAAAGACTTAACCTTGGCTTGTGGAAAAGGTTTTAGTCGCTCCAACCTAAACTATATGCGCAAACTATATGTGGCTTTCCCAATTTGTGAGACATTGTCTCACAAATTGTCATGGAGTCACTATTTTGAATTATTGAAATGTGATGATCCTCTTGAAATGCAGTTTTATTTCAACCAAGCCATTAAAGAAGGATGGAAAGTACGTGAATTGAAACGACAGATTAAAAGTGCTCTGTTCCAACGTTTGGCTCTAAGTACCGACAAAGCTGGCGTTTTAGCTTTAGCCAATAAGGGACATCAAGTACTGACTCCACAAGATATAATCCACGATCCATATGTATTGGAATTTATCGGTTTACCCATAAAAAAGCGTTATAAAGAGTGTGATTTAGAAACTGCACTTAAAGCCAATATGGAACAATTTTTGTTGGAATTAGGGCGTGGATTTGCATTTATTGGGCGGCAATATATAATGCAGATTGGTAGTCGGCGTTTCAAGGTTGATTTAGTATTTTACCATTGTATCCTAAAATGTTATGTTTTAATTGATCTCAAACGGGCAGAGATAAAGCATAGTGATATTGGACAGATGAATTTATATCTCAACTATTTTAAAACCGAAATATGTCAACCGGATGATAATCCGCCTATTGGTATTGTACTTGGTGCAAAAAAGGACGAGTTACTCATGGAATATGCATTACAGGATAATGCCAATCAACTCTTTGCTGCCAAATATCAGTTTTATCTTCCTAAACGAGAAGAATTACAAGCACAATTAGATAGATTACTTGAAATGGAGGATATATAACGGCATTGGTAATAATTTGTATGTCGGCAAATTTATCATATACCAACGAAAGAAGATGGAGTGTAAGAGTGTTTGTTAGTTGAAACTTGACTTTTATAGAAAAAATGTCGGAACTGGAGAAGGATATTTGTTCTTTTTGACTCTTAATAGTAAAAGGCAATAAGAATTTTTCGAAAGACTAATTGAAAGTTACATGCGAGAAAAGTGTTTCACTATTAAAAATAAATAGAATAAGATGAAGAAAGTTCCTAGGTATTATACTGATTTGCGTGTTCCTCGGAGCCTGCGAAAAAAAAGAGGATGATAGGCTTGGTTTGGCATTTCCTGTAGGCAATGACAGATTCTGTTTCAATAGGGGATACATTAGAATATATGTTTTATATTGTTCCAAAATTTGTTAAAATAAAGAGAGAATATTGTACAACAGATTTTCGTGGATTATCCGAATGAATCTAAAGAATATATTTGAGTTATTACCCAAGCATGATTTCTTACGAGTCAATAAGTCCTATATGGGGTAGAGTGAATCAATACTTGAAAAGGATTCCTAGAGTGTAAGAATTACATTTTAGGAATTTTTATTTGAAAAAAAGATGGGAAATAGAGTAAGGGTATTTACTGTTTTTGACTCTTAATAATAAAGGCGATAAAAAGTTTCCAATATAGTATTGAGTAATTAAAATAGAAGGAAATGAAGAAAATGAATTTAATATTTAGAATTGTATTATTATTTGTATTGGGTTCTTGTTCAAAGAATGATCCATATCCGAAATATGAAACAACATTTAGTTTTGAGGAACGGGAGAAAAATGTAATTATTAATAATAGCACACATTACGTGTATTTAAAAGGAAAAGTCTCACTTTTATATTCCAATATGCATAATCAAAAATTAACGATTATTCCGGAATTAACCACGGCTACCAAAGAACAATATCATATAGCTGATAGTTTGGTTTTGCTTTTTCATAAAAATTACGATCGTGATAGTATTAAGATTGATATATTCTCTGAACAGATAAAAAGAATGATAACAATTGCTTTTACTGTGGAAAATCTAGTTGTGGATAAAGATTATTCATTATACATAGATACAACTATAATAAACTTAATACCCAGTAAAATAAGTTGCCACGACGAGGGCAATCTAATGATAAACTAAGAGATTCATGAATTAATTTAAAATCAAAAATCTATGAAAAAAGTATTGTTTTTACTATTGAATAAATATTTATTTACTATTATTATCAGCTTTATATTTATTATTTCCTGTGACAAAAAAGAGGAACCGATAATCTATGAATTATTTGGTCAACAAATAGACACGTTAATTATAGGGGAATCTTTTACGCCTACATTTTTCATCACTTTACCTCCTGCTACTGTGTCTTTTTATTTGGAAGGGCCGTTAAAGGATTTCAAGGGAATAGCTGGACAATTTTATTCTGATAACATTTCTGATAGCCTTTATATTCGTGATGATATGTTGTTTATCCACAAAATTTCGACCTTTGAAAAGAATGAGTATAATAAAAAATATTGGAAGATTCCTTCCTTCACATGGATACCCTCAGTACCACTGGTGGAGGGGAATCGAATGTATTGTTTTATAGTTCAAGGTATTTGGGAGAAAGAAGGGATTCCTCGTATAACAATTCGAAACTACGTTTACATGAAAGAAAATTAAAGTGATTGTATAGAACATTATAAAATAGGAATATTCTTTTAAAATATTCCTATTTTGCATTTATTTGGTTATTTTTGATGCCAATTTGCACCATGTAAAATAAAAAATCATGTTCGTCAATTCTCACACGTTAGAAAAATACTTCCGATGGATGTACCGACCGTTATGCCTGTATGCCTTAAATATAACCGAATCATACGAGGATTCGGAGGATATTGTACAACAGATCTTCGTGGAATTGTTGGAAAAGGCGGTTGCAGGAAGTTTGGAAGTGGGAGACATGAAGGGATATTTATACACGGTGGTGCGGAATCGGGCGGTGAAATATGCGAAAAAGAATCAGGAAAAAGTTTCCGTGGAAAGTGCAATGTACTTGACAGACGAGAATGCCTTATCCATATCGGTAGAGGAGGAGGCTTTAGTTTGGGATTGGATAGACGCTTTACCTACTGAACGACGGAATATATTTTTGATGGCAAAACAGCAAGGCATGAAATACAAGGAGATTGCCATACAACTGGATATTTCGGTTAAAACTGTTGAAGGGCAAATGGGAAAAGCATTGAAGGCTTTGAGAGATAAAGCAATAAAAATCTATTTGTTCTTCTTCGGATAAAATAATCTCGTAAACATAGGGAGTATGAAAAATGAATTACTAGCAAAATATATTCTTGGTGAGGCGAACACGAAAGAAGGGCAAAGAGTGGAAGAATGGTTGGGGGAAAGTGAAGATCACCAACGAGAATTTCGACAACTCAAGCGCCGTATAGAATTAGGTTCTAAGCGTTACAAATATGGAGTTTTTGCCCCCCGACAGGCAATACAAAAAGTGAAATTCCCTGCGAAGAAGCACTACTTGCGAATTTTGCCAGTGGCTGCCTCTATCATTGTTTTAATATTCGGTGTATTATGGTTTTGGAATAAATCGTCACTTCAGGAAACGGTTTTACTCTCCCGGACTGGGGAAACAAAAGTATTTTATTTACCGGATAGTTCCCGTGTAATGCTAAGCGGAGATAGTCGTTTGGCTTATAATGCTCAATTCGGAAAGACAAATCGAGAACTTTTCCTACGAGGAGAGGCATTTTTCCAAGTAAAACGGGACACGAGCAAACCTTTTATCGTGGAAACATCTTTAATTCAGGTAGAAGTATTGGGTACTTCCTTTCAAGTGATTGCTCAAAAACTTCAAGCTGAAGTAGCCGTGGAAAAAGGACGAGTGAAAGTTACCACCCAAGATAAAAAACAAGAAAGTATCCTTGAAACCGGAATGTCCGTTAAGTATGGGAAAAAGGATAGGAAATTAATGATCTCCACGAAAGAAGATAAAGGGGAACAACAAATCCTTAAATTTGATAACGCCCCCTTATCTGAAGTCATCGAAACGCTGAATGAATACTACGATAGTCACGTAACACTACCCGCAGACTACGCAACTCTCCGGATAACCGTTGTTTTTAAAGAAGTTTCATTGGAGGAAGCGATCGAGATTATTAACAGGACTTTGGATATTCAATTGACGATTTAAGTATGCGTGCCGGGCTTATACTTATCTTGTTGATCTTTTGCATCCTAAGAGGAAATGCTCAGGAAGTCTTTTCATTTACATTTCGTGAAACTCCCGTGGAAGAGGTGTTGAAAAAAATCGAGCAACAGACGGGATATATATTTTCATATTCACCTTCTATTTTACAACCATTAGCTCAAAAGACAATATCTATAAAACAGGCTAATCTAGAACAGGTTTTAAACCTTTTGTTCAAATCATCAAACATCTCTTGGGAGAAATTGGGAAGATATATCATTTTGAAACCGGGGAAACGCTTTTTCTCTGTCTATGGAAGAATATATGACAAAGAATCCCGGGAAAGACTGATAGGAGCCTCTGTTTATGATTCCCGGTTGCACGTGGGTGCGGCAACCAATAATTACGGGTTCTACACGTTAATCGTACCGGAAGGAGAAGTTTGTTTAAACTACTCTTATGTGGGTTATCAAAGTACCTCATGCCAATTTTATTTGAAATCGGATACCGTGATTCACGTCGAATTACAACCCATGTTGAACTTGGACGAAATTGTTGTAGTTCAACCCAATATCCCCGGATGGGTAAAGAATTCGCAACCGGGACAACTGGAATTTCCGATCTTGACTGCAACCGTGATTCCCAAACTATTGGGAGAGAGCGATCTACTGAAAGCGGTTCAGTTATTTCCCGGTGTGCGGGTTGGCATGGAAGGAATAGCGGGAATACTGGTCCGAGGGGGTAATCGGGATGAAAATCAATTTCTGATAGATGATATTCCGTTGTATAACGCGAATCATTTATTGGGATTTTTCTCGGTATTCAATTCTGATGCCGTAAAAAACGTAAATTTCTACAAATCAAGTTTCCCGGCTCGTTACGGGGGTCATCTTTCTTCCATTATGGATATACGTTTGAAGGAAGGTAATCTACAAGAATATCATGGTAGTTTTTCTATTGGTCTTTTATCCAGTAAATTTAATATTGAAGGCCCCATGGAAAGAAATCGTAGCTCGTTTAATATCACGGCTAGAAGAACTTACTTGGATTTAATTGGGACTCCTATTTATGCGGCAATAAATAACACGAATGATTATAAAGAAAAGATAGGGTATAATTTCACGGATATAAATATCAAGCTGACCCGCGTGTTCTCGCAACGGAATGCCTTGTCTTTCATTCTATTCTATGGGAATGACTATTTGAAATATAAAAAGGATGAGAAAAACTCCTATTTTGAACCGGACCGTAAGCGAGATTATATGCGTGGAACGTGGGGAAATTGGGGTGTCGGGTTGCGATGGGATAAAATGATCTCCACGGGATTGTACGCGAATACGGTGCTTTCTTATAATCAATATCGGGCTTTTATGAATAAAAGATACCGACATGAAAATTCATCGGGTGACACCATCCGGTTAAAAAAGATCCGTTTCAAATCCGGTCAAGAGGAGTGGAGGCTGAAAAGTGATCTTACTTGGGTCATGAATCATTGGAACCGTTTGTATTTCGGGGGACATTACATTTATCATGTTTTCACACCGGAAAAACGAATCACTCTTAATAAAGTAATGGAGGAAGAAACGTCTTCCCGAAAACGGGTAAACTATAAAGAATATGCCCATGAAGTAGCCCTTTACATGGAAGATGAAATGACGATAAAAGAGAAATGGATCGTGCATCCCGGAATTCGGGGTATATTATTTCATGTCGGGAGTACAAATTATTTTTCACTGGAACCTCGATTTTCCATGCAATATAATTGGACGGATCGTTGGAAAACCAAAGTTTCCTACACGCTGATGTCCCAATATATTCATCAGTTGGGAAGTAGCACGATGAATATGCCTACGGATCTGTGGGTGCCGGTTAGTGATGATGTGAAACCCATGAAATCACATCAATGCGTGTTAGGTGTTTATTATCATCCTTGTGCGCGATGGCATTTTTCTCTTGAAGGATTTTATAAAACCCAGAATCATTTGCTAGACGATTACAACGGGGTTGATATCACCCCGGAATATGCGGATTGGAAAGAAAACGTTCATTCCGGAAAAGGACGTTCCTATGGATTGGAGTGGATGGGGCAAAAAACAGGGGGAAGGACAAACGGGTGGATAAATTATACTCTTTCTCGTGCTTATCGCTGGTTTCCGGATGGTTCAATCAATCAAGGCCGACGTTTTCCGGCGAAATATGATAGCCGTCACATTCTGAATCTGGTTTTACTGCATAAATTCAGCAACTTTTTTGATATAAGTGCCACGTGGACATTCAATAACGGTTTTTATACGACGCAACCATTGGAAAGATATGATACGCCGACTTACCTACCGGGAGAGAAAGGAGAGGAAAAGAAGGATATTATATTTCATATTGAAAAACGTAACAACATGAAAACACCCGATTATCATCGTTTGGATTTGGGATTCAATTTCCATCGTCGTCGGAAACATGGAATTTCCACTTGGAGTATTAACCTATATAATGCTTATTGTAGGTTGAACACGATAGAATTAAGTCCCGATTATGATTCTAAATATGGTGATCGGGAAGAGCGACAGTATTTTAGTAATGATTGGCTTTTCCCGATCATTCCCTCTTTTTCCTACACGTTTACTTTTTGAGATGATGAGAATAGTGATTTTTATATGGATTGGCTTGTTTTATTGCGGGTGTAATAATTCAGAAGAATATGATTTTCGAGGAAAGGTACCCGAAAGTCGCTTGGTGCTTTATGCTTATGCAGAAACGGATTCTTTGCTATATGCTGAAATTTCGAAATCAAGAACATACACGGACAACACGGAAATGGATTCAACGTGGAATGTGAGAGGGCAGGTGTACATGAACGATCAGTATATGGGTAAATTAAAACCCGCAGGTCATAACCGCTATTCATCAGACGTTCGTCCTAAAGCGGGAGATGAAATCACGATAAAAGTTGCCTGCTCTGGATTAGAGGAGGCAACCGGTTCTACCATGGTATGCAATTCGTTTCCGGAAATCCAATTAGATACTTTCAGTAAAATGAATGTCCTGCAATTACGTATTCATATAAAAGATGGGGGAGAAACGGAGAATTATTATAGGCTGGTAGTTGAAAATGAAAGGTTTCATCATGGAATCCGTTGGAAAGAGGGACAGGTAAAAATAGATTCTTCCACGACTTATTCATATGACGTGGATCTTTCCGAGGATGAGCTATTATCACACGAAATGATTACAACGATTTTTGGAAAAGAGATAAATGTCAACCCGTATCAGGTATTTACGAATGAAAGTTTCCGGGGGAAGGAACGAATTATTCATGCAAGCGTAAGTCATCCCTATGCATACGAGAGGGAAACATGGGTGATCACGGGTGACGGAGACACGATCCGGTACGTGGAAAAGGAATCCTATTGCTTGCGGGTGAAAGTACTCCGGATTGACAAACCTTTATTTGATTACCTGTACACCTTGGGGATTTTTGAACAACAATCGACCATGTATAAAGAACCCGTTAAAGTGTATTCCAACGTACAAGGCGGGCTTGGCGTGGTGGGAAGTTGTTTCACTCGTGAAGTGATCATGGATTTTCGGGCAAAATCTAAGAATTTAGAATAGGGGTTTTCCGGTTTATTGACTCTTAAGAGTAGAAAACTCAAAAGAATCAATACATGAAAAAAGAAGTTGTCGGAATATTCCTCGTATTATTGGTATGGGAATTATTATTAAATGGATGTGAGCAAAAATTACACATTGATTTAAACGCCCAATCTCCCGTTCCGGTTGTAAATAGTATTTTAATGGCTGGTGACGATTCTGTTCGCGTGCGGGTCACTTGGACAAAAAACGTCTATGAACAGGGTGATTTTCCCGTAGAGGCAAATGCTTTGGTAAAATTGTACAAAAACGATCATTTCGTGGGTGAATGTCGGTACCGGAAAGAGGGATGGTATGTCATTACTCATCACGTGGAGGCTACCGGAGTTTATCGGGTAGAAGTAGACATTCCGGGCAAACCGCTTGTGTGGGGGGAAACCAGAGTTCCGGCCCCCTTGCTGAATGCAAGCATAGAATGCGACAGCCTGCAGGAACGGATTATCAATCGGTGGACTGATCGGGAAGAGGAAAAAAACTACTATTGGCTGTCATCCACCCATTCCTCACAGAATGGGGTGCCGGACACCTTGCACATGGAACTTCAGTCGTATCTTCAAACGAATAGCACGCTACCCGATGCCTTTAACCGCAGTTTTGACTTTGATGAAGAAATCCCGGCAGAATACGATTATTATTTAAGGGTAGAGGATAGCGGTTTGTCCGGGAAGGAGATAGGGTTAAGTTACAAGGGACGGCGTTCGGGGTATTATTACTGGGAACCGGACACGGGATGCTATAAAAGTACCCGTTTCATATTAAGCCTTGATGAAAATTACGATCGTTATTTGAAATCGTCGATTGTGAACGATGATTATCTATCGGCAATGGATTCTGACCCCCTGTTTTATGCTCCTTTGTGGACTTATTCTAACATACACGGGGGAACCGGGCTGGTGGCCTCTTATTCAAAATATGAAGATTTATTCATTCAAGTATTCAGGAAACGGGAGGAATGGTAAGATGAAACATATTTTATTCATATTCAGCATTCAGATTTGGATTGTATTTACTTCTTTCGCGCAAAACGTGACGTTGAGCGGGTATATTGAGAACAAGGCAACAGGAGAACGACTGGTAAATGCCACGATCGTTGAAACGAAAAGCGGGCGGGGAACAAGTTGTAACCGATATGGTTTCTTTTCACTCTCTTTACCTCATGGAGAAAACCATTTATCGGTAAGTCACGTGGGATTTACCCGTGTAGAATCTACTATTAACTTGAAAACGGACACATTGATTGTCATGTCGTTAGTTCCGGGAAATTGCTTGGAAGAAGTGTTGATTGTAGAGAAAAAGAATGCTTTTTCATCTGCAGTGGGAAAACATACCTTGTCTTTAGATTGGGTGAAACGAATGCCCGCGGTTCTGGGGGAGGCTGACGTGTTAAAATCCCTTCATTTCCTTCCCGGTGTGAATCCCGGTCAGGAAGGGTTAACCGGTTTTAGCGTGAGGGGTGGTAGTCCCGACAACACTCAATTTTTACTGGATGGCCTTCCCGTGTATAATGTGAATCACGCTTACGGGTATTTTTCTGCTTTTAATGGAGATGCCCTGCAAGATGTTACGCTTTACACGGGTGATCTTCCCGCTCATTACGGGGGTAGCTTGTCCTCCGTGCTGGAAGTGACCATGCGGGAAGGGAATCGTAAAAAATATTCGGGAGACATTCATGTTAGCCCGGTGGCCGGCTCCGTAGTTGTGGAAGGGCCATTGAAAAAAGATAATGCCTCGTTCCTCATATCGGGAAGAAGAACTTGGTTGGACGGTTTACTATGGACAGGACAGAAGATTGCCGGAAGTGATTTCTCGACAGGTTATAATTTTTATGATTTAAATGCTAAAGTAAATTGGGAAATCAACCCGTATAATCGGTTGTATATAAGTATGTACAATAGCCGGGATTCTCGTTTCGCAACATGGAAAGCAAAGGATTCCAAACATTCCGATTGTTTCCGGTTTTACTGGGGAAATCTAAGTGTTTCGGGACGTTGGAACCATCTCTTCAGCCCGACCTTTTTCTCTAATATCACCTTGTATTATAGTCAATTCAATAATAGTCAAATCATGACGGTATATAACGAGAGTGTCTCTCAACGAGAGCAATCGAAGACAAATTCCCGGTTACGGGATTGGACTTTGAAAACCGACTCGGAGATTGCTATCGGGGAGAAGCACCGCATCCGATTCGGAACGGTTTGCTCTATTAAATATTATGCCCCGGAAATGTCATATATCGGTAGTGTAAACTTGAATGAAAACGTGAGAGACACGACCACCGGTAATGTGTATTCGCTGGAAACTTATCTGGAAGATCATTGGCAACTGAATGATCATTGGAGCGTGGACGCCGGAGTTCGTTTTAGTTTACTGGCGGTGCCTCACGCCCGTTATTATTCCTTGCAACCTCGTCTCTCTATTTCGTACCGGATAGGAGAAAGCGTGTTATTCAAGACCTCATGGGCAAGGATGCTGCAAGCACAGCACCTGTTGACGAGTAATTCGATGGGCATGAATACCGATTTGTGGGTTCCTGTTACCCGGCGAGTAGCTCCCGCATCTTCGGATTTGTTTTCGATAGGTTGTTTCTACGCCTCTGCAAATACTTGGAATTTCTCGATAGAGGGATATTTCCACCGGATGGATCACGTGGTGCGTTACCAAGACGGCATTCTTTTTCTTAAAACAAAGGACAGGAGCTGGCAGGATTATGTTGATATGGGCAAAGGGCGAGCTTATGGACTGGAGGTTATGGCAAAGAAAACGACCGGAGTCTTAACGGGGTGGGTATCTTATTCGTGGTCAAAATTGGAACGTCGTTTTGATCATGTAAATAACGGGGAATGGTTCCCGTTTGAATACGACCGTCGGCATAAGTTGAACGTGACGACCAATTACACGCTCCCGATCAAGGAAAGATGTAAGTTTAACAAATCATTTTCAATTAATTTTACGCTTGCGACCGGGAATTACATCTCGATAGGGAAACAATTCTATCACGCGGCCCCGATGCCTGAAAGTTTTCAAACAGATGCAGACAACACGCAATACCGGGAATATATTGAGCGTCCGAATAACTTTCGAATGCCAGCTTATCATCATCTGGATATATCATACGCTTTGGATAATCGAAAAGGAAAGGGAAGTTCATGGGTATTTGGCATTTATAATTTGTATGCCCGTAAGAATCCTTCTATCATATACCATAAACAAACGAAAGAAGGGGTGACTACCCGGAGTTGGAGTTTACTTCCATTTGTGCCGTCCGTGACGTGGAGTTACCATTTTTAAACTACCCCCACCAGCTCCCCCTTACACAGGGGGAGAGCTGATTACCAAGCGTTTTTCACTTCTGTGTAAGGAGAACTGGTGAGGTTGTTTATGAATAAATCTTTAGATTTTTGAATTCACGATATTCAAAATATCCGTTTCCATTTGTTTGGCCATTTCAACCACTTTTTCACCTCTGGAAATAATATCGTTAGCATATTCTTTATCATCCAATCCGGCTGCATTGATCTTCACGTTCAAGAAAGCGCCGATTACTCCGGAACGAGCGGCCAAAGCACCAACTCCGGCATCAGTTACAGAATTTGGGTTACCGATCTCTGCCATGGCTTTCACCACTTCCATACATTCGTAGCAAAGCATCATCGTTTTGAACGGTACTTCGGTAGCAAACTTGGTTGCATCTTGAATTGCTTGGTGACGTGCAGCTTTTTCTTCGTCTGTTTTCTTCGGTAATCCGAAGGCATCCATGATACGATTGAAAGCGTTAGTATCCTCGTCAACCATTTTGATTAATTCAACTTGATAAGCTTTTCCTCTTTCAGCCCAGTTACTGAATTCTTCCCAACGCTCATCCCAACCGCGTTTGTGAGAAGACAAGTTGGCAACCATCGTGGCCAGTGAAGAAGCAAGAGCTCCCATGTATGCTGAAATGGAACCACCACCGGGAGCCGGAGATTCTGATGCTGTTTCATCAGCAAATTCATGAAGATTCATATCGATCAAGAATTTCTTTCCTTGATTCATCTCATCTTCCAGAATATACTCGATGATTTTCTTTCTGGGTTCGAACGGATACAATTCATCCAAGCCTAAAGATTTCACGGCAATCTTGATCAATTCTTTATCCGATACCCCGGTAGAGCGTTGTTGTTTACGCAAGAAATAACGTCCGGCGTCCAACATGGCTTTTAATGGAATTACACCTACTAACTCGGAACCGGTTACACGAATACCGCGATCCTGTGCTTTACGGCATACTTCGTCGAAAGCCTCATGTACGGAAGTCACGGAAATATCCGTCAAGTTCATGGAGATCTGAGCAATTCCATACTCTTCGATAAACCAACCGATAGCCTTCACAGACTTCAAGGTTCCCGGAATCATCACGTTTTTACCTTTCTCGTCTTTCACGATCTTACCGGTAATAGGATTTCCTTCTCTCTTAGCTCTTCCTCTTTCACGTACGTCAAAAGCGATCGCATTGGCACGACGGGTAGAGGTGGTATTTAAGTTCACGTTGTAAGCCACCAAGAAGTTTCGGGCTCCAACAGCCGTAGCTCCGGTTTTAGCCGTCCACTCGTTCAACTCACGGGGACCGAAATCGGGATGCCATTGTTCACTGCTTAAACGCTCTCCAAGAGCCTCATATTCTCCGGCACGGCAAGTAGCCAAATTTCTTCTTTCCGGGGTGAAGGCTGCACTCTCGTAGCAATATACCGGGATGTTCAATTCTTCACCGATACGTTTTGCCAAAGCACGTGCGTATTCCACGGTTTCTTCCATCGTGATGTTTGATACCGGAACCAAAGGACAAACGTCTGTAGCTCCGAAACGGGGATGCGCTCCCTTGTGTTTTTTCATATCGATCAACTCGGATGCTTTTTTAACGGCACGGAAAGCGGCTTCGCATACTTCTTCCGGAGTACCTACCATGGTAACAACCGTACGGTTCGTTGCTTTTCCCGGATCCACGTCAATAAGACTAACTCCTTCAACAGCCTTGATTTCTGCTGTAATCTGATCTATAATGTGCATATCGTTCCCTTCACTGAAATTCGGAACGCATTCGATTAATTTTTTCATATATATTAATTTTATAATTTGACAAAAAATAAATTTAGTATCGATTTTCTAATCACTCAATCATAAAATCGTAAATCATCAATCAATAAATCTTCTAAGGATATCTTATCCGGTACGCTTTCCGGATCCATACTTTTTTGTAATGTGAATAGGGCATAGCTTCCTTAAATTTGTTCTCCGTTTAAGAATACCGCTTCAACTAAATCCGTCCCGTAAGCGTATGGAAGATACTCTATTCCAGTAATCGGAGTCGTGATATAGAAATTCGCTTTTTTACCCACGGCGATACTACCCAGCTCTTCTTCTACACCCATAGCGTATGCTGAGTTGATGGTCGTTGCGTTAATCACCTCTTCCGGCAGCATTTTATAATTCACGCACCCGAGAGACATCACGAACTTCATGTTTCCGGAAGGAGAGGAGCCGGGATTAAAATCCGAAGCCAAAGCAACAGGAAGTCCGGCATTAATCATTTTACGAACCGGAGAGTAAGGCATATTCAAAAAGAATGCAGCTCCCGGTAACACGGTTGGCATGGTTTCACTACCCTTTAATGCAGCGATTTCTTCATCCCCGACATATTCAAGATGATCCACGGATAAGGCATTATATTTTACCCCGACTTGAATACCACCCGAATAATCCAGTTCGTTAGCATGTATCTTCGCACGCAATCCGTATTTCATTCCGGCATTTAACATCCTGTCCGTGTCTTCCACCGTGAAGAATCCTTTATCGCAGAACACGTCGATATAATCAGCCAAATCCTCGGCAGCAACAGCCGGAATCATTTCATTAATGATTAAATCCACGTATTCCGTCTGCCGTCCCTTGTATTCCACCGGAACAGCGTGAGCACCCAAGAAGGTGGACTTTATGGTTAAAGGTGTTTCCTCGCTCAGTCTTTTAATCACACGCAACATTTTGAGTTCACTCGCCGTGTCCAAACCGTAACCACTCTTGATTTCCACGGCTCCGGTTCCAAGAGAGGCGATCTCTTGCAAACGGGCATAAGCTGAATCAAATAACTCTTCCTCCGATGCCTTCCGGATACGTTCGGCTGAATTCAAAATGCCACCACCTCTTTGGGCAATCTCCTCGTATGATAAACCTTTGATTTTATCAATATATTCTATTTCCCGGCTCCCGGCATAAACGATATGCGTGTGGGAATCACAGTAGGCGGGGAGAACCAAACGTCCTTTGGCATCTATTTCCTTCACCGTGTCCGTGCCCTCGTAAATCGTATCTTGATTCAATTCACTCATTTTACCGAAAGCCTCTATTTTATCCTCGTTAATCAGAAGGTAGGCATCGTCAATGATACCCAGTTTTGCCATGTCGGCACCCGCAACCCATTTACGTGGTTCTTCCTCAACCTGAACAAGTTGCTTTATATTTATAATTAATGTTTTCATTCTTCTCGTGTTTAAGTTCATTTGGGAACGAATGTATTAAAATCCTTGAAAATCCACAAGGAAAGCGTTCAGAAAGTTTATTTATTATCTAAAGACTTGTAAACGATTGGCATCTAATCTCAAAAATATAAATATAAGAATGGTAAAAGACCATAGTGATGATCCCCCGTAACTGAAGAATGGAAGAGGAATACCGATAACAGGTGCCATTCCAATGGTCATTCCAATATTGACCGCCACGTGGAAGAATAGGATAGAGGCTACTCCATAACCATATATCCGGGAAAAACTGGAACGTTGTCGTTCTGCCAGTTTGATAATTCGTAAAATAAATACCGCCAGTAGCACGATGACGAAGGTACTCCCGATAAATCCCCACTCTTCGCCAACAGTACAGAAGATAAAGTCTGTACTTTGCTCCGGAACGAAGTTCAATTTAGTCTGTGTTCCTTGTAGGAATCCCTTACCCAGTAATCCCCCGGAGCCTATTGCAATTTTGGATTGCGTGACGTTGTATCCTGTTCCCTTGGGGTCTACTTTTATACCCAGTAGCTCGTTAATACGATCCTGTTGGTGAGGTTGAAGATGGTTAAAAGCATAATTCACGGAAGGAGCGGCCCCGACACATAACCACGAGATCAGTAACAGGGTAATCATGTTTTTCATCTTCCGTTTATATATCGGGTAGATCGCGGTTATACTTGTAATCACGTAAACGATAAGTAATATGTAATAATCGGAAATCGATAGATTAAACATCCATTTAATCAAGACGAAAAGCCCGAAACCACACCCGATAAACAGGATGATTTGGAATAATTCCCGAATATCGTGCCGATAATAATAAAAGGCTATCAGTGTTCCTCCGATAATGACAAGCAATACCGTGAAAGGGGTATACAGCAATGCCATGATAAATATAGCTGCCGCCACGAAACAAAGCAATAGGATAGAGCCATGCAATCCTTCTCGGAAAAGAACGAGTATAAAACTACTGTACACGAGAGCTGACCCCGTGTCGTTCTGCAAGATAATCAATCCCGCGGGAAGAGCTAAAATTAACCCGATGGTCAAAAGGCTGGAAAAGCGCATTACCTTGAAATTATGCCGGCTCATGACGTAGGCTATGGCCAAGTTTGTTGCAAATTTGGCAAACTCCGCCGGTTGAATGCGAAAATCCCCGACTTCAAACCACGAACGCGCACCCTTGGTTTCCGTACCCAAAAACAGGACGGCAATCAATAAAAATATCATGATGCCGTAAATGACCATCGAGAAGGTGGTAAAGAATTTACTATCCGTGAGTAGAACGAGAAAAGCAAGCACGAAAGCCGCCCCGATCCAAATCAACTGTTTCCCGTACTTTTGAGAAATATCAAGAATACTGCTATGATTTTCATCATATACTGCCGCATAAATATTTAACCACCCGATTAATACAAGCAGCAGGTATAATAGAATGGATACCCAATCTATATTGGCGAGTAGGTTATTAGATCTGCTATTCATTGCTCGTTTCTTTTACTTTACTGGTTGTATCATGGATCAGACTACCTTGGAACATCTCTTTTTCAAGAGGTTTCTTCTTGTCGGATATTTTTCCTTTTAAATATTTCTCTATTAATAAACCGGCAATCGGGGCCGCGTAACGTGATCCCCAAACCCCGTTTTCAACATATACAATCAACGCGATCTTAGGGTCTTCTACCGGGGCAAAAGCAATAAACACGGAGTGATCGTCACCATGCGGATTTTGCACGGTTCCCGTTTTTCCGGCTATTGCAATCGAATCCACCTGTGCCCGTCGTCCGGTTCCTCCCTTGATAACCATTTGCATTCCTTCGACGATAGGGTCAAAGTGTTTCCGGTCAATGGGAATAACGTGCTTTTTTATCTGGCTGGAAATCGAGTCATTTATCGATCTTACAATATGTGGTGTAATATAATATCCCCGGTTCGCCAAAATCGTGGCCAAATTTGCCATTTGAATCGGCGTGATCATTAATTCTCCCTGACCAATGGAAAGAGAAATCATGTAGGAGGGGTACCATTTTTGTGTTTTAAACACATTGTCGTAATATTCCTGCGTGGGGATAGAACCGGATACTTCATTGGAGAAATCCGGGCATATCTTATTGCCGAACCCGAAGGACATCACGTATTTCCGCCATTCCCCGTAAGCATTTCGCACCGTTTTATATTCCGGTAATTCCAAGATTCTCTTGAAAACATTGGCGTAATAGGGATTACAGGAGTTTTCAATGGACTGGAGTAAATTCACGGGAGAACTATGGTGGTGACACTTCATGAATTTTCCCCCGACAATATAAGCACCTCCACTACACGTACATTGTGTTTGCAGGGAAATCGCTTTTGTTTGTAAACCAATCAGAGCTTGAACGGTTTTGAATATGGAACCCGGGGGATATTGTGCCATCGTCGTTCTGTCAAATAGGGGTTTTAAGGGATCATTTAGCAATTTAGAGTAATTTTTACCCCGATCCAAGCCGACCATTAATTGCGGATCATAACCGGGACTGGACATCTTGACTAATATTTCTCCCGTAGAAGGTTCAATGGCCACGATTCCGCCTTTTTTGTTCTGCATGAGTTCGTAGGCGTATTCTTGTAGGTCAACATCTAACGTGGTGTATAGATTTTCACCGACAATGGCATCTTCGTCATATTCTCCGTCCGCAAACGAACCCTTCACCCGGTTTTTATTGTCGACAAGAACGACCCGTTTTCCCTTGGTACCGCGAAGGTGTTTCTCGTATGTTTTTTCCAACCCACTGATCCCGATGTAGTCTCCTTGTGCATAATAGGGATCTTTCATCTGTTCGGAATTCACCTCTCCGATATAGCCGAAAACATCTGCAGAATGGCTTACATTATATTTTCGTAACGTTCTGGTTTGTATGTAAAAACCCGGATAACGATAAAGTTTTTCTTGAAGGACAGCATATTTGTTTCCGGGGATCTGAGAAACAAGAACCGAAGGTTTGAATTTCGCATAATCCCGACAATCCTGAATCCTTTTTTCCAAAGATTCTTTCGTTATATCCAGAATGGAAATCAATTCTAAAGTATCAAATTTTTTTACCTGGTTGGGGATAATCATTAAATCGTATGCTGCTTGATTATCAACCAAAAGTTTGTTATTCCGATCATATATTAATCCTCGTGCCGGATATTCGGTTTCCGTTCGCTGGGAATTATTTTCAGCCATAACTTTATATTTGTCGGATACCACCTGATAGGTAAACAATCGCAGGAGGTACACGACACATACACTGATAATAATTCCTGATATAATCCCTTGTCTATACCCGAATTTGTTCATTTCAAGAATTCATTAATCGATTAAAACCACGCTTTTATTGCTGTACTTTCTTAATTCCGATGAAATAGTAGAGTAGCATGAATAACATTGAGATAAAGGTACTTAAAATAATCCGGATAATCGAGATCAGCATATCATTAAAAGTAAAGGCCTCTGTCAAAATCAGTACCACGTTAAATAACAGCGTGGAAACAAACGTGTATTTCAAAAACCACCTGACATCCGTCAGACCTTGCCCTCCATGCGTGTCGTCTATTTCTTCCCGGGTAGAGGTCAACTGCAATAACCGGGGACGAATATAAGCGATGAAAGTAGATGCCGCGGCATGAATACCGACCGTGTTATCAGCCAAGTCCATGATTAAACCTAAAAAGAACCCGAATAACAGTAATGGTATACCTTTCATCTTATAAGGTAAGATGTAGAGAGCCAGAATATAAATATTCAAGTAAAAATAGGAGCCAAGGTGGATATTATCCACGATTACAATCTGTAATAAAGAAAGTATCAACAAATGAATGAAATAGTTTATATTATTCATGATAGTTTATGGCTTCTAAACTTGTTTGCTCATTTTTCTTGTTATTCAATATGACATAAACATGGTTTATGCGTTTGAAATCAACGGCTAGTTTGACCTTTATCTTTAAGAAGTTTGCGGTTTCCTTGTCAACAGATTCTACATATCCCACGACAATTCCTTCCGGAAAGATTTTTGAAAGGCCGGAAGTGACAATCGTATCCCCGGCATTAACTTCCACGTGATAGGGAATATCATTCAAATAGGAGTAGGCATAATCATTACCATCCCATTGCAAGGAACCGTAATAGTTATTCTTTTTTATTTTGGCCGAAATTCGAGAATCCACGTTGATCAAGGGGATGACTACGGCAAAATGATCACTTAAATCCTGAATAAGTCCCACGATCCCTTCCGGAGTGCAAACGGCCATTTCTTTCTGAAGACCGTTTTTTCGTCCTCGATTTAAAGTAATGTAATTTTTCGTTCGGTTATATGTTGCGTTGACCTGTTTTGCCCCGATATACTCGTAAACAGGTATGCTATCTTGTACAACCGTCCCATGGATAATCGTATCCCGTAAAAGCTCATACTCTTCCAAACGATTTTTCAGCAAGATATTTTCATTTGCTAAAGATTCGTTCATCTCTTTTAGACGAAAATAATCTTTTATGCTCGTGATCGTTGACGAAACGTTTCCGAATAGAGTAGAAGCACTTTCAGAGAAAATTGCTCTCTGATATTCGTTATGACGAATAATCAGAGAGAAACTTACGATTTCCAGTAATATAAAAATAATAGTAAAATGATATTTTAATATCAGTTTTATAATCTCTTTCACATCACTATCTTATAAGGAATGAGAACCTGTCCACGTTCTTTAATGCAATTCCCGTACCTCTGGCCACGGCTCGCAATGGATCTTCAGCAATATGGAATGGAATGTTCAGCTTGTCGGTCAAACGTTTATCCAACCCGCGCAACAATGCACCACCACCGGCCAAGTATATTCCTTTGTTCACAATGTCTGCATACAACTCGGGAGGCGTCTGTTCCAAAGCGGCCAAGATTGCAATTTCAATTTTAGAAATGGATTTCTCGATACAATGGGCTATCTCCTGATAGGAAACAGGTACTTCAACCGGAAGAGAGGTCATCTGATTCGGTCCTTGCACCACGAAGTCGGCAGGAGGTTCATCCAGTTCGGACAAAGCTGAACCGACATGAATTTTAATTTCTTCTGCTGTACGTTCCCCAATCTTGATATTGTGTTGATGTCTCATGTATTCCTGAATATCATCCGTCAAGTCATCACCCGCGATACGGATGGACTTATTCGTAACGATACCTCCCAAAGAAATCACGGCGATCTCCGTGGTACCACCACCTATATCCACGATCATGTTACCTTCCGGGGCTTCCACGTCCAAGCCGATACCCAAGGCGGCAGCCATCGGCTCGTAAATCATATAGACATCACGTCCTCCGGCGTGTTCGGCAGAGTCACGTACGGCACGTAGTTCAACCTCAGTACTTCCGGAAGGTATACAAACCACGATACGCAAAGAAGGAGAGAAGAACTTGCTCTTTCCGTTTGCCATCTTGATCATACCCCGAATCATCTGTTCGGCAGCGTTAAAGTCTGCGATCACACCATCTCTCAACGGGCGAATGGTCTTTATATACTCGTGTGTCTTACCCTGCATTTGGCGAGCTCTCTCACCAATAGCGATTACCTTCTCTGTTTTTTTATCGACGGCAACAATGGATGGCTCGTTTACAACCATCTTGTCATTCATGATGATGATCGTGTTCGCCGTCCCCAAGTCGATCGCTATATCTTGTGTTAAAAAAGAAAACAAACCCATAATCAATTAATGTTTGAAGTGTCTCATTCCAGTAAAAATCATCGCAATATTATACTTGTTGGCCGCATCAATCGAATCCTGATCATGGATAGATCCGCCCGGTTGAATGATCGCGGTGATGCCGGCTTTGTGGGCAGCCTCAACACAATCAGCGAAAGGGAAGAAGGCATCGGATGCCATCACGCTCCCCGCAATTCGCTCCCCGCCTTGACGAATGGCATTTTCCAATGCCCAGATTCGACTTACTTGTCCCGGACCAACTCCCGTGGTGCATTTGTCTTTTGCAATCGCAATTGCATTAGATTTAGTATGCTTGACAACTTTCCATGCAAACAACAAGTCTTCCAGTTCTTTTTCTGAAGGATGACGATTGGTAACGTATTTCAACTCACCATCAAGCAACTGTTGGTCCATATCTTGAATCAACAGACCTCCCAATACGGTTTTTGCTTTGGGAGAAGTATAATCTCTTTTACTAATATTTGATACCTGTAATAATCTCAGATTTTTCTTTTTGGTAAGAATCGCTAAAGCTTCTTCCGAGAAAGAAGGAGCTACAATCACTTCCAAGAAAATAGGGGACATGACTTCTGCCGTTGCCTTATCTACTTCCCGGTTTACCGCGATGATTCCACCAAAAATAGAAACAGGATCAGCCTCGTAAGCTTTCTTGAAGGCCTCAACAAGAGTAGCGGCACTACCAACACCACAAGGATTTGCGTGTTTTGCAGCTACAACTGTCGGTTCTTCAAACTCTTTCAAGGTTTCTAACGCCCCGTCGGTGTCACCGATATTATTATAAGATAATTCTTTTCCATGTAACTGAACCGCCCCGGTCAACGTACCCTCCGTCTCCTGAATTTGGGTATAGAAAGTAGCTGACTGGTGTGGATTTTCTCCATAACGAAGATCTTGTTTCTTTTCGAACGTTAAGGTCAAGGTCTTCGGTGATTGAATATTCAATCGTTTAGAGAAATAGTTGGCTATTAGAGCATCATAGTGTGAAGTATGAATAAACACTTTAGCTGCTAATAGCTCTTTGGTTTCAAGTGAAGTATCTCCATGAGCTTGAATTTCCTCGATTACTTTCGTGTAATCTTCCGGATCTGTAATCACCGTCACGAAAGGATAATTCTTCGCTGCCGCCCGAATCATGGTCGGCCCGCCAATATCGATATTCTCGATAATTTCTTCGTGTGAAACTCCTGCTTTAAGAATGGTTTCCTTGAAAGGATATAGATTACAAACGACCATATCAATAGGTTCTATCCCAAGTTCGGTCATCTGTTGCTTATGTTTCTCGTTGTCTCGTATCGCTAAGATACCTCCCTCAACATTCGGGTGAAGGGTTTTCACTCTTCCGTCAAAACACTCGGGGAATTGGGTTAAATCTGAAATATCTTTCACCTGTAGTCCCTCTTCTTTCAATTTCTTAGAGGTCCCCCCGGTGGAAATAATCTCCCAACCCATAGAATTTAGCGATTTAGCAAAATCAACAATCCCACTTTTGTCAAATACACTGATTAATGCTCTTTTCGTTCTCATCCGGATATTTAATTTTTATTGTTCCAAACGTAATATTACTTGCAGACAAAGGTAAAAAAAGAATATTATTTTTTTATATAAAAAAGCGTTTCGTGCAATATTTTTCTTGCGATCGTTTTCATGTGTTCAAAAAAACAGTATATTTGATAAATAATTGGATATTATTAAAGGTTTCGGAATAATTTATTTGTTGATATTATGAGCGATAAAGGTGTTGATTTAATTGTTTACTTACTGTTGACGTTAGGTGCGAGTGCAATAGGCTGGTTTAAGGCTTCCAAGGAGAAAAAAGCAAAAAATACACCTCCCGAATTTCATCTTCCGGAAGAAGAACATGATGATTTGGATGATGAGATTGTCGTGATTTCACAAGAACCGGAAATCCCATCTCCGGAGCCTGTTTTTGCTCCGATATCAAATAGCGATGAACTTGTAGAAAGAGCGGGGAGAGAGATAAACGTGAATAATTTTGGTAAAACAGATGAAGAACGTTATGCCATGCTTGAACAACTGCAACAAGCCAGAAGAGGACGGACTAAGAAAGAGGTGGTTCTCTTTAAAGATGACGAAGAGTCTAACGAGCAACCAAATAATTCAATTACCGAACATTTTGATTTTGATATTCGTCAAGCGATAATTTCCAGCGAGATATTAAATCGTAAATATTAATTAGAAATTAATTCCGATTCCAGTGGAGAACGTGAACGAGTAAGGTTTAAAATCAATTTCTGCACTCTTACTCAAGGATTGTAAATAATATTTGAATCCCGGTTCCACTTTTATGTGGATTGATTTTGAAAGGGGATACTCGATACCGAAACCGATATTCGTACTGATATTAAACGTTCTGATGTCCTCGGCTTCTCCCATAAATTCTTTCTTCCCATTGTAATTCACGTAAGTATGGTTACGTACCATAAAACTGGCTCCAAACCCACCTAACACACTAAATTTTACTCTATTATCATTCAAATGATAACGGAAAATTAAAGGAATCTCAATAGCATCGAATTGCTGCTCGATACTTCCGTCTTCATCTTGTTCTGTTTTTAATGAAACAAAGGTTTCGGGAGAGGAAACGGTTGCATTGGCTTTGTTTTTTACGCTACCAAGTGGGGTATAGGCATGAGTGTTAGCATTATATGACACCATATCGGAACGAGGCACATACACTTGTGCATCATCCGTCTTTTGTCCCATACGGGAATACCCTAAACCGGTTTCTATGGAGATTCGTTTTGTAGGTTTCACGGCGAAAGTCAACCCTCCACCTACATTAAAAATACCACTCATCTGGCTACTTTCATATTGAGCGGAGCGAGCATTTGTTCCACTCGTTTTATAGCTACCTGACGAATATCCGGGAGAGACATATCCACCTACAGTAAACATTTTAGTATCTTCTGATTTTACTTTATTGGTAGTCTTTACCGTGGTTATACTTTTCCCATCCAAAAGTTCCGTGTATTTACGTTGATTTTCTATCGCATTTTGATTTACCAAAGGGATAAACCCTGCACGAACGGATGTTTTTTTCAAATCACCTTCCGGCTGCTCGTTCTCCAAACTGGTTAAAGTGGAGGTAGAAACCGGAACCGGAGCAAGATGCTCTACGGTATATTCTTCTCTTTTTCTCTTTATTTCTGGTATTGAATGAGGAGTAGAAGTAAATGCTAGTATCTTATTATTATCCTGATTGTTAATATTAGAGTTTAGAGCGGCAACAGATGTCGGAGTATAGATATTGGTATGTTTGCTTTGCATGAAAAATCCCACTCCGAACAATAATATTACCGCTGCAGCAATACCACTATACGTGTAAATTCGCCTTAGACGTCTTTGCTTCATCACGAAATGGGAGTTTATTCCTTCCCACACTCGTGCTGGAGGTTCAACGGAAACTTGTTCCAAAGCGTTTTTAAATAATTTCTCAATCTTCTCACTCATCTCTCAAATATGCATTTATCTTCCTTTTCAAAATTTCTTTCGCCCGTGCCAGATTGGATTTAGATGTACCGTCGGATATACCTAGTAATGCTGCTATCTCCTTGTGTTGCATGTCTTCCATGACGTACAAGTTGAAGACCAGCCGGTATTTCTCCGGTAATTGATTGACAAACTCGAACAACACCTCGGGAGGTATGCTCACGTCATCATCAACATCATCTTCATCCACCACTTCCGGAACTTCTTCGACAACTTGCACGGATCGATTTTTTCTGAATTTCTCTAACGCCGTGTTGATGAAAATGCGTTTCATCCAACCTTCGAAAGATCCTTTTCCCTTGTATTGGCCAATGGATTCCAACACTTTGATAAAACCATCTTGCAAATTATCTTCCGCCTCTTCGCGTGATTTGGAGTATTGGATACATACGGCAAACATTTTAGCCGAGAACATATGGTAAAGTTGTTCTCCCGCTTTTCTGTCTCCCTTTTTGCATCGGTCTACTATTTTGTCCAAATTACACATTGATAACTATTGCTTAGATGCGCTATTTTGTAAATGGTTGCGTTCACTACGCGAAAAAAATGAAAAAAAATCATTATCAGCTAAAAAGCTGTCTTTTTTTTTGCATCGTATTGTTTTTTTGCGAATCTTCGCAGTGTGAAATGAAAATATGTGGTGATAATCACGGAATATTTAAAACTATAAAACAACTAAAATGAAGACAATCTTAAATTTAAAACAGTACGTAATTTTATTGGTTGCGGCTTTCGCAATGACATCTTGTTTGGATAGCGATGATCCAGATTTTCAATTTATAGGTGGTGGTGGATATATAATTCAAGTTACTCCTACTACCTTTTTTCCTATGATTGCTGCGTATACAAATGAGCCTATGACTAATGGATGTAAAATTTCTAATGGAAAAACGAATGTTTCACTGACAGATATCGAAGGGTATCAAAAAATGGGGGTTCAAACTGATCCGAATATGCAACAGATGCTTGCAACAGAACTAACAGATGTGACTGGGCAATACACTCTAGAAGCCACTAATAGCGAAGGAAAAACTGCACAAACATGGATGAGTCTTTCTGCATCCAAAGGAATGGGAAAATTAGATGCAAAAATTGAATGTAGTGATGATGGAAAAATTACTGCTTATTTTAAGCTAGCTGAAGGAGCTGATTATTATTACGTTTTCTTGCAAAAAGATAGTTATGATTTTACGAAATACGGATTAAAATACTGGAGTGAAACTGACTTAAAGAAAGTAACACCTGAAACAGAAGAGCCATACAAGGATTACTACAAACTTTCGCTTAATGTAAGTGATCTACTATCTAGTTCGGCAGAGCTTGCTGCAGGAAGATATCGAGTTGTTGCTGCAGCTGCCATTACAGGTACTAACTATGGCAACTTTGTTGTATTACAAGAAGGGGATTACGATACCTATACAAAATAGTAAGATTTTTTTTAATAATAAAGCCGGAAGTTTTCTCTTCCGGCTTTATTATTAAAAAATTATATGAATTAATTTAGTATGAATAAAAACATAAGTTACGACTAAAAGTTTGCATACATTAACCCTGCAATTTATAGCCGTTTCATCACACGTGTTTCAAACGTAGGGGAAACGGCTATAATTCGTTTATGGTGACTTATCTCGGAACAAACTCTCGCTTAATTCTTATCAAATTGCTTTTGTCTTATTTCGCAACCAAACCTTTTCTTGTTTTTCAAGATAAGGAGATACTTCTTGATAAACCCGTTCGTTGTAAGCATTTAACCAATCGATTTCATTTTGATTCAAAAGTTTAGTTAATAGGGCGGAAGTGTCGAAATAACAAAGAGTTATTGTTTCAAATTGATAGAATTCTCCAAATTCATTCACCGCTTTGGGCTGGCACACGATCAAGTTCTCGTGACGGATTCCATGTAAACCTTCCCGGTACAATCCCGGTTCGTTAGAGGTTACCATACCCGGCAACATTTCTTGATTCTTCAAATCCGGGCGAATGGATTGCGGTCCCTCGTGTACATTGAGAAAATATCCTACACCATGTCCAGTTCCATGTCCGAAATTTCGAAGATTCATGTATAATGGTAATCTAGCAACTATATCAATATTACATCCTTTCGATCCTTTCGGGAAATATAGCATACTAAGATCAATCATACCCTTTAAAACAAGCGTGTAATCCTCTTTTTCCAATTCTGTCAGTTCTCCCAATGGCATCGTACGAGTTATATCCGTCGTACCGTGCATATATTGAGCGCCGGAATCCACAAGATATAATCCTTTGGGATGTATTTCCGATTGTTGTTCCGGAGTTGCGGAATAGTGTGGCAGGGCTGCATTAGGACCATAGGCAGAAATACACCCAAAACTATCCGACACGTATTCCTTATCCTGAGAGCGGAACCAAGTTAATTGTTCTGCTGCCTCCAGTTCTGTTATAGGTTGTTGTGATAATCTATTTTCCAACCAATAATAGAATTTGGATAACGCAACTCCATCTTTCCGGCAAGCTAATCTAAATCCATCCAGCTCGGTTGTATTTTTTACAGCCTTCAGCAAGGGAATAGGTGATTCGATTTCACGTACCTCGAATTTTTTCGCCAGATGATTAAAAACAGCATAATTGCAAGTATTAGTATCAATGAAATACGTGTTTTCTTTATTCTGTTCATCCAGAAAGAGGAACAAATGATGGTAATCATGTAACTCAATCCCATCTTCTGCCAATTGTTGTTCTATTTCTTGAGAAATCTTGTCTAATTTGATGAATAAATGAGCTTTATCCTTTTCTACAATGGCGTAAGAAATGGCTACCGGGTTATAGGCAATATCGTTACAACGGATATTATATAACCAAGCAATTTCATCCAAACAACTGAATAACATGGCATCACCATGATTATCGCGTATAAACTCACGAATTTTACCTATTCGTTCTCCGGCAGATTCCCCGACATATTTTGTATCCAAACGAATTATTTTCTCCACGGGAAGAGCCGGACGGTCAAACCACATTTCTCCCAGCAAATCTATTTGTTCTTGGATAGTTATATTTTTAGGGCTTAATGCGTTTTTCAGGTTACGTACATCACTAACAGACATACAAAAGCCATCAATTCCTACTTTAGTTCCAGATTCAAGCACTTCAGCCAACCATTGAGGATAATCGACAGCACCGGGAATACGCAATTTATGGAGTTTTATGCCGGAACTAGCCAATTCTTTCTCTGCTTGAATAAAATAGCGGGTGTCAGTCCACAATCCAGCCTCGTTTTTCGTGACCACGACAGTACCGTATGACCCGGTAAAACCGGAAATCCATTTTCTCTGTTGCCATGGAGCGGGAAGATATTCGCTATTGTGAGGATCTGTTCCGGATATGATATAAGCCGCAATATTTTCTCGATCCATAATGCGTCTTAATTCGATTAATTTCTCTGGTATATTCATGACTATATTTTTTTATTTCTCAAATGTAGAGTTTTTGTTGAATATAACAAAATAGAGAAAATTTACATTTGTAATATTGAAACGATACAGATTTAGATTTACATTTGTAATGCATAAAATAATAAAGAAAGGAGAGGGGAGATCACAAATGTAATCATTACAAGTGTCAGCAAATTCAACGCATTTTATGTGTTAACACTTGTAAACAACTATAATTATTATATTGAATACCAATAAATAAACACCTTGTACGTCATGTTTATATTTAATGATAATTTAACCGTAATAAGAAGATTAGAGCATATTTGGTGTTAATTAAATTTAAATACAACAACTAATATATTGATATTCAGTGTATATTGTTTCACAACATAAAGTTTAGCTACAAGCTAACCATTTACTTTTTCCAGTACTTAAATCACTGATTATTAAAGATTAAAATATACATTAGTACATATCATACAACAGATAGGTACAAATGCGATCAATTTTATTGATAACAAGAATCTTACACTAATAAAACATAGCTTGACAAATATCACGATGATGTGTTGATTACATTTGTAATTTTCTTGCATTACAAATGTAATTTTGATTTCTCAACTTGAATGATTACATTTGTAACTCTTGATTTTACAAAAATAACAGGTTTATGCAAGAACGTTTGAATCAAATTATCGAGAAAAAAGGATTGACCGCAACAAAGTTTGCGGCCATGATTGGAGTAAACGCTTCTACAATTTCCCATATTCTTGCAGGCAGGAATAAACCCGGTTTTGATATTATCAATAATATTGCTAAAACATTTCCGGATCTCAATCTGACTTGGTTAATCACAGGAAACGGATCAATGGATAACTCTCCTGTACAAGAAGAAAAAAATCCGGTGATAACCGAGCCTACATTATTTGACATGGAACCGACAGAAAAACAAAATACGCCTGTTATGTCTGATAAAAATGTAAAATTGGAAGAAACTAGAGATCCGATAACATCCGTCAGGTCTTTAACAAAACAGACAAAAAAAATAAAACGGATTATATTATTTTTTGAAGATGGTAGTTTTGAAGACTACGAAAAAGAATAAAAAAATGAGTCAAAAGTCCATTCGATTTTATAGACTTTTGACTCATCCTTTTGTGTTTCCTATTTCTTATATCAAGCCGATAATTTCTTTTACAGACTTGAAACCGTTCTGATCCAGATAATCGTTAATTCCGTCGATCACTTTTATCGTTATAGTCGGATCAATAAAGTTTGCCGTACCGATCTGTATGGCCGAGGCTCCGGCCAATAAAAATTCTATCGCATCATTGGCACAACTTATTCCCCCCAAACCAACTACTGGAATTTTCACGACTTTGGCAACTTGCCAAACCATACGAAGTGCGACAGGTTTCACGCAAGGACCGCTCAATCCTCCTGTAACTGTACTCAATACAGGTTTTCGAGTTTTTACATTGACCGCCATCCCCATCAACGTGTTGATAAGTGATACAGAATCTGCACCGGCACCTTCCACGGCCAAAGCAATTTCCTGTATACTCGTGACATTAGGAGATAATTTGACCATTAAGTGTTTTTTATAGACTTTCCGAACTTCCTTGACAACTTCAGCCGCTGAAACACAACTTGTTCCGAAAGCCATACCACCTTCTTTCACGTTAGGACAAGAAATATTCAGTTCGATTGCCGGAATATGATCCAAAGCGTTGATTTTTTCTGCCGTGGCAACATAATCAGAAATAGTTGAACCGGATACATTCACCAGTATATTACTGTTTATGTCTTTTATCGTCGGGTAAATATGCTCGATGAAATAGTCTACACCTTTATTCTGTAATCCCACGGCATTCAACATTCCGGAAGGAGTTTCGGCCATCCGGGGATAAGGGTTTCCTTCACGATGTTTTAACGTTGTTCCTTTCACGATGAACCCGCCTAGACGTTCTAAATCAATAAAATCTTGAAATTCAGTTCCATACCCGAAGGTTCCGGATGCTGTCAACACGGGATTTTTCAGGGGTAAGCCGTTGATATTTATATTTAAATCTGCCATTTTAAATCTTTTATATTGAAAATAGGACCTTCCGTACACACGCATTTGTGACCTTCTTTCGTGTCGGTTACACAACAGAGGCATGCTCCGATACCGCAAGCCATTGTGTTTTCCAAGGATACTTCACAATTGATATTATTTTGGTTCGCATACCCCGCAACTGCTTTCATCATCACTTCCGGACCACAACAAAAGATATGATCGAATTTTTCTTTCAAAACGGAATGTTGCGTGACATATCCTTTTTCCCCGAAGGAACCATCTTCAGTTGTATAGTATACCGTGGCATATTTTTCGTACTCTTCTTTCCGAAGAATATCTTTATCTGTTCGGGTGCCGATCAGCACGACAGGCGATAAACCCTGTGCTTTCATGATCCGGGACAAATGCAACATGGGAGCCACCCCACAACCACCACCGATAAGCAAAGGTCTACCGGAAGTCGGGATAGAAAAATGATTACCAAGAGGTAGCATCACGTTCACTTTATCACCAATTTGTAATTCGCCCAAAGTTGACGTTCCACATCCCACGATTTTGATAAAAAGATAAAGTAACCCGCGCGATTCATCCACGTCATGCACGGAGATCGGTCTTCTTAAAAAGGTCGAGGGAGAATGATCCACCCGCACGTTCACGAATTGTCCCGGCTGAATTTCAGGTAATTCATCCGAATGTAACACCAGCAAAATAGTGTCGTGATTTAATCTTTTGTTCTCAGTAACAGTGAAATCTATTAACTTCTTCATATTTAAATATTCCAAATGAGCATATCTGTTATTTATTTTCTTGCAATTTTTCTGCAAGATATTTTCCGGTGTAAGAGGCTTCACACGTTATCAATTCCTCCGGTGTCCCCTCGAAAACGAGATACCCGCCTTCACTTCCTCCTTCCGGTCCTAAGTCTATAATATTATCGGCACATTTGATCACGTCCATGTTGTGTTCTATGATCAACACCGTATGTCCTCGTTCTATCAAGGCATTCAGAGAATCCATCAATTTATGAATATCATGAAAATGCAATCCCGTGGTCGGTTCATCAAACACGAAAAGGGTAGGTTCCGCATTTTCCTGACTAAGATGGTAAGCCAGTTTTACTCGCTGGCTTTCTCCACCACTCAACGTGCTGGATGCCTGACCTAATTTTATATATCCCAAACCGACATCGATTAATTTTTGCAGTTTGCTAACGATACTTCGCTCACTATGACTTGTCCCGGAAGAGAAAAATTCAACTGCTTGGTTCACGGTCATCTCTAAAATATCGTATATATTCAATCCCTTGTATTTTACTTCCAGCACTTCATCCTTGAAACGTTTTCCTTTACAATGTTCACATTCCAAGTAGACATCTGCCATAAATTGCATCTCGACCTTGATGATTCCTTCTCCCTGACACTCTTCACAGCGACCTCCCGGTACGTTGAAAGAAAAATGAGCTGGTTTGAACCCGTTCAATTTCGATAATTTTTCGTCAGCAAATATTTTACGTATATCATCCCACGCTTTCAGGTAAGTAACCGGGTTAGAACGAGAAGATTTACCAATCGGATTCTGGTCAATAAATTCCACTCCATGAATAGAATCCACGTCCCCGCTCAAGCGGTTGAAACTTCCTGTACGGTCGGAGTAATCCCCATAATATTTTTTCAAGGCGGGAACCAGTATCGTTTTGATCAATGTACTCTTACCCGACCCACTGACCCCGGTCACGGCTGTCATTATCCCCAAAGGAATTTTGACATCAATATTCTTAAGGTTATTTTCTGTGGCACCGGAAAGGAGTATGTAACGATTTGATTTTCTTCTTTTTGTCGGAACAGGAATACTCTTTTTTCCATATATATAATCCGCCGTAAGAGTGTCCGCTTTCTTCAAGTTTTTCAGTGTTCCTTGGTACACGATTTCTCCACCCAATCTCCCGGCCAAGGGACCAACATCAATAATTTCATCCGCGGCTTTAATAATATCCTCGTCATGTTCGACTACCACCACGGTGTTACCGATATCACGAAGACGATGAAGAACCTGTATCAAGCGATCCGTGTCCCGGGAATGTAACCCGATACTCGGCTCATCCAAGATATACAAGGAACCGACAAGAGCTGAACCCAACGAGGTCGCCAGATTGATACGTTGCGACTCTCCACCGGATAATGAAGAGGATAAACGATTCAGTGTCAAGTAGCCAAGACCAACATCCAACAGGAAATCAATCCGGTTATGAATATCCGGAAGTACTCGTGCGGCAATCGTCTTATCGTGTTCGGATAACTGAAGATTGTCAAAATAGACTTTCAGTTCCGAGATGGGCATATCCACGAGTTCCGTGATAGAATGATTGTTTATTTTCACGTACGTGGCTTCTTTTTTCAAACGAGTTCCCTGACACACCGGACATTTGGTCTTTCCCGTGTATCGGGCAATCATTACACGGTTCTGTATTTTAAACTTTTTGGACTCTAGGTATTCAAAAAACGCGTATATCCCGTTTTCACTATTCCAAAGAAGATCTTTTTCCTTGGCCGTCAGCTCAAAATAAGGGGTATGTACCGGAAAATTTATCTTGTGAGCGTGTTGTACGAAAAAATGTTTCCATTCGCTCATTTTTTCTCCCCGCCAACACATAACCGCATCATCGTAAACACTTAATGATTTGTTGGGGACCACGAGATCCTCGTCGATCCCGAGTATCTTCCCGTATCCCTCACATTTCGGACAAGCTCCGATGGGGGAGTTAAAGCTGAACGTATTAATGGTCGGTATTTGGAATTCGATACCATCGGCCTCGAATTTATTTGAGAACGAACGTGTTATACCGTCAATATCAATGTAGCAAGTACCGTTTCCCTCGTAAAGAGCCGTCTCAACGGAATCCTTGATCCGGGATACCGTGTCTTTCTCGTCATTTATCCGGGTCCGGTCTATCACGAGAAACATCTCTTTCGAAGTGTCTACCGGAATATTTTTCTCGATTAAGTCGGAAATTCGTATAAACTCATCCCCGTATTTTATTCGCGAGAATCCCTGACTAATCAAAAGAGGAAGATTTTCATTTGTCGTCTCGGCTAATTTTGCCATGATAACAACCGTCTGATCGGTATGCCCTTCCAGAATATACGAGTAAATATCATCCACGCTATGACGCTTAACTTCTTCACCCGAAATAGGGGAGTAGGTTTTACCGATTCTGGCATACAACAGTTTGATATAATCGTAAAGTTCCGTGGACGTCCCCACGGTTGAACGCGGGTTCGAGGTATTCACTTTTTGCTCGATTGCCACGGCAGGCGGGATTCCTTTAATGTAGTCACATTCCGGTTTGTTCAATCTTCCCAAAAACTGACGCGCATAAGAAGACAAGCTTTCCACGTAACGTCTTTGTCCTTCTGCATATAACGTGTCAAAAGCCAGTGAAGATTTACCGCTTCCGGAAACTCCGGTAATCACAACAAACTGGTTTAACTTGATGTTTAGATCTATATTTTTCAGGTTGTGAACCCGTACTCCTTTCAACTCAATGCTCTGCTTACTCATATATGTCCTTCCAAAATATATACAAAGATAAGACTTTTCGCAAAAAAAAGCACCCTTTGGGGGTGCTTTTAGCGTTTGGAATATGTTTGGAAATACGTTTAAGTCTTGTTAATGACTCGTTTTAATTATTCGGAAACTACTTCGAACTCAACATCAACTTTCACTTCTCTGTGAAGTTTGATAAGAGCGGTGTAAGTTCCAATTTCTTTTACATCTTTCAGCACGATCTTCTTCCGGTCGATGTCGAAACCTTTCTCCTTCAAACTTTCAGAAATCATGATGCTGTTAACAGAACCGAAGATCTTACCGGTAGAGCTGGTTTTAGCTCCGATCGTAAGTTTAACCTCAGCCAATTGTGCTGCTATTTCTTCTGCCTCTGCTTTCAGTTTAGCTTCTTTGTGAGCTCTTTGTCTTAAATTTTCTGCAACAACTTTTCTTGCAGAAGGTGTTGCTAAAATAGCGTAACCTTGAGGGATAAGGTAGTTACGTCCGTAACCTTGTTTTACATCAACGATGTCATCCTTATGTCCTAAGTTTGCTATATCTGTCAATAATATTATCTCCATTTGTGTCCTCCTTCCTTAAAATTATTTCATCAAGTCGGTTAAGTAGGGCAACAAAGCAAGATGTCTTGCTCTCTTCACAGCGGTTGCTACTTTCTTTTGGTACTTTACAGAAGTTCCGGTAATTCTTCTAGGAAGAATCTTTCCTTGTTCATTCAAGAATTTCTTTAAAAATTCCGGATCCTTGTAGTCGATGAATTTGATTTTTGCTTTTTTGAATCGACAGTACTTTTTCTTTTTGATTTCAACCGTTGGGGGGGTTAAATATCTAATTTCGCTTTCGTTCTGTGCCATGGCTTATTTCTCCTCTTGTTTTACTTGATTTTTAGCTCTTCTTTTCAATGCATACTCGTAAGCATACTTGTCTAATCTGAACGTCAAGAAACGAATCACTTTTTCGTCACGTCTGTAAGAAGTTTCCAGTTTGTCAACTAAAGTTCCTTCTCCTTCGAATTGGATTAAGTGATAAAAACCTGTCGTTTTCTTTTGGATTGGATAAGCCAGCTTGCGTAGACCCCAAGCCTCCTCGTGCTCGATATTACCGCCATTTTCGGTAATAACAGCCTTGAATTTTTCTACCGCTTCCTTTACCTGTATTTCAGATAAAACGGGAGTTGTGATGAAAACGGTTTCGTAATGATTCAACATAACTAATTGTTTATTAATACATTAATGTAATAAAAATTTATTTATCGCCCGCAAAGTTACTACTTTCCTTCGGATTTACAAAGAAATTTACCATTTTAGATTTTAGATCCTATTAATTTCGTGATTTAGCGATTATAGATTAAGTGATTCACACCCATGATCTAACGCTTGTTTTCAATCACTTAGTCTCAGTATCAGCAATCTCAGAATCTTTCATTTACTTCCAGATTTTCCGTTTATTCAATTCTTGATGGTACTCCCGGGCATAAATATTATGCTGCCGAAGTGTTTTCGAGAAATTATGATACCCGGAAAAGTCACTTTTAGCGCAGAAATACAGATAATCATGTTTTTGATAATTCAACACGCTATCAATGACCTTGATGGAAGCCATCCGGATCGGTCCCGGGGGAAGTCCGGCGTACATATACGTATTATAAGGGGAATCGATCTTCAAGTAACGATCCAGTATACGGCTTATCGTGAAATCTCCCAACACGAATTTCAGTGTCGGGCAAGCATCTAATTTAATTCCTCGGTTCAACCGATTGATGTAAACGCCGGCGATGACTGGGTATTCTTCCGGTTTCACGGTCTCTTCTTCGATGATAGAGGCTAACGTGATCACTTCTTCCGGGGAAAGCCCAATTGCAGATGCTTTTGCCATCCGGTTTTCATTCCAGAAATGATGATATTCTTTTTTCATTCGTTTCAACAAATCAAGGGCCGGGGTATTCCAATAGATCTGATAGGTATTCGGGATAAACATGGACATGATTGTGCTAGAATCAAATCCTAAACCGGCAAGCACATCGGAATCGTTCAGCAGTGCTAGCAATTCTTCTTTGGAAGTACCTAATTCTTCATGAGCTTCCTCGGCAAATTCAGCCAGCGTTCGCATATTATTAAACGTGAAGTAAACCGGGTATTGATTACCGGAACGGAACATATTGATCAACTCGTTATTATTCATCCCATCCTGAATTTTATACCTTCCGGGTTTCACGGGTGAAGAAAAACGTTTGAGTCTGGCAACCACGCTGGAGGTGTGTGCATTTTCGATGTACCCGTGCCGTCGCAAGGTATCAATCACTTGTGATATAGTGCTACTATCGCGCAAGTAAACAATACCGTCATCTTTGACACTCGTGTTTGGAGCCAGAATATAATAATATCCCAATCCCACACAAGCGAGAAAGATTATTGCCAGTACTCCTAATATGATAACAAATCTCCTGATTTTTTTATTCATAGGCAGGAAGTGTTAGTTTTCTTCTCTAAAATACAGCTTGTAATAATTCATATCCCGGTCCGAGTCATACCCTTTCTCGATGTATTTTTTTTGTCCGTGAATATAAACGTGAAAGTTCTTGTCCAATTTCAACACGTGTTTAAAGTATCTTTTTTCGTCTTTTACCGCACTATTTGATACATCAAACTGGTCTTTTAACGCAAGTTCGTTCTTTTCTTCATAATAGTTTTTGAAATTCTCAAAAGCATCGATAATCTGCGGATCGGAAACAACTTCCTCTTTGAACAAGTTTTCATTGAAAGTATCCGCTTTTTTGAAGTAATCAATCGAACGGTTGAGCATATCGATTTGGTCTGCTTTGGGAATGTCATTTTCCTGATTATAAACCTCTTGAACAAAATCTTTGCAGAGTTTCAAGTAATTGGATGTCTGGAAATAGTTATCTTCGCATTGTTCCAAGCCCAAGAAATCGGTTGTCCAGTAAACAGCCTCCGTGGAGTTTGTCTTATCCAAAATACTTACCCGGTAACCGTTTTCACTCTCGACATTGAAGACCAAACAAGCTTTATCCAGTTTTTTGATATTAATACCCGATTCACTTTCCAGTTGATAGCTATTATCATTCATGATAATTTTCAAGAAAGTATCTTTCGTTTCTGATTTAAAAATACCGATAGCATCACAAGGGCCTTCTTCCAGCACGCAATTCTTGAAATGGACCATGTATAACTCTCCGGCTTTTATGTTTGGATGGTTTGACTGGTCGAATAAATGTTGAGCGATATTCAACGAAGCCTCGTAAAAATTCGTGTTATCCTCGAAAATAGAATTAACTGCATTGTACACCAGATTGTGATATAAATTATCTTCAATAGGTGCAAACCGGTAATAGGCGTCCTTCTTAAAAGGTGCAAGAAAATAGCTTTTAAGTAGGTTGTGAACATCCATATCATCCGGTAAAAAGCAAGATTCGGAGAGACGTAATTTTCCATCCTCGTATTTATTGCCGATGTCATGGATCACGATATTATTGATCTCACAGGATTCAAAATTCATCATATGCTTTAAAATCTAAAATATACTCCTAAGTTTAATGTTTGTTTCAATTGTATTTTTTTCGAATCATTCTGGTTATAAACAGCATTAGCATAGACGGAAGTCTGCATGAAGTAATTGATTTTAAAGTTCAGCGTTAACCGCCAGTCTAATGTCAATTTTTCCGGTTGTTCATAGTAACTGGAAAATATAATCAGATGATTGTCTATTTTCAAGAACTTGAAAAGTTCATGCTGGTTTTTCAATTCAATTTTAGCACCCGCATCACTTTTAAATTTTTTCCCTATTTCCAAACCGTAACGGCTGGGAGCAACGAGGTTTGTATCACGCATATATACCCATTGTCCGGCGATAGGGGACAGGTATAAAGAAATGTTATTTTTGGGTTTATAGTCCAAACCTAGAGATAAGGTAAAATTTCCCGGAGTCAAGAAGGCTGCAATAACCTCTTTGTCCGGATTATTCTTTGTCTTGAACAACACGGTGTTCATATCAAACTGCGTGGCGTAGTTCCAATGTTTAAAAGCTTTTATTCCCAATTTTGATTGGAGTTCCAGCTTATCTTCATTTTTACTCAAATCTTCACTACCGCTTTTTAAGGCTCCCAAGCGATAACGGATCGAGTTTTCCCACGTTGTGTTATTCTTTTTATATGTTGCAAAATACTTTATATCGGAGAGAATAGACAGAGAATTTTCACCGCCACTGGCCCAGTTACTACTGATAAAACCCTGCCCGAAAGAGAAGGTTACGTCAGAATAGTACATCCAGCGCCTTTTGGTTATTTTTCCAATTTTCATTTCCGATAGTACAAAATACATTGAGTCAGGGGCTTCCAGAAGACATTCCTCAACAATTTCTTTAGGCTCTGAATATTTCTGATATTGATAAACATTTTCATCCAAGAAGAATTTCAGTTGATTCCCTCGCGGCATAACCTTTACCCAAGTACCTATGGTGTCACCAATAAAATTCTCTGCCATAAAACGATAATATTGTGTTTTTCCGGTATTAAGCCACAGGTTTTTAGGACGGTTAGAGGCTGACAGCAAGGTGATTTGTACGGAATCACGACTTTTTTCCTTCAACCATTGGTAATTCACGTCCTGATCCATAAAGGAGAGTAAGGCCTTCAAGTTTTGGTTCAACAGTTTATCGTATTGTACGGAATCTTCCGGGTGTTCTTTATAAAAATCAACACTGTCTTTTTTAATACGATCTTCAATTTGACGAATTGCCTCTTCTTTTGCCTGTACCGTTTCAAAGTAGTTTCTCACGTAATTGAGCATATATTTAATATGTTCGTTTTCAGCATAATCACTTAACGTGTTGATGGCCTTGTATAACTCATAATATTTCATTCTTTCTTTTTTCAAGTTATCCAATGCATAACGCACAAGCGGATCATCGATATGTTGATTTTTATAGCGTAAATAAATATATTTGAGCTGAGGGCGTGTATGATAAAGAGAATCTGTCTTGTTATGTTTCAATGGTAACACGTAAGAATGAGACAATTTAGGCACAACACGTATATGTTCTCTTTTCTGGGCAAAAAGGGAATTTATAGATAATAGAAATATAAAAGTAACAAGTACAAGATTCCTCATGTGCTTTTTTTCGTTATTTAAACGGTGAATCGGGTTCTTTAGCCATGTGGCTGTAAGCAAGTTTATCCAACAAGCTAGGGAACCACTTGCTTAAAAACACGGATATTTTTCCTTCAACCAGTGTCATCACGATTTCCCGTTTACGTTTCACTACACCATTTACAATTATTTGAGCGCATCTTTCTGCACTCATCATTTTATTTTCTGCCCGCGGGCTATCGCCTTGTTGATGTCCGTCAGCTACTAAAGCTGTTTTTCGTATGTTAGACGCTGTGAATCCCGGAGCGGCAACAAGAACATGCAATCCTTTCTTTAAATTCTCAACCCGCAATGTATTCAAGAATCCGCGCACGGCAAATTTACTGGCAGAATATCCGGTTCTTCCGGGTAGTCCCAAGAAACCGGCAACAGAGATAATTCCGACTAAACTACCTTTTGTTTTTAATATATAAGATAATGCGAATTTGGTACAATAAACCGTTCCCCAAAAATTCACATCCATTAAACGCCGGATGACATCCAGTTCCAAATCTTCAAATAGCGCACGCATGGATATTCCGGCATTGTTTACAAGAACATCAATTTTACCAAATCGTTCAACTGTTTTCTCAACCAGATTTTTACAATCCAACTCCCGAGTAACATCCGTTTGAACGGAAAGCGCATCAACACCCCGAGATTTTAAATCTGTCTCGATTTTCTGTAATTCATCCAAATTCCGAGCTCCCATGGCAATTTTTGCTCCACGTTTTGCAAATTCATAAACAAGCGCTTTACCTATGCCAGAAGAAGCTCCTGTAATAATTACAACTTTATTTTGCATGAATAATTTTCTTTGGTGAATGAAATATTTATTTTGTAACTTACAAATATAGTAACTTTTAGAGGATCATGAAAAGAAAAAGTACTCTTTTCTTCTATTATAATATTTGTATTATAATTGATATTATGATAATAAATAAGCACAAAAAAGAAGAAGGGAAAATGTATATCTCCTTCTTCTTGTGATATTTACAAGCTATTCAAAGCCTCCATTGTCTTGTCATACTTCTCTTGATAAACTTTATTTTTTGTTCTCAAGCGGAAATATAATTCTTTCAACGTAGTCAACGTATTCTTGTCATTAGGATTTAATTCCAATGCTTTTTCGAAATAAGGAATTACAGCTTCGTATTTCTCCATAACCTTATCCAAGGCAGCGTTATATTCCTTTGCATCAACGATATCCTGTACAACTTTATGATCTTCAATAACCCGGTTCAAATGAATGTTACCCAAATTATATTGTGCGAAGAAATCACTCGGATTCAGTTCCAAAGTCTTGATATACATTGCCTCAGCCTTTTCCGGTTGATTTAATTTTTCGTATAAAGATCCTTTCGCTCTGTAATATTCAGCTTTATTCGGCTCTTGTTTAATGGCAGCATCCAGGAATTCTTCAGCTTTAGCTGGAGTATCACCCATCAAGTAATAGTTGATCAACTCAACCAGCATATAGTTATCATCCGGATACAATTTGTGTCCTTCATGTAAGAAATTAACAGCTTCTTCCTGCTTTGCTTTTCCTGTAACAGAATCTCCGGCCTCATTAGCGGCACGGCTTTGTCCTAAAAGGATATTTGCCACCATCGCGTAAATCTTTCCAGCTTCATAATTCAATTCCAAAGATTTTTTGTAGAACTTAATTGCTTCATCCAGATCTCCGGCTTTGTGTGCAGCTACTCCGGCGTTATAGATAACGGTCGTGTCTACTTTTTGTGTTCCTAGCGGGGATTCGTTGATTTCCAATACTCGTTTAAAATTGTTTACAGCATCTTTAAAATCTTTGGTATCATCTGTTTTCATTCCTTGATTGTAACAAACAACACCTTGGTTAGTAAAGTCTATAACCAAATTAGCATACTGGGTCTTTAAATCTTTCTCAAATTTATTCTTATCGTCCAGTTGGATAACTTTTTGATAAGAGTCCCAAGCTACACTTAACGGATCTTTGGAGAGTTTTTTGTAATTCTCATCCTGAGTTTCGAAGATGGCTTGATAGATTTGTCCTCTAACCATATAAGCTTTCGCCCAGTTCACGCAATTCTCATGGCCAATAGCTTCATCTATCAGTTCTTTCGCTTTATCCAGCTTTCCCTGCGTGAAAAAGCTAACAGCCGATGTTACTTTCCCCTTTTGCGCGAAAGATATATTCACGCAAAGCAGAAGGGCAATGATAAAAGATAGTTTTTTCATACGTTAAAAATTTGTGTTCCAATTAGATATCATGTGTAAATAATTATTCTTCATCATTCGACTCTGCTACTTCTGTTCCCTCCTGCCCTTCTTCCGGAAGATTCTCTTCTTTCGAAGCGGATACTTTCGCTACTGCTGCAATAGCATCATCATTTCGCAAATTAATTAATCTCACACCCTGTGTGTTACGTCCCATAACTCTCAAGGTACTAACATCCAGTCTTATCGTCAATCCTGACTTGTTAATAATCATCAAGTTATCTTCATCCGTAACGTCAAGCAAGGCGATCAGGTTACCTGTTTTTTCCGTCATGTTGATGGTCTTAACACCCTTACCACCTCTATTAGTGATACGATAATCCTCGATACTGGAACGTTTTCCATATCCATTTTCAGACACAACCAACACGTCGGATTTACCGGATTCAATGCAAATCATACCGATTACCTCGTCTCCTTCGTTATCCAGCGAGATACCCTTTACCCCGGATGCAGTTCTACCCATCGGACGAACTTTTTCTTCCGGGAAACGGATGGCTTTACCGGATTTGACCGCTATCATGATGTCACATTTACCATTGGTCATTTTTGCATCCAGCAATTGATCCCCGTCTTTAATTGTAATTGCATTCACTCCATTCGCTCTCGGACGAGAGTAGGCCTCCAAGGTTGTTTTTTTCACAATACCTTGTTTCGAGCATAATACAATATAGTTATTATTGATATACTCTTCATCTTTCAAATTGAGGATGTTGATATAAGCCTTCACCTTATCATCCGGCTCGATATTCAATAAATTCTGGATAGCTCTACCCTTAGATTGTTTAGTTCCTTCCGGGATTTCCCATACTTTCAGCCAGAAACATTTTCCTTTTTCAGTGAAGAACAACATGGTGTTATGCATCGTGGCCATAATCATATGTTCAAGAAAATCTTCATCTCTCGTGGCAGATCCTTTCGAACCTACTCCCCCGCGATTTTGAACCTTGTATTCGGATAGCGGAGTCCGTTTGATATATCCCATGTGAGAAATAGTGATTACCATTTCTTCATCGGCATAAAAATCTTCCGGGTTGAATTCTTCAGAGGCATAAACGATGTCTGTTTTACGCTCATCGTTATATTGAGCTTTCACTTGAAGCAGTTCATCTTTAATAATTTGCATTCTCAATTCTAAACTAGCTAGAATTTCTTTCAAATGCTCGATCAATTTCATGATGTCGTCATACTCGGCTCTTAGCTTATCTTGCTCCAGACCTGTTAGTTGACGCAATCTCATTTCAACGATAGCACGAGCTTGTACCTCCGTCAAGGAGAAACGTTCAATCAAATTATTCTTTGCTTCCTCCGGAGTTTTAGATGCCCGGATAATCCGGATCACTTCGTCAATATGATCACTGGCAATGATCAAACCTTCCAGAATGTGAGCCCGATCTTCCGCTTGCTTTAATTCAAATTGAGTACGCCGTGTAATGACATCATGACGATGTTCCACGAATAACCGGATCAAGTCCTTCAAATTCAACAAACGGGGTCTACCTCCCACGAGCGCAATGTTGTTCACCCCAAAAGAAGTTTGAAGAGCCGTATGTTTTAATAATGTATTCAGAACGACATTGGCAATGGCATCTTTTTTCAAATCAATAACGATACGCATACCGCTACGGTCGGACTCGTCATTAATATTAGAGATTCCATCTATTTTTTTCTCGTTCACCAGATCAGCAATGCGAGAAATCAATTCTGCTTTGTTGACCATATAAGGAATTTCGTGGACGATCAGTTTTTCCCGGCCATGAGGAGTTGTCTCCACGGATGTTTTCGAACGAACAACCACACGGCCTCTTCCCGTGTGATATGCCTCTTTCACCCCGGCATACCCGTAAATTGTTCCTCCCGTGGGGAAATCCGGCGCTTTTATGATCCGGATCAAGTCATCTATTTCAATATCCCGGTCATCAATATAAGCACAAATAGCATCGATCGTGTCACGCAGATTGTGAGGAGGCATATTAGTAGCCATACCAACCGCGATACCAGACGCACCATTCACGAGTAACAAAGGAATTCTGGTGGGTAGAACGCTGGGTTCTTTTAATGATTCGTCGAAGTTCGGAATCATGTCCACGGTATCCTTATCCAAATCCACCAATGTGTCCTCGGTTACCTTCATCAAACGAGCCTCTGTATAACGCATTGCTGCGGGGCTATCTCCATCCACGGAACCGAAGTTTCCTTGTCCGTCAACCAACGGATAACGCAAAGACCAACTTTGGGCCATACGTACCATCGCCATGTAAACCGAGCTATCACCATGAGGGTGGTACTTTCCGAGTACCTCTCCGACAATTCTCGCTGACTTTTTGAATGGTTTACCAGACGTAACACCCAATTCGCTCATTCCATATAATACCCTTCTCTGTACCGGTTTCAAACCGTCCCTAACATCAGGTAATGCACGCGACACAATCACCGACATTGAATAGTCAATGTACGAAGATTTCATCTCCTCCTCGATGTTGATCTTGATAATTTTTTCTCCGACGTTTTCCATTTATAATATTAAATTACACTATTAACGCATTGTTTTATAGGGTATTATTCTAAATTTCACCCCTATATTACTAAAATCCCACAAATGTAATAAAAACAGTGGATTAACGGAAATTTTAAGTCCTTTTTTATTCACATTCACTCTTGCCTTTCAGCAAGCATTTAACAAAAAGGAAAACGGAGCGGGCAATAAGATTTTAGAACTCAAATGATAACATATCATGAGCCAGTTGTATATTTTCAGGTAATTCCCGCGAGACCTCTTCGTGCAATCCCATCTGATGACCGATATGCGTGATGTAGGCCTGTTTCACGTGTAAGGTTTTCACCACATCAATAGCCTGATCCAGTGTAAAATGAGAAAGGTGAACTTCTTTACGCAAAGCATTAATCACCATATATTCGACGCCTTCCAGTTTTTTCATACTTGCCTCCGATATGAAATTAGCATCTGTGATATAAGCGAAGTTATCAATACGAAATGCCGTCACGGGGAGCTTGTAGTGCATCACCGTAATAGGTTCTATTTTAATCTCCCCAATCCAGAATGGTTCTTCATCTATCACGTGAATATTCATCTCAGGTACACCGGGATAACGGAATGCTGCGAAAGCGTAGTCATAATCCTTACTGATAACGTCTTTCGTTCTCTGGTTACAGTAGATGTCGACCTCGCCATTTTTGACCCAGTTAAAAGCCCGAATATCGTCCAGTCCCCCGATATGGTCTTTGTGTTCATGTGTCAGCAGCAAAGCGGTCACGTCCTTTACACCCGCCCGTAGCATCTGTGTCCGGAAATCAGGTCCCGCGTCTATAATTAGTTTTTTATCCCCAATATCAATCATGACAGAACTCCTTAAACGCTTGTCATTCTCATCCGTAGATTGACAAACAGGACATTCGCAAGCAATAACGGGAACCCCTTGTGAAGTTCCACTTCCTAAAATTGTTACTCTCATCTGTTGAAGACTGAAAAATAATTATATTCTGACATCGAAAATTCCATACAGAACGTTTTATTGTGTCATGCAAAAATAATAAGATTCGGAATAATCCTGTATATTTGCCCCAAACATTTTATTATGGGAAAATTATATTTGATCCCCAATTTACTTGGGGAGACACCGATAGAGCGGGTTATTTCTGATGATGTAGTTCATATCATTAAGAATATCAAAGTTTTTGCAACTGAAAACGTGAAAAATACCCGTCGTTATTTAAAGAAAATAGATAAAGCGATAAATATTGATGAACTCGTTTTTTTAGACCTGAATGAACATTCGGACATAAAAGATATTGAAACCTATCTCCCCTATCTGGCCGATCAAGATATGGGGATTATCTCCGAGGCCGGATGTCCCGGTATTGCAGATCCGGGAGCCGAATTGGTAGCATTAGCCCATAAACACGATTATCAGGTAATTCCTTTAGTGGGTCCCTCTTCTATTTTATTGGCTCTGATAGCCTCCGGGGCTAACGGGCAAAACTTCTCGTTTAATGGTTATTTACCCATTGCTAAGCCTGAACGCATTAAAACATTGAAAACTTACGAGAAACAATCTGCCGCAGAGAACCGGACACAATTGTTTATAGAGACCCCCTATCGGAACGTGCAATTATTCGAGGATATGATAGCCACCTTGTCCCCCACGACACGCCTCACGATAGCCTGTGATATTACGACAGAAAATGAATACATAAAAACCATGTTAATAAAGGATTGGAAACACGTGAAACCGGATATAAATAAACGTCCGACGATTTTCGTGTTATATGCCCGATCATTCTAAACCTTTTATTTGTCATGAAAACCTACAAGAGAGTATTATCTATAGCCGGTTCCGATAGCGGTGGTGGAGCCGGAGTTCAAGCAGACTTAAAAGCGATCTCCGCCTGCGGGTGTTTCGCCATGACTGCCATTACAGCCGTGACAGCTCAAAATACATTAGGTGTAAGAGCCATTGAATCTCTTCCTGTGAATGTCATAGAGGCCCAGATTAGGGCTTGTTTAGACGATATTGGCGTGGATGCGGTAAAAATTGGTATGTTACATTCCGTGGAAGTGATTCAAGCCGTCACGAGAGTATTAGCCGATTACCCGATCAAGCACATTGTCGTGGACCCGGTAATGGTGGCAACCTCTGGCGATCTGCTTGTGCAGCAAGAGGCCATTGCCGTGATGCAAAAGGAATTATTCCCGTTGGCTACCGTGATCACTCCCAATCTTTACGAGATAGAGATTCTCTCCGGAAAGAAAATACGCTCTCAGGAAGATTTATATCTTTCCATTCCTGCATTGAAAAATATCGGCGCTCGCAATGTCTTATTAAAAGCCGGACACTTGGAATGTGAAGAGATAACAGATGTTTTAATTGATTGTGAGAATGATTTGGAATATCGTTATCCAGCGAAGAAAATAATCACCCCGAACACGCACGGTACCGGATGCTCTTTATCATCCTCCGTGGCCTCCTATTTAGCCCATGATTTTCCCTTGAACATCGCCGTGGAAAAAGCCTTGAATTATCTGCATGGGGCCATTGAAACGGCAGCCGGGTACCAAATAGGGCATGGACATGGAGCCATTCATCATTTTTACAAGTGGTGGTGAGCCGTTCAAGTATGCTCGTTTATAGGTAAAACCCTAGTATAACTTTGTTATAACCCATAGATAAGGGTAAATCTAACAATAAAGCCGCCTCTATCAGTTAGAGACGGCTTTTTTCCTAATATAGTGTGATTGTCAATGTGTTTTAAACCAACGGAAGACATTCCGTACCGTTTTATCCAGAACAAGAGGATCTTCAAAATATTGTGCATGAGTAACGGAACCTTCCCATATAGCTAATTTTTCCTCCGCGCAGATCGTGTCGTACACGCGTTGAGCAGATTGATACTCCTTTTCGTTTTCTCTTCCGTGAATAACGATTGTCGGGATTTTTACCCGGGATGCCTCTTTGCGTTTGTAGCATCCTGCCACTAAAGCGATAGCTTTCAATCGTTTTTCCGCTTCTGTACTGGCCAGAACTTCATTCGTTCCGTTACATATTCCCATGGCGTACATTTTATTCGGGTCAACTTCATCTTTCAAGCTCAAATAATCAATGGCTGCTTTCACATTCTGAGTTTCCTCCATTCCTAAAACAACAAAACCATAGTTTGCCAATCGCGTGGCATATTGTAATAATACCGTGTTATTCGAGGCATCTTTGGGGCCTAAAACAAGTATTGCCGTTTTTTTACCTTTTTCTTGCGGATTACACAACCAGCCTTTACTATCAATTCCTCTATCTGATAAAGTGACGTCTTCGCATCTATAAGTTCTCATACAATTCTCCGTGTTAAATTCAATTTCGAGTGTTGTTACGGGAACTTACAAGGTAAAGTTACATGAAATACATATAAAAAATGTATTATTTTACTAACAAAAAGAGATCGTCTAAGTCTTGACGATCTCTTTAATATTATAAAAGCAATCTATGATAGATTACTTGAAATAACGATTGTATAATCCCTCGAAACCTTTACCGTGACGAGCTTCATCCTTACACATTTCATGAACAGTATCGTGGATAGCATCCAAATCCAATTTTTTAGCCAAGGTTGCAATACGTTTTTTATCCTCGCAAGCACCAGCCTCTGCTTCCATACGCTTTTTCAAGTTCGTTTTGGTATCCCAAACACATTCTCCTAATAATTCTGCAAATTTAGCCGCATGTTCTGCCTCTTCCCAAGCGTAACGTTTGAAAGCCTCTGCAATCTCCGGATAGCCTTCACGATCTGCCTGACGACTCATAGCCAAATACATCCCGACTTCTGAACATTCCCCGTTGAAATGCGCTCTCAATCCTTCAAGAACTTCAGGATCAACCCCTTTTGCTACACCAAGACGATGTTCGTCTACGAACGTCAAAGCACCTTCGGTTTCAACTAATTCTTTGAACTTGCTTTTCGGTTGTTTACATTGCGGACAAATTTCCGGAGCTTCATCTCCTTCATGAACGTAACCACATACAGTACAGATAAATTTTTTCATAACGCACTTTTTAAATGTTATAATAATATGTTTTTTCTTTTCTCTTCGGTGCATTTTTTACAATACCCCTTGTAATAAAGATGAATTTCTGTGATGATTAATTCCCCTACTCCTTCTAATTGTATCGCTTCTTGATTCTCAATCGGAAGATCATACACGCAACCGCACCCCAAACACATGAAATGAGCATGACTTGACGTGTCAATGTCAAAACGCACGTTTTTTTCATCAATCACGAGAGCTTTCACCGCACCCTGTTCCGTGAACAATTTCATCGTGTTATATATTGTCGTTTTAGACAACGTGGGCATGGTTGGATATAAAGCATTGTAAATTTCGTCAGCTGTCGGATGTACCCGGTGTACCATCAAATAATCCATAATTGCTATCCTTTGCATAGATGGTTTGATGTTATACTTAAGTAAATATTCCCGTGTTCCTTGAACTGTATTCATTATTTATTTGTAATTGTTACAATTTTATATCGAGTGCAAATATCGTCATCTTTTTTATAAATGCAACATTCCGGATTGTATTTTGTAAAAATTTAGAATAATTCTAATTAGTAATGTTCCCAATGAATTTTGGTTATCTCTATCCAATTATTTTATAGATTTGCACCATGTTTTTCATCGGACCATCGGTAAACATATTCGTCTATTTGCTTGTTTCAGCGTTCTTTGTGATATGTTTCTATTCACAAACTGAAATAAGACTCCCGGAAGCTATTCCGGGACAGGAAAGAATTATAGAATACCGGATCGGGAAAAACGAGACATACTATTGCCAGACGATGGAAGACGAGGAGATTATTTCCTCTCCAAACACTCCTTATTCAAAAATAACAGACGATCGATCGAGAACCAAGCAAGCTACCTATCTTGCTGCCTATGACGATCCTAACCTTGTTTCATTAGCACTAAGGGCCCCGCCTGTTAGCCTCTTGTTGTAATCCTTTAGAGGAAAGAGTGAAATATTTTACGGGATATATTAATTAAAAACAACATCAAATGCGGATAATATATAGCATTCTGCTATTGACATTTATCTCCGGGCATTTGTTCGCACAGCGGTCCGAGACCGTGCAGACAAATGACTCTACATTCAGTGTCATCAAACAATTAAAAGAAGTCGTCATCACGGCTGAAAAAAGGGAATTATCCATTAGCGAGATTCCTGTTGCTCTCAGCGTGATTAGTGGGAAAAACTTGTTGAACGAGAATAATCCGGATCTTCGGAACCTGTCAGGAATCGTTCCGAATTTTTACATGCAGGAAGGAGGCTTGAAACTATCAACACCGCTCTATGTTCGCGGAATTGGAACGGTATCCGGGACCCCACCCGTCGGTTTGTACGTGGATGGTGTCCCGATCTTTGACAAAAATGCCTTCATATTTGATTTGTATGACATCAAGCAAATAGAAGTACTGCGAGGTCCTCAGACAACCCTGTACGGTCGGAATAGTATCATCGGTTTGATTAATATCCGAACAAATCCTCCTGCGACAAAGTTTTCGTTGCAGGCAAAAGCAGGAGTTTCCAGCTATAACTCCCAGAATTACATGGTTATGGCTAATTTGCCTATAAACAAAGTTCTATATAACAAATTATCTTTTGCTTATAATCGCACGGACGGGTATTTCAAGAATGATTTTACTGGTGGGAAATCGAACAAATCGGATTCATACGATCTTCGTTACCAAGGAAGCGTGTTCACGGATGCAACATGGAAGGTCGCGTTTGGTCTGAACTATAATCATAGTTTTGATGATGGCTACGCTTATCATGCCGTTGATTCTTTAAAAGTACACCGCTACCGGGTCAATTATAATGCGGATGCATCCTATAAACGGGATTTATTGTCCACGTACATTAACATTCAGAAACATTTTTCTCAAACCCTGTTGAACTGGATCACTTCCTATTCCCGGGCTAAAGATAAACAGGTTTTGGATGCTGATTTCACGTATCATGATGTATTCCAAAATGGTAAGAAATCGAAACAGGATCTGATCACGCAAGAGATCAATTACCAGTCCTCCCAAGGCGAGAGAATCGATTGGACAATAGGAACATTTGGTTTTTACAAAGACTTGGCGAATGACTATTTGGCCACTTTTGGCTCGGAACGTCACTTGTTGCTCCCACTGGATCTGGATCAAGCATCGTACTACAATAACACCTCTACTTGGGGAATTGCCGGATACGGGCAAGTTACCGTGAAAAATCTCTTGCCGGGGATGTTCGTCACTGCCGGAATCAGGTATGATTACGAGAAAGCGTCTCTCTCCTACCGGGATAGTTTGTTATTTCACGGGGCAAGCCAGTTCACCGGTTATCATGATTGGGACGAAAAACATTCTTACGCGGCTTGGTTGCCCAAATTCTCCATTCTACAAAAATGGAACGAGCAGTTATCCACCTACTTGAACATATCTAAAGGATATAAAGCCGGTGGGTACAATATCATTTCGAATGAAATGACCACGCAGGTTGTAGAACTGGAATATGGTAAAGAATCTTTGTGGAATTACGAACTTGGAGCTAAATACTTTAGTGCCAACGGACGGTTTAACATGAATGGGGCGCTTTTTTATATTGATTGGAAAGACCAGCAAATTTTTGTCATGGAGATGATGGGGCCGATTATTAAAAATGCGGGAGACGCCCGCAGTATTGGAGCGGAAATTGATTTAAGCTGGGAATGTCTGCCACGATTGGTTTATTTCCTTTCCTCAGGATATAGTAATTCGGAATACTACCACCACTTAACCAAGGAATACGAGGGGAATAAAATTGTCATGGCCCCGGAATTCACGATGAACACAGGGGTAGCGTACTCCAAAGCAATCAAGTTCTCATTATTCAAATCTTTCACAGCAACCACGTCTGTTACCGGTTTCGGGACCCAATATTTTGATGAGGCGAACACCATGAAACAAGATCCTTATTTCCTTTGGAACATAGATTTGGGCATTTCCGGTAAACACATCGATTTCCACGTGTGGGGTAAGAACATTTTGGATAAAAGTTTCTTTTGCTACATGTTCAACAGCCCCGTGGGCAAGAATTTACCAGAATACATGAAATCCGGGCAATCTGGAGCTCCCTCTCGATTCGGGGCATCTATAACAATAAAACTATAAACACATTTTAAATTTATCTAGATATGAAAAACAAATTAATTTACTTGATCTCTGTACTATTTGTGGCAGTTGCATGTTTCTCTTGTAGCGATGATGATGATGATAATAACGATAAAGACCTTATCGGGACTTGGAATTATACAAAAAAGACAAGTGATATTCATTTTAAATTTGAGTATAATGGCGATGAGATCAGTTTTCCCGAAGGATTGATTCCATCAGGGGTTATCCCAGAAGGAATACCGGGAATTAGCGAAACAGGGATTAATGTTGCCATAATTAAAATGGCGTTGCCGGGAATTGCGAATAAATACATGTCTCTATATTTCCGAGGAATCAATTTTACATCTGAAACCGAAATGGAAATATTTATGACCATGAATGATCAGCCTGCAACTTTAAAGACGACTTACACTATTCAAAAAGATATTATAAAGGTCAGTACACAAAGTGATGGTTTTAAAGAATTGTTAGGTACAATTCCCGTGAAATCTATTGATTTGAATTACAAAATTGTAAATAATGAATTGACGGTATATTTAGGTACATCTTACGTGAAAACTCTTCTTGCCGCAGTTCCGCTTATTTTAAGCAGCACGGAATTACCGGCTGACCAACAGGCAACGATTAAAACCTTTGTTGAAACTTTTTCATCTAACCTAAAAACATTTGAATTCGGAGCTAAATTAAGCAAATAGAGTTTTCCAGATACGTGGAACAAATACGGGTAGTTATCATTTTCACTACCCGTTTTATTTTTTTCATAGAAAGCAGTAACTTTATCCATATTTTATCGTATCCTTAGTATAGAATTTGTAAATTTAAAAGCAGTTTAATTTAAAACATAAAGATATGAAAACAGAAGAGTACAAAGAATTGGATGTATTGATGTCATCAGAGGTTATAAATACAAAAGGTGAGGACAACAAATTTAAATTACCCCCTCTACCCTATAAAGAAAATGCGTTAGAACCTTGTATCAGCGAACGTACTATCCAATATCACTACGGAAAACATCTCGCAACTTATATTACAAACCTGAATAATTTAATCGTGGGTACCGAATTCGAAAAAATGTGTTTAGAAGGTATCGTGATCAAATCCGAAGGTGGTATTTTCAATAATGCAGCACAAACATATAATCATATTTTCTATTTCGAGACTTTCCAAGCTCATCATGCAGCACAAGTCGCTCCGACAGGAAAAATAAAGGAATTGATTGATAAATCATTTGGAAGTTTCGATGCCTTCAAGGAAGCGTTTGCTAAAGCAGCCACCACCTTATTTGGTTCAGGATGGGCCTGGTTGGTTGTGGACAAAAAGGGGAAACTGGAAATCGTACAAACCGGTAATGCAGATACTCCACTGAAACATGGAAAGAAACCCGTGTTGACAATTGATGTCTGGGAACACGCTTACTATTTGGACACCCAAAACGCTCGTCCGAAATACATTGAAAATTATTGGAACATTATAAACTGGGACGTTGTAAACAAACGCTTAGGATAAAAGAAAATCGGGAGTTTTACTCCCGATTTTTTATTACTTAATGAATGATTACCATCTCGTCAATCAATCTTTGCGCTCCTGCATATTTATCAATGATAAACAGGACATAGCGAATATCAACAGCAATATTCCGACAAATCTCTGGGCTATATTGCATATCTGACATCACACCTTCCCAAGCACGGTCAAAGTTTAAACCGATCAAATTACCTTCTGCATCCAGAACCGGACTACCGGAATTACCGCCAGTCGTGTGATTCGTCGCGATAAAGCAAACAGGAACTTCCCCGTCTTGAGTGTAAGGGCCGAAATCCCGATTCTTGTACAAATCCCGTAATTTCTGGGGTACATCATAATCATAGATATTTGGATTATCCTTTTCCATGATACCTTTCAATGTCGTGTAGTGCGTGTAATAAACAGCGTCAGTTGCATGGTATCCGGCAACTTTTCCGTATGCTACACGTAAGGTTGAATTCGCATCCGGATAGAATGTTTTATCGGGCTGCATCTCCATCAATCCGGCAATCCACAACCGATTCAATAATTTCAATTCATTTTCAATCCGGCTCAATTCGGGACGAATTTCATCCGCGTACAACGTGTAAATTCCGGTCGCTACTCCAAGAATCGGATCTTTTTCAATTTTCGTGATTGATTTCTCTGATAAATTGTCGATGAATTTCAGCAAATTATCCTTATGCGTGAATATTGATTTTTTAAACAAGTCGGCAGCATAACGATCGGGAGCGTTCAGTTTAGCATATTTCGGGCTCAAACGAACGACTGACGGTATCCATTGGTCTCCGACTTCCTCATTATTATACAACTTGAACATTTCGGTCAATATCCGTTGATCCGTGGTCACATCGTAATCTTTATAGAAGGCCTCAACGTAATTTTTCAAAGATGTTTTAAGCTGTTCCTTATCCGGAAATTTGTCATAGTTATCCAATACCTGTTCTATTTCACGGGCAAATTTTATGATTTCTGCACCTCCCAATCCGGCCTCCGAAGCATAAGCTGCAGCCAGAACATATTCTTTACGAGCGTCATATAACGCTTTGTAACGATCCGTCAAACCGATATACTCGGTTTTTCCATTACTTTTAGCCCAGTTGTTGAAATTATTTTCAAGAACTCTTTTATTATCAGCCGTTCTGAAACGATCCAATCCTTTAATCTCTCCCTGCCATTTTTTCCAAGCATTAGCAACACTTGCAGCTTTAGCAGCATATTTTATACGCAACAATTCATCCGACTCCATGGCGGCATTGATTACCGCCAATTTTGCTGTGCGGATTTTGATCTTATGCGGGTCTTCAACAGAAGCAATTTGATCTATCGCGTAAGAAGTCAGGTACTCGTTTGTCGTTCCGGGATAACCGAAAACCATCGTAAAATCACCTTCTTGCACCCCCCGTGCAGAAATCTTAAAGAATTTAGCCGGTTTATAAGGCACGTTCTTATCTGATATAGCTGCCGGCTCATTGTCCGGTCCCGCATAAATACGCAAAACGGAAAAATCACCCGTGTGACGCGGCCATGTCCAGTTATCCGTATCCCCTCCAAATTTACCGATAGCAGAATTCGGAGCCCCGACTAAACGAACATCCCGGAAGATTTTAAACACGGAAAGAAAATATTGATTTCCGTTAAAATACGGCTTTATATTAGCCGCCAGATTGGTTCCTTTAACAGCTTCCGCCTCCAATTTCCGGCATATTTCATTCACCTTCTTCGTACGTTCGCTTTCAGACATCCCGGCATTCAATCCTGCATTGATTTTATCCGTGACATCCTCCATCCGAACTAAAATAGAAGCTGTTATCTTGGGATTAACCAACTCATCCGCCATGGATTGAGCCCAAAAACCATCCCGTAGATAGTTATGTTCCAAACTGGAATGAGCTTGGATCATGCCAAAAGAGCAGTGATGATTCGTAATCACCAATCCTTGATCACTCACGATCTCCCCGGTACAAAAGTGATGAAACGGAGAACCTTCATTACCCAGCCCGATAACGGCATCTTTCAATGAGGCTTGGTTGATGTCGTAAATATCCTCCGCTGTTAATTTAAAACCGGCTTTCTGCATATCTTCTATGTTGTATTTTTTCAACAACATGGGAATCCACATTCCCTCGTCAGCTAAACTTGGTAAAGTCAGCAGAATGAAGGCCAAAAAACATAATGTAATTTTTCTCATTTACTGGTATTTTTGAATGTTATTTATTGAAATTGTAATTTCCGCAAAGTTTCATATAATTTCTGTATCGGTAATCCCATCACGTTATAGAAAGAACCTTCTATACGCTCGATCCCGATGTACCCGATCCACTCCTGAATCCCGTAAGCTCCCGCTTTATCGAATGGCTTATACGTGTCCACGTAGAATTCAATCTCTTCATTTGATAAACGCTTGAAAAACACGTCTGTCCGTGAAGAGAAAGAAAGTTGTTCCGTACGAGTGGTTACGCTCACACCCGTTACCACTAGGTGACGATTTCCTGATAGCTCCTGTAACATCGAAATAGCCTCTTTCCGGTCAGCGGGTTTACCTAAAATCCGGTCATGAATACAAACTACCGTATCGGCTGTTATCAATACTTCATCAGCCTTTAGCTCCTCTCGAAAGGCTGAGGCCTTTACTTTCGATAAATATTCCGGTACATTCTCCCAATGGAGTTCTTGAGGATATTTTTCTTCAACATTTTTCAACCGGACTTCGAAGGTAAACCCTGCATCTTTCATCAATTGCTGTCTCCGTGGTGATGCGGAGGCCAATATTAATTTATAATTTTTAATAGAATGCATCATTCACACAACTTACAAAATACACTGACTCCTATGCACAAAACCATAATCAAACGAATCATTCGCAACTGGAATTTCATCTTGTCATTCTTCAATACCGCGTAGCCGTAAAACAAGTATGGTATAATCAAAGCTACAACAAAATAAATCCATACGATCGGGGTTCGTGTAAATCCGAATAACAAAAATAGGATCAACGATGTGATGGCAATCGTGATCAACCCGATGATCACCTTTCTCGTTGCCGGAATACCAAATTTTACAGGTAAAGTAACGATTCCATCAGCCCGGTCGCCATTTATACTATATATGTCCTTGTTGATCTCGTAGATCAGCATATTAATAAAAAGAAAATACGAGAAACATACTGTCCAGTAGAACACGTAGGCAAAACTAACGTGCGTTTTCAAAACGACATCCGAGTACACATCACTCAATAACGGGATTTCGAATGTAATCACGGTAAGCGGGATTAATCCGGCCAAAATAGCCACAACGATATTTCCCCAAATAAAACGTTTTTTTATCCGGGAGGAATAAAACCACAATACCAATGATATAATTAAAAATAAGAATACGATCTCAGCATGATGAGCTTCTCTCGCCAGATAATACGCGATTCCCACGGCCACAACATTCAAAATAGAATGTAGAATGATTGCAGCCCTGCGGCTAATGGTTTTCCCAACAATCACGGGTCTGTTTCCCGAAATACGGTCCGCCTTCGTGTCAAAATAATCATTTATGACATAAGCGGCCGACACCAGACAACACACGGCTATTACCAGTAACGAGAAATTGCTTTCCGGCATTTGCAGGGCAAAACCAGCTTTCTCCAGCACGGGCTGGACAACAAAGAAACGCATGGCATACATGGTAAATGCCGTGAATGCGATCGTTCGTAGGCGTATTAACTTGAGAATTTCCAACATCTTATTCTTTAACTTACATACATTTCACGTAGCATTGGGTATCCATCCATTCGCCTTTTGCTTTCAGTACTTGAGCCACGACATCCCGTACGCATCCAAGGCCCCCGGGCGTGTCAGAAATATAACGGGAAATGGCTTTGATCTCTTCGCACGCATCCGAAGGACATACCGGCATACCCACGATTTTCATCACGTTGTAGTCTGGTATATCATCTCCCATATACATCACATTTTCCGGGTTCAGATTATATTTTTGCAAGAACTCGTTCAACGCTTCAACTTTATTCGCCACGCCAAGATACACGTCCTTCACACCCAATTTCTCAAAACGTTCTCTTACCCCGGGAGCCTGCCCCCCGGAAATGATACAAACCGGGTATCCCTTCTTCGTGCAGTACATCATGGCATAACCATCTTTCGTACAGGATGTACGAATCAAGTCTCCTTCCGGTGTTATATTCATTTCATGACGTGAAAAAACTCCATCTACATCGAAAGCAAAAGCTTCTACCTTCTTTAATTCCTCTTTGAATAATTTCATAGCGTTCGTATTTATCTAATTTACCACAATGTGGGCATATCTATTATATCTTGCGAGATCTTTTGATCCCCCGTCTCTTCTTTATCTTGCGTTTCCTTTATTCCTTCCGACAATATCGTGTATATTTTCAGCAAATCTTTGTCATTCTTCAACATATTCTTATGCATATTCATGATACTCTCGTCCCCCCGCTTGGCCGGTCCGGTTTGAGCCTCTTCCGGATTAAGGAGCATCACTTTATGTGCCGTCTCGAAAATCAAAGGACGTAACATAGCAAAAGATAGTCCTTTGTTTTCTAGCAATTTGCCTGCCACTTGATACAAATAATTAGGGAAATTACAGGCAAAAACTGCAGCCAGATGCAATTCTTTACGCTGGACCGAGTCTATCTCGTATATTTTATCCGACAACTTTTCCGCAAACTTTTTAATTCGTTCCTTCACGGGCCCCGTGTTTCCCTCCACACATAGCGGGATCTCCCTGAAATCCAGTTCCCGTTTCTTAGAAAAGGTTTGTACCGGATAAATCACCCCGTAGTGTTGGGAACATGATTTGAATACATCCATCGGTTGACTTCCTGAAGTGTGTAGAATCAACGCATCATCTGGTATCCTAATAGCCTTAATAATAGATGGTAAAACATCATCACTTACACAAAAAATATAAATATCTCCATCCGGATACACCTCATTTACTTCAGCCGTGTAAGATATTCCCGTCTTCATTCCCAGTTGCCGGGCAGAATCAAGCGTACGACTATAAATCTGACATAAATTCTCTCCCGCTTTTAAAAGGGCTCCCGCCAGATGATGAGCGACATTCCCAGCCCCGATCAATATGATTTTATCTTGTTGTTCCATGTATTAGTAAGCAATATTTTTAGGAGATAATACCCCGTTTTTAATAGCTTCTAAAAGACGTTCACTCGCCTTGTGAATGTCTTCATTGAAAACTTCGGAAATTAAAACTAATTTGCCATCGATTATTTGTAAATGTTTATATCCGTTCTTATTGTCCGCTTGATTCAATAATATCAAATCATTCCCGGGAATGAACGTGTGAGTCATTTGGTTGCGAAGTTTATCATACAAAAAACCATTATCATTTAACAACCGATAACGCCCGCCGAATAACTTCTTTACCCCAAGAGAAAAACGTTTGGCCGACTGCCCTTTGGCTTTCATGGGTTTATTATCTAAAAAACTTCCCAGAACCTCAATCGCTTGCCCCATGATGACAAATTGCATATATGACAAGCCCACGCCCTGCAACTTAGTAATTTCATCCACAATCACTTCACGTATGAAATGCTCTATCCGTTCTATTTGCTCTTGTGTTTCCATATATCAGCCAAAAATAGCGCAAATTATCGAAAGTAACAAGCCCCATTTTCTCTCTCTAAAATTTCTGAACATTTCCGGTTATATAATCGTTTTAAAGCATAAATTCGCGACACATAAAAGGAGATAAATTATGATGTTATTTAATAATAAACCCATCGATAACAAGGAATATTCCGAAGACATCCTAAATGAAGGACTTAGTATATATGAAGTATGCCGGGTTTTTAGAGGCAAAGTTATATTTTTAAACGACAACCTTTTACGGCTTGACAATTCAATAAAAAAATCAAATATTGCCATTGATTTGAATTCATTACACGTGGCAGACCAATTAAACCGATTGATTCAACTTGAAAATATCAAGGAAGGAAACATTAAATACGTACTTCGGGTTACCCCGACGGGAATCGAACAATATGTCTATCAGATAAAACATTCCTACCCGTCGGAAGAAGCTTATCAACATGGAGTGGATACGGTTACTTGCCATGCTGTCCGTGAGAATGCCGAAGTGAAATATGTCAATTCTGGATTACGGGAAATGACCAACAAGATCATTCAGGAACAAGGAGTTGCTGAAGTTTTATTAATCGATCAAGATAACTGTGTGACAGAAGGTTCTCGTTCAAATGTATTCTTTATCCGGGATAACGTGTTTTACACGGCTCCTCTTCCCCATGTTTTGCCGGGAACCAGTCGGAAACGGGTATTAAATATCTGTCAGGAAGACGGGTTGACCGTGGTGGAACAAAGAGTGAATTACAAAGACATTGCCTCCTATCAAGCAGCCTTTATAACGGGGACTTCCCCACTTGTGTTGCCCATCGCTCATATAGACGGAATAGCTTTCGACCCGCACCACCCATTGCTGGTGAAAGTTATGGAACACTACTTCAATTTATTAAGTAAGAATTTTTAAAGGTGTTTCACATCTGATCTCTTTGAATAAAAATGTATTTTTATTAATATTGCAAGCGTAATATTCCATCTCAAAAGAATATTACGCTTTTTCCTTTAGATTGCAGATGTAATGAAATATATTATACTAATTATATTATTCTTTTTAGTTATCAGTTTCAGACCTTGGAATTCTTTCACGAAAGAAATTCAGGTTGAAAAAGATTCTATTCCCCAAGACACGCTTGCCGTAGCAGTACATGATTTATTCACGAATGAATATTCTGATCTAGTTGAAACCAAGCGTTTAGATCAAACGATTGAACGTTTTATGAATCAGTGGGAAATAAAAGGGGCTTCCCTCGCGATCATGAAAGATGGGAAACTGATTTATAGCAAGGGATATGGGTATGCCGACGAAGAAAATGAGGTGAAAACCGATGTGAACCACATCTTCCGAATTGCCTCGGTTTCCAAGCTAATCACGGCGGCAGGAATCATGAAATTAATTGAAAACGGGATTCTATCCTTGGATGATAAAGTATTTGGCGAGGAAGGTATTTTAAGCGACACGACACTTTATGCCCCGATAAAAGATAAACGGGTGAATAATATCACCGTGGCAAATCTTCTACGCCATCAGGGGGGATTCACCAATCGTGCAGGAGACCCCATGTTCTGCCCGGTAGATATCGCAGAAAAAATGAATGTTCCGGCACCAGCCGACTTGAATACCATCATTAAATTTGTTTTATCTCGACGTTTAGGCTTCACACCGGGGACAAGCACATGTTATTCAAACGTGGGTTATGGAATATTATCAAGGGTAATAGAAAAAGTTTCCGGAAAAAACTACGAAGAATTTATTCAAGACAGCATACTCATTCCTGCCGGGTGTTACGATATGCACTTGGCCCATAATCTGGATAAAGACCGATATTTCAACGAGGTCAGGTATTACGAACAATCAGACGCAGACCTGATCCGTTCATGCGATGGGCGGGACACGCTAGTATATCGCAGTAACGGGGGAAACAATATCGAGGCTCTTTACGGTGCCGGTGGCTGGGTAGCTTCCCCGACGGAATTATTACGTTTCCTTTCTGCCATAGACGCTGACGATTCATATCCGGATATATTGACAAAAGAAAGCGTGGAGACCATGACGAAATGTGTGAAAAATGCTTTGCCTCTTGGTTGGATGAACACAAACAATCAAGGTGATTGGTGGCGTTCCGGTACTTTGGCGGGAACCAGTGCCATGTTGAAACGTCAACGGGACGGGTTCTGTTGGGCATTTATCACAAACACGAGCAATTGGACCGGACCTCGTTTTCCTCATAAGATTGAAGGTATGATGGCTCGTGCCATGGATCGGGTAAAAGAATGGCCGGACAGAAATCTGTTTGATCCTGATTACTGCAAGGCTTTCGAAGACGGGAAAAAATTGCTGGCCAATGAAAAAGGAGCCCAAGCACATCCCGTGCATCCTGACAATATCTAACCATGAACCTCATAAACAACCGTAATATTCTTCTAGCTCCTAACTCATTCAAGGGAAGTCTGGATGCTTTCGAGTTTTGTCGAATCCTAGCCTCTGAATTAGAGGAATGTGGATTTCATACGATCTCTCTTCCATTAGGAGATGGCGGTGATGGAACAGCCCGAATTGTGGCACATTACCTTCATGCACACCCTATCAAGACGAAAACGGTAGATGCCTTGGGACGTGAGCATTTTGCCTCGTATTACTTAAAAGACAACACGGCTATCATTGAATTAGCCGAAGCTTGTGGTCTGAAACATTTGAAACGAGAGGAATATGACATCTTGAACACGAACACGGCAGGATTCGGTGTTTTAATCAATCACGCCCTCTCGCAAGGAGCGAACAATTTGATTCTGTGTGTTGGAGGAAGTGCCAGCGTGGATGGAGGAACAGGGACTCTGCGAGAAATGGGATTGACAATTGTCAATAACTCTCTGAACAGAAATTATATTACAGGTATTAAGGATATTAATATCGAATTATTGCAGCAAAGGTTTAAAGGAATCCACATTACAATACTATGTGATGTTGATAATTCTATTTGTGGACCGGAAGGTGCAGCCGCTGTGTTTGCCCCGCAAAAAGGAGCATCACCAGAACAAATTGTCATGCTTGATAATCAATTGTGCCTTTGGAGTGCTTTATTAAAACAGCATACAGGTAAAGATGTAACCCGGTTGAAACATGGAGGTGCCGCAGGTGGAATCACGGCAGCCATGCACGCTTTACTAAATGCACAACTTATTTCGGGTTCCGAATATTGCCTGACTCTCTCCCATTTCCACGACAATCTTTTACAAGCCGGAATTGTTATCACCGGAGAAGGAAAAATTGATATCCAGTCCTTTTATGGCAAAATTCCGGGAACAGTTGCAACCTTATGTTTGCAACAAAACGTTCCGGTTTATGCCGTTGTCGGATTGGCAGAAAAACAGGTCCTTACCCGTTTCGATAAAGTATTCACGATGAGCCAGTATGCCCGTTCTATTCAAGATTCTATAAAAAATGCCCCGTACTACCTAAAGATCATTGCTCAAGCCATTGTTGATACCCTTTATTCATCCGCTTATTCGGATTGATTCTCTATTATAAATAAATTATCACTTTTTCTTTGAGTTTTGCTTACAATTTATAAATTTTGCAGCCTCATAACGTGCGAAAAAGAATAATTATTAATATTTAAAATAACAATTAAAACTATGTCATTTAAAATTCTTGCGATCAATCCGGGATCAACTTCCACGAAAATTGCAATCTTTGAAGATGAAACAGAGAAATTTGTAAAGAACATCAAACATTCCGCAGAGGAAATTGCGAAATTCGATAGCGTGGCTTCACAATTCCAATTCCGGAAAGATATTATTCTTTCTGAACTGAAGGATGCCGGATTTAATATTAACGAGATCAACGCGATCGTTGGAAGAGGTGGTTTAGTTAAACCTATCGAATCCGGTGTGTATGAGGTAAATGAAGCTTTAATTAACGACTTGAATAATCCTCCTCTTGGCGAACATGCCTCCAATTTAGGTGGTCTGATCGCAAACGATATCGCAAAATCTCTTAACAACGGAACAAAAGCTTATATTGCAGATCCCGTAGTAGTAGATGAGTTGCAAGAGGTAGCTCGTTTGACCGGACATCCTGATTTCACAAGAGTATCAATCTTCCATGCCTTGAATCAAAAAGCAATAGCACGGACTTATGCAAAAGAAATTGGGAAGAAATACGAAGATATAAACTTGATTATTGCGCATCTTGGTGGAGGCGTTTCTGTTGGAGCGCATGATCACGGACGGGTAATTGACGTGAATAATGCTTTGGATGGTGATGGTCCTTTTTCACCGGAACGTTCAGGAAGTCTTCCTACCGGTCAGTTGGTAAAACTATGTTTCAGCGGTAAGAAAACCGAAGCAGAAATCAAGAAAATGTTGAAAGGTGCAGGCGGATTAGTGGCTTATCTTGGAACAAACGATGCTTACGAAGTAGAAATAAAGGCAAAAGAAGACCCGAAATATAAATTGGTACAAGATGCCATGTCTTACCAAGTAGGTAAAGCTATTGGTGAAATGGCTGCCGTGCTAAAAGGTAAAGTTGATGGTATCCTGTTAACCGGAGGAATCGCTCACAACCCCTTCTTGGTTGACTACGTGAAAGAGATGGTTGGATTTATCGCTCCGATAAAAGTATATGCCGGAGAAGATGAAATGAGAGCATTAGCCATGAACGGACTGATGGTTCTTCGCGGAGAACTTTCTGGAAAAATCTACAAGTAATAATTTAGGATTAGTAATAGATTACAAGTGACTGGTTAATAAATTTAGCCAGTCATTTTTTATTGAGTACAATACCTTATATTTGCCTCGCAGACACACGGGTATCTCTCCGTACTCTCGTTAATATCTCATTTATATTTTAATATATTCTATCTTAAAAATCAATTGTTCGTATCGTTAACCTATCGATGACCTACAATTAACCTATCAGTGAGACACCGGGTTATCTATAATGTAATACTACCGGGAATCCAAGGAACACTCTAATGGCTCTAAAGAAGTATCTTTGCATATTTTTTTGTAGTTTTGTAACGATACAAAATATAAATAACAAAAATGAAAGATACCATTTATTCGTTCAAAATGTTGAGCTTGTTAATAGTCCTTGCATTTTCAAATTATAGCATAGCTCAAGAAGTATCCTTGAAAAAACAGGATGTAAAAACAAAAGAAAAAATCACGACCCATTTCTCCGGTCACCTGTCAGGTAATGCTGATGCCTATAAAGACAAAAGCACACTCAAATCAACTGATGTGAAAAAGATGCAGCAAATCGTGTGGGATGCATGGAAGGAGGCAAATAACAAATTCTCCGAGCAGAAACTGATTAATCTTGATAAACTGGAAAAAGCAAATTCAGGAAAATGGACTCTCCCACAGGAACTGGAACCCAATGCAATCATGCCGTATTACTGGGGTTACAAGGGGGATGCAGAACCGGAAGGAGGTTTCCCATTATATCTATACACGCATGGTTCTGGAGATAAAGCCAGTGAATGGAGAACGGGAATCAACATATGTCAAAAGTTCGATGATGCTCCATCGGTTTACTTCATACCTCAGATCCCCAACATGGGCGATTACTATCGTTGGTGGCAAAAGGCAAAGCAATTTGCTTGGGAAAAGATGTTACGTTTAGCTTTCGTATCCGGAAAAATAAATCCCAATAAAGTTTACTTTTTCGGAATATCAGAAGGCGGATACGGTAGTCAACGGTTAGCATCATTTTATGCGGATTATCTGGCTGCAGCAGGCCCGATGGCTGGAGGGGAACCTCTGAAGAATGCACCCGTTGAAAATTGCAGAAACATCGCCTTCTCCCTGTTAACAGGAGCAAACGACAGGGGATTTTACAGGAATAAGCTTACGCAACGCACGAAAGATGCGTTTGATAAATTAGAAAAAGCCAACCCGGGTCATTATATCCATCGTATAGAACTTATTCCCGGTATGGGACACGGTATAGATTACAAGCTTACAACTCCTTGGTTGAAACAATATACCCGGAATCCCTATCCCAAGCATGTAAGTTGGGAGAACTTTGAAATGGATGGTTTATACCGTAATGGATTCTACAACTTATTTGTTGAAGAACGTTCTAATGATGATACGAAATCCAGAACCCATTATGAAATGGATATACAAGAGAATAATATTTCCTTAAAGGTTGATTTAGTTACTTATAAAGCAACAGAAATTGATCCGAACTGGGGTATCGAACTGGATTTTGAAAAGAGCTATCAACCCGCAACAAAAGGGAAAGTAATCATTTACTTGAATGATCAACTGGTAGATCTAGACAAGGAAATTACATTGGTAGTAAATGGAAAAGAGGCTTTCAAGGGAAAAGTTAAACCACAACTTAAAAACATGGTGAACAGTTGTGCTGCATTTTTCGACCCGGAAAGAATTTATCCGGCTGCAATAGAAGTAAATATTGCAGATTTACAGTAATATCGGAATATACGATTAAAAATCCCCAAGACTCTAACTCTTGGGGATTTTTAATATGTGTCCTAAAGTATTTCATTAACCCAACATCCTGACACAATTTTCCACCATTAGCGCAATACCCGCTTTCATAGCATTCTCGTCGGGAGCCATTCTCGGATTGTGAAGTGGAGGCATACTCTCCTGTTCCAGCGGACAAACACCCAAGACCCAGAATACTCCCGGAATCTTCTCCAAGTAAATGGCAAAATCTTCTCCTAAGGTAAGATGATCCATTGGGATCACATTGTGTTCTCCCAGTAAATCTGTTGCATTTTTCTTCACAAATTCTGTCAAACTCTTATCATTCACCAACACGGGCAATCCATTCCAAGTTTTATCCAAATGGAATGTGCAATCGTATAAATCACAAATGGTGTTTGATTTTTCCTCGATTAATTCGAATATCTTATATCGTAAAGAGTTATCGTGTGTCCGAACTGTTCCCAACACGTCTACCCGATCCGGAATTACGTTATTACACGTGCCACCATGAATAGACGTGATCGAAAGAACCGCCGGGATCAACGGATCTCGAAATTTAGTAATTAACGTCTGGTAAAATTGTATCAAGCAAGCCGTGGCCAATATGGGATCCGAACCCATGTGTGGCATGGCAGCATGAGTACCTTTACCTTCCACGGAAAAAATAATATTATCTGAAGAGGCGAAAAAGGCCCCGGGACGAATTCCGATAGTTCCGGTCGGAAGGTTCGGGAAAACGTGTTGTCCGAATATAGCTTGCGGAACGGGTTCTTTTAAAAGTTCGGGAAGTAATAAACGAGCCCCTCCCGGACGTTTCTCTTCACTGGGTTGAAAAACAATTTTTATTGTTCCCTGTAATTTGTCTTCTCCGGATTTAAGAACAAGTGCAGCCCCTAAAACCATAGCCATGTGCATATCATGCCCACAAGCATGCATCATGTCTTCATTTTGAGAGCAATAGGATAATCCTGTCTCTTCCTTGACTTTCAGAGCATCCATATCAGCCCGGATTGCGATACATTTCTCTCCTTTCCCCACGGTTGCAATTAATCCCGTCCCCACTTTTTGGTACGGGATTCCATTCTGTTCCAGTACTTCCGCAATATAGCGTTGCGTCTCCACTTCTTGCATGGCGAATTCCGGATGTTGATGAAAATAACGCCGGAATTCAACAGCCAAAGGGTAAATCTCTTCTATTCCTATCATTTTATGCTATAATCTAATTTAAGAATCAACTCTTAAAGGTTGGTTTCACGATTATTCTTTCACGTGTATCAGTACATTCGACACAATTGCCGTCAAACCTCCCGTCGTGATTCCGGAAGAGAATATATTTTTAATGGTATCGGAACAACTGTTCAATATTTCCGGAATGAATTCGACACTTAATCCCAAGGAGAAACTTAATGCTATAACCAGCGTGGCTTTCCTATTTATATTCTGGGAGGCAATAATACGGATTCCGGCAGCAGCGACCGTACCGAACATAAGTAGTGTCGCTCCCCCCAGAACCGGTTCCGGCATTAACGAGAACACCAGCCCGACAGCAGGAAAAAGTCCCAATATCACTAAAAAAGCGGCAATATAATATCCCACATAACGACTGGCCACTCCCGTTAATTGTATCATCCCGTTATTCTGGGCAAACACGGAATTCGGGAAAGAATTAAATGCCCCTGCCAAGAAAGAATTGAAACCATCGGCAAGGATTCCCCCGGAAGCCCGTTTAATAAACCTCTCTCCTTCCACGGGTTCCCCCGAAATCATGGAATTAGCCGTAATATCACCATAAGCCTCGATAGCCGTGATCATGTAAATCAACCCGACGGCAATAAATGACGACCAGCTAAAAGCCAACCCGTATTTAAAAGGAACAGGAATATTTACCCCGGAATAACTCTGTACAGAAGAGAAGTCTATCATACCCATGAAATAAGCGACCACATATCCCACGATTAACCCGATCACGATGGAACTCATCCGTAGATATTTATTATTACTCCGGTTAAAAAAGATGATCAAAACTAACACCAGTAAAGCCAATCCGAGATTCTCGAAACTACCGAAAGTACCGTTTTCTTTAGCAATAACACCCCCACCACAAGCCGTAATACCTACTTTCACCAGACTCATCCCGATTAATGTTACCACAATTCCCGATACCAGCGGGGTAATGATTTTCTTGGCATATTTCAAAATCCTACTTATCAGCATCTCAACCACTGAACCTGCCATGCACACCCCGAATATCAGAGGCAAACCACCCGCCAATCCCGTAGATATAATCGGGCCGATAAACGAAAAACTTGTTCCTTGAATACATAATAACCCGGTTCCGATAGGTCCAACCCGTCTACATTGAATAAAAGTCGAGACACCGGAGGCAAAAAGAGCCATCGAAACGAGAAAACCCGTCGTTTCCAAGTCAAGGTTCAACGCTCCGGCAATAATTAACGGTGGAGTTATAATGGCAACAAAAATGGCTAATAAATGCTGTAACGCAGCAAAAAAAGCCTCTTTAAAAGGCGGACGGTCCTCTATTCCATAAATAATGGCCGAACTAACCTGACGATTGGTCGTTTCACTCATGCCGGATTATCTTATTTTTATCTGACAATTATCCAGACTATCTATAATAGCTAAAGATTCAACATGAATCCCACGTTCTCTCAGTACTTCGCCCCCATGTTGAAAAGCCTTTTCAATAATAAATCCCATGCCTACAAGTTGCGCCCCCGCCCGGTCAATCAAATCAATAATACCATTCGCGGCATTCCCGTTTGCAAGGAAGTCATCAATAAAAAGCACACGATCCTCTTTACTCAAGAAATCTTTACTGATACAAACATTATATTCCCGGTCTTTTGTAAAAGATCGTACCGTCGTTGAAATCATATTTTCCATCGTTTTCGGTTGCTTTTTCTTGGCGAAGACCACGGGCAATTCCAAAAGATACCCCACCATGATTGCCGGAGCAATACCGCTAGCCTCAATGGTCATCACTTTATTAAAATCCTTATTCGCAAAACGACGCACAAATTCCACCCCGATCGACTTCATTAAAATCGGGTCCATTTGGTGATTAATAAAACTATCCACTTTTAAAATGCCACCTTCAAAGCATTTTCCATCTTGTAAGATTCTTTTCTTGAGCAAATCCATATTGATCGTACTTTTTTACACTTCGGCAAAAGTAAGAATAATAATCAAAAAACAGGCTTTTTACTATAACTTGAATAAAAATTAATGAATCACCTCGTCCAAATCAACAATGGTTATCTTGTTTTCTTGGGCATCATACAATTTATTCCCAACGCGTACGGCATTTTTACTGATTCTCAAATGAGCCCATAACTCTCCCGAAGGAGCGATTACAATAGTTTCCTCTCCACGGGAAAGAAAAGAATACCCTTGATAAGTCAGGTAACACAGACAATACTCGCTCGGCAATAACATTCTTGCACCCTGCACATCCGCCTTGACACACAAGATATTTTGTTTCCCGGTAAGGATATAACATTGAGTACTATCCATCTCCTGCAATGTCTTGTATCTAGAATCTTCCAAAACAAATATCCGGTTACTGGCAAAATATCCTGCCCGATCTCTATCCAGAGAAAATTCTACTTGAATTCCCCGTGCCAAGTCCAACGAGGACAATTTTATCAGATGTTGATCAAATAATACATACAAAGTATCTTTGGACACTTGTACGTGATTTACAATTCCCAAAGTTGTTGGAAATGAGGAAAACGCTTCTTGAAGCCCCGTATTCTTATTAAACTTAGCGACATAAGGAATCCCCCATTTTTTCGTCATCGAGCCTTTAACGAGACCACTTCCGTAGTTTACCATGTAAAGCGAACTATCCATTGTAAATATCTGGGATTCACCGGTTATTTTTCGGGATACCCCCTGTAACCAAAGCACTTTTCCCGTGTGATCCAAGCAAAACAAACGATCACATGATGCTATATATATTTTCTCTTTTTCAATGAGAATATTCGAGGTAAACCCTTGCATAAATTCCTTTTCAGCTTTAGGGAAAGGTAATTCTTTTAAAAAGATCTCATGCCTCCATCCTTCCCCGTTTTTCATGTTAATCGCATACAAGGCATCTGAAAGCAAGAGAATAACCGAATCATTCAAGGGTAACATATCCGCCCATCCTTGTTGGGAAAAGATCTTCCTTTCCCATATTTTCTTCCCGTTATGCAAGCTGATCCCTTCCAGTTTTGAAACCTCCGTACCTCCCAAATTATCTTTACATCTTATCCCCACGCCCCATTTCTGATCCACGTAACTAATGCTACCTCTATCATTCCAACGTTCCTTTCCACTCCGTCGGTCAAAGCACCGGGTCTTGAAGTCGGATGTCAAAAATAACACGTTCTGAACAGGACTGAGATTCTCAATATCACTATTAATTTTACAATGCCACAAGGATCGTTCCTTTTCCGTGTCCCAAACAAAAAGTATTCCCGAACCTTGTGGAACCCCTTTCCTTGAAAAACGGTCTAATTGCACGGAAATAGTTTTCGTGATAGAATCCGCATAGAAATGCCGTACATACCCCTCTACCAATATTTCTTTCCCCGAAATATTTTCCTGTCTTTGATAATGACGCCCTACCAACCGGGGCATCACCCGCTCTTCCGACTCTTGTTTTGTGGACTGGGCAAATCCATCGATACAAATAACCGACAATAACATACTCCATAAAAAGAAAATCCTAACGAAAGACATTTCTGTAACCATGATCGAGAAATTTATATCTACTTTCACAAATATATCATTTTATTTAGAGTTTGTTTAAATTTTGTTGAACAAAATCTTGTCGTTGTTTGATTACCTCTAGATCATGCTAATGTTCCTTCGATGTTCTTATATGTCTCCATCTCGATTTGTGCCGTGTTCAAATGTATTTCCTCCGGCGATCACTCGCTAGTGACACGGAGAAAGCACGGAGAAGACCTAGCCAAACAATAGAGTAACAGCGTATTACAAGAGTAATAAAGCACTTGTTGTCTGATAACCATCTTATACCGAGATAGTTGATCTAAAAAATACATATAAATTCGAGAAATCCTCTTCATGTAAGGGGGTATGAAATAAAAGAAGGCAACCCCAAAGTCTTGTTTAAATGGCTTTGGGGTTGCCCTCTTTTATTTTGATTTGCAAGACTTATATTATTTATGCTCTTCAATCCACAAACGAGCATTTACAAACGCTTCAATCCACGGGCTGACTTCATCTTCCTTCCGATCCTCGGCATAATATGCCCAGTTCCACGGGTGAAGAGAACGTTCCAAGTGAGGCATCATTGCCAAGTGACGCCCGTCTTTACTACAAATAGCTGCCGTGGCAAAAGGTGATCCATTCGGATTCGCCGGGTAAGTGTCATGGCTGTATCGAAGTGGAATATTATATTCTTCCTGTCCGTAAGGTAATTGGAATTGTCCCTCTCCGTGAGCCACCCAGATTCCCAAACGAGATCCGACTAATGACTTCAACAACACGGAATTGCTCTCCACGACATCCACGCTCAAGAATGCAGATTCCAGTTTGTGGGATGCATTATGCAACATCTTCGCCTTCTCGCCATGTTCCGGGTAGACCAAGTCTAGCTCAACCATCAACTGGCAACCGTTACAAATACCCAAACTCAAAGTATCTTCACGTTTATAGAAGTTTTCCAAAGCCACCCGAGCCTTTTCGTTATATTTGAAAGCTCCGGCCCATCCTTTAGCAGAACCAAGCACGTCCGAGTTCGAGAACCCACCAACAAACACGATAAAGTTCACGTCTTCCAAAGTCTCTCTTCCGGAAACAAGGTCTGTCATGTGAACATCCTTCACGTCAAAACCGGCCAAGTGCATCGCCCATGCCGTTTCCCGCTCGCACTGACATCCTTTCTCCCGGATAACGGCAGCTTTTATGCCCGAAGGTTTAACACGGTTAACATCCAATCCATATTGGGAAAGCTTACCGCTGAATGAAGGTGCAAACTTGTATTTCAGATCATGATTCTTATAGTTTTTATATCTTTCAAGGGCCAACTCATTGCCACTCTGACGACGATCTAACAAATAAGATGTCTTAAACCACAAGTCTCTTAATGACGGAATATCCAAGTGGAAGTTTTTACCGTCTTTCTTGATATTCAACTTTCCGGCCTTACCCAAGCGTCCCAAGAAATTGTAAGCCACTCCCGCTTCATCCAAGATAGCGGCAACCTTCTTGCAATCCTTAATCTGTACTAGTACACCCGGATTCTCCGCGAACAAGATCTTCACGATGTCCTTTTCAGCTAGGTAAGAAAAATCAATATCCAATCCCAAGCGATTATCGGCAAAACACATTTCCAACAAGGTCGTGATCATACCTCCGGCAGAAATATCGTGTCCGGCTAAAACATACTCTTCCTCAACCAAACGCTGTATTGCCATGAAAGCATTCACGAAATAATCGGCATCCTTTACATCCGGGGTCTCTTTACCTACCCGGTTCAACACTTGGGCAAAACTGGAACCGCCCAATTGCAATTTATCAAAAGAGAAATCAATATACACGATTTCAGAATCTTGATCCGGTTTCAGAACCGGAGAAACAATCTTCTTCACATCGGTAACCTCACCCACGGTAGAAATAATCACAGTTCCCGGGGCATACACCTTATCCTTACCATACTTTTGCGTCATGGAAAGAGAGTCTTTCCCCGTCGGGATATTAATTCCCAACTCGATGGCAAAATCACTGGCAGCTTGTACGGCTTTATATAAACGGGCATCTTCACCGGCATTTTTACAAGGCCACATCCAGTTAGCAGACAAGGAAACACCTTTAATTCCCTGTTCGATAGGAGCCCAAACCAAATTCGTCAAGGCCTCTGCAATAGCCAATCTCGAACCGCAAGCCGGGTTTGCCAATGCCGCTACCGGAGCGTGCCCGATGGACGTGGCAATACCTCTTTTTCCTCGATAATCGAGAGCCATGGCACCCAAGTCATTCAAAGGTAACTGTAAAGGTCCGGCGCATTGCTGACGAGCCACACGACCTGTAATAGAACGGTCAACTTTACTTGTCAACCAATCCTTACAAGCAACAGCCTCAAGCTGCAAAACTTGCTCGATATATTCTTCAACTTTATCTTCACTATATTCAACATCGGCGAAATGTTCTCTTTTGGTTTTATCCTCCATCACTGTTTTCGGGGGATTTCCGAACATATCCGTCATCTCCAGATCAATGGGTTTCTCTCCGGTTCTGGCATCTTCAAACACGAAACGATGATCTCCCGTGGTCTCCCCGATCACGTACATCGGAGCCCGTTCCCGATCAGCCACACGCTGCAAGGTCTCCACGTCCTTTGCTTTCATTACGAGGCCCATCCGTTCTTGGGATTCATTTCCCACGATCTCTTTGTCGGAAAGTGTAGGATCACCGACAGGCAATTTCTCCAAGTGAATCAATCCACCTGTTTCCTCCACCAGCTCGGACAAGCAGTTCAAATGTCCTCCTGCCCCGTGGTCGTGAATAGAAACAATCGGGTTTACATCGCTCTCGGCCATAGACCGGATGGCGTTACATACCCGTCTTTGCATTTCCGGATTGGAACGTTGCACCGCATTCAACTCAATAGCGTTGGCATATACTCCCGTATCCACGGAAGAAACGGCACCACCACCCATTCCGATGCGATAATTATCACCCCCTAGCAGAACAACCTGTTCGCCAACTTCCGGGGTCTTTTTCATAGCTTGTTCTTTATTACCAAAACCGATACCACCCGCCTGCATGATTACCTTATCGTAACCATACGTCTTTTCGTGTTCCTCATGCTCGAACGTAAACACGGAACCCACGATAAGGGGTTGTCCGAATTTATTTCCAAAATCAGATGCCCCGTTAGAAGCCTTGATCAGAATATCTTCCGGAGTCTGGTATAACCATTTCCGAGGATCAATAGCCGATTCCCAAGGACGACCTGCCTCCAAGCGCGGATATGATGTCATGTAAACGGCCGTGCCTGCCAACGGAAGTGATGCTTGTCCCCCGGCTATACGGTCACGGATCTCACCACCGGAACCGGTTGCGGCCCCGTTAAAAGGCTCTACCGTGGTCGGGAAGTTATGAGTTTCCGCTTTCAATGAAATAACCGTGTTAATATCTTTTTGCGTGTAGAAATCCGGTTTGTCCGGTGTTGCCGGGGCAAACTGCACCGTGGCCGGTCCTTCAATGAAAGCGCAGTTATCTTTGTAGGCCGAAACAATCCGGTTCGGGTTCGTTCGGGAAGTTTTCTTGATCATGGAGAACAAAGACTCTTCCTGTTCTTCCCCATCAATAATAAACGTACCTCCGAAAATCTTATGACGGCAATGCTCGGAATTCACTTGTGAAAAACCGAATACCTCGGAATCTGTCAACCGACGGTTTAATTTCTTGCTCAGACCTTCCAGATAAGAGATTTCATCTTCATTCAGCGCCAATCCCTCCTGTTGGTTATATGCCCGGATATCCTCGATATACACGATCGGGTCCGGTTTCTTATCAATAGTAAACGTATCTTGATTCAGACCCTTGTAAAATGCTTGAAGCATCGGGTCAAAAGCCGCTTTTTCATCTTCCACACGAGTAAATTCCTCTATCCGCAAGATACCGGAAATACCCATATTCTGAGTAATCTCCACGGCATTAGTACTCCACGGGGTAATCATTTCCCGACGAGGTCCCACGAAAAAGCTTTCCAGTGAATCGCTTTGAACTTTCTTAGCCCCACTGAATAACCATTCTAACTTACTTACATCTAAAGGATTTTCCGATTCTTTATAGTGTACGGCATACACTGTTGCATCTTTTTGATAGAATACTATAGCCATGTGTTTTATTTGTTTATTTTCAACTACACGTATTTGCACCGCGAATATAATAAAAAGCGGGCAAATAAACCTATCCGATCTTCAATTTATGATCTCAGACTTTGGAGATATTTTAAAGTGAACACCTTTCGGCTCCATAAAGTCTGCATAATCCCGCGTAGCGCAAGGTAAACCAAGAAAGCCAACCATAACATATGGTTATTCGTAGCCCCGGAAAAACAATAATAGATCACAAAAAAACTACCGGAAGCCACCAGCATGGCCCATAACATAAAACGGGTAGCCGTGGCCCCGATCAGAATTCCATCCCACAGAAAGGCAGCAAATCCCGCTAGCGGAATAGCAAGCACCCAGTAAAAATAATGCCCGGCAGTCTCTATCACGATCGTGTCATTCGTCAACAATCCCAAGAAATTCTCTCCTCCTATCCCGTACAATAACGTGAAAACCAACGACAAACCGATACCCCAGCCGAACAATGCCTTCACCGCCCGTTTCAATTGTACCAAATTACAGGCTCCCACGTAACGCCCCGACAGAGCTTCCCCCGCGTATGCAAAACCGTCCATGATATAGGAAAACAAGGTAAACAACTGCATAAGCAATGTATTAACAGCCAGAATCACATCTCCTTGACGGGCTCCTGTTGAAGTAAAGAATGTTGTCACCCCAATCAAGCAAAGTGTCCGAAGAAATATATCCCGGTTCACGGCAAAAAAACGCCGCATAGCTATCAATTGAAGACTCCCTTTAAACGTGATCCGTCCCCGCAGCTCTTTGTAATTATAAAACCACAGCCCCCAAGCCATCATCACCCCTGAATATTGAGCAACAACAGTCCCCAAAGCCACGCCTTCCACCTTCATCCCGAACAAAAAGACAAAACAGGAACTACACACGATATTAATCACGTTCATCACAATGGCAATATACATCGGGTAGCGGGAATTCTGCATTCCGATAAACCACCCCGTGAAACCGTATTGTGCCAACACCGCCGGAGCCCCCCAAATACAGATTCTAAAATAAGTAACTGCGTATTGTTCCACCTCCGCACTCGTGTCCAATAGTCGAAAAGCCAGCCGTTCTATCGGGTATTGCAGAATCAACATGGCCAAGGCTGAAAATAAACCGACACTCACCGCCTGCACAAGTACCCGTATTTCAGCATCTTTATCTTTCCGACCGTATGCTTGTGAAGTCAGCCCACTGGTTCCCATTCGTAGAAAACCGAAATTCCAGTAAAGAATATTAAATAACAATCCTCCCACTGCGATGGCACCGATATAGGCTGTCGCCCCTAAATGTCCCACAATCGTCACGTCCACCAATCCTAACAAAGGAACGGTAATATTAGACACGATAGAAGGAATAGCAAGATGAAGTATTCTGCGATTCATTGCTTGTACCCGATTGTATTCCTTTCTGATGTCATACTATCCAACATGGCAGGCGTGAACATTTCAACATCCTGTTTCGTGACCGAATGTTTCACATCCACGTCATTCGCTTTCTTATTCTGGGCCAAGCGCTGTACCCGATTCCGAATCATCATCTCTGCAACCAGTTTGATTAACCGGGCACTGGCATGACTACGTTTTTTATTCGCGACAATATAAGATATAAATTGTTCCATGTGTTGTTGAGCCATTCTCGTCATCCGGGCATTATCCGTGGCAAGATCACGTTTCAATATTTCCATTAACTGATCAGCCGTATAATCCTCAAAAACAAGAATATTAATCATATCAGAAACCTTTTCAACCTCGTCGTTGATAATCTGACGGGGAGGATCTTGTTTCGCATAGATCACGTTATAAGCCCCCGGTTGTGTTGCCAACTGATTCACAAGAATCGCCCTTACCCGATCCCGGAAACCGGAAACTTCATTCAGACTACTGGAATCTTCATCGAAGAAAAATAACCCTCCTTTCGATTGTAATAGAGCCATACCGATACTTTGTATAACATCTTCCTCGGTCAACCCGAGTAAACGTTCTACTTTAAAACTCGTAACCTCACTCTTATCTATAATTCCCATGGCTTTATAAATACGGGCAATAATCCGAGCAACTGTTCCTTTTCCCATTCCGGAGTTCCCGGTAAAGCACCATTGTAATGATACACGGGTATTTAGTTTCGTCCCTTGTTGATTATAATGACGAGCCAAATCCACGAAATCATGAATCTGTTTTTTGAGTTTCGTCTGTCCCACCATGTGATCCAGATCCTTCAAAGCCGAGGCAATCTCTTTCTCGTCGAAGGTATCTTTATAAGAATTGGGTAGCTCGGAAGTTGCCGTCGGAATATCCACGGCCATCAATGTCGTAATCTCCTTTCGAGTAAGTTCCCGCTCCTTCCTGATCTTCATGGTTCGAGCAGATAGGTTGTGAATGGCTTTATCCACCATCTTCTCGACAAATAAAGCATTTCCAAAGAATTTATCATGCTCGTTACATACTTGGGATACCAAGTTTTTAAATGCCTCTTTCGCTTTCGGATGCAGGGTATAATTCTTCTCTGCCACCTTCTGAATCGCTATCTCCAATAACTCTTCCGGCGTGTAATCGGAAAAATGGAAATGATACGGGAAAAGAGACTTCACTCTTGGATTTCCGGCCAGAGCTTTATCCATCGCTTCCGGGTCACCACTCAATATAACAATGGTATCTCCATTATCGGTAGGCGACAATTGCCCGAAAATAACACCTAATGCCGCGGCCCCTACATTATCCTGAAACAAGGTGTGAGCATCTTCCAAGAAAAGAATACCCCCTCTTGCCTGTTCGAAAATATACATGGCAATCTGTTGTGGAGGAATGGAACCATCACCGATAATTTCACCCCTACTCCTGACGGTCACCATAGAACTTTCCAGAATCCCGGCCGACTCGAATATCTCCCCAAGCATTCGGGCCACCGTCGTTTTCCCCGTCCCCCGATTCCCGGTGAACAGCATGTGCAAAGGCGGAATCACATCCGCGTAACCATGCTTTTGTCTTTCCCGGATAAAATAGATATAATTAATATAGCTAATCAAACTGTTTTTTAACTCTTTAGATCCGATCATATCATTCAACACATCAACAGACTTACTCGGATCCGGCTGTTCCAGTGTTTCGATGTCTTCCACCTTGATCAACATCATATCTTCCTTTGTATGTGTACCCTTGTGATTTACCATCAATCGCTTGGCCATCCGTGTCAAGGCATCATCCAGTCGCTCTTCTATAAACCGACCATTGGAAAAGCCGGATTCTCTCACGGAACAACAATCCTTCAACATATCGGAAAACTTATCCTCTGCTTCCGAGGTAAACTTAAATTGTCGCTTCTCCAACATTTGATGAGTAATTTCCATCAATTCCTCTGCCGAATAATCATCAAATACAAATTGGTAAGGGAAACATTTTTTCACGCCGGGAATTCCTTCTGTAATAGCCTGCAATGCCATAACATCGCCCGCCATGACAACCAACAAAGAAGGTTGCTCTTGTTCCAAAATTCCCAACAACACGGTAAAAATACGCATAGAAGGATCATTCGGATCATTGGTCGGGTACAATTCATCTGCATCCTCAATCAACAGAATACCTCCGATGCTCTTCGTGATAGCCTCCCGAATCAACTGTTCTTCCGCAGCCACTCCCGGACGGGTAAAATCCTCTCTCTTATACCGATGCACTTTACCGTTTGACAGTACTCCCAAACGGTAAAACATCTCTCCCGTGATCTCGGTAACCAAATGTTTACCTGTTCCCGGATTCCCCATAAGGATCATATTCAAAACCGGAAGTTTATCGTTAAAACCGTTCTCTTGTCGCATTTTCACGAATTCTGCCAACTCGTACATCCGGGTAATTTCCTCTTTCACTTTACGCAATCCCACTAACTGATACAATCGGGATAGAGCCTCTTCCTTATCTTGTGGAGTTGAAGGTTCTCCCGCCACTTCATGTACCTGCCCGTTGATTCCGGCAATTTCGTCGGTAAAATTGTAAGGTAAATCCTGTTCCCCGATCGAAAACTCCAATTGAATCACAGGCTGATCAAAACACAATACTTCAACCCTATATTTCCCTTCTTCCCAAAAATTACTCAATCCTGCCCCTAAATCCAAGGCAAAACAAAGCAAACGCTTTCCTTCCCGATTCGGAATGTAATAATTTCCTTTAGCTACTCGATTAGCTTTTAGTATTCCGTTAGCGTCAAACACGTTAATCAAAAATTCATACGTCCATTCACTCGATAAAAAATTCTCTGCCACCAGATAGAACCGAACGTCTTCCAATCCTTTGGCTGCAAAGGCCTGATACGAGTGAGGACGCTGCACATCAGGAGCTTCCTCCACGCATTTGTCAAACCCAATATCCAACAATTGAAAATAATCCCGGAACAAATCATGCGGTTCCAACAAATGGATTTCATCCGACACCCCGGCTTGCCCGTTTATCATCACTTGTACCCGATAAGCTCCTTCTTGAAACCTAAAGTCTGTAAAGTCCTCGACAGAAAAAGCAGTTGAAAATTGAAAAACAGACTCCGTTTCGGGGATGGTAACTTTTCCTCCTTTTTGTGCCACCAGTACAGGTTGCTCTCCATGCATATATATCAAAGCCGCCACAATCTCCGCATCCCAAGCTTTTTCATCAAACTGTTTATTTATCACTTCCGTGTCCACGAACAAAGTTTCGACCTCGTTCAAGCGGAAAACTGTACGATAATGCTTGTTTCCGGTAAAATCAATTACCTCGCTACAACTTGTGCGAATACTCTTGAACTTGAAATTTATATCTGTAGCAGTCTGATCTTTTGACGCTTTTGATTTTTTGGCCTTCTCCACCATAACTCGTTTGTTTTACATTTATTTTTCAATCCCCCCATCTGATCCTCCTTTGCATCCAAAATTAGTTTTATTTTTTATAAAAGACTACTTTTGCAACGTATTATTTAAAATCAAAAAGTATGCTAAAACATATTGTCATGTGGAAACTCAAGGAGTTTGCCGAGGGAAAAACAAAAGCAGAGAACGCATTAATCATGAAAGAAAGCTTGGAAAGACTGGTCGGTATCGTTCCGGAAATCATATCATTACAGGTCGGAATCAATGAAAAGGAATCCGATATGGCATACGATGCGGTCCTAATCTCCACTTTTGCCGATGCCGAAGCGCTCGCCCGTTATAAAGTTCATCCAGAACACGTAAAAGTAAGTGATTACTGCAAAAAGATTCGGGAAAGTCGGACATTTGTCGATTTCACGGAATAGTCTCTTATTCACATCACCAAGCATTTTCTCCCCTCGTGAAAGGGTGGTTGAGAAGATAAAAACTAAAAGTTGAACTCTAAATTCTAAACTCTAAAATTAATCCCGGGTTTAGTATCCCTTTTCCCGGGGTTATCCATGTCCGTTACATGGCGGTGGGGCGATTATTAGGTGACTGTTAGGCGCCATCGCCCGATTGTCGCCCGATGCTCGCCCGATTATCGCCGCCATTTTAACAGATGGAAAGCAAAAATAACATACTCGAATAACCTGTCAACCGGGCCAATAACGAGGCTATTCACGCTCAAGAATAAAATTACGAGCCATTATATCCCCGGCAAAAGGCTGGAATAAGGGATATACATTGATTTATAACTGAAAAGAATTTGGGAGTAACACATTACACAAAAAAACGAGACCAATAATTGATCTCGTCACAAGGAGCGAAAAACGGGACTCGAACCCGCGACCCCGACCTTGGGAAGGTCGTGCTCTACCAACTGAGCTACTTTCGCATTTAAAAGTGAGCGAAAAACGGGACTCGAACCCGCGACCCTAACCTTGGCAAGGTTATGCTCTACCAACTGAGCTATTTTCGCATTTACTATTCCATTTAAGAACTCTGCCGTGGGTTATTCCCAACTGCGATGCAAAAGTAACACCTTTTTTCTAAAAGCAAAAAAAATCAGAGAAATTTTTCCAGCCTCAAGAATGAAATCTTTAAAAAGACCATCCCCTTTTGTTTTCTGCCATATATTTCGTAATTTCGACACGTTAAATTAGTTTACAAACCGGGAAGTTGAAAATTGAATTTCATTTTCCATTTTTCAACTCTCAATTTTCAATTATATTATGGCAATAATCAGAGAATTAAATGGACACACGCCGAAATTCGGCAAGAATTGTTTTTTAGCTGAAAATGCCGCTGTTATTGGCGACGTGGAGATGGGTGACGATTGTAGTATATGGTACGGAGCTGTTCTGAGAGGTGATGTACATTATATTAAAATAGGCAACAAAGTAAACATTCAAGATAATGCGACGATACACGCAACGTATCAAAAATCTCCGACCAATATCGGGAATAACGTTTCTATCGCCCACAATGCCGTGGTTCACGGATGCACGATTCATGATAACGTACTGATCGGCATGGGTGCTATCGTTCTTGACAACGCTGTCATTGAAAGTAATTCCATCGTGGCAGCCGGTAGTGTGGTGACGAAAGGTACCGTTGTTGAATCCGGTTGGGTATATGCCGGGGCTCCCGCTAAAAAATTGAAACAAATGGGTCCGGAACTCTTACGTGATGAAGTGGAAAGAATCGTGAATTCCTATTCCATGTATGCTAGCTGGTACAAATAATTTAAATTCTAAATTTTAAACTCTTTAAAATGAGCGTTATTGTTTCTCCCTCGCTATTATCTGCAGATTTTCTGCATCTATCAAAAGATATTGAAATGGTCAACCGTAGCCAAGCCGATTGGTTTCACTTGGATATCATGGATGGCGTATTCGTCCCTAATATATCTTACGGACTTCCGGTAGTTTCCCAAATAAAAAAAATGGCCACGAAACCACTGGATGTACATTTAATGATCGTGCAACCGGAACGTTACGTGGAGGCTTTTCATAAAGCCGGAGCAGACATATTGACCGTACATTACGAAGCGTGTACTCACCTGCACCGCACTATCCAGCAAATAAAAGCACAGGGCATGAAAGCCGGGGTTTCACTGAACCCACATACCCCGGTCTCTCTATTGGAAGATGTTATCGAGGATATAGATGTTGTTTTATTAATGAGTGTAAATCCGGGGTTCGGAGGACAGTCTTTCATTGAACAGACAATCAATAAAGTTGACAAACTGAAGAAACTGATTATGGAATCCAACTCCCATACCCTTATCGAGATTGACGGCGGGGTTAATTTCGAAACCGGAAAACGCTTGGTAAATGCCGGAGCCGATGCCCTTGTAGCAGGTAGTTTCGTTTTCAACTCTCCCGATCCGGAAGCAAACATCAAAGGACTAAAGGAACTATAAATAGAAAATTGAAAAGATTCAGTGATTACAAAACGGTGGCCTTGTGCGGTTGGAATCTAAAATCTAAAATTAATAAGGTGGAAGCAATTATAAAACTGGAAAACGCCGTCATTCGGCAACAAAAAAACACGATTCTCAAAGATGTATCCCTAGAAATTAAGGAAGGTGAATTCGTTTACCTGATCGGTAAAGTCGGGAGCGGAAAAACGTCTTTGCTCAAAACATTATACGCCGAACTTCCCCTTATTTACGGTAAAGGAGAAGTCGCCGGTTACCAATTGAGCAAGATCAAGAAATCACAAATTGCTTACTTACGACGCAAATGCGGGATCGTGTTCCAGGATTTTAAATTACTGACAGACCGGAATGTTTACGCGAACTTAGAATTTGTGCTGAAAGCCACAGGCTGGAGAGACAAGAAAGCAATCAAGGAAAGGATAAACGAAGTGTTGGATAAAGTCGAACTCCCTGACAAACGGGATAAATTCCCACACCAATTGTCCGGTGGTGAACAACAACGCATCGTGCTTGCCCGAGCATTGCTAAACGCCCCTCCTATCATCCTAGCTGACGAGCCTACCGGAAACATCGACCCGGAAACTTCCTATCGATTAGTTGAACTACTGAAAGACATCTGTGATAGTGGCAAAACAGTCGTTATCGCCACCCACCAATACGACCTAATAAAACATTTTCCGGGAAAAGTATTCCGATGTGAAAACGGTGTTCTTCAAGAAGATGTTTCGTTTGCAGAGAACCAAGCTGCCATGACAACAATCATCTCAGAAAATCCCGTTATTGATATTGAGAGTCCTACGAAAGAGATAGAGGAACCAACAGTTGTACATGAAGTTATTTCTTTAAATGAAGATCCGGAAATCCTCTCTCACACCGAACCGACTTTACAAGAAGGGCAAGAAATTACACTTGTAACAGAGGATTCTGAAATTACAGACTCCACAACAGTATTAATAGAAGAAAAAATAACGGAAGAACCACGGGATGCCTCCGAAGAAAATGGCTTATCTGGAAATGATGAAACGAAAAAAAAAGATGATAATGGTCCTGATATTGTGGGATTTGAATTGATATGATACTTAAAAGGTCGGCATTAGCCGACCTTTTATATCATCTTTATCTCGTATTTAGTTTTGCTTGGAAATCAACAGCCATGCATCTGCAAACTCCGGATATTGTTCACGAACTTTTAATAATTCTTCACGAGCGGATGCCTCTTCGTCAAATCCAGCAATACTTACCCGACTCATCCCGGCACTATTCTTCATGATAATACTGTGATAGCCCATCCCGTTCAATTTTGCCTGTAATTTCAAAGCATTGTCCACGTTTGAAAAACTGCCGACAATCACGTTATAACGTTTCAACACGTCCCCGTGAGTCATAGTTACATTCTCTTCCCGAGAAACGACAGGTTTTGTATTTTCAGTTTTCTTTGTGGGATTTTGTGCCGTGGTTTGCACGTTTTCTTTCACTACAACAGTCTCTGTCTCCTCTTCCTCAAAAGGTGGTGCGTAAACACGTTTGTTAGTACCGCAACTGACAGTGATAAATGCCAATAAAATTACAGATACAATAATTCTCATTTTTCCCAATTTTTAATGTTATCAATCTTATATTAAAGAGGCAAATTTAGTGATAATACACGAGAATTGGATTGGAATAAAAAAGATTTTTTCTTACATGAACGAAAAAAGAGAAAAACACGGATAAATCTAACACACCCTCCTAGGCTATTATTAATTGTTATAACAATATGCCAAAACAAGCATAATCTTCCTATCAAAAAACGAACGATTAATAATCATACAAATATAGGTTATTAATGGTTATTTTCACATGAAATTATGTTTTTATTAATTTTTTTATTCCCAGTGTGAAAGAGGCTCTAATTAGTATTCGGTCTTATCATAACAAAATCAACACTTTTACTATTATTAATCGTTGGTTTAAAGATACGGCATTTACATGGAAAGTCAAATAACAACAAATTTCTGGGGACAAGACAGCGATAAAGCTTTCCGCTATTTATATGACAAATACGCATCAACATTGCGCTATTTTTCAGCTAAATATGTAGATGATGATGCGACCATTGAAGATGTAGTACAAGATGCCTTTCTCAATTTGTGGGAAAAAAGGAACGAATTTAAAACAGAAAGCACGATAAAAGCTTATTTATACAAAATCGTACGTAGTTTCTCTGTTGACACGATTCGTCGCAGAAACATTGCGAATCGATATGCCGAAAAAATTGTTCTCGAAAAAGAAGACCAAGAATTCTTTCTGGAAAACATCGTTGAATCAGAAGTTTTCCAGATGATCCAAACCGTCTTTGACGAACTCTCCCCTTCTTGCCGAGAAGTGTACCAACTCAGTCTTCATGGGAAATCTCATGAAGAAATTTCCCAGTTACTGGACATATCGATAAACACCGTGAAAAAGCACAAGAACAATGCAAACCATTATATGCGGGAAAGATTGAAACATGTTCTTTCCATATTTTTATGTATCTAAATTAAAATTTCATATTGTCAAGGAAACTATAATTCTTTCACTCTATCTTCATTCTTTACTCCCCGACCACTTTTCTTTACACGATCACACAAGCGTCCAAAATTATAGACTAGGGTAAACGACACCCACCGACCTCGCCATTGTTCATCTTTGTGGTAGTAAAACGAGTCTGTTTCTTTCACGTTTTCCACATTGATATGTTTCCATAAAAACTTGTCCACATCAACTAGGAAAGATAACCTTGAAGTAAAAGTATATTCTCCTCTCAAAGTAGCTGTTGTGAGATATTCAAATTTTGTATGTTGTACAGACGTTGACATAGGACGAATATTTCCAATAATTCCAAGAGTTGCCTTTTTGAATAATGTAACATAAACTCCCGCAACTGCTTTAAAATTCCAAAGAGGAAAATTACTTCTAGTGATAGAATAATACGTATATTTTGCCTCTCCCGTACACCATATTTGAAGTTTATCGGGGACTTTGTATTCAAAGTTCATATTAAAAGAAAGCATTTCCGAACGATTCATATTCCTGTAAGTAGTGACAAGCGCTCCTGTTTCATTCGTGTAGTCATAAGGATATATGGCATTACCCGAATGTTTATACTTTGCTGAAAAAGCTAAACTCGTCTTTTCTGTATAAAAGCGATAACTCATCGAGAGCAACTGGGATATTTCCGGTTCTAAATCAGGATTACCAACTTTCCAATGTGAAGGATCAGAACGATCTACAAAAGGATTCAAATAATAAATATCTGGTCGGAAAGAAGGCACTGAATATAATATTGAAAACGTAGATTTCCGACTTAATAAAAATATAGCAGAAGCACTGGGAGTTACATTAAAGAAATTCTTTCGTACCTTTTTGCTCTTCTTACTGAATTGCATATCATTTATTGTTTTCTCAAAACTCACTTCTGCCCTTAAACTCATTTTGACTGTAGAAAAAGAATAGCTTGCCCGAAATGCCGGAACATATTGATCATAATTCAATTCCTCATCACTGCGATACTGTCTGGCCCTTTCCCGATAGTAGGTGTATTGCCCGGTAAAGGTGAGTAAATCATTGTCTGAAAAATCGTAACTTGCGTTTAATTGTAACTCATGCGAATCATCTTTCGACCAAGTTATCAATTCTGATTCCGTTCTGTGTATCGTGTCATCCCTATAATTTATTACCTTTGTCTTATCTGTTAACTCCGAATAATAGGTGTATCCCGGTTGATAATTCACGTTATACACCAATTTCCCAATTTTTGAAGTTACCCCTAAATTCGGTTTAATGAAGTCTTTACCGAAATCAATCATAATATTCCCGACAATACCATCCGGCAAACTCCCCTTTGTCACGATATTAATCACGGCAGTCTTATCACTGTATTGTCCTTGTGGCGAGGTGATTAATTCAACTTGTTTCATCTTATCTCCTTGTAACAGTCGAGCCACATATTGATTTGCCTCCGAAAGAAAAAGATTCTTTTTCCCGTTAATCGTAATCACGAAATTCGTCCCTCCCATCACTTGTAATTGTTTCGTTTTCAAGTCAATATCAACAAACGGAAGTTTCTCTAGTATCTGCATCGCCACAGAATTTTTGGCCATTGAATCTCGCTCCACATCATATATGATCCGATCTACTTTCGTTGTTAAAGATTTCTTGTGCTTTATCACTGTTACTTCATCCAAGGTAATCCCTTCTTTCATTCTAAACACGCCTAAATCCCCTTGATTTTCCTCTATCAAAATATTCTGTTGTAAAACCTCGAATCCAACACAGGATATGTTCAATTTATATACCCCTTTTTCACGGACGTGATTAAAAAGAAACCATCATCACCACTTACAGCATGGGCAACAACCTTTAAATCTGAATTTAGTAAAATAACATGAGCTTGAGAAACAGGTTTCTCCTCCAAGGTTTTGACATAACCTTGTAAGATTTGTCCAGTTCCTTTACAAACGACCAAGAAAAATAATATCAAAAATAATATTCCTTTTTTCATTAGATTTCCTATAACTTTTTATTCAAATTAGATTTCTTCACACAAGAACTTAAATTCTGAATTTATTATCGTCTCTATATTAGTGTTTTCGCCTTCTCGATTATTACTACATTCATGACTTCTTCACCCACTTCACCGCATCTGCAAAAACCAATTGTTCCGGGAAAGCCCCTTTATCATGTAAAATTAGTTTTACTTTACCCTTGACTAGCGGGAGAACACCTACTTGGATCCAACCACATTGAGGCATTTGTTGCTGGTAAGAATATTCTTCCTTTCGTCCGAGATTGTCTGACAGATAAATGTTTTGCAGTCCATTTCGGAGAAACGACATCACAATATCCGCACGATAATCTCCTTGCTCCAACGTGTAATAATAGGCCACTGAATCAGCTTGCCTTTGGTACCTGAAATCCAGGTCTAACTTGTATATAGACACCCCATACTCTCCTTGTTCCGGAATTTCCGTTTTCCATTCCGCACGGGCCTGGCTGTTTTTCGTCTTTTTACCTAAAAAACTCCGTACGGGAAAACCGTAAGCATCTATATAAACGGAACTAACCCATCCCGGGGCATTGTCGGTCAGAAAATCGACCCCACTATCTTCCACGATCATCTTATCCTGCAATAATTTCCCTAACAAGGATTCTTTCGTTTCCGAAGCGAAAACATGAAATCCTTGATCCTCACTGTCCACGACAATCTCTCCTGAAGACGGTAAAAAGCAAGAGGGTTCCAACTTTTTCCGTCCCGCATGAACAAGCGCTTCCTGGGGAAATTCCATGAAATTGTAAATATAATTACCCGGGATATTCTGCGCCAAATTAGTTTGCAAGATCACACCTCCTACACTATGGGGTAACGGGAAACAAATCCGGGAACATTCACCGGCCCGGATCATAAAATCCCCTACATTCAACAAATCTCTTGAACCATCGCCTTTATCCGTGTACGCGGAAATAATTCCGTTCACGTCTGAAGAATTCCATACACTGAAAGCAAGCATCGGCCCTTCGTTTCCCTTCCCCGTGTATTGTTCAATATCTTGTACACGAAGCGCGGCAAGTCCATGTTGGTCATACAATTCTCGTGTTGCCTCAACAAGATCGAAATTAAATTCACGTTCAAATTCTTCCGCCAGACATTCGAAAGTAACGCGAGAAAAAGAATTCCTAGATCGGAATTTGTTCATGAAAACAGCAAAACTATCCTGATTCACTTTTATATTAATCTGTTTTCTCAAATAAGCGGCTTTTAGCTTGAAAATGGCATCTAAATCACAAGACTTTCCCGTTCCTTTCAATACATCTCGTAAACTTTGCGAAGAAAGAGTCCGTATCGCTTTATGTTCACCGGTTTCCCCGACCTTGTATAATTCCCATTGTATATCAACTTGATTATTTGCTCGCATTCCTGTCATAATTCGATTAATGCCCGGAAAATTTTCAGAATAAATGTAATCGCTAAAATCAGTAAACATGGGAAGAATTGAAGCCGGATTCTTTATTATTTCCGGTGTAATTTGCTGCCCGGCAATAAAATCCGGCAACGCCATTTTTCTCAACACGCTAATTTCTTCCCCTACATTCGCCGTACAAAAATTACGAATCGCCTCACTTTCGATCTCTGTTCTAGAACTTCCGGTAACGGCTTTTTCTCTTTTATCCGCATACTCCTTTAAGGGAAGGTAATCTGATTGATCGCAACAATTTTCCGGTTTAAAGATTAATTCCGGTTGAATCCGTTCACTCCTTTTCCTATTTTCACCACGATAAGCACAAAAACTAACCGGGGTTTCAATGAAAGCCAATTTATGAAAAGGATAAACTTCTCCGGTTAGTTTTTCAAAATATGCTTTAGCCTCACCAATTCCTTGCACAAGCCCTTCTCTAGTCGCCTCAAGCGAAGAGAACAAGGCTCCTTTTTCATCAAAATAATACAATTCAAAACGAGTATCGTCAATCGTAATCTCTCGTTTATTATACCTGCCCATGCACAATGTTAATCCCGGCAATGCGTGAGCATGATCAAAACGGGTTCCATCCCCCGTTTGTGAAGCCTCCCCTTGAGATATAACGGTATAACTTGAATCATGGATAACGGTTAACACGTAATCCGTAAAATACCTGTCGGCAAATTGTAATGCCACGGGAGATGTCTGAAACTCCACAGTCGGATACCATAAACATTCGGGAGTTAACAACGTGTATTTATCATCAACCAAAGCTGTATGTTTCCCGTATCTCAAAATATTAATACTCCATTGTGTCGCATAATAATCCTGATCCGGAATATCTAAATAACAAACACTCTCGTCAATTTCTCCGGCATAACGAATCACGAACTCTTTCGCCTCTCCCGGCTCCAAAGAATGGTGTAATGATATGGCAAAATCTTTTCGATCGAAATTCACGCTAGTCTCTCCAGTCGTTATGCCATCAACATATAATCCGGGATTCAGGAAAAGGAAAAATCCATCTATTTTTTCCCGGTAGGGATTACGAATAGTCAGCGTGTCATTCACGATCATCCGAGTTCGATGTTGGCTATACTCGATATGTTGACGGATAATTTCCACACGTTTCCGTGTTGCATACTCCATGTACAATTTCACAAACTCCTGTCTTTTCTGTCGGTCTTTTTCAAAATGGAAATAATAAGTTCCTCCTACCCAGATTCCTGTAATCAGCACAATAACCCCCATCCATTGTATCCATCGTCTATTTCCGGGATTATTCGGTAAACGTTTCAATCTAACTACAGATAGCAACATGAAGGCAATACCTAACATGGCAAATGCGATTCGTTGAGTCACATACGGGAAAAGTCCCACGTGTTTTCCCGTGGCATCCGAGAACACATTAGGTATCGAAATCGCCAGATAGTCCAAACTGCCATATAAATAATCCGTCAAAACAAAAACATTAAAAAAGATATATCCTATCAAGCACAATAACGCCACGGGCCATATTTTTATCGTGACGGTTATCCACAAAGTTATCCCGACCAAAAACAATAAAGAAGGGAGAGTTAATGTCATGAAATAAAATACATACGGGAAAAAAACAGGAGATGATTGCATTGAAAATTGATGGACCCCCCATGTAATCACAATGACCAGCACGTTCAACACCACGAAACTCCCCACAACAGCCAGTAATTTCCCCATTGCGTAATCGCCATTCCCATGAGAACGTGTGCTTAGCGATTCAAAAGAGTCTAAAGAACGATCTCTCCGGATAAAATCACCCGCTATAAAGAGGATAAAAATTCCCTGAATAAAATTGAAAAGAAAAGCACTCACGAAAGGAATCGAACAAGATAGTGCATTCAGAAAATGAATAGGAAAGTCCACTTGTATAAACCATTGAGCCGCCAGACTCCCACCTACCAATAAAAACACGAGAAAAATGAATAACCAATTTCTCCTTAGTAGCTTTGCCTCATAGTGACTGATTAATAGTATTTGATTGATATTCATAATTCTCGCGTTTTAAGTTATTAAAATATTTAAGCCATTTCTACATAAATCTTTTTAGGTAATATAAAATATGATTCCCACACCTCTTCTATTTCCTCTCTCTGATTTTGAGAAAAACGATAATCACCCAATATTGTAACAGTTATAAACAAAAATTGATTACTAGGCATCATTAAATCAACAATTGGTTTTGTATACCAAAGTGTCGGATTTTCCACATATACATTAAAATGATGAAAAACACTAATCTTAAACGAAACCCTTCCATCAACATCAGTTATTCCATGATAATTTTTCCCGCCAGCTTCATGGACTGAAATACCCATTCCTTTTATAGGATTACCGAAATTATTACCAACTAAAGTTATATACAAATTATCTTGTCCAAATGAAGCCAAACCACAAAGAACGAATAAAATCATTAAATACTTTTTCATAACATCATAAATTTTTATTATTATATTTCTTTCTAAAAATTTTATACCCTTGTAATGCCATAAGTAGCATAACTGCACCTATCCCCCACCACATCCACGAAAGACTTTTACTAGCATTTAAAAGTTTCATCTTTACAATTGGAGATCTATTCACCATATCATTTTTCCAAGTGACACGAACTTCCTCGATTGGTTCATACCCTTCTTTACTAAATTGGAGATAATACGTTCCAAAGTTTTGTATTTCTATTTTCTTAATCTGCCCTTTAAAATCAGTTTTATTAACAACTTCCTCTTTTACAAACCGATGAAGACTATCATATACAATTACTTTAGGTTTATCAATAGGATTCCCTTCTGAATCAAACACGCCAATCTTTATTGCAGGTTCAACATACTGTGGTTGAGCTTGTGTCAGCAAACTGGTTCCAGATAAAAGTCCTAACAAACACACGAATTTTATTGCTAGATGTATCATTTCTTCATTTATTATTTTTTACAACATGCTCAATTTCCTCCATTCCCGGATTGGTATCCAAAACCATCCCATCCGGAGAAATCAAGTATAGAGTAGGCAAAAATTCTACCTTATAATCATCGGCTGTATCACTTCCGTTTATCTCCTGATCAACACGTAATTGTTTCCATATAGGTTGATCCTCTTCCACGGCTTTTAACCAATCCTCCTTTTTCTTGTCACAGGAAATAGCAATCACTTCAATCCCTAATTCTTGCAGACGACCATATTCTTTTTTCAACTCTTTAATCTTCATGCGACATGGTTTACACCAAGAAGCCCAAAAGTCAATCAATAAATATTTCCCCTTGTAATTCGACAATATTACATTTTCCCCCTTTAGATCCGGCAAAGTAAAATCCGGGGCTTTACCCGTTAATTGTTTTTGTTTTGCCGCCTCATATTTTTCCATGATCTCCTTTCTTATTTCCGAATCAGGTCCATCCCCCATCGCTTTCACAGTTCGTGTGAATAATTTAAAATCATAACTGATTATCCACATATTATCCTGTACCAACATGGCCGCCACGGAACTACCACTGAAATCAGTCACCATATCCAATAGCAGATCGTTCCCTTGTTTCCATAATCGTTCATTTTCTCGTCCCAATGACTCTAAATCCCCTTCATCACTTGTTTCTGCCATTCGTTTTTGCAAATCGAACCTTTCCGTCGAGTTCTTCTCGATCTTTTCGAGATGAGCGTTTAACCGGGATTGCATTCCTTCCTGCCCGGTCTCGACTAAATAATTATTACCTATCTTTTTCAACTGGTACTCTCCGGGTTCTGAATAAAAATAAACTCTTCCACCATAGTTTCCCATATTTAAATAAAGCAAACGATTCTCCGCCTTACCTTTTAATGTAAAAGTACGATCCCCACGTACCGTACTTTTTGCAAGAGTATCAGTACCTTTCCCTTCCCCCGTGAGTAAATAAACTTCAGTGGCTTTACTATTTTCGGGCAGGGTACCCTGAAGGGTATAATAATCCGAAGGTGTACATGCTAGACACGCCACACCCAATACAATACAATCTATGATTTTCATGTTGTAAGAGGTATATATTTCAAAGGAGACGCTTTAAGCATCTCCTTTGAAAAAAGATTCATTAAAAAGATTCATTAAAAAGAATTAGGAAAATAACTATAACTAACCATGGACATAGACGGATCGACATAATGCATCTTCACCACTTTCCCCTCTCCTTCCAACACGCGCACCGGCTTGCCATAAGGCTTACCTCCAAGAATCTCGTATAAATACACTTTATACTTTCCATCCTTATGAGTAGCAAATACCAAATAATCAAAGTTTTTATCAGCATTATCAGAACCCGACCAGTAACGATTACTAATATAAGTAATCTCTTCTCCCGTAGCCATATCCGTCGGACGAAGTAACTCTTCCGTATTCTGTACCAGATCATACATATACAATTGATTATCGTTTACAAAATACATCACTTTAGCTGTCAACTCATTCACGGCAAACAGATTCGCCCCGTTCAATTTAGACGAAGTTGCAACTTCTGTTACCTTTTCAATCGGGTTAGAAGGATCCATTCCCAACACCAACTGATAAATATAATGTTTTCCTGCAGTATTCTCATCTTCAAACAAAGCATACCCTGTACTCGTTTCATCCATGTAATTCTTTCCAAAGAATTTCAGATGGTGAGTTATACCGTTAGGCTTATTCGGTTTTTCTTCACCATTCTTGTCCAAATCACTATAAGTATGTAAGCTACCATTAAAATCCAAAAACAAAAAGCGTCCTTTCAATTCGTCTAAATAATAAAAACAAGTACTCGCAAACACACCGTTCTGGTTGGGTTTTGTTTCCTCGTCATCATTTACCATAGCGGGGAATCCGAACTTTCCCGTTCCTAACAAATCCCAAAGGGATGCTTGTGTAGAAAAGTATGCTCCTTTGTCAGAAATATATCCGACCCCGTATGCATTTCGCCACACATAATACGGCTTTTCTTCGGGAGCCTCACCACCAAGGAACATGTTACTATGAGTGTAAATCGTACTCATATCCTCGATATTAGAAATCCGGACATCCTTCTCCGTGCAAACAGTTAAAGCCTTCGTGATCACGTATTCTGCCGTGGTTTCATCAACAAAACAATATCCGGGATCTAACCCTAAGCTAACCGGTGCATCAGGCATATGTTCCCCATCCATTTTCAAGAAAATATTATCCACTAAACTGTTATCAGAAGCGTGCAAATCCACATCTGTTGAATTTCCCATATCTTTCAACAGGTAGAAACCTTCTGAAAATTTAGTCACCACGCTCAAAGACATCACCTGATACGTTTCCAGTTTATTGCTCTTATTCGTTACCCGAAATGTCAAATCATAAAACCCTTGTTTAATATTTACCGGAAAATCCAACACCCGATCAGTTCCAATCGTGTCCAGTATTATCTCTATTTTATTGGAAGTCGTACCCGACCCTTTCGTCAGGTTCAACGTCCATAAATATTCAAAATCACTCTCCCCACCCGTTGCCGTAACGGTTGGTTCCAGATGAAGAACATCCTGGTAGGACGTTTTCGTGTAACTCTTTTCCAATCCTTCAGTATTAATCGTACTGATTTCATGATAGTCATAGTTTCCCTCGTCGTCATAACATGCCGAAACAAGTAACGCGAATAAACAGACTGATAATATATTGTATATTTTCTTTTTCATAACTTGTCATTATTATCTTTCATACCGGGTAAATCTAACTAACGCACCTTCCGTTTCACCGGGCTCCGGTGCCTCTCGAAGGGGTTCTTCACCTCTGGCAGCTCTCGCCTCATTTTCAGCAGCCAATTTCCGAGTGAAGAAATAGAACCAATAATCCGTCATTCCCATATCAACGCTACTCGGATCACCAACTAACGAATAGAAAAAGTCATCGTTCATCTTGATTCCTAAATCTGCCGTGGCATCAATCATAAACTGATGCTTCACTTTACCATATTTTCCAGCGAAATAATACGATGCATAAAAATCCCAGTATTTCGGTTGCATCAATATATCTGCCACCCGAATGATCTTCTTCTGATATTTTTCGTAGCCGGGAATAAAGTTTTCATTGTGACCGATCTGAACACATAATGTCACCTCCTGTTGTTTTAATGAAGGATCACGTTTTAATATTATCGGAAAACGTACGGTATTTTTTCCCGCTGGAATCTTGTAATAATCGGCAACAAGCGGATCATCAAAAGCAATATAATGCTTTCCTGCCACGGCTTGTTCTCCCTCTCCTTTCTTCACTTGTTCCAGTACAAACGAACGTTCATGATCTTCTACATACCCCATCGTTTCAACTTCCAACCAAACGGTATCGAATACCCGGGTTTCAACATCGTAAACAAATGTACGAGGAATCACGGTATCGGCCATCGTGAATGGTTCATATATAAAATTCAAACGATTCTCCGGTGAATTATACACCCCCATCTCATCTTCACATGCGAATAATCCGAAAATCGGTAATAACCATAGTATATATTTATTTATCTTTTTCATAGCTTTCTACTTTTAATTTGCGTTCAGTTCTGTACTTGGTAATGGCACAATATAATCCTGTTCGCCAACCTCCCGATCCGTCTTCCATAACATATTTTTTATTCCCAAACGTTTGTAAGTATAGAACATTTGTCCTTCTCCAAAGAATTCTCTACGATATTCCCGGATTATCTCGGTCATCAACTGTTCTTGTTGTAAAGGAGACGCATCCACGTTTCTCGCTTTCATATAAGGAATATAAAGAGCATTAGCCTCATTCAGCGTGGGAGCAGATTCGATAGCAATCAAGTACATCTCGGACAAACGAATCAATGGAACCACCTGTTTCTGCGTGGCCAACACCTCCATATCCGTGTTCGTGGTTGAGGACGGTTGATTGTACTTTTTTAGCAAAGGTTTTATAGCCCCTTGATTATCAGGTGTACGATCCCACACTTGCACTCGGTTATTCACGGCCGTAGATTGTCCGGCAAACAAATCATTATTAAACTGTTTTTCTGTGAGGTATATTTTTTCAGCTTTATCTGATTTAAATAATTTTTCTGTATTACTTTCAATCTCGTAATTACTTAAAGCCAAAATACACTCTGAAGGCAAAGCAAAATTACTACTACTAATATCTCCCGCTCCCGCCAATTCCAAAACTTTCTTACCATTCTTATCGACGGCATCAATAATTTCTTTTGCTGCAGTATATGCTTCTGTTTTCTTCCCCATATACATATACAACCTTGCCCGAATCGCTTTTACAGCATAATAATTAAAACGGAAACGTCTGAATCCCATAAACTCGTCCGCCAACTCTACATTATAATTCTTTGTATCGAAGAAATTATCCAATTCTTGGAAAGAATAAGTAAATAACGGATCATGATCTTTAAACAGAGCTTCAGCCGCATCTAAATCAGCAAGAATCAAATTCGTGAAATCATTATACGAATAGTGCGGAATCATCACCGTGGACACGGTTTTAGCATACGCCAGAGATACCTGTTTATCAGCATTTTGCGGCATTTGTCCAAATAAACGTAATATTTCCATGTGACAAAATGCCCGAATCGTTAATGCCTCTGCCTCTACAATTGCCCGCATATCCTCGTTCGTGATCACCTCCTTGTGATCGGGCATATTCTGTAGTATAATATTGGCTTGGGCAATTGTATTATACATCTCCCCGTAAATTGCGGATATTAATGTCTTCGGATAATCGTTTTCATATTTGAAAGCCTTGAGATCCTCTGCCCCCCGATAATTACTCTCCTGGTAATTCCAATGTTGGGCCATAAATTCAATATCCGTAATTGTCAAACTTAGCCCATATAAATTTTTGGAATTCAATTTAATATAGCAGGCAGTCAAGGCATTTTTAAACCCGGAAACCGACTCGAACATATCTTTTTCATCGGTTTGAGTCTCCGGCTTTACATCCAGCCAATCATTACAAGAGGCTAGCGATAAAGTCGCGAATAACGTGATATATAGTAAAATTCTTTTCATAATACCATTGTTTAAAACATTAATGAAAGGGTTAAAGCCAGTCTGCGGGCAAACGGATAAGAAGTTCCTCTTTCACGCTTGATAGAAGAAATATAGAATATATCCGACATATTAGCCCCGATACTGATTGTCTCAACTTTCCACTTGTCACGCAGGAAATCTGAATGTAACCGATACTCCACACTGGCACTTTGGAATTGGAACACGTTATCATCCATCACGAAACGGGAAGTCGCTTTTGTCTCCACGGAACCATATCCCTTGTAAGGTTTCACGTCTCCAATATGCTGCCATCTCTTTTTCAACACTCGACTATCAACATTATTCTTATCAATTTCACCATTGGTCACTTCCACCTTGTTAAGTAATGTCTCGTTATATTGTTGTCCTCCCCATTGATAAGCAAATGACAGATTAACAGAAAGATCCTTCCAAGCAAAGTAAGTACTGATATTACCCCTGTATTTGGGCTCATCAACTCCAAAATAACGCTTGTCGGATGGATTCCATTTATCCGTGATATTCCCATTCTTATCCAAGAAAATTTCATATCCGGTACTCGGATCAATTCCCATGGAAGGAACAGCCCAAATTGAATTCTGTGCATACCCTTCATACAATAACTGATTAATCTCTACATCTTTTGATTTGTAAAGCTCATTCTGCCGTTTGATTGCTTCAGAAAGCTTGGTAATTTCATTCTTCGTGTAAGCTAATTTGGCTGTCATAGACCAGATGATATTCCGGTGCGTATCACGCATTAAATATCCACTAATCATGGCCTCGTAGCCCGTATTTTTCACCTCTCCCACGTTATCCACGTAAGAACTGAATCCGTTCGCCAAAGGCAAATCCATTTGAGACAACAAATTAGAAGTCTTTTTACTATAAATATCGAAAGATGCCGATAAGCGTCCGTCGAAAAGTCCAACTTCAACACCACCATTTAATTGCTTGGTAACCTGCCATTTCAACTTTTCATTTCCTAATCCCATCAACTCAGACCCGTTCCAAATAATGTAACGTTTTCCCGTGTAACTCTGGAAGGTTGACAACGCCTGATAGGAAGAAAACTGTTGAGATCCGGTTTCTCCATACGATCCTCTAATCCGAAGATTATTCACGATATTCTGATTCTGCATGAACTTCTCGTTATGCACGTTCCACCCGATACCGGCACTCCAGAACGGGGCAAATTTATTTTTTGTCCCGAACAACGATGAACCATCCACACGGAATGATAAATCCATGAAATAACGATTGTTATAAATGTAATTGACATTCCCGGTAAAACCAACCCGACGAGACAATTCTTCCGTACCTTTCGGTACCCCATTTTTCTCATACTGCAAAGCATTACCAATGAAATCCAATTTACCATCAGGAAATCCTTCCACGATAAACGTGTAGAAGTGATTTTTCTTCTGGGCTATAGAGTAATCGAATCCGGCATATAGCTGGTGTTTTTCATGAAATATCTTTGAATAACTCAACGTCACGTTTGCATCGATATTAATATCCTCACCCGTTCCGTAAGTATACTTTCCTTTGCGAAAATAACTATCACTATCTGTAGCAGTCGCAAAAGTCGTGTGATCGGCAGGTAAATAATTATCAGAAGTACTATTTTTCTTTTGTAAGCCTAATTGAGCTCGTAAACGCAAATCATGATTAATGCTCCATTCAATAGAAAAATTATTCGTGATCAAGGTATATTTATCCTCGTCGATTACCCCCAACTGGGCATTATAAAGCGGGTTATACTGTTTTGTCCCTTTTATCGTGTACACCTTGATATATTCTCCATTCTCATCTTTTATCCGGTAATACGGATTCATTTTGGCATAATCAGAGAATGTTCCATATTTACTTTCTTTTCCTTTGTTTATATCAATACTAGTCTGATTCTTAAAGAGTACATTCTTCACAGAATATGACAAAGTTACCGTACCACTGAAAGTATTTCTCTCGGATCCCTTCATCGCTCCTATAACAGAATTATAAGAAATATTTGTTCCCCAACGAAAAGACTCATTTCCACCCTCTAGACGCAAATTATATTTCTGACCAATACCGGTCTGTACCGGTTGGCTCAACCAATGCGTGTTCACACCTTTCAACACCTCCGAATATAATTGACCATATTTCTCCTTTAACGCCCGATCGTTAACGACATCATCTTCATCATCATAGAGTCCGACAATCCGCTCCAATTCCAACTTGTCACGGGCATTCAATAAATCGTATGAAGAAAGGTCTGGCATTTCAATATTCATTCCTCCTTGCACGTAAATTTTCAATTTACCGGCTTGAGGAGCCTTCGTGGTAACAACAATAACACCATTTGCACCCCGAGAACCATAAATTGCCGTGGCAGAAGCATCTTTCAGTATGTTGATACTTTCAATCTCCTCGTCATTAAAATCCATTAATTTCTGCAAAGTAATCTCGAATCCATCCATGATTACTAACGGAGCATTCAGTTGTTTGGATGCTTGTTGATTTAATTCATCCACGCTCATGGGTAAAGAGGAATTACCCCGGATATTAATCTCTGGTATCACGTTCGGGTTACTTCCCAAAGCATTGTCCATCACTACATTGATTGAAGGGTCGATGTTACGCAACGTGGCTAACAGATTTTGGCCTTTGTACATCTTCAACTCTTTGGCAGAAACGGCCGTAACAGCCCCCGTGTAACTTTCCTTGGATTTCGTGAAAATACCGGTTACAACCACGTCGTCCAATGTTTCCGAATCCTCGACTAACTTCACGTCTAGTTGCGTCTTCGAACCGACGGCAATTTCTTGAGTCTTCATCCCGACGAAAGAGAAGATCAAGACTTGCTCACTATCACCGGGTATTTCCAATTTATACTCCCCGTCAGCACCAGTTGCCGTTCCCAAGGTCGTACCTTTAATGATAATCGTAACTCCCGGCAACACGTTTCCTTGCTCATCCGAAACCTTACCTGTAATTGTTTTCGATTTTTTTTCTTCTTGGCTTACAGCCTTTTTACGAATAATGATCGTCCTACCATTTATCTCGTAACCGAGATTAGTCCCTTTAAGACAATCCGTTAAAATTTGTTCAATCGTTGCATCTTTAAAAGCAACATCTTGCCGGGCAAATGATTCCAGATTCACGTCACGATAAACGAAATCATAATCAGAATTCTTACGGATCTCACTGATAATCTCTTTTAAAGACGCATTTTTCAATGAAAACGTAATCTTTCTTTCCTGCGAATACGCATTCAGACTAATTTGGGTTGTGAAAATTAAGAAAAGGAGGAATAAAAACCGCCTCTTCCCGACGACATTAGAAATTTTCTTCATAACTTTGTTTTTTGAATTCAACAATTCCTCACGCCCTGTGCCAACAGGGAGTGAAATACGAAAAGTAGTGTTAGCAGCGCTACTTTTTATTTTACAATAACCGTGTTATCTTTTATTTCAAATTGTACTTCTCCGGTTTTACCAATTAATTCTAATACTTGAGTAAATTCTTCGTGTTTTTTCATGTTCAAAGAGAATTGATATGAACGCAATTCATCCCGACTATAGAATACATCAATGTTATACCATCGTCCCAAGTCGGTCAGGATTTTTTCCAACGGACAATTATCATAGACCAAACGTCCGTCCGCCCATGCCAAGTACAAATCGACATCCACGTCCCGAACTTCCAACCCCATCGTTGATTTATTAAACAACACTTGTTTATTCGGAACAAGCTTCACACTTTTACCTTCCACCCTTACCGTTACTTGACCACTTTCCAACGTGGTTTGTATATCCTTTTCGTCTTTATATGCCCGAACACCGAAAGTAGTTCCGGTAACCAGCACTTCCAATTCTCCGGCTGTCACTACAAAAGGATGTTCCGTATTTTTCGCCACTTTAAAATAGGCTTCACCGGTTAAATACACCTTACGCTCCTTACCCTGAAATTTCACGGGGAAGCTTAACGTTGATTCCGAATTTAAATAGATCATCGTACCATCCGACAGGGTAAGTAAATATTCTCCACCCCGAGGAATCTCCAACGTGTGAAAAATTTCCGTCGCGTCGGGAGAATCAATATCCCTGTATTTTAAAGATCTGGCGCTAACCAATAATAAACTGTCACTCTGAGCCAGGTCAGAACGTAACACCTCGTTTTCCAGATCAACTTTACGCCCATCGGGTAAAATCAAAACGGCCCGGGAACCGGGAACTTGCACCTCATTCTTAGCTATCGGAAGAATTTCGGTTTGTTCTTTATCCCCGGAAAAATAAAAAACACCTCCCACGCTTAATATTAACACAATAGCAGCCGCATACGGGAACCATTTTATCTTCCGAACAGAACGACCGGATCGTGCTTTCTGTTGGAGTTGCCGCCATCCTCTCTCCTCCTCTTCTTCCGTTTTCACGAAACGGGAAATACTTTTTTCCACATGTTCGCTTGACAACATTCGTTGAAAAAGTTCTTCATGCCTCGGGGAAACCGATCTCCATTCGTCCAGTTCTTTCTCCTGCGCATTGTCCGTCATTCCCTGTATATGCAGGAAAATCAACCGGGCTATATGTTCTTCTTTGCTTAACATCTTTTTTGGCTTTTATACTAAAGCGATTTGGGGTACGTTTGGTGTAATAAAAAAATCACTTTTTTTCTCACTTTTTTATTATCATCTCTGTATTTGCAAGTTAGCATCTTCGTTTTCTGGCAATAGATGTAGAACTGATACAAGAGCATCTATTTATAAATCATTGATTTACAAGAAAGATATTTATAACGCTCCAAAAGATGCAATCAACGGGGTTACAAGTTAAAATATAATCCATATTTTTGCGAAAGAGAATTCAAATGATCAAAACACAATAAAATGAGAAAACTATTATTTTTATTCATGCTGATCTGTACCATGCAGTTACACGGGCAGACAGTCAGGGAATGGATGGGATTACCTCACGTCCCGGTAGAGTTCCCGGCTTTCGGGGACATGAAAAACGTGGAAAACAAAACATTTTCCCAAGCGGATTTATTAACCCTTTCCACGTTTAATATCGAAAACCTAACCCCTGCCGTGGGCGAACAAGAATTACAATATCACTCTCTGACTTGGGAATCTGCAACCGTGAATGATAACATTGTTATCTCCCAAAATAAAAGTACCGTTCCGGCAATTGGATTGTATGCCGTTTACGCAGAAAACACGCAATGGATGAGCGGGAAACTGCAATTTTCATTTTACGGGAATGCCGAAGTTTACGTGGATGGAGTGAAAAAAATTACGTACACCAGCCACAAGGGAACCGAAGCCGTAAACCAAGAATGTGCCTTGCAATGGGTTCCGGGAAAACATTCCATCATCGTAAAAAGCTTGCAAACGAAAGAAAGCGACAAACTATTTTCAGCTCAATTTATTGCAGATCCCGATTTCAAGGATGCCCCGGTGGAATTTACCTTATCCCCCAAACGTGGGAAAAATATACTGGACGTGCTGAACGGTCCCAGAATCGGAGGAATTCAGGTTTCTCCCAGCGGAAAATACCTGATCATGGCAGAAGGTGAGATTATAAAAGGTAAAAGCAGTTCCATGACGAACGTGTACAGAATTGCTGACAAAGAGATCGTGTACACGTTCTACGGCAACAATGTCAGTAACTTGACTTGGATACCCGGAGAAGACAAGTTGTCTTACCTGATAAAAGAAGGAACGGGAAACTCCCTATACACCTACGACATCGAACAACAAAAGATGGAACGCTTGTTCCGGGACGATCAGACGATCAGTTCTTTCTCGTGGTCACCGGACCGGAGTTATCTTATCTATTACAAAAATGAGAATTACACCCCGAAAGAATGGGAACTCCGCAAACTCGACGGGATCGAAGATCGACAGGCTTATTATCGCAATCGGTATTTCTTATGCAAATATGATTTGGCAACGGGCATACATACTCGCTTAACTTGGGGAAACCAAACGACTTCCATCATGGACATCAGTCACGATGGTAACCAAATTTTAATCAGCACCGGACGACCGGATTATAACGAATACCCGTACCGGAAACAATCTGTCTACCTGTTGAATGCCCGCACGAATCAACTTGACACGCTTTGGAAAGACCGTCTGGTTGACATTCAATGTGTCTTTTCTCCCGATGATTCAAAATTATTAATTGCCGGAGCGGCTGACGCTTTCGGACAAATCGGGGTAAAGATTGCTAAAGGACAGATCGTGAACGGATACGACACGCAGCTATACATTTATGACTTAAATTCCAAAGAAGTAACTCCGATTACAAAAGATTTCAATCCTGCAGTCTCCAACTACATCTGGCATACCGACGGGAATATCTATATCGTGGCCGGGGATACCGATTACGTTTACTTGTTCCGGTATGGGAAAGACGGGAAAATCACGAGAATAGAATGTCCGGGTGATCTCGTACAAAAGATCAGTTTGGCTCAAAACGGAAATACCGGGATCTACACTGCCTCAGACGAAAGTTACCCGACGCGGGTCTATACCTTGGACTTGGCAACCCTCAATGCACAGGAATGGGCCGATCCGCAAGGTGAACAATACAAAAATATAGAATTCGGACAAGTAAAAGACTGGGACTACAATTACAAGAAAGGAACCACGATAGACGGACGCTATTATCTTCCGGCAAATTTCGATCCCAAGAAAAAATACCCGATGATCGTGTATTACTACGGGGGAACAACCCCGGTAGAAAGGACTTTCGGAGGAAGATGGCCATTCAATCTATACGCTGCGAATGGATATGTTGTATACGTGATGCAACCCTCTGGTGCGACCGGGTTCGGACAAGAATTTTCAGCCCGTCATCAAAACAACTGGGGTAAAATCACGGCAGACGAAATCATTGCCTGCACGAAAGCATTCTTGAAAGCACATCCTTTCGTGGATGCACAACGTGTCGGATGCATGGGAGCCTCTTACGGTGGATTCACAACCATGTACCTGCAAACCCGCACGGACATCTTCGCTTGTGCCATTTCACATGCCGGAATTTCCTCCATTTCCAGTTACTGGGGTGAAGGCTACTGGGGATATAGTTACAGCACGAACGCATCGGCTCATGCTTTCCCGTGGAATCGAAAGGACATCTACGTGGATCAAAGCCCGCTATTCAACGCTGACAAGGTAAAAACCCCCATGCTTTTGTTGCACGGTACGGCCGATGTAAACGTACCCACGGGTGAAAGTATCCAGTTCTACACTGCGCTGAAACTCTTGGGCAAAGACGTGGAACTCGTATTAATCAAGAATGCCGATCATGCCGTCGTGGATTACAACCAACGAATCATCTGGGGTAACACCATCATGGCTTATTTTGCCAAATACCTGAAAGGTGAACCCGCTTGGTGGGAAAATATGTACAAGGACAAGAACTTATAAATAGTTTAGAATTTAGAGTTTAGAGTTTAAAGTGAATACTATAATATCCCGCCTTAAACTCTAAACTTTAAATTCTAAACTCTAAACTTAAAAAAATGGCTCAAGAAATTGAACGTAAATTCTTAGTGAAAGGAGATTTCAAACCGGAGGCATACCAATCGATCCGCATCACACAAGGATACCTCTCTTCCGTACCGGAACGTACTGTCCGAGTACGAATCAAAGGAGAGCAGGGATTTCTCACGATCAAGGGGAAAGGGAATCACTCCGGAATCAGCCGTTATGAATGGGAAAAAGAAATTACTTTAAACGAAGCGGAAGAATTGCTACAGCTCTGCGAACCCGGTGTTATCGACAAAATCCGTTATCTTGTTAAATCCGGAAAACATACCTTCGAGGTGGATGAATTTCATGGGGAGAATGAAGGATTAGTCATGGCAGAGATTGAATTGGAAACAGAAAATGAGAATTTCACGAAACCTGCGTGGCTTGATAAAGAGGTGACCGGAGACAATCGGTATTATAACGCCATGTTGACAAAATATCCTTACACGAAGTGGTAAATATTCTGATTTCAATGCTTATTTTCGCGGCATGAAACAGACACTTAAAGAAAACGGTGGTTTACCGGCCTCCATCTTGTGGACGTTAGCTATTGTAGCCGGAATATCCGTTGCCAATTTATATTATAACCAGCCTTTGCTGAACATGATACGTCAAGATCTGAACGTATCGGAATTTCATACCAACTTGATTGCCATGATAACCCAGATCGGGTACGCGATAGGATTACTCTTTATCGTTCCATTGGGAGACTTGTTTCAACGGAAAAAGATCATCATTATCAACTTTTCCCTACTGATCCTCTCCCTTTTAACCATAGCCATGGCCCCCTCGATCAACGTAATTCTAGGAGCCTCACTAGTGACAGGTATCTGTTCCATGGTCCCGCAAATCTTTATCCCGATAGCCTCACAATTCTCCCGACCCGAACACAAGGGACGTAACGTGGGAATCGTGGTGTCGGGGCTTTTAACCGGAATTCTGGCCTCACGGGTAGTCAGCGGGCTTGTGGGTGAAATATTCGGGTGGAGAGAAATGTACTATATTGCAGCCGTTCTCATGTTACTCTGCTCTGTGGTAGTTATGAAAGTCCTACCGGATATTCAACCTAATTTCCAAGGTAAATACAGCGAACTGATGAAATCCCTCTTCTCGTTATTGAAAACCTATCCGCAAGTGCGCCTCTACCCTATTCGTGCCGGTTTATGTTTCGGTTCATTTCTAACGCTATGGTCCTGTCTGGCATTCAAAATGGGACAAGCTCCCTTTCATGCCGGGAGTAATATTATCGGGATGTTAGGATTATGTGGTATTGCCGGGGCCTTATCTGCCTCACTTGTCGGAAAATACGTGAAACAAGTGGGTGTCCGACGTTTTAACTTCATCGGTTGCGGGTTAATTCTCCTCTCTTGGTCAATCCTTTATACCGGACAAAACTCGTACATTGCCATTATTGCAGGCATCATCCTGATTGACATCGGGATGCAATGTATCCAGATTAGTAACCAGACCTCTTTGTTCGAACTTTGCCCTTCCGCCTCCAACCGGGTAAACACGATCTTTATGACGACCTATTTCATCGGAGGCTCCTTGGGGACCTTTCTTGCCGGAACCTGCTGGCATTGGTTCGGATGGGCCGGAGTCGCAGGAATCGGCAGCGTGTTAGCAACAACTTCCCTACTGATCACGGCCTGTAACCGGGAAAAAACGGTGTAGATTCATGATCGACATACCCATCACGCTTTTAATTTTTAGATACTTTGATTTCCCGACAGAAAAGCATACCTTTGCCGAAAATTTAAAATTTTCATCAAAAAAATATAGGCATGGATAAGATCCTTAATCGAGCAGCGGACAACATCCGCATCCTTTCAGCTTCTATGGTTGAAAAAGCCAAATCAGGGCATCCGGGAGGTGCAATGGGTGGCGCTGATTACATTAACGTGTTGTATTCTCAATTCTTGAATTTCGATCCGGATGATATGACATGGGCAAACCGGGACCGTTTCTTCCTTGACCCCGGACATATGTCCCCGATGTTGTATTCTATGTTGAGCCTGATCGGCACGTATAGCATGGAAGACTTGAAAAACTTCCGTCAATGGGGAAGTGTAACCCCCGGACACCCGGAGGTGGACTTCAAACGAGGCGTGGAAAACACCTCCGGTCCTCTCGGTCAAGGTCATGCCATGGCTGTCGGAGCTGCTATAGCAGAGCGTTTTTTGGTAGCTCGTTTCGGAGAATGGATGGCCCACAAAACGTACGCTTTTATCTCTGACGGTGGCATACAGGAAGAGATTTCACAAGGAGCCGGACGTATTGCCGGAACATTGGGATTATCCAACCTGATCATGTTCTATGATGCAAACGAAGTGCAGTTATCTACCCGTGTAAATGAAGTAACTCACGAGGATACCGCGGCCAAATATCAGGCTTGGGGCTGGAACGTGATCACGATCAACGGGAACAACGCTAACGAGATCATCAAAGCATTACAAGCTGCCAATGCCGAAAAAGAACGTCCGACATTGATTATCGGTAAAACCTTGATGGGTAAAGGTGCCATGGGTGCTAACGGGGAAGATTTCTCCGACAAAGTTTCCACTCACGGACAACCCTTAACCGGGGCCGGGGCTTCTATCGAAAAGACGATTGAAAACTTGGGTGGCGATCCGCAAAACCCCTTCACGATCTTCCCGGAAGTAGCCGAGTTCTACGCTAAAGTACTTGATGAGAAACGGGCTTACGCCAAAGCTAAAAAAGCAGAGCAGGCAGCTTGGGAAAAAGCAAACCCGGAACTAGCAGCCAAACTGCACAAATTCTTATCCGGTAAAGCTCCCGAAATTGACTATAAAGCAATTCAACATAAAGCAAACATTGCCACACGTGCCGCCTCGGCTGACGTGCTGGTAGCCTTGGCTCAACAGGTAGAGAACATGATCGTTTCTTCTGCCGACTTGAGTAATTCTGACAAGACCGACGGATTTATCAAAGGTGGAGCCCGCAACCTCGTGAAAGGAGATTTCAGCGGGGCATTCTTCCAAGCCGGAGTTGCAGAGTTGACCATGGCTGTAATCTGTAACGGTATCGCTCTTCACGGGGGTATCTTCGTGGCTTGCGGAACCTTTTTCGTGTTCTCCGACTACATGAAACCTGCCGTACGTTTGGCTGCGTTGATGGAAGTTCCGGTGAAATACGTTTGGTCTCACGATGCCTTCCGCGTGGGAGAAGACGGACCGACTCACCAACCGATCGAACATGAAGCCCAATTGCGTTTGATGGAGAAATTAGAGAATCATTCCGGAAAGATGAGTTTGTTGGCTTTGCGTCCTGCCGATGCAGCCGAGACTTCCGTTGCTTGGAAGATGGCAATGGAAAACACCTCCACCCCTACCGCTTTGATCCTGTCCAGACAAAACATCACGGATCTTCCGGGAACAGATCGTTATGACGAGGCTTTACAAGCGGAAAAAGGTGCTTACGTGGTATGCAAAACCGGAGAGAACCCGGATGTCGTGTTAGTTGCTTCCGGTTCTGAAGTTTCTACTTTGGTGGAAGGAGCCAAACTTCTTCAGGAACGGAAAGGAATCACCGCACAGATCGTGTCCGTGATCTCTGAAGGTTTGTTCCGTCACCAGCCACAAGCATACCAAGAACAAGTTATCCCGGCTAACAAACCGAAATACGGACTGACAGCAGGTTTATCTGTTACCTTGGAAGGTTTGGTTGGTTGCAATGGCCGTATTCACGGTGTAAACCACTTCGGATACTCAGCCCCTGCCAAAGTATTGGATGAGAAATTCGGATTCACCGGAGAATGTGTATTCAACGAAGTATGTGAAATGTTAGGAAAGTAATTTTCTAACACGCTAAATATCAAACGGGAGTAACGATGGTTGCTCCCGTTTTTCTTTCCTTTCGTGACAACTAATTTTATTTATTCTAAAAAAAGAAGGAAATACTTGCATACACGATAAATATGTACTATCTTTGCAGACGCAAAACAGAAGATGTTTTGACTAATATTGCGGGATGGAGCAGTTGGTAGCTCGTTGGGCTCATAACCCAAAGGTCGTC
>NZ_JAHZBP010000006.1:0-328471 GCF_019423355.1 Butyricimonas sp.
TAGAATACATGCCTGTCACGCATGGGGTCGCGGGTTCGAGTCCCGTCCAGACCGCCAAGAAAAAGAGTTTCGAGTAAATATTCGGAACTCTTTTTTATTTCCATCCTTTTTAAAGCACATATCGGGCAGATACACTATCCACAATCAACCCAATGAGTATATTGAAGAGACAACACAATAAAAAGAGAGATGCCTGTTAATCGATCGACTAACAGGCATCTCTGCGGTTCGGACGGGACTCGAACCCGCGACCCCATGCGTGACAGGCATGTATTCTAACCAGCTGAACTACCGAACCAGATTTAAAAACAACCACTGTTGTTTCTGATTGCGGGTGCAAATATAGCCTTTGTTTTTAATTCTACAATGATTTTTATACAAAAAATTCACGATAAACCATTTTTCTCCCGTCACTTTAATATATCAAGGTTAAAAACTATATTTGCAATAAATAACATTCATACTATGCAGCAGCCAAAAGAATACTATCAAGCACAAATATCACGCCTTACGATCCTCTAAAAAAAACACAGACAACGGCGTAACGGTATCACCCTCACGAAAGTCTTCTTATTCCTGTTAGCCATATATTTCATATATACCTTCGCCAACACAGGATACACGCCTTATCTCATCGCTTTTATTGCTGCCATAGCACTATTCATTATCACGAATATATTCGAAACCAAATTATTAAAAGAGATACAATTCCTGCACAAACTTGAAGAATGTTCCCGTGTGGAACTGGAATATCTTGCCGGAAACTTTAAAAACCTCCCGACAGGCGAGGAGTACAAAGATCCATCTCACCCTTACGCTCACGATCTCGACATATTCGGGGAAGATTCCCTTTTCCAATCCGTCAACCGTACGGTCACGCCCCACGGAAGAGAGAAGCTACGGGAATGGTTGCTCCACCCGTTAAAATCCGGGCAACCCATCATCGAGCGCCAACAAGCCATCGAAGAATTTGCCCGCGAGCCGGAATGGTGTCACGTTTTCCGAGCCAAAGGCAACAGCCAACGCATTACCCACATGGCCATGCAACAAATCGAACAATGGCAGCGAGAACAAGTCGGATTACCTCGCTGGACACGCCCTTTCCTGTATATTCTTCCGGTACTGACGGTCTCCGCATGGATATTGTATATTGCCTCCATACTCACGTTAAATATTCCATTACTCCTTTCCTGCGTATCCCTTTTTTGTAGTTATTTACCGGCTCAAAAAACATTGCGAACTCACATGCGTCTGGATGAATTCACCCGTTCATTCAGTAACCTTCACGAACTGATCGGACATTTTTCTACATTTACCTGTTCTTCCACCAAATTAAAAACATTGCGTCAACAACTATTCAACGAAACATACAACGCGGACGAGGCTCTACGTTCCCTGCATAAAATACAGGAAAGTTTCGACCAGCGCTCCAATGCAGTGGTTGCCATGTTCATGAACGGGCTTTTCATGCGGGAATTGCACCTTATCCAGCGCCTTGTTGCTTGGAAACGCCGCTATGCCGCGGCCATCCCGACTTGGGTGGAAATCACGGGAGAACTTGACGTTCTGGTCAGTCTGGCCAACTACAAGTATAACCATCCCGATTTTATCCATCCTACTCCCGGAGACAATCAACTTTTACGAGGTACAGCCATTGGTCATCCCCTCCTACCCGCCGTTGAATGCGTCACCAATGATTTCGAAGTCACCCGATTACATGAATTCTATATTATCACGGGAGCGAACATGGCCGGGAAATCCACTTTCTTACGTGCGATAGGGGTGAATCTTGTACTTGCTTGTTGCGGAGCTGTCGTTCGGGCTGAAAGTTTTGAATTCCAACCTATGGCGCTCTTTACCAGTATGCGTACCGTTGATAACCTTGCGAAAGGAACCTCTTATTTCCATGCCGAATTACTCCGTTTACAACAACTTGTCAATATGGCACAACACGAAGAACGTTTGTTTATCATTTTGGATGAAATCTTAAAAGGGACTAACTCCCGGGACAAGTTGAACGGCTCCCGTCGTTTCCTTCAAAAATTACTCACGTTACCTGTTGCCGGACTTGTTGCCACGCATGACCTCGAACTCGGAGAACTTGCCAACACGATACCGGACAATTTCTTTAACCGGTGTTTTGAAATCACGCACACGGATGATGACATTGCCTATGATTATAAACTGAAACCCGGTATCAGTCAAAACATGAATGCATCCATCCTACTCGAAAAAATGAAACTCGTGTAAAAATCATCCTATCCGAACATTCCTCTGTCGTTTCCGTTTAACACGGTAAAAACAGGAGAATATGAAAACAATGATTTTGATCACGCTACTTTTACCCATGGTACTTCTCAATGGATGTAAGGACAAAACTCAAGGTAAAGCCTCCAACATACCGGACAGCACGTTTGCCGCAACACCTGCCATTACTAATAATTATTACTTCGCTGGAGAATACCAGTATCAAACAGATAAAGCAACCTTAAAAGATCAAGCCACAGGTTCCACGTTCACCATCAATAACGGGGAAATAACGACCCAATTGGCAGAACAATATTTAGCGCTAAAGCTACCTACCGGGAAGGACGTCAGCGTTCAATTACTCGGACATCTCTCCCCGGCGAACGATGTTGAACACACTTCCATGAGCGGCCTTACCGTTACTCAAATCATCAGCTTACACCCCGGAACAAATCCACGTGGCACACACCTCACGGGAGACTACATAACCTATGTACCCAACAATATCAAGCCAACAGAACGGTTCACGTTCTCACTACATCCCGACTACACCTACACGTTCTGTATTTATAATCTAAGTACAAACTCCTCCCGTGATGCTACCGGAAAGTGGTTTCTTTTAAACAAGAACGAAATTCAATTCACCAATAATCCCCTCACGAGTTTCACGAACGAGGCCTTCATCAATGATGATGGGAAGCAATTAACCTTCAAACTCAGTAAAAGGGTTTATTATAAACAAGAATAAAAAATTTCCCTGTAACATATTGCTTGTGCATCACCATGACTCACGCCATAACAATATAATAAGCAATACCTTACCGGGAAATCATCAAAATACAACCAGAAACTCGAATTCTACCGGACAAATAGTCTACAGTTTCACAACAGGTGATACTTCCACCGAGGCTAAAGGTAACGTGACAACATTATTCTCCGACAAAACAGATGAATTCTCGTGATCACGAACTTTAGTCTTTTTAGGATCTTGAACCTCGGATAAAGCAACATTCTTTCCTTGCTTTTCTCCTACTTTTACCAGTAAACGCACGGTCACGACCTCACGTGTATTTTCCAACAACGTGGAGTGGGTATGCACCACAAAGCAACGATCTGTTAACCTTCTACGCCAAGCAATAGCTTTTTTCACTTCGTTAGCACGAAGTAACGCTAAATTCAGATTTTCCTCATCAGTTGAAAGAGATGTACTATAACTATCCAACTGCAACATAATACGCCCTGCCTCAATATCTTCCTGATAGCGTTTTGCCATAGAAAGAATACTATCCAATTCTACATTATTAGATCCAAAATGCACGTAAAACGTTGCTCTACAAGGAACAAAACGAAATACACGTACACTATCCGATACTTCTTCGACGGGAACATATCTCGTCGCTCCTTCTCCCGGGATAGACAGGAGAGAAAAGAACAATAAAAATACCTTTACACTCATTTAATTCCTAGTTATACACGTTCGTTCCTTTTATCCCCCTCATCCTCTTTAGGAATAGCAAAGAACGATCGTTTATTGCATTTATTATTTACAAGGATGGATTTTGATGTATGAGTTTGATTTATATCTAGTTGTGCTTTGAGAGATATGAATAAAAATGTTAAAATAGCACTATCTAGAGAGGCGCAATAAACGATCCTTTATTTATATTCAAAGACAAAGATATTACATTTAACGAATAATATGCCACTTCCTCTCAAAAGAATTCCAATCTTTCCTTAAAGCATTTTAATCAAGCCACACCCACTTACACTTCCACGTAACAAGAAAAACTCTCGTACTAACAAATTATTATTATAAGTCAGTACGAGAGCCATTAAAAATCATCAATCAAAATTCCTACTTTAGCAATCTCTCCAATTTCTCAATCATCTTCGCAAAAGCCTCCTTCGTATAACCGACCTCAATCTCCACGATCTTTCCCTTCTTATCAATGATAAAATTTCGAGGAATGGTTGCCGTGGCAAACTTCGAATAAATCTTACGTTCCGGATCAAGTCCCATAGGGAACGTGTATCCATTTCTTTCTCGAAACTTCTTCACCTGCTCCTTACTCTCCTCGCGAGAAATAGCCAAGAACACGAAATCTTTCCCTTTAAAGCGATCAATAATCTCCTTCTGCACCCGTTTCAACTCCTCTTGACAAGGAGGACACCACGTAGCCCAGAAATTAATTAATACTATCTTCCCCTTTAAATCCTTAATATTGATCTTTTGTCCATCAAACATCTCCACGACAAATTCGGGAACATCATCCCCGACTTTTACCAGCGTCTCCTTTTCCTGAGCGTTAACTCTTGCTAAAGTTCCCAGTACCAACAAGGAAACCGTAAAAATAAATACCCTTTTCATGACCTTTTCTTTATTTGGTTCTTTACAAAGATAAATAATATTTTCAATAATCATTCTTGAATAAATTAAATACATTTGCATTATAATATTAACCAGCAAACAAAAACAGACCGTGCGCCTTATTTTTTACCTGCTCTTAGTAATATTCCTATATTCCTGCCGGGAAGCAACCTCCCGGCTCGAACAAACCCTGCAACTTGCCGGAGACAACAAGCTGGAACTCCAAAAAGTACTGGACCACTATGCCTGCGACAGCCTCAAACTAAAAGCGGCTATTTTCCTTATCGAGAACATGCTAGGTCACTATTCCCTCGACGGTCCCTACCTTCGGCAACTCCAACGCATCATCGACAGCACGGGGACCCCTTACTTGATGAAGAAAGTCATCCTCATGCAACCCCTCCGTTATCCCCATTCCCGCCAGCAACTCAGGGCGGAACCGGACCTCGAACAAGTGAAAGCCGACTACCTCATTCACCAAATTGACCAAGCCTTCCGGCTATGGACCAATAGTCCTTGGCTCGAAGACCTCACTCTTGAAAGTTTCCTTGAATATTTACTACCTTACCGGATTGGTAACGAACCCCTCGACTATTGGCGGGATTCCATAGATTCTCGGCTAAGGGAACGCCTGCAAGAGGCAGGACGCTACTTTGATAACCAAAAACACTCCCCCTATAACATGGCGCAGATCGTTTACGGTCACGCCCTAGGACTTGATTCCGGAAAGGACAACCTAGCAGGAATCCCCTTCTCTGCTAAAGAATGTGTCTTTTCTAGCCAACTACAACTACTGGCATATCGTATGGTAGGTATTCCCGCAGCCATAGACCACGTCCCCTATTGGGCCGACATGAACGGATTCCACGAATGGACGGTCGTCATGGATACCCAAAACAAGGACATACTCGCCGGACAGATAGAGATGAAAAACGCCCCGAAAGTATATCGCCGCACGTACTCGACCAACCCCATTCCCGTTCCCGAAAAGGACGAATACATTCCCCCGTTTTTCACCAACCCCTTCAACCGAGATGTCACCGACAAATACCTGCACACCTCGGATGTTACGGTTTCCGCAACTGTCCCCTTGCAGGCACGCCACGCCTATCTCGCCATATTCAACGGGCGGGAACTCCGGGTCGTCGACTGGAGCGACGTGCAACAAGACAAAGCCCGCTTTCACGCCATGGGTCCCAACATCGTGTATTTCCCCGTCTATTTCGAGAAGGAATACCAGCGAAACTTCGCCTATCCCTTCATCCTGCGGGCAAACGGGACAACCGTCACATTACGTCCCGACACGACACGACGACAGACTCTCACCCTCACCCGTAAATATCCTTTACATCACAACAAAGTGTACCACGGCAACGCCCTTGTTGGGGCAAGGTTTCAAGCATCGAACGATCCAACATTCCGAAACCCCGTAACCATCCACAGTGTCACCCACAACCCGAACATGCAACCCGAAATCGTTCCGGTTGACACCACGCAAAAATACCGTTACTGGCGATTTAACCATACCAAGATTGTGGAACTCGCCGAGTGGAGATTCAAGGACAAGCGGGGTCTAAACCTAACAGGAAAAAGCATTGACCCCGAAGGTAGAGGAGCCCGCCTCGCCAACATCTTCGACAACGACCCGCTTTCTCACGGGAGAATATCCCACCAGCTCGTCGTGGACTTCGACCACCCCGTCAGCGTGTCGGAAATCATCTACCTGCCCCGCAACGACGCAAACGGCGTGTACCCCGGAAACGAGTACGAGCTATTATACTTTGACCTCGGTGGTTGGCAATCTCTCGGTTGTAAAATCGCCACGGGCTATTCCGTTGAATTTGAAAACGTTCCATCGAATGCGGTTTACTGGCTGCGCAATCACACGGCTGGCAAGGAAGAGCGTGTATTCACGATACAAAACGGGGAACAACGTTTCTGGTAAAATAAAATCATCATTTTTATTCGTGTTTCCCTTCTTCTTTCAGGAAAAATCGCTAATTTAGGCTATTCATTAAAGAAAGAGGTTATGTTGGATACAATAAAACAGTTCCTCAAGGAACACGAGATTGACGAGAAAGCGGGATTTATCATTGCCGTTAGCGGGGGGGCCGATTCAATCACTTTACTCCACGCATTCAAGTACTTGAATCTACGCATACACGCCTTGCATTGCAACTTCAACCTGCGAGGCAAAGAGTCGAACATGGACGAACAATTCGTAAAACGGTTCTGTGAAACCTACGGTATCCCTATGAGCGTAAAACACTTTGACACCCAAGAATACGCCAAGAAAAAAAGTATCAGCATAGAGATGGCCGCACGGGAATTGCGCTACGACTGGTTCGAAGAAATGCGCCAAAAGAAAAAAATGGACTACATTGTCGTGGGACACCATGCCGACGATCTCGCCGAAACTCTCTTTATTAATATATGCCGCGGAACCGGCATCAAGGGTCTCACCGGTATCCGTCCTGTCAAAGAGCGTATTCTGCGTCCGCTCCTGTCCCGTTCCCGGGAAGAGATCCTTACTTACATCGAGCAAAACCAACTGGGGTATCGCACCGACTCCACCAACAACTCGCTCGACTACGTACGGAACAAAATTCGCCACATGATCATCCCCGTGTGCAAGGACATCAATCCCTCGTTCCTCAACACGGTCCGGGAGAACTGTAACACCCTCAAGGAAGTGGAGCAAATTTACCGCTACGGTATAGACCGCTTGAAAGAGGAAGTACTTAGTGAAGAAAACGGGGAAACCCTTATCGACATACAAAAAACACTGGCGGCCCCGGCCCCTTACACACTCCTATTCGAGATCCTACGGCCCTATGGTTTTAACGCCACGCAAATCGAGGATATTCTTGAAAGCAGCGACGCCATCCCCGGCAAACAATTCGAGGCAGAAGAATACTTACTTACGAAAGGTAGGATCTACTGGCGGCTGTTCAATATCTTAGAAAAAGAAGACAAACGCACTCTTTTGGCAGATAGTGGAGAATACCACGTCGATGATAGCATCTTCCGGCTCGAAGAACAAGACATCGATGACTCTTTTATCGTTCCCCGTGACCTTGACACAGGGTGTTTTGACCTCGATAAAATCACGTATCCTCTCGTATTACGCCACTGGTCCATGGGTGACTGGTTCTGTCCTCTCGGTATGAAACGTAGTAAAAAAAAATTGAGCGACTTTTTCACAGACTTGAAATTCAGCGCCAAGCAGAAAAAAGACTGCCTTCTCTTACAATCTGGCAAGGACATCATTTGGGTGGTCGGCCATCGCATAGACGATCGCTACAAAGTATCTCCTGCTACCAAAAGAGTTTTAATCATCAAACAAATAAAAGGAATTTAATACGCATTAAATGATCAATGCTCTAAATAGAAAAAGAGGCCCGTCGGCCTCTTTTTAACACACTAACAATAAATTTACTACACTTATAAAAGCAAAAAACATTTCCTTCAATTGCTGGGCAAAGATAAATATTTAAAACGTTTGCGCAAACTTTTTTAAGAAAAAAAACGTTCGCGTATAACTAATCTAAAAGTTCTTTGTTTTTCATTTTTTTATCCATACTTTTGTGTGAGTTTACGACATTAAACGAGAGAGTTAACATCATTATTAACCAAATAATAAAAAAACAAATGTCAAAGATTAAAGTTGGTATCAACGGATTCGGACGTATCGGCCGTCTGGTTTTTAGAGCTGCAATGACAAGAGACGATATTGAAATCGTTGGAATAAATGACCTTATCGATGTCGACTACATGGTTTACATGTTGAAATATGATACCATGCACGGTCGTTTCAACGGAACCGTTGAGGCTAAAGATGGAAAACTCGTTGTAAACGGACACGCTATCCGTGTTACAGCAGAGAGAAACCCGGAAGACTTGAAATGGAACGAGGTGGGTGCAGAATATGTAGTTGAATCAACCGGACTTTTCTTAACGAAAGAAAAAGCAGAAGCTCATTTGAAAGCCGGGGCAAAAAGAGTCGTGATGTCCGCCCCGTCAAAAGATGATACCCCGATGTTCGTGATGGGTGTAAACCACAAAACCTACGCCGGACAAACTATTGTTTCTAACGCATCATGTACCACAAACTGTTTGGCTCCGCTGGCGAAAGTAATGCATGATAAATTCGGTATTGTTGAAGGTTTGATGACCACCGTACACGCTACCACCGCTACCCAAAAAACTGTAGACGGTCCTTCTATGAAAGACTGGAGAGGTGGACGTGCCGCTGCCGGCAACATCATCCCGTCATCTACCGGAGCTGCTAAAGCTGTAGGTAAAGTAATCCCGGAACTAAACGGCAAATTAACCGGTATGTCATTCCGTGTTCCGACATTGGACGTATCTGTTGTTGACCTGACTTGCCGTCTGGAAAAAGCTGCAACTTACGAAGAGATTAAAGCTGCCATGAAAGAGGCTTCTGAAAACGAACTGAAAGGCATCCTCGGTTATACCGAAGAAGACGTTGTTTCTTCTGACTTCTTGGGTGATGCCCGCACTTCTATTTTCGATGCTAAAGCAGGTATTGCGTTAAACTCTAACTTCGTGAAACTCGTTTCTTGGTATGACAACGAGTGGGGATATTCCAACAAAGTTATCGAGTTAATCGCTCACATGGCTACAGTAAAATAAAAAAAGGGGCATAAGCCCCTTTTTTAGTCTATTACACACACTAACCACATGGAAAATAATCAACAAAAACGGCCATACAAGCTAGGTTTGGCATTAAGTGGAGGAGGAGCCAGAGGATTCGCCCATCTAGGCGTTTACAAGGCAATGCAGGAGCTGGGAATTAAACCGGATATCATTTCGGGAACCAGTGCGGGAGCGATAGCCGGGCTTATATTTGCATCCGGTCACTCGGCAGAGGACGGGCTTAAATTCTTTCAAGACAGAAAACTGCTCGACTTTGCACGACCTTTAGTCTCCAAAACCGGAATCATGACCATGACCGGAATGGAAAAAAGGTTATCCGAGTTTATTCATGTTGAAACTTTCGAGGAATTACAAATACCGTTGGTGGTCACCGCCACCAACATGAACTTGGGCATACCTACGCATTTCAGCACGGGCAAAGTAGTCCCCTGCGTGTTAGCATCCTGTTCCATACCGATCGTGTTCGTACCTGTCACGATCAATCACCACCAATACTCGGACGGTGGGGTATTCATGAACCTACCCGTGCGCCCGATCCGAGATCTGTGTGAAACAGTTATCGGCGTGCATATCGACCCGCTGGAGCCCTGTAACCACATCAAAAGCATGGTCCACCTTGCGGAACGTTCCTTCCACATGGGCATTCTGTCGAATATGAACATCGATACCCGCTTGTGTGACATCGTTATCGTGCCGAAACACATCAGCCGATACAGCATGTTCGACCTCAATAACATCGAAAAAATAGTGGACGAAGGTTACCGACAGGCTAAAATCGTATTCTCTCGCCCAAAAATCATGAAAAAACTGAATAGCCTAATAATTCAGTGATCCCATCGATGAAATCTAAAATCACTAAATTACCATGTTTTCTTCCCTTCAAGCCCTTGGAATATCTTCGTTGAACGAAATGCAAGAAGCCTCGCTGAAAGCTCATCGGGAAGCCGACCACATCATCCTGCTCTCTCCCACTGGATCAGGTAAAACCTTGGCCTTCCTGTTACCCTTGCTGGAAAACCTTGACCCGAATAACACGAAAGCACAGGCCATCATCCTAACTCCATCGAGAGAACTGGCTTTGCAGATAGAGCTAGTATTCCGTTCCCTGAAAAGCGGTTTCAAGGTAGTATGCTGTTACGGGGGACATGACATCAACATGGAAAGTCGCAGTTTGGCATACACGCCCACGCTGGTTATCGGGACACCGGGCCGCATACTCGACCACATCACCCGGGGGACAATTGACACGGGCTCGATCTCCACCATCATTCTCGATGAGTTTGATAAGGCTCTGGAATTCGGTTTTCAAGAAGATATGGAAACCATCTTCTCGCACTTGCCACACCTACAAAAACGTGTTTTAACCTCCGCAACATCGGCCATCGAGATACCGGAATTCACGGGCCTACGAAACCCTCTCGTGCTGGATTTTCTTGAAGGTGCCGCACCGATCAAGTTAACACTCAAAAGCGTGTACATCGAAAATAACAACAAACTCGACACGCTCTACAAGCTACTATGTGATTTAGAAGAAGGCCCTACCCTAATTTTCTGTAACTACCGGGAACGGGCGGAAGAAGTGAGCAATTACCTATGGGATAAAGGTGTCAATAACGAGTATTTCCACGGGGGAATGGAACAGGAAGAACGCGAACGAGTGCTGTGTAAATTCCGCAATGGAAGTACCTACATTTTCATCTCGACAGACCTCGCCTCCCGCGGTCTAGACATTCCGGAAATAAAATACATCATCCACTACCACCTCCCCCAAAAACCAGAATCCTTCACCCATCGTAACGGTCGAACCGCCCGGATGAATGCCTCCGGTACTGCTTTCCTCCTACTCAACAGGGATGAATCCCGCCCAGATTTCCTGACCGAAATCCCGGAAACCTACTACCCCGTCGGGAAATACCCCGCCCCGGCAGAACCATTCTGGTCCACCCTCTACATCGGCAAAGGGAAAAAAGACAAGGTCAACAAAATGGACATCGTCGGTTTCCTCTGCCAAAAAGGGAACTTAAAAAAAGAAGACATCGGTAAAATCGAAGTCAAAGACCATCACTCCTTTGTCGCCGTCAAGCGAGGCAATTTAAGGCATCTACTTTCCCTCATCCGAAGAGAGAAAATCAAAAATATGAGAGCCAAAATAGAACTTTCGAGGTAAAGTAATGTAGAATAAATTTTAAAGACTAAAATTAAAGGGACTTTCCAGCCCCTTTAACTTATATACTCTTTCATATTCTTCACGATCCCTGCATTTCCGGCTAGTATGGCGATACCCCGGTCTTCCCGGAAGGATTCAATATGACCACCCGCCTCCTGCACGATAAGTACTCCGGCACACACGTCCCAAAGTTTCAAACCCAGTTCCCAGTACCCGTCCAGAAACCCGGCCGCCACCCCGCAAAGATCGTAAGCGGCAGATCCCATACGCCGTATTCCCCGCAGATGTGGCAGAATACGACTTAGATTGTCGATATTATTCACAGGATGTATTCCCTTGTCGTAAGGGAAACCCGTAGCCAGCACGGAACGATCGAGTTCCGTCTTGTCGGAAACGTGGATCGAGGCATTGTTTAGAAAAGCCCCTTTGCCTCGGATTGCCGTGTACAGCTCGTTCAAGTACGGAGCGTACACAACTCCTAACAACGTCTCTCCCCGGTATTGAAGCCCGATAGACACGCAAAACACGGGTAATCCCTGGCTATAATTATTTGTCCCGTCCAAAGGGTCCACCACCCACAGATAGTCGCTATGAGCATCATGTTCCCCACTTTCTTCCCCCAACACACTATGACCGGGAAAACACTTGCCGATACGCTCGATCAGCATGGATTCACTTAGCTTATCCACCTTCGTCACGACATCATGTACCGTTGACTTCGTTTCAAGTTCCAAGTGTCCACTTCTGAAATAAGAGCATTGAATTTCCCCTACCTCTTTCGCCCATGCCACCGCAAGCGCCAGCGTGTTTTCCAAATCTATATTCATGATAATTTATTCCTTTTTAGGATTCTCCTTTGTATCAATAATCTTTACTTTAAACAATAAAGTAGAATAAGCCGGGATGACATAAGAACCATCATACTCTCGCAATCCGCTATAGCTATATCCCATACCAGATGAAAAAAGGATAATAGCCTCTTCCCCAACTCTAAGTTCGGGCAAAGTCAAAGAGATTCCCTTTATCATATTCGGTAAAAACCATTTCACCTCATCATCACTCTCCATTTTCATGAATTGTCGTAAAGGAGTATTATATTCATCTAAAATCTTTCCCTCCGCCCACACGGTAACACTATCCGTCGCTTGAATAGACTTTCCACTCAAATTCTTTTTTGTCTTGACAATTAAAGCAATCGTGTCGGTTGCCCCTTCATGTAAATAAACAGTTTCAGAAACTGTTAAATCGTTATCTTTGATATACTGCTTGATCATTTCGTTCTCAAAAGCAAGTAGATTATCCTCCTTCACGATACCCTCCACGGTATATTCCCGATAAACTAAAGCTGTTGAAAGGCTCATAATACTCGAAACGATTGAACTCCCCGTTGTTCCTTCCGGGATATTCATTAAAATATCTGATAACGGATCTGTATATTTATCCTTATCCGTATTCATTTGTACCAAAATCGGTCCACCTAAAGTATAATAGGGAGAAACTCCGGCACCAACGGCAACACTCGGGTCTGAAGAGTCGATAACATTTCCCGTTAGGCTCCTTTGCGTGTAGTTAATCCAAACGAAATCACCATATGTTGCTTTCTTTCCTTCTTTCTGGTAATTAAACAAATAAGCGTAATCCTCGATATTTTCTTTCAAGTAAGTATAATGATACGTGAAGATCTTCGGATCGGAATCCTTACTATACACGAAATCTTTAATCCTAGCCTGCTCATCCTCAAATGTTTTCTTCCAGTTATCGCCATCATCATCGGAACACCCGATGAATCCGCTTGCCAAAAGGCAAAACATCATAAATAAATAATTACTTTTCATTTTCCGTTTTTATTTAGCTGTTATTTTTCAAATTATTCTTCTTCCGTTTTAGGTGGAACCACTTTACGAATCCGTACCCAATACCATAACGTTGAGTATGGAGGAATTAAATATTGTTTAAGTTTAGTACGATCTCGGAAAGTTATTTCCCGGGTTGTACCTACCGCACCGTAAGCCATTCCATAAGGCACGATAATATGTGCAGAATCTCCAGCTTGTAAATGCTGTAATCCTTTCACCAACCCTGTCGGATAATTTTTCTGCCAAGTCTCATTAAACAAGAAATAAATAGAATCACGTCCCATACTTCTCAACACCCGATTTTGTAATCCCACGTCATCCAGCAAACCATAATCCATTTCCAACAAAACAGAATCCCCTACTTGAATATCTCGATCGCCAGTTCCTTTCTCCAAAATAGCCGTATAAGTAACTGTATCCCGCTCTCCAATAGAGGAAATTTCTCGCGTAGGAAAGTCAACAAAAGCATTCTCCACGCCTATAACGTCTACTAGATAACTTCGAATCAACTTATACTCATTCACTTTCACATCGTTAATGAGCTTATGTGCCTTTAACTTATAATGTAACGGTTTCCCGTAATTATTCTTATCTCCGGCTAAAATAGAGGGTACAATCATTTCTCCTCCCATACTTCCAACACTAATATGCCGAAACGCTTCCGCCACATAATCATATTTCTTGATCGTGTCATAACGATAAAGTACCGGTCCTCCAAAAGCATAAGTAAACGTGGAATCACCCTGTTCGGGAGATGTCGTATCCAATTTATCCCCATTTAGATAGAATTTCTCGTAATCCATCAACACCCATCCTGTATCTTTCGCAACCTCGCCACTATTATCGTAATTGAAAATAAAGACGGTATCGATCAGCATGCCTTTCACGCTATAATACTCAAGATAAAGAATCGGCGTAGTAATCTGACTCAAGTACTCGTGAATAGCGATCTTCTCATTTTCCAATGTATCAATCAAATCGAGTTCCTCTTCATCGTTATTACAACCGAAGAAAGTCAACGCAAACAAACTGCTTAATAGAATCAGAAATTTATTCATTACACTATTTATTATCTATTGGTACTTCTACCCACGCACCCTGATGCAAGCGCATCGTGCTTTTTATTCCGACTTCCCGCAACCACTCGAATGCCAACGCCCGGTTGTCATTTACCAGCTGGGGCAAATGGGCGTCAGAATTCACCATCACGGGAATATTCAACTCTTTCAACCACTTGAAATACTTCACATTGGGGAACATCATCCCCTTCTTCGTGTATGCTTTCGTGTTCACCTCCACCATGACGCCTTTCTTCGCTATCAAGGACATGTAATCCCACAACAACCGGTTATACCACTCCTGTTCCGTCAACGTGCTATCCATCAGTGAACCGTTCATGGATATTTTATCCAAATGCGCCACGAAATCAAAACCACCCAACTCCACCATCCGGGAAGACGCCTTGAAATAAGCCTCCACGAGATATCTCAGATCATCATGAAAGACCAAACGCAAGTTCTCCCTAAAATCCTCGAACTTCCCGTCCATATCCATGATCTCACCCGTCTGTTCCTCGGTCACGAGATGCACGGAACCAATGCGGTAATCCAGCGGCATACGCTGAAAATATTCTACTGCCGGTCCCCAATCATCATTCAGATAATCAATTTCCATCCCCACATAAAGCTCAATCTGCCCCGCGTATTTCTCCTGCAAACGCTTTATCTCCGTCAAGTAAACCTCCACGTTTCCTTTGCTTAAAGACCAACGGGTCTCGAAAGGAAGTGGTGAGTGTGAAGAGATCCCGTAACTATGGAATCCCGCCTCGATGGCAGCCTTCACGAAATCCTCCGCCGGGGCTTTCCCGTCACAAAAATTACAATGACTATGATACGTGCATAAATCCATCAGCTACTCCTTCACCCAAGCATGAACAATTTCGGCCACGTACACTTTGTGGAAATCCTTCTGGCCGTACTGGCTATCCACGATCTTCTTGTCCAGAAAAGCCTCTTCCTTCAAGAAGTCAGTATATAATTTCTTACACTCCAACACCAATGTTGCCTCCTCGAAAGCCGGGTTCCCGGCCTCCGTGAAATAGGGCGTCAACCCGCTTTCCTGCACCTTGTTCACGTTACGCCCGGAAACAGAACCACATACATTCAATGCATGACGGTACTTCTCGTCAAAAAACGACAAGGTAAACTCATCTTTTTTCTCCGTAAACTCGAACGTGTAACGTTGTGGTCGCACAAACACCATCACCACGGGTTTATTCCACAAATACCCCATCGATCCCCAACTAGCCGTCATCATGTTGAACTTCTCCTGATCCCCAGCCGTCACCAGCATCCAATCCTGACCGATCAACTTGATCACGTTCTTGTCTATATTCTTAGCTTCAATCTTTCTCATCTTTATTCAATTTAACACCAACTTGTAACCTGTAAACCTGCAACTCGCCGCAGGCGATCTTCTTACATTCTTTCCGGCATCTCTATTCCCAACATACCCATGGCATTCTCTATTGCCACGCTACATTGCTGTGCCAGTAGCAAACGTAAATTACGCACTTGCTCGTTTTCTTCCTTCAGTATAGAGTAATCATGATAGAACTGGTTAAATTCCTTCGCCAGCTCGTAAGCATAATTCCCGATCAACGCCGGACTATAATTATCCCCTGCCTCCTTCACGACCGCGGGCAATTTAGCAATCAGCTTAACCAAATTCTGTTCCTTCTCGGTTAATGCCGTGTGAATATCTCCCGGAACGATCTTTACCCCGGCCTCTTCCGCTTTACGCAAAACAGACTTAATACGCGTATAGGTGTACTGGATAAATGGACCCGTGTTCCCGTTAAAATCAATAGATTCCTTCGGGTTAAACATCATGGTCTTCTTCGGATCAACCTTCAAGATAAAATACTTCAGCGCCCCCAAAGCAACCTTACGATACACGTCCTCGGCCTCTTCCTTCGTGTAACCGTCCAGTTTCCCCAACTCCTCGGAAGTCGTACGAGCCGTGTGAATCATCTCGTCAATCAAATCATCGGCATCCACCACCGTCCCCTCACGGGATTTCATTTTCCCCTCCGGTAATTCAACCATACCGTAAGAAAGATGCTTGATCTTGTCGGCCCAATCGAATCCCAACTTCTTACAAACCAATGACAACACCTGAAAATGGTAATTCTGCTCGTTACCCACCACGTATATCTCCTGATCCATATTAAACTCGTTGAAACGATCGTATGCCGTACCAATGTCCTGCGTCATGTAAACAGAAGTCCCGTCATCCCGCAACAACAACTTGTGATCCAACCCATCACCGGTAAGATCGGCCCACACGCTTCCGGTATCTTTCCGGTAAAGTACGCCATCAGCCAAACCTTTCAACACGAGGTCACGCCCTTTCTTGTATGTCTGTGACTCGAAATATACTTTGTCAAACGAGATACCCATCATTTTATAGGTCTCGTCAAAACCTTTCAATACCCAATCGTTCATGGTCCGCCACAAGGAAACCACCTTCTCGTCCCCGGCTTCCCACTTACGTAACATCTCCTGAGCCTCCAACAATATCGGGGCCTCTTTCTTTGCCTCCTCTTCCGTCTTGCCCTGCTCCATCAACTCCTTGATCTGCGCCTTGTACTCCTTGTCAAAACGCACGTAATAATCTCCCACGAAGTGATCCCCCTTAGTTCCCGTACTCTCCGGAGTAGCACCGTTGGCAAACTTCTCCCACGCGATCATACTTTTACAGATATGGATCCCCCGGTCATTCACCAAGTTCACCATAATCACGTTATGCCCATTTGCCTTCTGAATCTCAGAAACCGACCATCCCAGAAAATTATTCCGGATATGTCCCAAATGCAAGGGTTTATTCGTGTTCGGTGAAGAGTACTCAATCATATAGGTCTTCCCGCTAGGCTCCTTCGCATAACCGTACTTCTCCTCTTTTGCCACGTCATTCAACACCTCGATCCAGTAAGCAGAAGAAATCACCACGTTCAAAAATCCCTTGATCACGTTGTAGGTTTCCACCTCTTCAATATTTTGTTTCAAATACTCTCCCAGCTCTTTAGCCGTTTCCTCGGGCGATTTTCTGGAATATCGGGTAAACGGGAAAACGACCACCGTCAAATCACCGGCAAATTCTTTCCGGGTTTCCTGCAACTGTACGTCTTTCTCGGTTAATTCAACCCCATAACAAGCCTTTACGGCCTCCAGCACCTGCTGAGTAAGCATTTTTTCTATCGTCATATCTCTCAAACTTTTAATACCGTATTATCCATTGATTTGCAAAAATACAATTTCTTGCTATAAATCCCCCCTAAACCCGAAAAAAAACAACATAATTTTTCCCCTGTTCTCATGATCTCCAAAAAATCACAAAAACAAGGGAAAGACCCTTAATTTACAACTGAATTAATTTATGATTTATGAATTACGATTTACAATTAAAAAGTACCAACCATTCGAGACCGAAATCATAAATCCTACCGTCCTCCCAAAATTCTCACATACTCCGCGTACGCCACCTTATACTGGTAATTCGCCGAAACCACGTTCGTGTAGGCTTGTAACCAAGTCGCCTGCGAAGACAATACATCCAGAATCGGTAACTTCCCTTCGTTATAGCTAAAGGTATTCAATTTCAAATTCTCCCGGGCAATTTCTAGCGTAGAATTAGCAATCTCCACCTGTTTCCAGTTCTCGTTCAACTTCACCCAAGCATTTGCCAGTTCCTCTTTCACTTGATCCTCGACTTTACTCATGGCTAACTCCTTACTTGTCTCCATCGCCCGATTCTGTTTCACGTACTGGCGTTTCTCTCCCCAGTTGAAAATAGGCATACTCAACTTCGCAAAAGCCACCGTCGCAAACTTCTCGTCACCGGAAACATTAATCAATGGCGTACCCCACGTCTCCTTCACCCCCACGGCCAGCTGCGGCAGATACTTGGAACGTATAATCTTGGTCTGTTGCTTGGTCAAATTAAAATCCTGCACGGCAATCTGGTAATCGGCTCTCCGTTTCAAAGCCACTTCCAACGATTGTAAACCCGGAACGATCACCGGCTTCTGGATCGAGTCAATAATAACCCACTTTTCCTCTAAAGGAACCCCCATCATGATTTTAAACGACTGCATCGCTGTCTGGTAATTCATATTCCGGGTAGACTCTTGCAACTCCGCCTCCTTCAAGCGGGTCTTCACCATCAGCAAGTCGGTCTTGCTAATCGCCCCCTCGTCAAAACGTTTTTGTACAATCCCGTCCAATTCCTTCACGATCAACACGAACTCTTGGGATATATAAAACAGACTCTCGTTAGCCGCCAACGTCCAATAACTCACGTCTGCCGCGTAAACAATATTATCCGTCGTCAACTCTTCCCCCAAACGGGCAATCGCTTTCTGTAACTTCGCCGCCTCTTGCTGCTTGCGTACCATACTCCCCGCGTACACGTTCTGCGACAATGCCGCCTCCGCCGAATAATTATTGTGTTTCAAATCAACCCCCTGCATAAATTCCACGTCTTCTATCTGATACGAATAATTCCCGCTTAATTGCAATTTCGGAAAGAATCCCGTTTTTACCCCTTTCAACGCATATATCGCCGCCTTAACAGCCTCTCGCGATTGCTTGATGTCCTGATTATACTCCAGCACCTTCGCCCGGTACTCCTCGACCGTCAAAGTCTGCGCTATTCCGCTCCCCAACGTCATCCATAAAATTCCTATTGTAATAACAAAAACCTTCATACACTTAAAATTCAACTTTTAGTTTTTAACTTTTACCTTTTAGCTTTCTCTGGCAGAGGGAGAGCTGAGTTACTTCCTTGTTTGTGAAAGGAGTACCAGCTCCTCCTCTGTTTATAGAGGAGGTGGCCGAAGGCCGGAGGAGTTCAATCTAAAATCTAAAATCATTAAATCTAAAATTTAAAATCACTCCGCTTTTATTCTGAATATCAAACAATACGTCACGGGCAACACCACGATAGTCAACAAACTGGCTACCAGCAAGCCACCCATGATGCAAGCTGCCATCCCGCCAAACATAGCGTCAAATAACAAGGGCAGCATACCCAATATCGTCGTACCCGAAGCCATTGCCACCGGAACGATTCTTGACTTCGTGGCCTGCAACACAGCATCCAGCGGGGCCAACCCGTTCTCCTGTTCGATACCGATTTGGTCCACCAGCACGATTGCGTTCTTGATATTCATCCCCACCAATCCCAACACACCTAATAAAGCGAAAAAATCGAACATTTTCCCCATCACCAGCAAGCCGAAGACCACCCCGATAAAAATCAACGGCACCATCAGCAATATAATGGTCGGTTTCCGGTAGGTTCTAAAAAGCAATAGCAACACGATAAACATCAAAATAAACGTCAACGGCATATTGGCAGCCAAAGCCTCGTTGGACTCCACCTGACTCTCATCCTCCCCGAATATTTTCATCCGGTAACCTTCCGGCATATCCATACTTTTCACCTTGTTCCACACTTCCGAGAAAGCCGCTTTCGTATTCGCACCCCGCTTGGGATCACATTGCGCCATCATCACCCGGTCCCGGTTATACCGTTTGATCACGTTATAATGATAATCGTAGGCAAAACTATCCACCACTTGTGCCAAAGGCACCGTGAACCCCGACGTGGCAAACACGGGCAGCGTCTTCATGTTATCCAAATTCTTACTATCAAACCCGTCCTCCTTCAGCAATATCGGCATAAACAAATCCTTCTCTCGGAAATCCCCGATAGCCAACCCGTTCGTGGCAATTTTTAAGGCGTAAGCTACCGACTGGCGGGTAATCCCTAGGCGTTGTCCTCGTTCCTGCGAGTAGGCCGGTTCCCAAACGGGAACTTTATTTCCCCAACTACTTCTAATATCCGTCACCATATCACATTCTCGCATGATATTCATCGCCCGTTCCGTCAAGGCGGCAAGCGTGTCGATATTCTCCCCGATAAAACCGATCTCGATGGCGGCCTCCACCGCCGGGGACAACTTGAACAAAGAGGAACGAATCAACATATCCGGGTAATTCTCCCGCACGTAAGTATTCAAACGCTCCTCCACGATCGGAGACTGTTCCTTTTTCTCCACCTCGATCAACAGATTCCCGAAATTCGCTTTCGGCCCGAAAGATGTACTTGCCAGATAATATCGTAATGGTGATCCCCCGATTGTTACCGACACGTTCACCACCTCATCCTGATCCAGCAAATAAGCCTCAATATCCGACATCATATCCTCCGATTCCCGAATACTGAACCCTTCCGGCAGGAAACAATCTGCCCGGAAATAAGGTTTATCCATACTCGGGAAGAAATTCTGCGGCATAATCCCCATGATATACATGGACACCAAGAACAAACAGACCACCGAAACAATCGTGATCACCTTATACTTGATCAATCCCCGTAACACGGAAACAAACCTGTTGTAGAACTTCGTATCGTAAGGATCTTTACTAGAATCTCCGGAATTCTCCTTCAGTATAAAATTACCGAACACGGTCGTCTGCGTCAACGCCAGAATCCAACTCAATCCCAGCGAAACTGCCAGCACGATAAACAAAGGTTTCACCATTTCTGCCACCGAAGAAGGCGCCAAGTACAAGGGTAAAAAAGAAAATATAGCAATCAGCGTGGCCCCCAGCAATCCCCATTGCGGAACCGTAGCCCCCTTGATCAAAGCATCTCGCCGACGCATACCCTTCTTAATCAATATCTGGGCATTATCCGTCACCACGATGGCATTATCCACCAGCATACCCATTGCTATAATAAAAGCTGCCAGCGACGTCCGGTTCAACCCGACTCCCATAAACTGCATGATCAGCATCGTTCCACCGATCGAGAAAATCAACGAGGAACCGATCAGTAACCCGGCACGGGTCCCCATCACCAGCAAAATGATAAAGATCACAATCACCACGGACTCCACCAAGTTCAACAAGAAGCCGTTATTTGCCTCCCGTGCAATCTCGTTCTCCGGGTAAAGGGTCACGAGTTCGATTCCCACGGGCATCAACTCCTCCAACTGGCTCAATCGCTCCTTCACCTTATCCCCCGTCTTCACCACGTCACGCTCCGGATCGGTCGAGATACCGATGCCGATAGCCCGTTTACCATTCACCCGCATCAAACTGTTTGGCGGGTCCATGTACCCCTTTTCTATCGTGGTAATATCCCCCAGCCGAACCTGTTGTCCCGTCTGGGTCACGATCAATTGATTACGAATATCATCTAGCGTTTTGTACGTCCCGTCGGCCAATATCTTCAATTCCAAATTTCCTGCCCGTTTCTCTCCCGTGTTAATCAGAGAATTTTGCGACTTGATCGTCTGTATCAAAGAGTTCAGATCAATCCCCGAATTCGCCAACTTCGACATGGAGATAAACACGTTCACCACCTCCGTCTGTTCACCGTACAAGGCCACCTTCTGCACCCCGTCCACGGAAACAAGCTGAGTCTTCAATTTTTGTCCCCACTCCCGCAAATCGTGATAAGAAAAACCCTCTCCGGCCGTCAGCCCGTAGTATATCCCGAACACGTCACCGAAATCATCCGACACGCTAATCGTCGAAGCTCCCTGTGGCAGTGACGGTTGAATGTTCAGCACCTTACGCCGTAACTCGTCCCACATTTGGGGCATCTCCTCCGGCGGGGTTGCCGGGCTCAACTCGATTTGTATTTTAGACATCCCGTAATAGGAATCCGATTTAATCTTGTGTACCCGGCGCATGGATTGAATTTCTCGCTCGATCGGCTCCGTGATTAACTGCTCAACCTCGCTCGGGGTTGCCCCCGGGTATCTCGTTATAATGACCGCTGTCTTGATCACAAAAGGCGAATCCTCCTTTTTCCCCAGTAGATCGAAAGATAAAACTCCCCCGACTAACAATATGGCCAAAAAGAAATAAACGACCTTCGTGTTTTCCAGCGAATATTTAGCTATATTCATCATATCAAACTATTTAAGCGACTTCACCTTTTGACCTTCCGTTATGTAATTCGCCCCTGCCACGACAATCGTGTCCTCATTCGTGAGTCCCTTCTGCACCATGATCTTATCATTCCCGAACAATTGCCCGATCTCCACGGTCCGGCTAGTCACCGTCTCCGTCTTCGGGTCATACACCCAAACACACGTCTCGTTCGTGGTCGAATTCTTGAACAACGCGCTCATCGGCACGATATAACTATCCTCCACCGGAGTTTCTATCTTCAAATTTACTTTACAGGAAAAACCGGGATATATATTATGCTTATCCCTCGAAAACCGGGAATCATCAATTACCAATTTCACCGGAATACCCGTTCCATCGGGCGAGGCATCAATAAATTCTTTCACTTTCGCCTTGAACCAAATCCCCTTGTAGGTATCAAACTCCACGGTCACCGTCATGGGCGTGCGAGTTAAGTCAACACTCGTCTCCGGCAACGTAAAACCAACCGCCAACTTGTTCGGGTTAACCAACTTGATAATCGACTCGCCCGGGTTCACCTTCTGGTAATTCTCCACAAACTTCTTCTCCACAAAACCGTCAAACGGGGCCCGCAGTTTCGTGTCTTCCAGCGTGTTCGCTGACGTCTCGTAAGCCGATTTACCTTTTATATAATTAGCCTCCGCAATTTCGTACTCTTGTTGCGAGATCGCCTGCATGGAAAGCAACCTTTTGTTCCGTTCCAACTGGGATTTAGCCGTTAAATAAGCCGCCTTGTTCGCCTCGAACTGCAAACGATAATCCAGCGGGTCAACCGCCGCGATCACCTGTCCCTTTTTCACCTTCTGCCCCTCGTCCACGTTCATAGCAATCAACGGTCCGGACAATTTAAACGCCAGATTACTATACTCCTCAGCCTCCACGACACCGGTGTACAACTTGTTAATAGCACCTAATGATTCCACATTTACCACTCTCACAGGACGTACAATATCCTGATACGTGTTATCCTTTTTCCCTTTGCAGCCACTCCACAAAAGAGCCACCGCAATATAAATCATCCATTTAAATCCCATAAAACAAACCTTCTTATTTATTACAAATTATTATCATTCCATCGCTCGGTTAAATAGCAATGAATATGCCATATTTACATTTCAAACAAATAACTTTATAATTAGAGTTCTTCCCCCTCGACCTGATACGCTCCCTAACCATCTATTGATCACTTAATCTGACTCGTATACGGGAATAAAATGATAAAGTTTTCCTCGACGGTTCATGTCGAGGAAAACTTTATCATTTAGAATATATTTTTTCTCTATTTTTCTACTTCCGTCACTGTAACACCTTGTAACGTCGCCACAAGTAAAAGCATAACCATATTGAAACAAGTGTTTCCTTAGCGCAACATACAACGAAGACCGAACCGGAGTGGGAGGAGAAATAGGAGAATACAAATTCCTATTTCCCAAAGACCGGGCAATGCACGAATCTCGTCTTTGAGAAACAGGAATATAATTAATTATCCGGAAATACTCTTTCCCGGGTCACTTCACTAACCCTGCCGTCCGCAAACGGATCTCGGTCAAGATCTTTTTCGTATATAACGGGAACTCCCCGTTCAACATCCACGCGAAATAACCGGGTTGCTCTTTCAGTACTTTCACCACGGGAACCCCTTTGTTCTTCCCGAAATTAAATACCTCTACCCCTTCTTCATTGTAAATGATAAATCCGGCAAAATCCGCCGTGTTATTCTGCGTTGAGAACTTGCTTAGGAAAGCGATGTCGTTCTCCAACGTGTCATTATAACGATCCAACTGAGCTTTCAGCACCTCGTAAGTGGCCGTCGTATCGGCAGCCGCCGTGTGGGCATCTTCCAAATTCTTGTTACAATAAAAACGATACGCCGCACTTAACGTACGTTGCTCCATCTTGTGGAAAATTGTCTGCACGTCCACGAACTTCCGTTTCCGCATATCGAAATCCACGTCCACACGCAAAAATTCCTCCGCCAGCAATGGAATATCAAAACGATTCGAATTATATCCCCCCAAATCACACCCCTCGATATAACGTGCCAAATCCTTGGCAATCTCCTTAAACGTCGGACAATCTTTCACGTCATCATCATAAATTCCGTGAATCGCAGACGCCTGTTCTGGTATATGCATTTCCGGATTCACCCGGATCGTTTTTTGTTCCTCTTTCCCGTTCGGCATCACTTTCAAAACAGAAATCTCCACGATCTTGTCCTTCGCGATATTAATACCCGTTGTCTCCAAATCAAAGAACACAATCGGGTTGGTTAATTTTAATTCCAAAACTTACTAATTTTAGATTTAATGATTTTAGATTTTAGATTTAATGATTTTAGATCCTATAGATTAAGTGATTTAATGATTTTAGATGAAGTGATTTTAATCACCCAATCATCGAATCGGCAATCACGGAATCTTTTTCATTCTAAACTCTAAATTTTAAATTCGGTTTAATCAGTAAGGCGAATTTCGCCTTACTGATTAAACCATCATCGGCATCAATAACATCAACAAATCCTCGTTCTCATTATCGCTCTCGAAAGGCAAGAACAATCCCGGACGACTCGGATCGGACAACTCCAATACCAGAGACTCCGTGTTAAGGTTGGATAATATCTCTTGCACGAAAGGAGACTTGAACCCGATGGCCATCTCTTCTCCCTCGTATTGGCAAGTAATCGTTTCGTGTCCTGACATGGCATAATCCACGTCTTGAGCAGAAATCACGATCGTTCCGTTACTCAAATCAAACTTCACCAAGTTACTAGCTTGGTTTGCCATCACGGAAACCCGTCTTAATGAATTATACAACTCCTTTTTCTCGATAATGATCTTTTTCGGATTATTCTGCGGGATCACGGAATTGTAGTTCGGGAAACGTCCTTCCACCAGCGTACAAACCATCTTGTAATTTCCGAAAGTGAAACAAGCCATTTTCTCGTTGAATTGCAAACGCAACTCGCTATCATCCTTCGGTAATATATTCTTCAACAACAAAGACGGTTTCTTCGGCAGGATCAACGCGAACTGATCCCCGTCCGTCTTGGCGTCAAAACGTTTGTAACGTACCAGCTTGTGAGCATCCGAAGCCACGAACGTGAAATTCTCCGGTCCCATCTCCATCAAGATACAGTTCATCACCGGACGCAAATCATCATTTGCAGTGGCGAAAACCGTACGGGTGATCCCCTCCAACAACATACCGCAATTCGTTGCAATCGTGTTCACACTCTCGTCCATTCCGGATTGTACCGGGTAATCCTCGGCACTCTCTCCCGGCACGGAAAACTCTCCCTTATCCGAGATAATCTTCACCTCGTTCGTCCCCGTGTTAATATCAAACGTCAAGGGTTGTTCCGGGAACTCTTTCAGAATATCCAGCAACAACTTCGCCGGGATCGTGATACTTCCCGGAGTATCCAAGTTATCCAACTCGATCTTGGCCTCCATGGTCGTTTCCTTGTCAGATGCCGTGGCGTACAACGTATCATCCTTGGCTACCAACAAAATATTATCCAGAATCGGTTGTGCGGGTTTTCCACTAATCACCTTACTCACGGCCTGCAACCGCATCAAAAAACTACTACTTGATACAACGAATTTCATATCTGTTCTTTATAATTTTTATCCATTTATCGTATTTTCCACCTCTTCCACGGTAATCGGCGCCCGACGGTCACCCATACATTTACACCCGTTCTCCGTGATCAAAATATCATCTTCCAGACGGATTCCACCGAAGTCCTTGTACGTCTCGATCTTGTCATATACCAAGAATTCCTTGTGCAATCCTTGGTCTCTCCACTGGTCGATCAAAGCGGGGATGAAATAACAACCCGGCTCGTCGGTAACCACGAATCCCGGTTGCAACTTACGTCCCATACGCAAGGAAGAAGTACCGAACTGATCAATCGGACGAGTCTCGTCGTCATAACCCACGTAGATTTGTCCCAAGTCCTCCATGTCATGCACGTCAAGTCCCATCATGTGACCTAACCCATGAGGCATGAATAACGCGTGAGCCCCAGCTGCCACGGCAGCATTCACATCGCCTTTCATCAAGCCAAGGTCTTTCAACCCTTGAGCCAGAATCTTGCATACTTCCAGATGCACGTACTGGTACGTCACTCCCGGACGGGCAATCTCCATCGCTTTGTTGTTACAAGCCAATACAATATTATATACATCTTTCTGACGTTGATCGAAACGTCCACCCACCGGAACCGTACGGGTAAAATCGGAACAATAATTCATATTATTCTCCGCCCCGGCATCCGTCAGCATCATACGTCCCACGGTCAATGTCTTGCTATGATCGTGATTATGCAACGTCTCGCCATTCTGGGAAAGAATCACGGGGAAAGAAACCATACTTCCGTAAGAGGCGGCAATTCCCTCGATCAACCCGGCAATATATTGCTCTTTTTGTCCCGGTAATGCGTGTTTCATGGCTGCCACGTGCATCTCGTAACCTATGTTACAAGCCAAGTTAATTTGCTCGATCTCGCAAGCCTCCTTCACGGAACGCAATGCCACCACGGCCTTGATCAATTCCAAAGAAGAATAATTCTTGATCAGCGAGTGATGAATACCCAACAAATCCTCCAACAATAACATGTTGTGATAACGATAAGGCGGTAAGAAATGAATCTTGCGTCCATGGCTGATGGCCTCTTTCAAAGCCCCGGCCAATTTACCGAAAGGAGCGGAACAAGTCACACCCACGCTGGCAGCCAAATCCTTCACGCTCGGTTGTGGTCCCATCCAAATAATATCGTCCATGTCCACGTCGTTCCCGTACAGACAAACGTCCCCGGAATCCACGTCCATCAACCCGGCAAACCCGGGCATGTTCAAACCAAAGAAATAAAGGAAAGAACTATCCTGACGGAATTTATACGTGTTAGACGGATAATTTGCAGGAGCTTCCTCATTACCCAGTATCAATACCAAGCCGCCACTCATCTTGTCGATAAGTTGCTTTCTTCTATTTACATACACGCTTTTATCAAACATATTTATTATTTATTTAATGATTAATTTTCCTTGTCAAAATGAGTTGACAAGGTATAAATTTTTTTTCAATGTAACAATTCGAAAATCCATTTTAATCCGGAAAACCGATGCCCCGTTCAGACCCACCCACGGTTATACAACCGTTATCCCACAGTTTTATATCCCTAATAATCTCCCGCACACCATCCCGTCACACCATCCCACCTTTTCCGGTATATTGGCAAAGGGCGATGAAAGGGCAATGGAAGGGTAATGAAAGGACCCGAGGAGATTATTACCCTAGTAAAAAGCCGGCTTTACTCCGGCTTTAGGCAATGTCAATTTATCATTCTCCTAGCACTTTTCTGATAGTTCATTTAGACCACGAAGCATTCATCCTGCATTCATAGAGCATTCATCTTCGATAAAATAGATCTTTGATAAGATTATACTTGCAAGTAAGGCATATTATGTAGTATATTAGCTAACCGGAAAGATATATTCATATTATTATATAGGGCCTCACAACCATAGTTCAAGGGTTTCCCAAGGTATATGATACATTTTCCCGAAAAAAAAATTAAAAATTGACTCACCCGGTTTTCACCCTCATCCGTATTCAAAGTGAAAATTGAATATTCCATAAAAAATAAACGGAACGAAAAAATGGAAAAAGATATTTTATCGAAACTGGAAGTTGCCCGCCTCGTCGCTCTTCAACGTTTGGGAATCCTGCCCGAATCAGAAGAACGGAGACTTTCCGCGTGGGTAGAAAGAAACGAAAAAAACAAGGCATTTTATGAACAATTACGCCAAAAATCATTCGACGGAAACGCGACTTCACCATCCACGACAGAAAGTTGGAATCTATTCGAGAAAAAATATCGTACCGGGGAAAGAAGCCCCCGGTCATTCCGACGTACCCTTTACCGTCTGGTGTCAAGCGCCGCCGTGCTGGTTCTAGCCATAACAGGAACATACTATTATCTTACACAACCGAGCGAAGAAATAATCACCTCTCCCCAGCCTGTTTCTGCCGTGCAGCTTGTACTGGAAAACGGAAATAAAATCACGCTGGATGACCCGCAATCTTCCCTAGAGGCTTTGAATAACAATGCCGCTTTACACGCGGAAAAACAGGAAATCGACTATGCCACCGCAGAAAAAGAGACGGTTGAAACGGATGAAATCTATCACACGATTATCGTTCCCAAATACGGGGAATACACCGTTCGCCTTTCCGACAACACAACCGTGAAACTCAATTCCGAAAGTACACTGACCTATCCCGTTCAATTCAAGGGAAAAGAACGAAAAATCCGCTTAACGGGAGAAGCTTATCTGGAGGTGACACCCGACACCACCCGCCGTTTTATCGTTGAGGCCGCGGGAACCACGGTCACCGTGTTGGGAACCACGTTCAACGTGAATGCCTCCGCTCCTGACGGGAATGTAGCAACCACCCTCATGACCGGAAAAGTGAAGGTAGGCAATGGACTGGCAACAACAATCATTGCTCCCGGCCAACAAGCCGTCACCACGTCAGGCAGCACTCGTATCGAAGTGAAGAAGGTCGACACGAACGTCGTGACGGCATGGATACGGGATATGTTCTATTTTGACGAAAAACCACTCGGCGAAATCATGAAGGAATTATCCCGCTGGTACGAGTTCGAAGTCATTTTTGAGAAAGAAGGCTTGAAACAACGGAAATTCACCATCGAGACATCTCGTTATGAAGATATTGACAAAGTATTGAAATTGATTGAAGAGACGCACGTGGTCAAGTGCAGAAAGGAGGGAAAAACCATATACATCCAGTAATCTGAAAATAGAAACGGGACATGTTGGCAGCACGTCCCATCGCTATAATTCGTGAACCACACTCCCCGGTCAAAGCGAGTGTAAGTACAAATCAGTAAAACAAAAGTATGGAAAAAGATTGTTTTATTCACGCTTGTGCGCGTGAAAAATTAAAAAAACTACTGTTAATTATGAAATTAAGTAGCTTATTGATGCTATTATTCTGCATGAATTTATCGGCCGGAATCCACGCCCAAGAGGCTAAATTCTCGGTAGCGGTGGAAAATAGTAATATCCGGGAAATCATCCGGATCATAAAACAGCAAAGCGACTACACGTTCGTCTACAACGTGGAGGAACTGGATCATATCGGATCCATCACCATGAACGTGAAGGATTCCGACGTCAGAACCATTCTCGATGCTTGCCTGAAGAACAGCGGGTACACCTACTCCATTCTCGACAAAGTGATCGTCATTCGTAAGGCTGAACCTCAACAACAGGAACAGATCAAGAAAATACGAGGTACCATCACGGACAAAAAGAAAGTTCCCCTACCCGGCGTAACCGTGCTTATTAAGGGTACAACCACCGGTGTCGCCACGGATATGAACGGAAATTTCGAAATTATTCAGCCGAAAGATTCCAACATCACCTTGATTATCTCTTTTATCGGGATGAAAACCCAGATCATCCCTTACAAAGGTCAGAACCTGACTATCGTCATGGAAGAAGATTCACAGGAAATGGAAGAAATCGTTGTCACAGGTGCTTTTACCCGAAAAGCCAACACGTTTACAGGATCCGTTGTAACCGTAAAAGGAGAAGAATTGCGGAGAGTAGGTAATCAGAATGTACTACAAAGTTTAAAAAACATAGATCCCTCTTTTCTTCAAATCGAAAATCTTGCAATGGGTTCCAATCCGAACGCCTTGCCAGACTTTCAAATGCGTGGCGGTTCAACGATTTCCAGTATTCAAGGAGAATACGCTTCAAGTGCCAACCAACCTTTATTCATTCTGGACGGGTTCGAGACGGAACTAACTAAAATACTGGATTTGGATATGAATTTGGTCGAGAGTTTGACAACATTGAAAGATGCCACAGCGAAAGCTATTTATGGAGCAAAAGCAGCAAACGGTGTAATTGTTATCGAGACAAGAAAGCCGGAACCCGGACGTTTGCGGATGTCGTACAACGGTAATTTGAATATCGAAGCCCCGGATCTAAGCAGCTATGACCTTTGTAACGCGATCGAAAAACTGGAAGTCGAGCGGATGGCAGGTTTATTCTCGTCAGAAAACGCGGAAAACCAGATCTCGCTGGATCGTACATACACCAATAAATTGCAAGAAATTCTTTCCGGGGTGAACACAGATTGGAAAGCTCAACCTACCCGGGTGGGAATTGGTCATAAACACACGCTTTATTTCGAGGGTGGCGATAAAGCCATGCTTTATGGCGTGGAACTTTCTTACAATAAAATTAACGGAGTAATGAAAGGCTCAAATCGGACAACTTTTTCCGGAGGAATAACACTTTCTTATCGTTACAAAATTTTAACTTTCCGGAACAAACTTAGCATTGATTACAACGAAAGCAACGAATCACCTTGGGGTACGTTTGACCAATACTGTCAAATGAATCCTTATAGTCGCCTCTATGATGCTAATGGTAATTTAATAAAGAGTTATTCTTACACGAATTCGGCCGGGAATATCGGACCGTTTTACAACCCGATATTCAATACGACACTAAACGTCATAGATAATTCCACTTACACGAATATCACCAATAACTTTTACCTGGAATGCCTGCTGCGCCAGAACTTGCGTCTGACCGGGCGATTCGGATTGGTACGTAAAACCACGACGAAGGATGTTTTCAAACCAGCGAATCACACTGATTTCATATCTGTTGCAGACATCTTCCGCAAAGGTAATTATAATCAGTCCAATGGTAAACATTTCAACATAAATGCCGATATGGGATTAAGTTACTCCGTTCAGTTGGACAAACATGTATTCTTTTTAAACGCCCAATTGAACATGAGTAATAATGTTTATTCCTCGGTTGATATTGAAGCGGAAGGATTTCCCAATGATTACATGAATGACATCTCGTTTGCCATTCAGTATGCCCAAGATGCCAAACCTGATGGTTCGGAGGGAATTTCTCGGAGTTGCGGTGGATTACTGGCATTAAATTATTCCTACGATGAACGCTATTTACTGGATGTCAATTACCGATTGAGTGGCTCATCGGAAACCGGGGCAGATAATCACTGGGGTACCTTTTGGTCCATTGGCGGAGGATGGAATGCTCATAACGAAATTTTCATGAAAAATCAAAATGTACTCTCTCGGTTAAAATTACGGGCTTCATTCGGATATACAGGTAGTCAAGGATTTAATTCCTACGACGCAATGCCTACCATGATTTATTATAGAGATAACTCCTATAAAAATGGTATCGGTTCTTACGTGAAGGGACTGGCTAATTCCGGATTACGTTGGCAAGAAAAATACGACAGTAATTTCGGGATTGATTTTAATTTTTTCAAAGACCGCTTATCCGGGCGTTTCGATTACTATATCGCAAATACGAAAGGAATGATCACGGACGTGACGGTTCCGGCCACCACGGGTTTTTCCACCTATGTAGCAAACTTAGGAGAAGCCGAGAATAAAGGGTGGGAACTTTATTTAAATAGTAAAGTGTATCATCATTCCCGTAATTATGTGAACGTATATGCCACCGTGGCACATAACAAAAATACGTTGAAAAAGATATCCAACAGCCTACGTGCTTGGAATGACGAGCAAGACGCGACAATGTTGGAAGATGGTCGAACTACGCCTTCTATTAAATATTACGAAGGATGTTCCATGAATGCTATTTGGGCTGTCAAATCGCGAGGGATAGACCCACAGAGCGGTAAGGAGATTTTCGTGAAAAAAGATGGCCGCACAACGTACATATACGATGTTAATGATCAAGTAGTGTGTGGTGATTCCCAACCCAAATTCAATGGTAATTTCGGTGTGAATGGTGAATTCAAGGGCATAGGATTTTCCTTGACAACCAGTTATCGTTGGGGTGGAGAGATTTATAATTCCACCTTGGTAAATAAAGTCGAGAATGCCCCGATAGAATACAATGTAGATCGTCGAGTATTCACCGACCGTTGGCAAAAGCCCGGAGACAAGGCACTTTACAAATCCGTGAAAGATCAAACCACCACGTATCCGACTTCACGTTTTGTCGAAAAGTATAATACGTTCACGCTTTCTTCCTTGAGTTTATATTACGATTTTCAGGATTGGCAGTTTATAAAGACGTCCTTTTTGGAACGTCTGAAAGTGACGGCTTACTTGAATGATTTATTTGTGATTTCTTCGGTAAAAACGGAAAGGGGAACTAGTTATCCGTTTGCCCGTACGTTCTCGCTATCAGTTCAGGCAACTTTTTGATTTAAATTCTAAAAGCATTTGATTATGGAAAAAATAATAACGAAAGGATTTTTATTGTTGATATTTCTGGGTTGCCTTTCTTCCTGTAATAATTGGTTGGAAGTTAGTCCGAAATCTCAAATCAAAGAAGAAAAACACTTTTCCCGGGAAGGAGGATTCAAAGACCAACTGACCGGTGTCTACACTCGCATGTCCACCAAGGCGATGTACGGATTGCAAATGGGCATCGGTTTTACCGAGGTTTTATCGCAAAATTACAACGTAGATGCGAACAGCACAACTTGGCGCTACGCAACCGAGTATGATTATACTAATTCGACTTGCGAGGGAATCATTCATCGTATTTGGAATGAAACATATTCATGTATTGCGAATCTTAATATTCTGTTGCGCAATATCGACAAGGTAAATCCGAATATATGGTCGGATACCACGAATTATTATCTTTACAAAGGGGAAGCCCTTGGTTTACGAGCATTCCTGCACTTAGAGTTAATGCGTCTCTTCGCTTGCTCCCCCAAAATGAATCGAAATGCCAAAGGTGTACCCTACGTGACAGAATACTCGACGGATATCGTGAGCCAAAAGACCGTGGACGAAACCATGAATTTAATAATCAAAGATCTACTGGAAGCCAAAGCGTGTTTGGAACACGATATTTTGAAAACATCAGAAACCCCATATACACAACGGACACTTCGCATCGGTTATTTTAATTATTATGCAGTAGTGGCAACCCTGGCACGGGCTTACCTCTGGAACGAAGACAAGCAGGACGCCCTACCTCAGGCACGTGAAATCATCGCGATGGCAGATACATCTTATTATAGCAAGCCATTCAATTGGGCCGACTATCAAAATCAGCACGCTGGAGATAAAAGCACTATTGATCGGACTTTCACAACCGAGCATATTTTCTATTTGGAAATGAATGGATGGGAAGACATTTCTGATGGATATTTGAAAGCAACTGCCGGACTCAATGTGTTGACTCCTTCCGAGAATAAAGCCAACGATATTTATGAAGTAAGCAAAAGCTTAGGTAACGATTACCGACTTTATAACGGCTACGAACATGACGGAGAAAAAAGATATTGCACAAAATTCTGGTATCGCACAGGAAGCAAGTACAATGGTCTTTATCCTATCATCCGGATGACAGAATCCTATTACATCGCTGCAGAGTGTCTTCGGGATAGCGATCCCGTAGAAGCGATTCGCTTGTTGAATAGGGTACGTGAGAACCGGGGTATCTCGCTCTATCCATTGGATGAACATTTGACCGCAGACGAGATTCAAGAGGAAATCTATAAAGAATACCGAAAGGAGTTTGTCGGAGAGGGCGGGCAGTTATTCTATTATTACAAACGACTGAATGCTAGTGCCATTGAAGGAACTACGGTCAATCCAGACAAAAGCGTGTACGTGTTGCCCATACCCTCTTCTGACGTGGAGTTCGGGGGATACGAGAATTAACAAAATCACCAATTTTAATCGAAATTCAGATGAAAAAAATGAAATATGTATTCATGGCAATGCTATCGATACTCCTGTGGATCGGGTGTGAGAATGATGGCTTTTATTATCATGACGAACCACGAGTGCGACTTGTCGGCCCGGATATTTGGACCGTGGGAACCGACTCCTTGCTGTTTTCCTTCATGCCCTATCCCACCGACACCTTGACAATGACGATGAACGTGCAAGCGTGGGTTATCGGTGAGACCGTAGATTATGCCCGAATGCTAAACCTAACGGTGGACGAGGAGCGAAGCACGGCTTCCAAAGACCTGTATGACTTTCCCAAGACGGTGACTATTCCCGCGGACACAAACGCGGCGACGTTCCACGTGATACTGAAGCGAGCTGCCATACTACAAGAAAAGGAAGTGAGTCTTTACCTGAAAGTGATTCCTTCCGATGATTTTGCCGTGGGTGTAGAGGAATGGGATCACTTGCTGTTCAAGTGGAATGACATCCTTACCCGCCCCTCCAACTGGGATACAGCGTGGTCCCCCTATTTTGGTGAATACAGCGACGCTAAATACCGTTTCATGGTAAGCCACGCAAAAGAGGTCATCGATCCAGAAACAATGAGCTGGGCACAATTGACATATTATCGCATTCATTTTGTTAATGAATTGAACGCTTATAATGCGGCTCATCCCAACAATCCCTTAGCAGAAGGTAATAAACTGATTGAATTCCCAAACTAAACAAAAGCAATGTATCATGAAAAAATTATATAATCTTCTTTTACTTCCGCTTTTTTACATCTCTATTTTAGCTGCCTGTACAGATGACGAGGGAAACTACAATTACATGTCGCAGGAAGAAATCGGAGTGATCAAAATTGATACCATCGGAATGGATTCGGAACAAGTGAAATTGCTCATCACTGTTTCTATGAATGCAGGGGATACCATAGTGTTCGACCCCCACGTGGATTACAAATACAAAGAACGGTTACGCTATCGTTGGTTCTATTTAACATTGAAGGAAGGACAATACAAACCGGTGTTGGAAGGGAATAAGCAGGTTTATCCCCCCGCAGACACGATTGCCCGTACCAAAAAATTAGATTGGGTGTGCGATTTGAAACCGGGAATGTATCGTTTCTATTTCATGGCAGAGGATACAATTTCCGGTGCACGCAATTTCATGCAAATAAACGAGACATTTATATCCGTGAATCAGAGCGGAGCATTAAGAGGGCTTTATTTACTGACGGAAACAATAGATGGCAACACCGATATAGAAGTATTGAATTCCCAGCTACAATTCATAACCGGTTTCGTTGACGCACAATATTTCCACTATTACAGTAAAAAGACAGGACGAACCCTTCCAGGTAAACCACTTTTCATTCGCCCGTCATCCGATGGCAAATCAAAAAAAGCTTACATGGTGGCAACCGATCAAAATATGTGGCGATTGAACAGCGTGGGCTTACAAACTATGAACGAATGGAACAGTATGTTCTACGAAACACCGACAGTATTCAATCCGCAGAATAACTTCATATTCGGTGAGGCTGGTAACACCGGCGAGTTCTTGATTAATGACGGTAAACTCCATGTATTGTACACGGACAAAGCAAATGATTTAAAATTTTCTGCTCCAATCGCCGGGAATTACAAGGCGAGTGATTTCTTGATGGGAAAAACGAAAACAAATTGGAACTCTTTGGCAGGAGCCATCGGAGCCGATCAAGTAATTTACGACAAACAGAATCACTGCTTTCGCCCTTATTTCTCCAAAGCAAGTTCCATTAGTAGTTTCGGGACGACAAATATTGATGCTATACTCGATGCAAATACCTTACCAGCGGATCCCATCGTGATCATGCGCGGCACGGGAAATTCAACGTATGCCATCCTAAATGATAACGGGACATATTGGCTACATCGCTATTTGTTCTATAACGTGAAGGACGATGGTGACTTGTCTTACCTAGGTAGCAGCACTTCCCCCAAAACAGATTTGTCGGGTTGTTCAGAAATCGCCAACGCCAAATATTTTGCATGCAGCAATGCCGCGAATGCTTTTTATTATGCCACGGACAAGGCAGTATACTCTTTTTCGCCCACGAGCGGAAACAGTGCATCCCGATTGGTATATTCCTGTTCTGCCAACGAAACAGTCACAACAATACACGTCCCCGGTGTGGGAGGATGGCCTACCGGAAGTTGCATGTTTTATATCGCTTTGTGGGACAGCAATAAACAAGAAGGGAAACTTCTTGAATTTGAGATGGACCACACCAATGGTATACCGACAACGCAGTATACAGGTGTAGCTCCATGGAATAATATGATAAAGCGGGAAAATCCCACCATTACCACGGGTTGGGGCAAGATTATCAGTATTTGCTCATTGATTGAACAAAACGAATAGATTTAATCTGAATCAGAATTAGAATATAAAAATATGAATATGAAAAATTTAGTCTATGGACTATGGGCTTGTTTGTGCCTGTTAGGCTGTGCCCAACAACAACCTGCCGGGAAATATACGTTGAAAGGGAATATCAAAGGCCTGAAGGACGGGACAATACTCCAATTAGTCCCTTTCGCACATCACGAAGAGCCTGTTCTAACTGAAACATCAATAAAGGAGGGTAAATTTATTTTCGAGGGAACCGTGTTGACACCCCGCTTAATGATATTGAGAGTGAAGGATTGTTACGGAAAATTAGATTTGATGTTGGAAGATAAAAATATCTTCGTAGACGGGAATGTAACATGTTCCTTTGTCGGCAAAGACAGTCTACCAATATATAATTTTTCTGCGATGGTGAAAGGCTCGCCTCTGACCGATTACTACAAACGGATGATGTCCCCGCGAGATTCTCTTGATAGAATCCGTAAGGATTTCCAAAAACGTTACAATGATTTTACCAATGCCTACAGCAAAGCGTATACGGACAAAGATGCTGCAAAGATGCAAGAGCTGATGGATTCTGAGATAGGAAAAAATATGCAGAAGGAAGATAAAGAATTTTTCCAAGCCATGGAAAAAAATTACAATCGCATAATTTTGGAAAACAAGGAAACCTTTTGGGGACCGCTAGCACTAATTGCTTTAACCTCCTATTTAACTCCTGATCAAAAAAATCTTTACGAGCAGTTCTCACAAGAGGCCAAAGATAGTTATTATGGAAAAATGGTGTACGAGGAACTATACCCAGCGGGACGTGTTGGACAACCGGTCCCAGCATTCACGGTGAAAGAAGCGAATGGAAAAGAACACAGCTTGCAATCGTTGCTTGAAGGACGGAAATATGCACTTATTGACTTTTGGGCATCTTGGTGTGGCCCGTGTCGTAAAGAAATCCCGAATTTGAAAGATGCCTATGCGAAATTCGCAGACAAGGGATTCCAAATTATCAGTATTTCCACTGATAAAAAAGAATCTGATTGGAAGAAAGCTTTAGATGAAGAAAAACTCACGTGGCCCAACTTCCGCAGCAACGAGGTGGCAGGTCTCTATAAAGTAAAGGCAATCCCGACCATGTATCTGGTGGATAGTAAAGGAGTACTTATTGCATTGGATCTGCGAGGGAAAGCTCTGATAGACAAGTTAACAGAATTATTTCACGAATAATTTCCGCTACAAAATCAACAAAATAACTTTCTCTATTTTTCGGAAAGTTAATTATTGATTACTATTTGAAATAACCGGGATACAAGAGTTTGTTTCTGTATCCCGATTTTCATACCCCCCCATTTTCCCTAAAATATAATATTAAAACGAATATAATCGAAACATAATAAAGAGTTTATTTATCAATTGACGGTCAAATAGAAAGTAAAAAAGTCCTGACTCAACCCACGAATAACTGTTTCATTTTTTACTTCAAAGAAAGGTAGATTCTAAAAATATTTTCTATATTATATTGATATAAATATATTTTCACTAAATTTACAAGCATTGAATCTATAATCAAAAAAAATGAGCAACCAATTATATTCCATAAATATACAGTATATCGAAAGCCTTCGGAAAGACAGCTACACGGACATTTCTAACGGAGGGATCAAAATCACGGACATGAATTAAGATGCGGATTGAATGAGAACAAGTAACTATGCCATCAACAGAAGAAACATATTCAAATGATTTTCAAAGTTTTTCAAAAATAGACCCACTAATCTTCGAAAAGCTTTTTAAAAATTACTACACCCCTTTACGTAACTATTGTCAAGGAATCGTGATGAATAAACAAGCCAGTGAAGACATCGTTCAAGATGCTTTCGTATATCTATGGAACAACCGTAAAACACTAGAAATCAAAACGACAATCCAGACTTACCTCTATTCTACCGTGCGGCACGGAGCATTACACTACCTAAAAAAACAAATGCTAGAACGTACTCACCTTCCTCGTCTCGCAGAATTTATCATCTATCTCCAAGAATCTGAATATTCGGAAGAAGAACTCATTAAACTGGAAGAGGCTAAAAAAATCCTACAAGAACTTCCCGAACAATGTCGAATTGTCTTTGTCATGAATTGTATGGATGGCAAAAAGTATAAAGACATCGCAGAAGAACTAAATATATCCGTCAACACGGTTAAAACTCATTTATCAAAGGCTTATCGTAAATTCAGAGAAAAATTAGATGATAAAACTTATCTTTTATTATTGATTAACAGCTTCTTGAAAAAAACATGAAAAATATTTCATTTTAGGGTCACCCATTTTCCGGTTTCGATCCCCTTAAGCAAAATGAAACTGGAAAAACATGAACAAACAGATATACTTTTTAATCAGAAGAGCTTTTTACTCCCTACAAAATGAAAACGACGGGGTAGATTCAGCATGGAAAAACGTACAATCAAGATGTAAAGGATATTCCAAGCCATCGGTAAAATTTCGTATTTTCAAATATGCGGCCATTTTCATATTGACACTATCCATGGGTTCCTATCTATGGTATTTTCAACAATCTGACATGAATCACCCGAACATCCAGTCCGTCCCTTCTAAAGCAAAATTAATACTGGCAACGGGAGAGCATCTCTACCTTGAAAACATGGAGCAGAATATCTCCATAAAAGATTTAGGCGTAAAAATCACGAAAGATTCTTTAAATAACACCTTATATTATAACATCGATTCTCTCGGAGAAGGAAACGTCCCTGTCGAATATAATCAATTGATTATCCCCAAAGGCGGAGAGTTTTCCTTAAAACTGGCAGACGGCTCCATCGTGTGGTTGAATTCGGAATCCACGTTAAAATTCCCGGTTCAATTTACTCCTACCTGCCGGGAAGTTTATCTTGAAGGTGAAGCATTTTTCGAGATCGAAAAAAATGAACATGCTCCTTTTATCGTACATTCGGGAGACAAAACCGTAACCGTACTGGGTACCCGTTTCAATGTTTCAGCCTACCCGGAAGATCCAAGCTGGCAAGTAACTTTAGTACAGGGAAAAGTAGCCATACAAATAGCTGATCATGAAGGAAAAATATTACAACCATCCGAACAATATTCACTAAACAACAACACGGGAGAGATCGAGATAAAAACAGTTGAAACCGAACTCTACACCTCGTGGCTTGACGGAAAATTCTACTTTAAAGGTTACCGTTTTGAAGACATCGTGAGAAAATTGGAACGATGGTACGATTTCCAGATGCATTACCAACAAGAAGAAATCAAGGATATGTATTTCAGGGGAGTTATCAATAAACACAATTCACTGGAATCAATGCTACAATACTTAGAAGAAACCACGGATATAACATTTGACATCAATGGCAAAATTATCACTGTAAAGAAAATAAAAAATAAAGGAACGAGTACATGAATAACCCATTCCCTTATTAATAATACACCTTTTATTTTCCATTTGCAGTCGGTAGAATAAAAGGCTAATACTAATTCAATTACAAAATTATGAAAAAAAAAGAGTCAGATCACATTTTTTACTTACAAGAAAAGTTAAAAAAAAGGGTCATGCTTATCACATTCATCGCATTAAGCTTGTTTACAGGCTCTGTAACCTGTAAAGCATCCCCCTTGACCCAAGAAGACAGTGTTACTTTTACAACACGCCAAATGATGATGGAACAAGTTTTCGACCTCATCACACAACAACTGAAATACGATATTTTCTACAGTGAGAACGAACTGGACATCCGGAAAATAATGCAAATGCCACGACTGAAGATGAAACTTACAGATGTTCTGGATCACGTGCTACAAAAAGAATTCACGTATCGATTCGACAACAACAACACCATCATCATCCGTCCGGCAAAACCGATTGAAACGCCTAAAACGATACAGATTCGAGGCTCGGTTATGGATAAAAAGAAAATCCCTCTTCCCGGAGTAACTGTCATGATCAAAGGAACAACCATTGGAGTTGCCACAGACAAAGAGGGACATTTCACGATCACGCCGCCACAAGATGCAAATATTGAACTAATCTTCTCCTTTGTAGGCATGAAGCCAAAAACAATCACGTATAAAGGAGAAAAGGATTTAACCGTTATCATGGAAGAAGACTTTCAGGAAATGGAAGAGGTAGTCATAACCGGTTACCAAGTACTTAACAAGAAAAAATCGACCAGTGCCATCTCTTCCATGAAAATGGATGACATCATGATTCCAAGCGCCTCTTCCATTGATCAGATGCTCGAAGGAAGAGTTACCGACATGATTCTGATGACCAATTCCGGAGAGGTTGGTGTCGCACCCAAGATCCGTATCCGGGGGACATCGACACTGGTCGGAAATCGGGAACCGTTGTGGGTAGTAGATGGTATCATCGTACAAGACCCAGTCCCCATCTCGGCTGAAGAATTAAATGATCCCGACTACATCAATCGTATCGGTAATGCCATTGCCGGAATAAATCCCCAAGATATTGAACGTCTCGATATTCTGAAAGATGCCGCCGCCACCGCCCTGTACGGGACGAAAGCAGCCAACGGGGTTATCGTGATCACCACGAAAAAAGGGCATATCGGAGCACCGATAATTAATTATAACATGACAACAACCCTGCGTCAGCGTCCCCGTTACTCAGATCGAAAAATCGATCTAATGAACTCTAAAGAACGGATTCAATTTTCCAAGGAATTGTTCGCCCAACGCTACGTGTACGACTACTACGCTAATTACTCTGTTGGATACGAAGGATTATTAAACCAATTGTATAACAAAGAAATCACGGATTCAGACTTCGACAAAAAAGTTGCCCAACTTGAAACCATGAATACCGATTGGTTCAAATTACTCACGGAAGATAGTTTCTCACATCAACATACCGTCAGTATATCCGGGGGCTCGGAAAAAACCCGTTACTATGCCTCACTCGGATATACCCGGGAAAATGACGTGATCAAGGGGAACTACAATCAACGTTACACGGCTGCCTTAAATCTGGAAACCACGTTCAGCAAATGGGTAACAGCTTTTTTCCAATTACAAGGCAATGAAAGCAAAAGAAAATATAATCAATCAGATGTTGCGCCTATTGATTACGCATATAAAACCAGCCGGGCCATCCCAGCCTACGACGAGGCAGGAGAATACCACTATTACCAAAAAAGAACCGGATTCTCAACATACAGATTTAATTACAACATCCTCAACGAGCTGGAAAATAGTTATAACAAACAACATATCATGGGATTAACCGTAAACGCAAATTTGAGATTCAATTTCACGGAATGGTTAAATGCCAATGCCATCATTTCATACACCACCCAGAACACGGAAATCGAGGGTTATTGGGGAGAAAAGACTTTTTACGCGGCTAAATTACGAGACACGGAATACGGAACACTTCCCGCCACGGGCAGCAGCAGCGTACTGCCTTTCGGGGGAGAATTAACTCGCGATGAAACAAATAACAATTCAATCACGGTGCGTATTCAGGTAAACATCAACAAATACTTTGGAGCCGAAGAAAAACACAATATCAATGCCAGTGCCGGATGGGAACTCAGCTCATCCCATTATGATGGTTTTAAAAGCGTCACCCGCGGTTATTACCCGGACCGGGGAAAAATATTCGTCGACAATATCAGTATAACGGACTACCCAACCTACGGGAATTGGCTGGCAAGCAACGTCCCCACGATCATGGATAATAAAACGAATATGTTATCCGGGTTTATTTCCGTCTCGTATAGTTATAAAAACTATTTCACGTTCAACGTGAACGGGCGGATTGACGGTTCGAATAATTTCGGAGACAAAAGTAATGACAAATTATTACCGATCTGGTCTATTTCCGGGGCTTACAATTTCTCAGAACACGAGGCCTTGAAAGCAAAATGGATCGACTACATGACCCTGAAAGTTTCTTTCGGTTACCAAGGTAACATGTTATCGGATCAATCCCCGGCACTTGTAATCAAAAAACTCCCGCTAGACAATTACTATAACAAATACAAATCCGAAATTGCCCGTTATCCCAACCCGAATCTAAAATGGGAAAAAACGAGTTCATTAAATACCGGGTTCATGTTCTCTATCCTACAAAGGCGAATCCAATTTGAAGGACAATATTATTACAAACGTACCAATGACGCCTTCATGACTAAAAAAATCGCATCCATGAACGGGATCAATTCATACATCATCAACGGGGGCGACATCGAGAATAGCGGTTACAGCATCGATATCACGATCTCCCCGATCATGAATCAGGATTTCCGTTGGACTCTATCCACCTCGTTCTCTAAAAACTTTAATAAAGTAAAAAGTGACCCGGACTCCCAAACGTACGAACTTACCGATTTCCTGAACGGCACGGCTGTAATCAAGGGTAAGGCTATAAACACCTTCTACTCCTACAAATTTATCGGACTTAGCTCCATTGACGGCGGACCATTATTTGATGATATGGAAGCCCGGCAACAGGAACTCGACGGACTAAGCAAATATGAAACTTACACCAAAGTTCTAAAAGCTTCCGGACGTCGTGAACCCTATATGTCCGGGGGATTGAACACGACATTACGCTATAAAAATCTACGCATGAGCGGCGCATTCGCCTACAGCTTGGGGTCAAAAGTTCGTCTATTTCGCCTGTTTGACAATGGAAACGGGTCAGACATCGAACCGGAATACAACCTTCGCAGGGAATTTCTGGATCGCTGGCAAAAATCCGGGGACGAAAAACACACGAACATTCCCGCAATCATCCCCAACAGTAGCGACTCCTACCAGTACTACTCCGGGCACTGGGCAACAACCTCAAGGAAAGAGATTCAAAAAATAGCTAACAGTGCATGGGAAATGTACGACTATTCCGACTACCGGGTCGTGAGCGGTAATTATTTAAAATGTTCCAGCCTTAGTTTCACCTACGAATTTGGCGAACGCATATTACCCAAACTCAGAATGTCACGTTTGGCCTTGACCTTGTCAGGAACAAACCTGTTTACCATCTGTTCCTCAAAGCTAAAAGGACAAACAGCAACACAAAGCGGTTTCGCGACAGTACAACTATCCGACCGACCGACTTATTCATTCAGTTTGAATGTTTCATTTTAAAAAAGAGATGTCATGAAAAATATATTATTTATCGGATTACTACTCTTCACGCTCTCGGCTTGTTCAGACTTTCTGAAAGAGTATTCTCAGGACTTGTCAAAAGTAGAAACTGTTTCCGATCTTGACGAGCTTTTGCTCGGAAGTGCCTACCTTCCGACGAGCAAATACAACTATAATGTTCTCGTGTCCACGGATGACCCGTATAACCTATTTATCCACCTGATGTCAGACGAGGTGGAACAAAATGGGAAAACAAACTCCGGAGTCATGATCCACAGCGCGGAAACCATGTTCGGGTACTACACGTGGCAACGACAAGTGGGATATGATTCGGAAGGAACAAGCACACGGGCAGAAGACGGTTGCTGGAACCAGACATACAAATACATTAATGCCGTGAATATCATCTTGGATGAATTGAACAACGTATCAACTAAAACTCCACAAGAAGAAACAGACAAAATACGAGTTGAAGGGGAAGCCTATTTTCTTCGTGCAGCGTACTATTTTACCTTAGTAAACCTATACGCCGAGCCTTATGCACCCACAACGGCTGCAACCACACCGGGAGTTCCCTTGAAATTAACATCTTATATTGAAGATAAAACATACGTCCGAAATAGCGTGTCCGAAATCTACGCTCAAATCCTCAAAGACTTGGAAAAAGCAAAAGAATGTTTAGCCCAGACCGAAAAGGTATCTATTTACCAAGCTGATCTCACGGCGACTTACTTTCTGATGAGTCGTGTTTATCTTTACATGCAGGATTACAAAAATGCACGCTCATACGCCCAACAAGTCCTTGACCGGAATAATGCGTTAGCTAACTTGACAACATTCCAAGGGGAAGGAAACTTCCTGACCTCGGAATCACCGGAAGTAATATTTTCCATGGGCGGACACCTTCTGTCACCCATGCTCCTCGGGAGTCCTTATGACTATTATGGAAACCTGCAAAGCGATTCAAGACCTTTCTACATTTCAAAAGACCTGTACGAGACGTTTGATGATAACGACCTTCGAAAACGACACTACATCACCCAAGAAGACGGGAAATATATTTTTTCCAAAGTATCTTGGGGCAGAGACCATTGGAACGAGGCTTGCAGCGTGTCAGACAACTTCCTCTTCCGCACATCAGAGGCTTATCTGAATTTGGCAGAAGCCGCCGCCTTCGACAATGACGAGGGAACCGCACGACAAATGATCGGGCTACTCCAAGCCAAACGTTACAGCACACCCCCAACCATTGCTGAAAGCGGTAACGCATTGATCGACCTGATTCGGGAAGAACGCCAACGGGAATTGTGTCTAGAAGGACATCGTTGGTACGATTTACGACGTTACACCGTATGCGAAAAATACCCGTGGTCCAAAACTTATCGCCACACGTACACGAAATTCACCACAATTTCATACCAAACTGTTCCCGGAGAAACCCGAATATATGAACTAGGATTGAATGATAAAGCCTACACGTTAACTCTACCCAGAGAAGTTCTTGATTTTCAAGTAAACTTGGGAAGTAACAACCGCCCGGAACGAGAACCGGTAGAAATCATAGAAAATAATAACAACTAAAATGAATGTCATGAAACTCATATATAGCATTTTCTACCTCTCCCTTTTTATGATATGCGCAACCTCTTGCGGAAAAGAAGATTCACTGGTCCCCAATGAAACACAAAAAAATTACTTCATTATTTCCCCGGATGCGACCGACCCGGTATCAGTACTACGACGTGAATTCCGTGAAAGAAACGAAATACACTTACTTTTTAACGACACCTTATGCCACGAGCAACAGGGAACGAATACCGAGGGTATTCCAATCTGGTACACTGAAATATTAGATTTATCCTACTCGTTAACAAGCGGGGGTGATGAACTTTATCTTGATTATCTGACCAACCAGTCAGAAATGAAAGAAGGTATCCATTTCATCGAAACCTACATGATACCCCGATTAGCCTCGCCCTTGCGCCCTTATTCCATATTGCTGGTCAACCAGCTTTCCGAGAATTACTACGGCACGATAAGAGCCATTGACTACTATCTCGGATACCGTTGTTTGGCTCTTTCCGTGGGAAACATCGCGGAAATGAATGAACAGGAAAAACGGGATTTTTTCTCGCCCATATTCGGTGAAATCATCTCGAAAAAGATAAATAATGTCCCTGCCGCCGTGATGGAAAAATTTTATACATTCAGCAAAGAATTTTACGGGAAAACATACGCCGCCGCGGGAGTTCCGGAAGACGAAAACTATGTCTATGATTACGACAAAGTATATTCCAGAGGCCTGTTACGAGCCTATTACAACCTATTTATCAGCGCAGATTACGATCTTAGCGACTACATCGAGGCATTATTCAACACCAGCGAAGAGGAATTTAAAAATAAATATGCCGCTTACCCGATTATCGGTGAAAAATATGATGTACTCAAACAAATTATCAGTGACTTGGGATTTATCTTTTAACACAGGAACATGATGAAGACAATAATATTACTTTGGATAACAACTCTTGCCCTATGCGTCGGTTGCAGCGACAACGACAATGAATTACCTGCCATCAAACCCGGATCAACTGGAACCTTGACAGACAACGATGGAATCGAATACATCTGGGTTCGCTATGGCGATCTTGATTGGATGGCCTCCAATTACAACGCCGGGACACCTTATTACGAACAAAAAAACAGCCGTGGACAAGCATTGCTAAGAAATTCCGACACAGAATTGGTAAAAGCTTACTACACCACGTACGGTAACTTATATACCTACGAGGAAGCCGTGGCTAATGCCCCGGCAGGCTGGAGATTACCGACCGATGAAGACTGGAAAAAACTAGAACAGACCCTAGGAATGTCCACGTCCGAATCCAATGCAATCGGCTGGAGAGGCTCATACGAAGGAGAATTAATGCAACAAAAAGACGGGATTAATTTACGCCTCTGCGGTTCCATCACGCTAGGTGGAAGCGGTAGTTATTTATTTCTCCGGAACGCCGGAGATTACGGGTTTTACTGGACTAGCACGGTAGATGAAAGTTATAAGAAATCTACCGCTGTCTATTTCCGAAGAATCCGCTACAACTCGTCGCAAATTGAACGCGATGTAACGACGATCGCCGATGAAAGTCTCATGGGCATGAACAACAAATACATGGGCGTACGCTACGTTCGGGACGCAAAATAATTAATATTAAATAATTACGAATGAAAACTCTGATTTCAATCATTATCTTCTTGATATATACTTTTCCGGCCTTTTGTCAGGAAGGGACACGCTTCGAGACGCTCTCCTTCAAAGAGGCGTTAGCGAAAGCAAAATCCGGTAACAAACTGATATTCATGGATTGTTACACCTCGTGGTGTGGCCCCTGCCAGTTCATGAGCCAAACCATTTTTCCCAAAAAAGAAGTAGGCAATTTCTTTAACGCTAACTTTATCAACGTCAAATATGACATGGAAAAAGGAGAAGGCCCCGAATTACAAAAAAAGTACGACGTGCAGGCCTATCCAACATTCCTCATCATACGCCCGGATGGAAGCGTACAGCATAAAATTGTTGGTGGATTCCAAGAATCTGATTTTTTTATCTCTTTAGTAAAACAAGGATTAAACGAAGAAACATCACTTGCCTATCTGGGAGAAAAATATGAAAACGACAATATCAACAAACAAGAGCTTGTCGATTATCTACTCGCACTCCGTTATTCCGGTGAAAACCAAAAATATCAGGAAGTCAATCAAAAACTACAACCCGTTCTCACGGCACAAGACCGTCTTCGTAAAGAATTCTGGCCCGTCATTGAAATCGCAACCTTTGACTCTGAAGATTTCAAATTCCTAGCACGCCATGCCGACGAGTATAAAAAAATCGTAGACCCGAAAAAAGTAGACTACCAGATTAAAATGATCTATCGGGTCGCCATCGCTCAAACGATAAGACCCGGGGCTAAAGACCCGCTAAACCAGCTCAAACAAGTGGAAAAGGAACTCGAAGAAATATCTTTAGAAGGGAAGGAAGAATTTTACGCCCAAATTGAACTAAATAGAGCCATCCTCACGAAAGACAAGGAAAAAATTATTTCCATGGCAGAAAAGAACATACTGGACAGTAACAATTCGAATACATGGGATATAATGAATGCTCTTAACTCCTTGAAAAGCGAACTAACAGACAAGGAACTTAATCGGATCCTGACATGGGAAAAAACATATACTTCCGCCGATCCCAAAATGAAAGATTATTACAACGATTTCTTTGAAAATTTCAAAGCCCTTGTTTGCCCACAGGTGTACTATTATGACTTGAATTACAAAGAAGCTCTGAAAAGGGCCGTGATGCAAGATAAACAAACCCTTTTGGTCTTGCTTCCCAATGATGCCAACCGGGTCAAGATCCAAAAAACACTAAACAAGGAAAAAACAAGGAAAAACATTAACCTAAACTTCATCACTTTGGACATTAGCCCCGATTCCAAAGAGGGAAAAACATTAAGCCAACAATTTGAAATTAACTCGTACCCGGCCTTCATCATCATCAACAGGGATGGCACGCTCAACCGGAAAATCATGGGGATTATCGAAGACAACACCCTCGTCAAGCAAATCATGTCAAACTAATAACCAGATATATCAAAAGACAAATCGTAGAGGTGCTTTTCTGTTTACACGAGAGATCGTATCCGTGAAGGATACGGTCTCTTCTCATCTGCCATCGCGGCCGCACGAATAATTTTTCCCAATTTCATTCATCATTATCAAAAATTAATAACTTTGTAGATTCTTGAAAGTGTTTACGTGTTTATGTATATTTTAACGAAAAGATGATGGAACAAAAGAAAAATTCTTACAGTATGGGGATTATCATTATCGGTATCCTCTTCTTTATCTTCGGGTTCGTCACGTGGTTGAACGCCACCTTGATCCCTTATCTTAAAATCGCCTGCGAGCTGCAACATGAATGGCAGGGGTACCTTGTGACCTTCGCGTTCTACATTGCCTACTTCGTGATGGCACTACCTTCGTCCTGGGTACTGCGGAAAACAGGATACAAGAACGGTATGATGCTCGGCCTCCTCGTGATGGCCGTCGGCGCATTACTGTTCATCCCGGCTGCCATGACCCGCACTTACGGGTTATTCCTACTTGGGTTATTCATCATGGGTACGGGACTATCCGTGCTTCAGACAGCCTCCAACCCTTACGTGATCGAGCTTGGCCCCGCCGAGAGTGCCGCCCAGCGCGTGAGCATCATGGGTATCTGTAACAAGGTGGCTGGAGCTATCAGCCCGCTGATCCTCGGATCAATCATGCTAAAAGACATCGACCTACTTGAGGCAAAATTACAAACAATGGATGCCATACAAAAAGCCGCGGAACTCGACTTACTGGCCTCCAAATCCATCGTACCATACGTAGTGATCATGGTATCACTCGTCGTGCTGGCCCTATTTGTCCGTTTCTCCCCGCTTCCCCAAATCGAGGACCCGGAAGAAGAAGAAGGTAGCCTGCAACACGGCGGGAAATCAAGCATATTCAGTTTCCCCCACCTCTGGATCGGAATTGTTACCCTATTCTTGTACGTGGGAGTTGAAGTAATTGCTATTGACACGATTATCGGTTACGCCCAATCCATGAAAATGGACATGGACACCGCCCGGATATTCCCAACTTACGGCATGATCGCCATGATCGTTGGTTATATCATCGGAATCATCGCCATCCCCAAATACATCAGTCAGGAAAAAGCCCTTGCTTGCTGTGCAACCTTGGGGGTTATCCTCGGTATTTGTACTGTTATGCTGCCGGGAGACACTTCTATCTGGTGCCTGACCTTGCTAAGCTTGGCAAACTCGCTCATGTGGCCCGCCATCTTCCCGCTTGCCATCTTCGGGTTGGGACGTCACACGAAGACCGGATCGGCCCTACTCATTATGGCTATCGCCGGAGGAGCCTTACTCCCAATGTTGTACGGTTCATTAACCACTTCTATGGGACACCAAGGGGCCTACTGGATGATGTTGCCTTGCTACCTATTCATCCTGTACTTTGCCGTAGCCGGACATCGGGTTGGAATCAAACATCTTTATAAAAAATAGTTACAAATTTCAAGTTTGCAGGTTACAAGCTGATCACTAACCTGCAAACTTGTATTTTGTAACCTGCAATTTGCAACTTATTAACCTATAACTCGCCATTGGCGAATCAAACTATGGACAAAATAAAAGCTGCCAAAAATCAAAAATTATTCGGGATTGCCGCCGTTGCATTCCTTTCTATCGGAATTGTACACGTGGGCTATAAAGCCTTAGAAATATCAGCCCATGAAGAGTGGAGTATGCCATGGTATTTCGCCATCTTCTCTCCGGGATTAGTTTACGTTTTCCCGCTAATTGTCTGTATCGTTGCTTATTTCTTCTTCTCGAAAGAATTAAAGAAAAAAGACGAAGAATAATAAAGACCATTAAAAAATGGCCTTTATTATTTTATTCCAATATCACCGTCACCGCTCTCGCCCCGTGCGCCCCGATGACTAACGCTTGTTCAATATCAGCCGTCTTCGAGGGACCGGAAATGAAACAACCGTACCCGAAATCATCAAAAGCGGGTTGCTTGTATGCCTCATGCATATTATTCACCAAACGATTCCGGTCAAGTAGGATCACCAAGGCCTCGGAAATAAAAAAGAGAGCCTTGTAACGGGTACGCTGGTTAATCCATACCATCCCATTTTCCAGAATCCCGAAATCACCCCGGATCACCCCGACATCCGTACCGTTCAATTCCCGCGGATCATCCAACGTGTCGGGATTCACCGTGGCACATGTAACTTCCGGTAAATTCGACGCGATCGACTTGGCATCGGGGAACACGTTCCGGATTACCTCGTTCACGTCCTGCCCTTTCTCCAACACCACGCAATTTCCTCCCACTGCCTTCATGATCTTCTCGAACTGTGCCAGCGGATCAGAAAACGTCAACGGCTCGAACGTCATCTCCGGTCGTTCCACTTGATCCACCGCGTGCTTTTTCAGCCTTGCTAAAATATCTTCTTTACTACCCATGTTCTAATTTTTAATTTTAAATTTTAGATTCCAGCCGCACAAAGCCGACACTTTTTCAATCGTAAATCGTCATTCATAAATTAATCGGCTTTCAATCCCTTTTTCCACATCTCGTTAAACGTCTCCTTCGCAAACTCCGGAAGTTCCCGTCCGATACCCCACGCGTCGAGAAAATTATACAACACGAATCGAGGCATACGCTCGGCAACACGTCCGGTAGCAATAGCATGATAGAACAAACCGGGATGATTCATGATAAACTTCATTCCCTTCACCATCAACTTCTTCGACGGGTCAGCCAAATGCAAGGGCGCCAGATTCTGCCGCCATTTGTAAATCTGCTCTGCCAGATCGATCTTCACCGGACAAACATTCGAACAGGAATAACAAAGCGAACAAGCTGACACGTTCCCCGAATACTTCTCCGGCGACTTCAACATTCCCAAGTTAATCCCCACGGGTCCCGGTATAAAATAAGAGTAAGAATATCCCCCCGTCCGACGATACACGGGACAAGTGTTAATACATGACCCGCAACGAATACACTTCAACATATTCACGTGTTCCGTGCAGGCCAGAATATCACTTCGCCCGTTATCCACGATCACGATATGCATCTCCTGCCCCTCCACCGGTTTCTTGTAATGAGACGTATACGTCGTTGAAGGCTGTCCCGTGGCAGAGCGGGCCAACAAGCGCACGTACAGGGCCAGAGCATCATAATCCGGCACCACTTTCTCAAGCCCCATGATCGCGATATGCACCTTGGGGAAAGAAGTTCCCATATCAGCATTTCCCTCGTTCGTACAGACCACAAAAGCCCCTGACGAGGCCACGGCAAAATTAACACCCGTCATGGCAATATCCGCGTGCAGGAACTTCTCCCGCAAGGCAGCCCGGGCCGCGTGAGTCAGGTAAGTCGGATCGCTATTCCCCGGTTCCGTGTGCAACTCTTTCTCAAACACCTTCCCCACCTCTTCCCGTTTCACGTGAATAGCAGGCAACACAATATGACTTGGCGGTGTACCCATGAACTGCATGATCCGTTCACCCAAATCCGACTCCACGGCATCAATTCCCCTAGCCTCCAGATAAGGACTCAACCCGCACTCTTCCGACAGCATCGACTTACTCTTCACGAGATTCTTTCCCCCATGTTTCTGGATAATCTCGTAAACAATTCGGTTATGTTCCTCGGCATTTTTCGCCCAGTGAACATGAATCCCGTTTGCCGTGGCGTTCTTCTCGAACATTTCAAGATAATAGGGTAAATTGGCAATCGTGTGTCGTTTCATATTACTCGCCATCTCCCGCAACGCTTCCCATTCGGGAACATCATGGGCCATCCGGTCTCGCTTCTCCCGCACGAAAAACAGCGCTTGATCATGCCATGCTGTTCTCTCCCGGTCAGCTATAAATTTCTTGGCAGCTTTAGCGTGTGAACTCATATTTATTTGATTTACGTTATTTTCAAAATTAGTTCATAAAGTTTATAACCCTTGACTTAATATCTCCACCACGTGTATTGTCTTTATCGGCAATTTCTCCCGACGAATAATCCCTTCCATGTGCATCAGGCAAGAACTATCCGCTCCCGTGATGTATTCCGCCCCGGTTGACATATGATCATGCACCTTATCCTGTCCCATGCACACGGACGTCGCCGGTTCCTCCACCGAGAACATTCCCCCGAAACCGCAACACTCGTCCACCCGCTTAGGCTCGAACACTTCCACGTCCTTCACCAGCGACAACAAATCCCGCAACTTGGAATAACGGGGAATCATCAACTCGCTCGGGGAAGAAAGATGCAATAACCTCTCCCCGTGGCAACTATTATGAATACTTACCTTGTGTGGGAAAGAGGCATTCAGCTTATCTACCTTCACCACATCATGCAAGAATTCGCAAATCTCGTAAATACGACTACTGATACAAGCATGTTCCTCCCGGTTCAACAACCTCGGGTAATGCTCCTTCACGAAAACCACGCAACTGGCCGATGGCCCCACCACGTAATCATACTTCTCGAACAATCCCTCCATCCGCTTGGCCAGCTCGGTCGAATCCTTCTCGAATCCACCATTCGCCATTGGTTGCCCACAGCAAGTCTGATCCAGCGGGTAATCGACATCCAAGCCCAGCGAGGTCAGCAACTTGTATGAGGCTACCCCCACCCCCGGGTAAATCGCATTAATGTAACAGGGAATAAATAATCCTATTTTCATACTAGTTAATTAGTTACAGTCTATAAAATTACAAGTTTCTATTCAAAAAATCAATCTGCAACACAGCTCATCAGGCAAAACAATTTTAAGCCCTCCGTTTCACACAAATTTTAACGAAGAAATAAAACATTTGTTACAGGATAATTACATTTTCATGTACCGAGCCTTCATACCACGTTTAACGACAACTCGAGCAACCATGGATAAAGCGTCCTGCAGGGACCACGGACCTTATTTACGGACTTTATAGATCTTATAAACTTTGACAAACTTTAAGAACCTTATGAATTAATCTCGATAAAAAACAGTATTTTCGCGTTACTATGAAGAAATTAGACATCAAAGGCATATTCACGAGACCCCGGCAACTACTACTTCACCCCGAAATGGAATGGCAGAAGATCAGTCGGGAAAATATCGAGGGAATCGAAGTTTTCAAGAATTTCCTCGTGCCCCTGTCCGTACTTTCTTCTGTATGTGCAATATTGCTACGTTTATTGTCAACCTCACCTCTTTACGCCATTGGAATCGGCATCATCCTGTTCGTGGCCTCCGTCGTGGGGAGCTACATCGCCTACCGGGTGACCCGGGAATATCTCTCTAATAAAGTGGCTGAAGCCAACCGGATGGCCCTTCGCCTTGCCGTGTACAGCTCGGCCGTCTTCATCCCGTTTCACTGCCTTTCCAGTGGATTCTCGGAAGGATTTATATCCCAACTCATGGCAATATGTAGCCTGCTGTGCCTGCGTACCCTTTACGTCGGGTTGAACCAATTGACAGCCCTCGACGTACAATACCGCAAAAGCGCCATCGTCATCATCGGTTTGCTCGTGATCGTGTCCCCAATCATCATCCAGCAATTGTTGATGATTATGTTCAGAATACCCACTATTTATGCTTAAACGTCAAAACCTATGCAAAACGACATTAATATAAAAAATAGAAGAGCATCCTTCGACTACGAGTTCTTGGAAGAATACACCGCCGGTATCATGCTCACCGGTACCGAAATCAAATCCATCCGGGCCGGGAAAGCCGGGTTGGTGGATTCCTACTGTTATTTCCACAACGGCGAACTGTGGATTAAGGGTATGTACGTTGCCGAGTACAAACTAGGTACCTACTACAACCACATCGAACGCCGCGAACGTAAACTTTTACTGCAAAAGAAAGAACTTGTCAAGCTCGAACGCAAGACCAAGGAATCGGGACTCACCATTGTCCCCGTCCGTCTCTTTCTTAACGAGAAAGGCTTTGCCAAACTCCGCATCGCCCTCGCCCGGGGAAAGAAAGAGTACGACAAGCGGGAAACCCTCAAACAAAAAGACGCCAAACGGGAAATGGACCGCTACATGAAAAAATAAAACCTACAAACATGCAAAAATACATTCTTATTTACCTTCTGTTCCTACTTGTCACTTCCTGCGAGAAGGACAAGTTCGAGGGAATAGAATTATCAACAGGCAACGAAATCCGGGTAAGCAGCGAGCAACAAACTATCCGCATCGCTCTTCGGAGTGGTTCTGACTGGTCACTTGCCAGCCCAACCTCTTGGTGCCGGGCAAGCAAGATCAGTACGCCACAAGGAGATACACTTGTGATCAACACGCAAGTCAACACGACCACAACCGAGCGCACGGGGACCGTCACGATCTCCAATTCTGACCAACAACAAATCCTCACCGTGACCCAAAAGGGAGAAATCTACTTCGAACTTCCGGTCATTTTCCACGTGTACTCGGACGGTTCCGCAAATGATGCAAAAGTCACCGCCGCCTACATTCAGGAATGTATGGATTACGTGAATAACTTCTACCGGGGCAACAACGGGAAAAGCGAGAACCTCAACCTGCAATTCACCCTTGCCACCACCACGCCTGAAGGAACTCCCTTGGTTGAACCCGGGATAAATACCATTCAAAGCTCATCCACCTCGTTCAATGTCGATAATTATTTAAGATACAACACATACAACGGCACACAAATAATATGGGACCCCAACAAGTACATCAACATTATCATCTGCTCCTTTACCGAAGAAAACGTGACGGGAATCGCCATGACCCCGTACACCCCGCAAGGCAAATCCCTACCGGGTTTAAGAAGAAATGATACATATTATACCAGTCTTCCCACCAACTCCGTGCAAGCCGTGATGATAAACAAGACATTTGTAAACAAACTAGAAACAGGAGCTTACGGTCCACAACCGGTATGGCCCACCACACTCGCCCATGAACTAGGGCATTATCTTGGATTATTTCATGTGTTTTCCGGTGGTGACAACGGACAAACAACCGATTATTGTGAAGATACCCCCGACTACGATCGCCCAGCCTACGACACTTGGTTGGCAAGTGTCCCCCGACTAACTTTTGCCCAAGCAGCACAGCGTCAAGACCGTAACGGGAACACGTTCACATCATATAATATAATGGATTATAATTACGGTTATCGTGATCGAATCACACCCAACCAGCGAGCTCGCATCAGACACGTCCTTGATTACAGCCCTCTCATCCCGGGACCAAAAATCGCAGTTGAGAATTCCAGTCGTGCCACTATCATTACCGAGGAACCACTCATACTCAAGTAACCCATCATGAAGCGACTACCTTCTCTAATCCTTCCTTACACAGGAGGGTATACCACTTGGTAATTAGCTCTCCCCCTGTGTAAGGGGGAGCTGGAGGGGGTAGTTGGTTAATACAGATAAGACTTTTAAGTCAGCCTCTTGTTTTCAAACTCACGAGACTATTCCCTACTTTTCCCCCTGTGGCAATAAAAAATACTGTTCACCCTTCCTGTCCAACTTCTTTTGTTCCTCAGTCAACTGCAAAAAGTTATTTTCCAAACACAACCGTTTCAATACAGGCAAACGGAACAAGAAATCCGGGACCTTGCCCGTCAATGCGTTATCCTGCCCCCAAAAATATTCCAGTTTTTTCATTCCTTCCCACGCTTTCGGTATACTCCCACGAAACTTATTACCCGTGAGAGTCAATCTTTTCAAGTTTTTCAACTCACCCCATTCGGCGGGCAAAATTCCCTCCAGCTCATTCCTCGCTACATTCAGTTCCTCTAATTCCGAGAGCCATCCCAAATCAGCGGGAACCTCACCTTGCAATTTATTGTAGGCAAGACTGAGTAAATTCAACTTTCTCATATTCCCGATTTCAGCGGGGATCGTACCACTCAACTTATTACCAGACATGTCCAGCATGGTCAAGTTATCCAAGTAACCAATTTCAGCAGGAATTGCCCCCGTTAATTCATTATGACGCAAATCGAGCTTTTCCAGCATCATCATTTCTCCGATTCCTGCAGGAATCTCTCCTGACAACTTATTATTACACAACAACATCAACTTCAAATTTCGTAAATTTCCGATATTCTCGGGAATCCTTCCACCCGAAAAAGCACTTGAGGCATTTAGTTCTTCTAAAGATTCCAAATCCCCCAACTCTTCCGGAAACGAAGAAAACGTATTATTAGGTATAGCCAGAATCTTCAACCGTTTCAAATTACTGATCGAAGAAGGCAGAGTTCCACTAAAACGATTATTTGTCAAATACAACCACTCCAAATTCTCCAGTTCTCCCAATTCCGAGGGGATCGTCCCACTCATCTTGTTCCGGAACACACTTAAAAATTTCAATCGTTTCATCTTACCGATCGAAGGAGGAAATGTTCCCGTGATCCTGTTACTTCCCAAGAGTAACGACTCCAACACCTCCCAATTCCCTAACTCGTCCGGTAAGTCTCCCGAAAGATCATTACTATTCAAATTCAAATACTTCAGCTTCGAAGCTCGTGTCATTTCGTTAGGAATCTGCCCGGTAAAGGCATTATTATTCAAATATGCCGTAACCAAATTCTCCAACTGCCCCAATTCCTTGGGTAGCTCGCCCGACAAACGGTTCTCTCCCAAACTCAGTTCCGTCAAGTTTCTCAACTTACCGATCGACGGGGGAATACTCCCGCTAAACTGATTCTTCCACAAATACAAATGTTTTAGTTCTTCCCAATTCCCGATTTCCGCGGGGATCACCCCCGAGAAATTATTAAAACTCAAGTTCAAATATTCCAGCTTGACCAACTTCGTTAACACCACCGGGAACGGTCCGGACAAACGATTCGTTTTCACGTAGAAACTTCTCAAATCAATCAGGTTCCCCAGCGTCTCCGGCAACTCCCCGGAAAACTCGTTTTCCGAGAGCAATAACGACCGCAAGTGAATCAATCGCCCTATCTCTTCCGGAAGAGGACCCGAAAACCTGTTCGATGTCAAATCCAGTAAAGTCAATCCCGTCATTTTCCCGATTTCAGCGGGTAAAGGACCGGAAAACTTGTTATTTTGCAAATTCAAGTAATTCAACTGCACCAACTCACAAAGCTCCGGTGGCAACGGCCCACTCAAACGATTATTACTCAAATCAAGGGATGTAAACGACACGGCCTCCTTGATTTCAGCGGGTAACGAACCTGAAAGCCCGTTATCCGACAATTCCAAACGATACAATTTCGGCAAAGTGAATAACACGCCGGGAATCGCTCCCGTCAGCCGGTTATTTGACAAACCCAATGCCCACAACTCCTTCAAAAGCCCTAAAGTAGCGGGAATCGTCCCGTTCAATAAATTATTATTCAGTGAAATATTCTGCAAAGTCTTCACACTCCCCAACGAGGCGGGAATCTCCCCGCATATCCAGTTTTGTCCCAACGATAAATTTCTCAACTTTTTCAGTCGGCTCCAGTCCTTGGGCAACTCCCCCAGCAAGCGATTACCGTATATACTCATCTCTTCCAAGTTTTCCAGAAACATAAACTCGTCCGGTATTTTCCCCGTCAGCAAATTTGAAGAAATATCCACACACTCTAACAACGAGAGGTTCCCGATGGCAGCCGGAATGTCCCCCGTCAATTTATTCATACCCATTCGAAGGTATTTCAATTGCTTAAGCCCTCCGATTTCCTCCGGGATCTCCCCCGACAACTGGTTACGAGAAAGATCCAGTGTCATCAGATTTTCCAATTTACCGATCCCGACAGGTATTTCTCCCATCAAACGATTGCCGTTCAGTGACAACTGCCTCAACGCTGTACACTCTCCAATATCCGTTGGTATACTCCCCGTGATCTCGTTATTACACAAGTTAAGCACCTCTAATGTCTTCAGCCTGAAAATAGCTCCCAGCAGAACTCCCTTCAAACCGTTTGCTCCCAGATATATACTCAATTTCCCGTTATCATAGTTCCGCTTCACCCCGTACCACTCCTCTACAGGCCGGTCACTTAACCAGTTCTCCTTCGCCCGCCAATCTTCCCCTCCCAGAACCCAGTACAATTCTTTCAAAGCGGCTCGTTCTGCGGCCACTTGCTGCTCTTTCAGCAACAAATCCACCGCCTGTTCCCGAACGATCTTCTTTTCCTTCCCTTTTTGTCTCTCTTTACGCGTTTGTGCAACTAACGGGTCATTCCCGTAACAAATGGAAAATACAAATAACAGAATAAATGACACAACTTGTTTCATAGCCGATCTTTTTAATATCCGCTACTAATTTAAACATTTACAAACAAATTGCAATAACTTTGAACGGGAAAGTGAAAACTTATTAATTTTAGATTCCAGCCGCACAAGGCCGACGCTTCTTAATTTTCCACTTTCAACTTTTAGTTTTTATCTTTTAACTTTTAACTTTTAACTTTCCAACTACCCCCACCAACTCCCCCTTACACAGGGGGAGAGACGAACGCAAGAAGGAGGCCGACGTAACAATGCAACGTGTTCTCCCCCTTTCCAAGGGGGAGCTAGAGGGGGTTCAATTTAAAATCTAAAATCTAAAATCTAAAATTAGTAAGACCGTTCATTCCTCCCTTCTACCCAGTTGATATAAGCGGTGTTGACCACCTTATTGCCACCGGGAGTGGGATAATTTCCGGTAAAATACCAGTCACCCGTGTCATTCGGGCAAGCCACGTGCAAATCTTCGACAGACTGGAAAACCACTTTTACCTCGGCATTCAGATGCTCGTCACGCACCATCTCGGCGATCTTGTCGGAAATCTCTTCCTCGGTAAAAGGAGCGTAAATCTCTTTCACGTGGTTCACCACCTGCTCTTTGGGCAGTCCTTGTTGTGCTTTACACTTCCGGTACACCTCGTCAATTAGCCCCTCCATACCTCGTTCCTTCAACAACTCGATGGCCGCATTGAACGCTATAAACTCGTTCATCCGGGTCATGTCGATCCCGTAGCAATCGGGGTAACGAATCTGTGGGGCGGAAGACACCACCACGATACGTTTCGGGCCAAGACGATCGAGAATACGCAGAATACTCTTTTTCAAAGTAGTTCCCCGCACGATCGAGTCATCAATCACCACGAGGTTATCCGTGGGCTGCACTGCCCCGTAGGTCACGTCGTACACGTGTCCCACCAACCCGTCACGCCCGGAATCCGAGGTAATAAACGTGCGCAGCTTGGCATCCTTGATCACGATTTTCTCGATACGGGGTTCGCGGCAAATGATCTCGTCGAGCGTTTCCTCGCTCCACGTTGCCTTTCCCTCCCGGATCAACCGTTTTTTCTCCTCCACCATGTATTGCTGGATTCCTTTCACCATTCCGTAGAAGGAAGTTTCCGCCGTGTTAGGGATAAAGGAAAACACCGTGTTGTCGAGATCGCCATCTACGGCCTTTACCAAACGAGGCGTCAATAACTCGCCCAATTTTTTCCGTTCCCGGTATATATTCCTGTCATTCCCGCGGGAGAAGTAGATACGCTCGAACGAACAACTGGCACGTTGTCGCGGTTCACGCACGAGTTCCTCGGTCACGGTTCCATCTTTCTTGATCAACAGGGCGTACCCCGGACGGATCTCGGAAATTTCCATATTCATGCCTTGAAAAGCGGTCTGGATCACGGAAGCCTCGGAAGCCACCACGACCACCTCGTCATCTTTATAGTAATAAGCCGGACGTATTCCCCACGGGTCACGCATCACGAAAGCATCGCCATGCCCGACCACTCCAGCCACGGCATATCCCCCGTCCCAATCCTCGCTACTCCGGGAAAGGACCTTGGGTAAATCAACCGTACGCTCGATCAACGGGGTAATCTCCTGTTTCGAAAATCCCTTTTCCTTGTAGAAACGGTACAAATCCTGAATCTCGCTATCCAGAAAATAGCCTACCTTCTCAAGCAGGGTCACCGTGTCGGAATAATTTCGCGGGTACTGTCCCGCCCGGATCAAGCTCTCGAACAACTCGTCCACGTTCGTCAGGTTAAAGTTCGCCGCCAGTGCTAAATTGTGCGCCCGCCAGTTGCTTGCCCGTTTCAGCGGGTGAACGTAATCTATATTATTCTTTCCGAAAGTCGCGTAACGTAAATGCCCCAAGTAAACCTCGGAAACAAATGGAAGGTTCTGCTTTGCCCAAACAGCATCCTTCTCCCGGAGAATCTCCGGCGTGAACGGTTCGTGAATCCGGTCGAACACGTCCTGTATCGGGTTCGCGTCACAGGAACGCATGCGGTCCATATACTTGTAGCCCGGCTCCATGTCGAGCTTCAACCCCACGACTCCCGCACCGTCTTGGCCGCGGTTACGCTGTTTTTCCATTAATATGTACAACCTGTTTAGCCCGTAAAGGTAAGAACCGTATTTCTTCTGATAATAATCCAATGGTTTCAGCAATCGAATCAATGCGAAACCACACTCGTGATGAATGGTGTCACTCATATTTTTTTCCCTAATTTCATGTATTACCCCCGGGATATTCTCCTTTCCCGGAGAGATTACAAAAGTAAGAAAAAAATATGGTTTATAAACCTTATGGCCCCGAATGTTAATCTCTCGATTAACATTCTTTACCACACATTTTTCAACCAAAATTCAAAATTAGGTTATCTTTGCGAACCTTAAGTAAAAAGAATGATGTTGAACGTGCTGAAGAATAGTATATTGATCGTGTTATTCGTGCTGATAAGTTCCAGCGGGATATTGGCAAAAGGGCAAAATCTGTCCTTCAATGGCTCCTGCTTAGAATGCAATTTCTGCCGGAACGAGATCTGTGAAGTCTCCACGATTCCCCTGTTACTCTTTCTTCACGAAAGTTGCGAACTCACACTGGGTTACTTCCATGTTGTCCCGGACTCCAAGTCACAATTGGTTCCCTTTTTCCTGCAAAGGAACAGCAAGAACAACACCGCGGTAGCACACTCCAAACGCAACTTGTATTTCCACCCGTATTCGACTCTCGGGAAGACCAAATACTACGTCTTTGCCCTGCGAGAAATCATTGTTTAGCCGGAGATCAAACAAGTTACAGGCCGGGTTGGTGGCCCAGCAAGTTGCAGTTACAAGTTCGCAACTTGTCGTATTTATCCCCTGTAACTAAACTTGTACCTTGAAACTTGAAAACCTGAAACTTTTTATAATTATGAATCTTACTTTATTCGTGGTTGTGTTGATTACAGCCATTTTGCTGGTGGTTATCGCTATGAGCATTGCTCGGGCCATTTCTCCCCGTACCTTCAACAAACAGAAGGGGGAAGCCTATGAATGTGGCGTGCCTACGCGAGGAAAATCATGGATGCAGTTCAAGGTAGGATACTACCTGTTCGCCATCTTGTTTTTGATGTTCGACGTGGAAACCGTGTTTCTCTATCCTTGGGCGGTCACCGTTCAGGATGCCGGAATTAACGGTTTACTGAATGTATTATTTTTCATGCTGATCCTTATTCTCGGATTGGCTTACGCGTGGAAGAAAGGAGCGTTGGAATGGAAGTAAAAATCAAATCCATGAAATATGAAGAGTTCAATGATAACGAATATCTTGAACAACTTCGGGCGTCCGGCACCAATGTTATCGTGGGATGCCTTGACGATGTTATCAACTGGGGACGCTCGAATTCCCTCTGGCCGCTTACCTTCGCAACAAGCTGTTGTGGTATTGAATTCATGGCAGTGGGAGCGGCACGTTACGATTTCTCCCGATTCGGGTTCGAGGTAACACGAGCCAGCCCGCGCCAAGCCGACTTTATCATGGTAGCGGGAACCATCGTACACAAGATGGCTCCCGTGCTGAAACGTCTCTATGACCAGATGGCCGAACCCAAATACGTGATTGCCGTGGGGGGATGTGCCATTTCCGGTGGACCGTTCAAAAACTCTTATCATGTGGTGAAGGGGGTTGACTCCATCATCCCCGTTGACGTTTACATCCCCGGATGTCCCCCGCGACCGGAGGCCCTCCTCTACGGGATGATCCAACTGCAACGTAAGGTAAAAGTGGAACGTTTCCTCGGTGGCAAAAACCACAAGGAAAAAGAGAACAAAGAATAATGTAGAATTTAGAATGAAAAAGATTCCGTGATTGCCGATTTGATGATTGAGTGATTAAAATCACTTAATCGAAAATCATTAAATCACTTAATCAATAGGATCTAAAATCATTAAATCTAAAATTAGTACATGTTAGTAGATAAAATAAAACATATTGTCCCCGAGGCAGAGATCGACGAGAGCGGTATCCTTACCGTGACGGTAGAACCCGCCAAGTACAGGGAACTGGCTCTCCGGCTAAAAGGGGACCGGGATCTCTCTTTCGACTTCATGATCTGCATGACGGGAATGGACTGGGGCGACACGTTAGGCGTGATCAGCCTGTTACAATCCACGGCTCACGAGCATAAATTATTTTTAAAGACGTTCACTGCCAACCGGGAAAACCCGGAACTGCCCACCGTTTCGGACATCTGGGCCACGGCCAACCTGAACGAACGTGAAGTGTACGACTTTCTCGGTATCCGGTTTATCAACCATCCTGATATGCGACGTCTGTTCCTGCGGAACGACTGGGTCGGCTATCCGTTACGTAAAGACTACAATGCAGACCCTGAAATAAACCCGGTACGACTGGAAAGTGAAGAAACGTTGGATGCAACCCCCACGTTCGAGGCTGATTCCCACGACGGGGAAGTCAGCGAGAAAGAGAACATCTTGTTTGAAGAAGACGAATACGTGGTGAACATCGGGCCTCAACACCCCGCCACTCACGGTGTACTCCGTTTCCGGGTATCACTGGAAGGAGAGATCGTGAAAAAGGTGGATGTCAACTGCGGGTACATCCATCGGGGCATCGAGAAATTGTGTGAAAGCCTCACCTACCCGCAAACGCTGGCCTTGACAGACCGTCTGGATTACCTTGCCGCACACCAGAACCGCCACGCACTTTGTATGTGCATCGAGGAAGCCATGGGCTTGGAAATCCCGGAACGGGTGAAATACATCCGCACCATCATGGACGAGCTAAACCGTCTTTCCTCTCACCTCTTGTTCTGGTCATGCCTCTGCATGGATATGGGAGCGCTGACCGCTTTCTTCTACGGTTTCCGTGACCGGGAGAAGGTGTTGGACATCATGGAAGAAACCACGGGAGGACGACTGATTCAGAACTACAACGTGATCGGTGGCGTGATGGCGGACATCCACCCGAACCTGATCAACCGGATCAAAGAGTTCATCAAATACCTCCCCCCGATGATCAAAGAATATCACGACGTGTTCACGGGCAACGTGATCGCCCAACAACGTTTGAAAGGCGTGGGCATTCTCAAGAAAGAGGACGCCATCAGTTACGGGGCATCCGGCCCGACGGGACGCGCCTGCGGGTGGTCATGTGACGTGCGTAAACACACTCCGTACGGGGTATATGACAAGGTAGATTTCAAGGAAATCCTCTACCCGGAAGGGGACTCGTTTGCCCGTTACATGGTGCGCATGGAAGAGATTCTCGAATCATTACATATACTGGAACAACTGGTAGACAACATCCCCGCGGGAGACTACGCCGTGAAGACCAAACCGCTGATCAAATTGCCGGAAGGTCACTATTTCAAGAGCGTGGAAGCCAGCCGGGGTGAGTTCGGTGTTTACCTCGAAAGCCGGGGAGACAAATACCCTTACCGGGTAAAATTCCGTTCCCCGTGCCTACCACTGGTATCCATCGTCGACCTGATCACGAAAGGCGGTAAAATCGCCGACCTGATCGCTATCGGCGGTACGCTGGACTACGTTGTTCCGGACATTGACAGATAACTTGGAAGATAAAAGTTAAAAGATAAAAACTAAAAGTTGAAAGTAGGAAATTAGGAAGCGTCGACCTTGTGCGGCTGGAATCTAAAATCTAAAATCATTAAATCCAAAATTAGTATATGTTTGATTTCTCAACTATAACACAATGGGTAGATGAACTCTTGAGGAGTTTTCTCCCGCACGCTGCTGCCACGCTGGTTGAGTTTATCCTGATTGGGCTTTGCCTGCTCGTGGGATACGCCGTGATCGCCCTCGTGCTAATCTACGTGGAACGTAAAGTGTGTGCCTTTTTCCAGTGTCGTATCGGACCGAACCGGGTGGGGCCTTACGGGACCATACAGAGTGTGGCCGATATGATCAAAATGTTAACCAAGGAGATCATCGACATCAACCACGTCGACCGATTTCTGTTCAACCTTGCCCCTTTCGTCGTGATTATCGCGTCGGTACTGGCTTTTGGTTGTATTCCCTTCGCGAAAGGACTACACGTGATCGACTTCAACGTGGGAATCTTCTTCCTGATCGCCGTGTCGTCCATCGGTATCGTGGGAATCCTGCTTGCCGGGTGGGCCAGTAATAATAAATACTCGTTGATCGGTGCCATGCGAAGTGGCGCGCAGATGATCAGTTACGAGTTATCCATCGGGTTATCCATCCTTACCGTGGTGGTATTCACCGGAAGTATGCAGCTCTCCACGATCGTGGAAGGACAGGCAGACGGGTGGTTGCTATTCAAAGGACATATCCCGGCTTGTATCGCGTTTATCGTTTACATCATCGCCGGGACAGCCGAGACGAACCGGGGTCCCTTCGACTTGCCAGAAGCCGACTCGGAGTTGACCGCGGGGTACCACACGGAGTATTCCGGTATGCACTTCGGGTTCTTTTACCTCGCCGAATACTTGAACATGTTCGTGGTTGCATCCGTGGCCAGCACCCTGTTCTTAGGCGGTTGGATGCCGTTACACGTTCCCGGCTGGGAAAGTTTCAACCAAATCATGGATTACATTCCTTCCATCTTCTGGTTCTTCGGGAAAACAGCCGTGGTTATATTCATCATCATGTGGTTTAAATGGACCTTCCCGCGGTTGCGTATCGACCAGTTACTCCGCTTGGAATGGCGCTACCTGTTGCCGATTAACCTGATCAACCTTTTCCTGATGGTGATCATTGTCGTATTTAAACTACATTTTTAAAGACGAAGTTATGAAGAGTATTATAAGATATATTACCTCGTTTTTCAAGGGTCTTTTCTCTTTGCTGACCGGGATGAAAGTCACGCTACGGGAATTTTTCACCAAGAAAACGACGGAGCAATACCCGGAAAACCGGGCCACATTGAAAATGTTTGACCGTTTCCGGGGTGAACTGGTGATGCCTCACGACGAGAACAATCACCACAAATGTATCGCTTGCGGCATCTGCGAGATGAACTGCCCGAACGGGACCATCAAGATCACGTCCGAATTTGTCACGGATGAAACCGGCAAGAAGAAAAAGGTGTTGATAAAATACCGGTACGATTTAGGTAGCTGTATGTTCTGCCAGCTCTGCGTGAAAATGTGCCCTCAACAAGCCATCGAGTTCAAACCCACGTTCGAACACGCCGTCTACACGCGCAGCAAACTGGTGAAATACCTGCACGACGAGTCAATTGAAAATGAAAAAGATTCAGTGATTGCCGATTCAATGATTGGGTGATTAAAATCACTTCATCGAAAATCATTAAATCACTTAATCGATAGGATTTAAAATCTAAAATTTAAAATTAATATAATGAGTACAGCAGAATTACAAGAAACGGTCTTTTTCATCCTGGCAACGGTTATCGTTGTCTGCTCGATCCTGACCGTGACGACCAACCGAATCTTGAGATCGGCGACCTACCTGCTATTCGTGCTTTTTGCCACTGCCGGAATATATTTCCAGTTGGAATACTCATTCCTAGGGGCGGTGCAATTAACGATCTACGCCGGGGGTATCATTATCCTGTACGTGTTCTCGATATTGCTCACCACGGCAGACAAAAGCAAGGTGAGCAGGTTGAAGAATAGCAAGATGTTTGCCGGGCTAATCACGGCTCTCGCCGGGGCGGCAATATGTGTTTACATCACGTTAATGCACTCGTTCGGTCCCTCTCGCTTCGTGGGTGGGGAGATCAACCAGAAAGTCATCGGAACCGCCTTGATGGGCACGGAGAAATACCAGTACCTGCTTCCCTTCGAGGTAATCAGTGTTCTGCTATTGACCTGCATCATCGGTGGAATCATGATAGCGAGAAAAAGATAAAGAAAAGTTTAAAATGTAGAGTTTAGAATGAAAAAGATTCCGTGATTGCCGATTCGATGATTGAGTGATTAAAATCACTTCATCGGAAATCACTAAATCACTTAATCGATAAAATCATAAATCTAAAATAAGTATATGGAACTACACATGGAATATTACTTGGTGATCAGCACGATCATGCTTTTCGCGGGAATTTACGGGTTCATCACCCGGAGGAACCTGCTTGCCGTGTTGATCTCAATCGAGTTGATCCTGAATTCAGTGGACATCAACTTTGCCGTGTTCAACCGTTATCTCTTCCCCGAACAGATGGAAGGCTTTTTCTTCACCCTGTTCGCCATCGGGGTTTCCGCTTGCGAAACAGCCGTTGCCATAGCCATCATCATCAATATATACCGGAACATCCGCAATATACAGGTGAAAAACTTGAACGAGCTGAAAGAAGAAGAGCAAAGGAATGGACAATTGAAAATTGAGAATTGAAAATGAAAAGTTTCCCGAAGACGGTGAGTATTTTAGCTCTCCCTCTGTTTATAGAGGGAGTACCCCGAAGGGGGGAGGGAGTTCTTGTAAATAAAGCGTTTACATGGCAACAAACTCCTCCGTCTGCTTCGCAGCCACCTCCTCTATGAACAGAGGAGGAGCTAAAATACCATCTTGCTCTAAAAGATAAAAGTAAGAAATCAAAAAGCGTCCGCCCCGTGCGGCTGGAATTAAAATCTAAAATCTAAAATCAAGAAATCAATACATGGAATACACAGTTTTAATATTGATTCTACCATTGCTGACATTTCTAGCGCTAGGCTTGTTGGGTACGAAATTGAAACCCACCACGGCCGGGAGCATAGGAACGTTATCTTTGGCGATATGTGCCTTGCTAGCCTACATGACGGCATGGCAATATTTCTCGATGCCCCGGGTAGAAGGCGTACGCCTCCCGGTCATCCCGTTCAACTTCGAATGGCTGCGTTTCACGCAATACCTGCATATTGATCTGGGTATCTTGCTAGACCCGATTTCCGTCATGATGCTGGTAGTAATCACGACCGTATCATTGATGGTACACGTTTACAGTTTGGGATACATGCACGGGGAAAAAGGTTTCCAGCGTTACTACGCTTTCCTTTCCCTTTTCAGTTTCTCGATGCTGGGTCTCGTGGTAGCCACGAACATCTTCCAGATGTACATTTTCTGGGAGCTGGTGGGTGTTTCTTCCTACCTGTTGATCGGTTTCTACTACACGAAACCGGAGGCTGTCGCCGCGTCCAAGAAAGCGTTTATCGTCACCCGGTTCGCCGACCTCGGTTTCCTGATCGGCATCCTGTTGCTCTCGTTCTACACGAAAACATTCTCTTTCGACCTGTTAACTTCAGGTGACTCGTCACTCTTTGCCGGGGCTGCCGGGACGACCTTCATGGGATGTTCAGTGATGAGCTGGGCCATGGCCTTGATTTTCATGGGAGGTGCCGGGAAGTCGGCCATGTTCCCGTTACACATCTGGTTACCGGACGCAATGGAAGGTCCCACCCCCGTGTCGGCACTGATCCACGCGGCCACGATGGTGGTTGCCGGGGTTTACCTCGTGGCTCGCTTGTTCCCCGTGTATTACTTCGAGGCCCCCGAGGTACTCGTGCTGATCGCGGTCGTGGGAGCGGTCACTTCCCTCTACGCGGCGGTAGTTGCCTGCGTGCAGACGGACATCAAGCGAGTGCTGGCCTTTTCCACGATCTCGCAGATCGGTTTCATGATGGTGGCGCTCGGTGTCTCCGGGATGGAAGGCCACGAAGGCTTGGGCTACATGGCATCCATGTTCCACCTGTTCACGCACGCCATGTTTAAAGCCTTGCTATTCCTCGGCGCGGGAGCCATTATCCATGCCGTTCACAGCAACGAGATGAGCCACATGGGTGGTCTTCGTAAATACCTGCCCGTGACGCACATCACGTTCCTCGTGGCTTGCCTCGCTATTTCAGGTATCCCCCCGTTCTCCGGGTTCTTCAGTAAAGACGAAATATTGGCCGCCACGTTCATGTTCAGCCCGGTACTCGGTGTCGTGATGAGTTTCATCGCGGCCTTGACGGCATTCTACATGTTCCGCCTCTATTATAACATCTTCTGGGGTAAAGAAAGCGCGCATGAACACACCCCGCACGAGGCCCCGAAGAGCATGACTCTTCCCCTCGTATTCCTTGCCGTGGTAACACTTTTCGCCGGGTTCATTCCTTTCGGGAAGTTTGTCAGTAGCAACGGGATGGAATATATCATCCACCTAGACTGGGCAGTAGCCGGCACCAGCATCGTTGTTGCCGTGGCTTCCATCGCTCTGGCCACGTGGTTCTACAAAGGATCGAACCCCGTACCGGATCGTCTGGCCACCACGTTCAGCGGGTTGCATCGCGCCGCTTACCGACGGTTCTACATGGACGAGTTGTACCTCTTCATCACGAAACGTATCATCTTCAACTGCGTATCCCGCCCCATCGCTTGGTTCGACCGCCACGTGATCGACGGATCGCTGAACGGTTTGGCAAATGTCACGCAACGATTGTCTTACTCTATCCGGGGATTACAATCCGGACAAATACAGCAATACGCTTACGTGATCCTGTTCGGCTCGCTATTAATACTGGTCTTGGTTTTATTAATAATGTAAAAATGGAAGAGTTTATAAAGTTCATAAAGTTTATAAGGTCCATAAGGTCACGGGTGTCCTTCGGACAGTGTTTATCGGCAGCTCCTGCTGCCGTGGACAAAGCGCCCCGCAGGGGTCCACGAACCTTATGAACTTTATGAACCTTATAAACTTTATAGACTAATAAATTAAAATAGATATGAACTTTTTATCATTATTCGTTCTGATACCAATACTCACGATGGGCGGGTTATTTCTTTCAAAGAACCTGCAACAAATTCGTGTAGCGGTGGCCACGGGAGCTTCCCTGTTGCTGGCCTTAGCCGTCGGGTTGGTATTTGCATATTTAGGAGAACGGGGGGCCGGTAACACGGCAGAAATGCTGTTTACCGCCGACACGGTTTGGTACGCTCCCTTGAACATACATTATTCCGTGGGAGTTGACGGGATCTCGGTAGCCATGTTGCTGCTTTCCGCCGTCATCGTCTTCACGGGTACATTCGCGTCATGGAAAATGGACTTCCTGCAAAAAGAGTATTTCTTGTGGTTTAACCTGCTGGCCATCGGGGTATTCGGTTTCTTTATCTCCGTGGACCTCTTTACCATGTTCATGTTTTACGAGGTGGCCCTCATCCCCATGTACCTGCTGATCGGCGTCTGGGGTAGCGGGAAAAAGGAATACGCTGCCATGAAACTGACGTTGATGTTGATGGGAGGCTCTGCCCTGCTGCTCGTGGGGATTCTTGGCATCTACTTCCACTCCTCGACGACAGGGGCGCTCACGATGAACTTGCAGGAAATAGCGCAAGCCCACGCCATGCCCGAAAGCCTGCAGCGCTGGTTCTTCCCGTTGGTATTCATCGGGTTCGGGGTCCTTGGAGCATTATTCCCGTTCCATACATGGTCACCCGACGGTCACGCCTCTGCCCCCACGGCAGTCTCCATGCTCCATGCCGGGGTATTGATGAAACTGGGTGGTTACGGGTGTTTCCGGGTAGCCATCTACCTGATGCCGGAGGCCGCTAAAGAGCTTTCATGGATATTCATCATCCTCACGGGTATCAGCGTTGTTTACGGGGCTTACTCGGCCATCGTGCAAACGGACTTGAAATACATCAACGCTTACTCGTCCGTGAGCCACTGCGGGCTGGTATTGTTCGCCATCCTGATGTTGAACCAGACGGCCATGACGGGAGCCGTGATGCAGATGCTTTCCCACGGTCTGATGACAGCCTTGTTCTTCGCCCTGATCGGAATGATCTACGGTCGCACGCATACTCGTGACATCCGGGAAATGGGTGGTTTGATGAAGATCATGCCTTACCTCGGCGTGTGTTACGTGATTGCCGGTCTCGCCTCCCTCGGTCTTCCGGGATTAAGCGGGTTCGTGGCAGAAATGACCGTGTTCGTGGGAGCGTTCCAAGAGACGGACACCTTCCACCGGGTATTCACGATCATCGCTTGCACGTCCATCGTGATCACGGCCGTGTACATCCTGCGAGTGGTCGGGAAACTACTCTACGGGAGCGTGGTCAACGAGCATCACTATGCCCTCACCGATGCCAACTGGTATGAACGTTTTTCCACGATCATACTGATTGTTGCCATCGCCGGAATCGGTCTGGCACCTCTATGGCTCTCCGACATGATCCGGGCATCGCTCGGCTCCGTGCTTGCTGCCCTACAATGAACAATTGAAAATTGAAAATGGAGAATTGAAAATGAAAGGTTTCCCGAAGACGGTGAGTATTTTAGCTCTCCCTCTGTTTATAGAGGGAGTACCCCGAAGGGGGGAGGGAGTTCTTGTAAATAAAGCGTTTACATGGCAACGAACTCCTCCGTCTGCTTCGCAGCCACCTCCTCTATGAACAGAGGAGGAGCTGGAATACGATCTTGCGATTAAAGCTAAAACTAGGAAATCAAAAAGCGTCAGCCTCGTGCGGCTGGAATTTAAAATTTAAAATCTAAAATCTAAAATAAAAATGGGTTACGCTAATTTCTTATTAATGAAGGAGGAAATATCACTGGTAGCGGTGATCGTTATACTCTTAATTTACGACATATTCGGCACCCCGAAAAGCTTGAGGTATTTTCAACCGATAGCTTGTATTCTCGTGGGTATTCATATCCTGCTGAATATCTGGCCCGCCCCGGACGTGACGGCTTTCGGGGGGATGTATCACAGCACGGCAATGGGTGGGGTCATGAAATCCATCCTGAGCATCGGGACACTGCTCGTGTTCATGCAAGCCAACAACTGGCTTTCCAGCGAGCGCACGATTATCCGCCGGGGAGAATTCTACATGATCACGCTGGCCACGCTGCTAGGTATGTACTTCATGATTTCGGCCGGGAACTTCCTGATGTTCTTTATCGGGCTGGAAACGGCATCCATACCGATGGCAACACTTGCCGCTTTTGACAAATACAAGCAACAATCGGCCGAGGCGGGTGCCAAATACATCCTTACCGCCGTGTTCGCATCCGGCTTATCGTTGTACGGGATCTCGTTAATTTACGGGACCACGGGAACGCTGTATTTCGAGGACATCCCCGCCGGGTTAAACAGTAGCCCGCTCCAGATGATGGCTTTCGTGTTCTTTTTCGTGGGACTGGGATTCAAGTTATCACTCGTTCCTTTCCACCAGTGGACCCCGGACGTGTACGAGGGCGCCCCGACCAGCGTCACCGCCTACTTGTCGGTGATCTCGAAAGGCTCCGCGGCATTCGTGCTGATGGTCATTCTCTATAAAGTGTTTGCCCCGCTCGTTCAGGAATGGCAGGCCATCCTCTACTGGGTAATTATAGCCTCTATCACGCTGGCCAATATCTTCGCCATACGGCAACAGAACCTGAAACGATTCTTCGCCTATTCCTCCATCTCTCAAGCCGGGTACATCATGCTGGGAGTGATCAGCGGGACGGCCATGGGTATGACCGGACTGGTGTACTACGTGCTGGTGTACATGCTATCCAACCTAGCTGCCTTCGGGGTTATCGCTGTCGTGGAACATCGCTCCGGCAAGATCACGATTGATGATTACAACGGGTTGTACTCCACGAATCCACGCTTGAGCTTCGTGATGATGATTGCCCTGTTCTCGCTGGCAGGAATCCCGCCATTTGCCGGGTTCTTCAGCAAGTTCTTCATATTTGCCGCCGCGGCACAACAAGGATATTACGTGCTGGTTTTCATCGCCCTGTTGAACACCATTATCTCTCTCTACTATTACCTGAGAGTGGTAAAGGCCATGTTTATCAACAAGAACGAGCAACCGATCGCCAGATTCAACTCTGACAATTATTCACGTATAAGTCTCGTTGTATGCAGCGCCGGAATCCTGCTCGCGGGAATCCTTAGCATCGTGTACGAGAACATCGGGATGTACAGTTTCGGAATGTAGAATTTAGAGTTTAGAATGTAGAATTTAGAGTTTTGAAGGGGCTATCCGAAAAGTCATTTTTTAAACTCCCTCCCGGCTTCGCCGTACTCCCTCTATAAACAGAGGGAGAGTTGAAATACTCCCTGTCTTCGGGAGAAGTCACCAGCTCCTCCTCTGTTTATAGAGGAGGTGGCACGAAGTGACGGAGGAGTTTTTTGATGATAAAATGACTTTTTGGACAGCCCCTTCACCCAAGAGTGTCATCAGCACCGGGCGGAACGCGCAGGTAAACGGAACGGGTGTACTCGTCCGTATCCGGACTGGCGAGATAAGGATAAATATGCACGACCGTGTCCGGGGAGAGAGGTTCCCTGCCGGGACCCTCGGGATCGGGTAGCGTGAAAGTGGCCGTCCCGGCGGCACGGGTCACCGCGGGAAGGTGAAGCACGCGTGGCGCGTCGGGCAGGCAGTCGTAGAAGTAACCCACGACGAGCGTATCGTTGTCCCTCGTCTCGTCGAGTATGCCGTGGTGGCGCCATTCGAGGGTAAAGGTCCACCCGTCACGGCGGACGCGGGTGTAAAGCGGCACGGCGAGCCAGCCAACGCTGAAAACAAAGGCCCGGAAGTTCTCCACACCGTGCTCGTCGCAGACTGTGCCGTTCACCTTGTGACACAGGTTCGGGGCAGTCATGGAGGTGTCCTTGGCAAAGGGGACCCACGAGTTGGCTCCCACAAGTTTCCGCTGGAGGATTTTCACGAGCCTGTCAACGAACGCGAAAACACTTGTCAACAGTCGTTGCCTCTCCGATCGCTTCGCACGGCGACGATCACGTACCTCTGTCGATCCGGCGGGGCGCTTGCTGGCACAATGGCATTCCTTGCCTTTCCGGTAATACGTGGTGATACCGCCGGAACGAGTGGTCGCTTGTTGATTGACCGGTAGCGCGGTTTTCTTTTTCTTCTTCTTTTTCTTGCTCATGATGCCTCCTCTTAAATGATTCGATAAACCTCCAATAATGCTTAAACACACCTTAATGTCAAGTTTACATTTTTTTAGGGAAATTACCAAATCGTGAATGGCAAGTCACCGTGTTACTCCGGTAACTTTCCGGTAACTTTCCGGTGACTTACCGGTAACTTACAAAAGGTACAGTTAACTTATCACGAAGATAGCTAACGTTTTGCACGCTTATCGCCAGTTACCAAACGGGAATGAGACAGGATATGTATAAAATAGGTTAATTTTTCTTAAAAATAAATTCATTTTTTCTTGTTCAAGTCGAAAAAGGGTCATACCTTTACCATGTGCTTTCCTCGAAGCGTGGGGAAAGGCGTTTTGAAATACTTATCTAATACTCGAAAGTATGGCACGAATAAAATCAACCAACTTTTACCAGAAGAGCGGGAAAGTCGCTAACGAGGTATTTTCCAATCTAGGCAACGGCGAAGTCGGCTGCCGAGCCAAGAACAGCAAGCAAGCGCCCCTGAACGAGGAGCAAAAAATCAACGCGTCGGGCTTCTCGGCCCTTAACGCCGAGGTACGGTACCTGAACCCGGTACTCCACGTGACCTTTCCCCGTGACACGAACGGTATCAAGTGGGCCAACCGTTTCACGAGCGTCAACAAGAAACGCGAGGGCGTGCTGACTACCACGAAGATTCACCCGGACTCTCCCGTCGACCCGAAGAAAAAAGCCAACGAGGAGTATACCAGCGAGATCGACTGGACGAAAGTCCTTTTCGCCGCCGGCCCGTTGCTCGTTCCTTCCGTGACCGTCAGCAAGGCCAACTTGAACCTCGAACAGATCATCGCCGAGAAAACAAGGCTCCGTTCCCGTGTCACGCCCCTCGCCGACGCGGAGACTCCCGCCGTGACCGCCGAGGAGGGCGAGATGTATAGCATCACCTTCACGCAGGAAGCCACCGTTTACGAGGGTGCCTACTGCTGGACGAACGACCGCGTTTACGGTGTCATCTACAGTCCCGAAGACCATTTTGCCCTTGTCCAGCAACTGCGCGACAGGGGTGAGAACGGCGTGACTACCATCGTCGTCCCCTCTTTCGTCAAGCCCGAGAACATCCACGTCTACAGTCTCGCCATGACCGCCGACGGGAAAATTACTTCTAACTCCATTCACTCTACCTTGGGAGCGTAAGGTTTATGGGGCTGTCTAAAAAGTCATTTTATTTCCAACAAACTCCTCCGTCACTTCGTGCCACCTCCTCTATAAACAGAGGAGGAGCTGGTGACTCCTCCCGAAGACAGGGAGTATTTCAGCTCTCCCTCTGTTTATAGAGGGAGTACGGCGAAGCCGGGAGGGAGTTTAAGAAATGACTTTTTGGACAGCCCCAATTTTAAATTCCAGTCGCACAAGGCCGATGCTTCTTGATTTTCAACTTTTAGTTTTTATCTTTTAGCTTTTAACTTTCCAACTACCCCCTCAAAAATAAAATCCCAGATTAAAGTAACACCCTAACTTTTCCGACCAGTCGGAGAAAGTAAAGACCAGATCAATCGGTCCCAGCATAGAGTCCCGGGAATAACCGATTCCCCCACCCCATATACCTTTACGCCCGAAGAGGTCAAAGAAGTTATCATCTTGCAGGGCATAGTTCCCGATAACGGAAAGATAGTGCTTTCGCCCCATGCGTTGGCGGAATTCCAATTTCCCCACGATCACGGCATTCTCGAATACCTCCACGTGGTTAATTCCCACGAAAGGCATCTGTTGCGTGTTGTAACGTCCGAACTCCGTTCCCCCGAGATTATTAAAGTAAGAATAGGCAGGATCATGCCCGATTAACACCCGCCCGAACGCGGAAGGTAGTAATTTCAAACGGTCGGAAAGGGAAACAACCGGGCAGAAACGAACCGACAGGGCGGAAAACGGCGATCCCCCGTCATACGTCGCCAAGTTATCCGTGTACAACGAGTAAGCGGCCTCCAAGGAAACGCCCCGGGAGGGGTAGAATCGACGATCGTACGTGTCCAGTTCCGCCACCCCGTAATAACTGAAAAAGCCCTCGGGACGAACGCTCATCACCTCGTCCTCGTTGGAGAAAAGCAAGGAATTGTAATCAAAATACTCGTAGCGTAACCCCACCTTGAACTTAAAATTACGCAGGTACAGGCTGGACAGCCCCAGTTCCCCCGCGTGGTAACGATAAGTCACGTTATTCGTTTTCTTCCCCTTCCGGTAATAATCCACGTTATTATAGCGGAACATGTAGGCGAGGTTAAACCCTCGCAAGAAGGTATTTTCCAGTGAATATTCCAGTTTCACGTAAGGATTCTTGCTCAAACGCCCGGTTAATGCCAGTTGTGACCCCCGCAAGCTCCTGTTGTTTAAAGTCGTGTTCAACAAGATGGCCGCCATATCCTCCGAATCGAACCGGAAACCGATATTCAACGTACTCATGGGATTGGATTTCAGGCTTAACTCCAAATCGTGGGGAGCTGTCCCCAGCAACCGGTAATTCACCGCCACGAATGCTTTCGTGCCGTATAAAATCGCTATTTCACGATGAATATCATTCAAGGTGATCTCGCTATTTTCCTCTATCCGCATTTTCCGACGCACCCATCCTTCCTCCCGCGGGGACAGTCCCCGGATAATAACATTCCGAATGGCTATTTTTTCCGGTTGACGGGCTTTCGGGATCTCGTTGTCCACGTTCCCGGACTCCCCGATCAATTCTTTTACCCGCGTGATCTCGGACCATTGTTGCAGTGCCGCCACCTTTCCCCGGGCCAGTAGCGAGTCGATCGAGCGGGCGCTGAAACTGGCGGCGGTGTATCCTTTCATATCGGGACGAATCACCAGATCGGCAAGCTTCACGTTCGCCTCGTGCTTGTTCATGCAGAGAAGGTTGATGATCTGCGGGATCACGCCGGAGACAGACTCCAGCTTGTCCTCCTTCATCAAATCGGCCTGCACGTCAACCCCGATCACGATCTCCGCGCCCAACGCACGGGCCACGTCTGTCGGGAAATTATTCAATATCCCCCCGTCAACCAGTACCCGGTCACCCGTCCTCACCGGGGTAAACACGCCCGGAATGGCCATGCTCGCCCGCATCGCCTGCACGAGATTTCCTCCCTTCATCACGATCTCTTCCCGGTGGAACATATCCGCCGCCACGCAGGCAAACGGGATCGGTAATTGCAGGAAATCAAGGGAATCATGATAACCTATCGTGAGATCGGAAAAGAGATTATACACGTTCTGCCCGCTGATAAAACCTGACGGACGCTTTTTCCCCCGGTCAAAAGGGACGGAAAGCAAGTACTTGCCATCCTGTTCCTTCTCCCCGAAAGGCAGGTCATAACGGTTCACTTTATCACTTAGAAGGAACATCCAATCCTGCACCCGCACGAGGCTATCGAGTTGATCGGCCGAATAACCAATGGCATACAGACCGCCCACGATGGAGCCCATGCTGGTTCCCACGATGACATCCACGGGGATTCCCGCTTTTTCCAGCACTTGCAACACGCCGATGTGTGCCACGCCCTTCGCTCCCCCACCGCTTAACACGACGCCTACTTTTTTCCGTTGTGCCTCCACGGTCGGGAGCATCAATAGCAATAACAAGCCGATCACAAACAGGCGTCGGGCCACCGGGGTGTGGAATTTCGGGTATCGGGAAAGTCGCAGGTATTGCATGGTATATATTTTTAATTTAGAATTTAGAGTTTAGAATTTAGAATGCCCCCTCGAAGGGGTGTTCAAAAGTCATTTTCAAACTCCCTCCCCCCTTCGGGGTACTCCCTCTATAAACAGAGGGAGAGTTGAAATACTCCCTGTCTTCGGGAAGAGTCACCAGCTCCTCCTCTGTTTATAGAGGAGGTGGCACGAAGTGACGGAGGAGTTTTTTGAAATGAAATGACTTTTGGGAAAGCCCCGACAGGCTGCATTGTTACATTGTTGTACCTTCTCGCATCCGTCTCTCCCCCTGCGTAAGGGGGAGCCGGAGGGGGTAGTTAAAGCGCCGGCCCCGTGCGGCTGGAATCTAAAATCTAAAATCATTAAATCACTTAATCTAAAATCATTAAATCACTGAATCGGAAATCACTTAATCACTTAATCGATAGGATCTAAAATCCTTTCCCCTTGATCCAATCCCCGATCTCTTTCAAGGCCACGGGCGAAAAAGTTTCCTCTATCGTGCCGTATAAAGCGGGTGAACCTGATTCGCAAGTCTGGAAAAGATGATTTAACCCGGGTAATTCCTTCACGGTCACGCTCCGGTTTCTCCCAGCCTCCAAACCTTCCTTGATGATCCCCAAGTTTTCTGGCAAAACTTGCAGGTCACGACTCCCGTTCAAAGCCAGCACCGGACATTTCACGTCCCTCAAAACGGGAACAGGGTCGTATTTCACGAAGAAATACATCCACGGGGACAGCACTTGTCGACGCCAAAGTTCGGCACCTCGCTCGTCCTTCATGTTTACCGGCAATTTCCCCGTTTGGGCTAAACTATCCATATACGCTTTCAAAAGCGGTTCGGCCTCCCGGCTCGACGCGCTCGACAGCACGATGTCAAAACATCGGCGATTCACGGCAGCCGAGTAATCCAACTCCCCGGCAGTCGCTCCCGTCACCCGTCCCATCTCTTTTTGCTGTTCCAGTAATATATGGTCACCCCGTAGCCCGGGACCCGCCAACAGAACGATGAAAGACACGTCCCCGGAACGACTGGCCACGAGGGGAGCGACCATCCCACCCTCGCTATGCCCGATAAGCCCGATATTTCGCACGTTCCGGTCATTCTTTAAAAAGCGGACGGCTGCCTCCACGTCATCGGCGAAATCAAGCGTGGTTGCCGTCTCGAAATTCCCGGTTGACTGTCCCACCCCCCGGTCATCAAAGCGCAACACCCCGATCCCTTGCCGAGTGAGATAATCGGCAAGCACGAGAAAAGGTTTATGTCCTAATATTTCTTCATCCCTGTTTTGCGGCCCGCTACCGGAAATCAACACGACAACCGGGTAATGATCGCCCTTTTCCGGTAAAGTCAGCGTACCCGCCAAGGTCACGCCCGCTTTCGTGTTTTCAAAGGTCACTTCCTCCACTCGGTACGGGTAGGGTGGTTTGGGTTCCTGCGGACGTGCAAGAGCCACTTCTCCATCCACTCGCGTTAATTCCAACGGCAGTGTCAACCCGCCCTGCATGAAAGTTCCTTGTATCCTATCGGCCCCCTGCCATTTCCCGGAGAATTTCATCCCAAGGGCCGGTGCCGTGATGGTCAACACGCTATCCGCGTACTCCGTTTTCCCCGTGGGAATCCCCTTTGCCCCCTGATCAGGGCTATCCATCTTCGTCGTCCATGAATCCCCGGAGCGGGAAACATGAAAAACAAGCCTTAATTTCACGCCCTGAATATTCAAGGTTCCACCCCAATGTCCGGCAATATCCTGCGCATTCATGATCATCGCCACGAGGACAAAAAATACGGATACAAATACTCTTTTCATGCTATTTCTTGTTTTAACAATGTTCAACAAATATACGAGAAATAATGAAACTTATATACGAATTTACAGTAAACCAACTTCCTCCCGGCTTCGCCGTACTCCCCTTGCTAATTTTAGATTTCCACCCACAAGCCGACGCTTTTTGATTTCCAATTTTAGTTTTTAACTTTTACCTTTTAGTTTTCCAACTACCCCCTCCAACTCCCCCTTACACAGGGGGAGAGCTGATTATCAGGCGGTTTCTCTCCCTTACACAGGGAAAGAGTTGATTACCAAGCGGTTTCTCCCCCTGTGTAAGGGGGAGCTAGTGGGGGTAGTTGGGAATTACAAGATATGCAGTTTCACTCCAAACGAGAGACTCAGTATATCCCATGTTCTCACGTATTTATTCGTGGCACTACTGATGACGTAAAGATCACAGGTACTCAACTCGTAAAACGCCGTGATTCGACGAAAGGGGGAATGAGGCCCCAGATCGAAAGCAATTCGCTGTCCGGTAAAGATATGAAAGCGTACACGGGTGGAAAACTTATAATAGTTATTCGGATATTTCTCCGGTTCCTTCACCCAAAAATCATCGGATAACACCGTGTTCATGTACAGTCCCGTCACCAGTGGTTCCAACCACCACTTGCCGCCGAGACTAACCTCCCACGGCGCGTAATTTTGTTTCAACGTGAACGTCACTTTCGCCTTGTTGGAAGAAAAACGAGGAACCAAGCCGAACATGATCTCCGTTTCCCACTGTTTCTTTCGCCCGTAATCCCAACCCACGCCAAGGGAAAGCAATCCCATCGAACCGGCATATTGCACGTTTTGATACTTCGGGATCATACGGTTCCACCCGGACTTGTATTGTTGTAATTTACGCTGATGCCGTTCCGCCCGTCGTTGTTCCCGGTCATCATCCGTCATTCCTAGCACGTTCGTCGCCAGTCCCATGAACAGGGTCACGATGCCAATTCTAATAATAGACCACTTCATACTCGTACCCTCCCGGCGTTAAGGTGAATAACAAATAATTCTTATCTTTCATCGCGGCACAACCGATATACGGGATCCCGTCCTCGAACAATTCTTCATGAAGTAGCGTGTGACTGTGAGCGTGCAAGCAAAACTCTACCCCCGGGAACTCCCGCAACAAGGCATGAAAACCACGGGCCACGTTATTGTTGAACTCCACGTTGAAAGGTTGCACGTGCATCACCGGAACCGTCCGGGGGTATCCCACCGTGTCCTGCAATTCATTGTACATGAAAGTAAAGTCCGGCACCGGGTGCGAGTAGTCGAATTCCAAGGCATTCGTGTTCATGCAAACAAATTTAGTATTCCCCGCCTTGAAAGAGAAATTCTCTTTCCCGTACACCTTCAGGAAAACATCCATCCCGTTCCCGAGAATATCGTGATTCCCCAGCAAGGCCACGTAAGGAACTTTCAGCTTTCCCATAATATCCCGCACCCACATAAACTCCTTCGTCAAGCCGAAATCGGATATATCCCCGCCGTGGATCACGAAGTCCACGTCATCCCGCTTGTTGAGCGCCTTCACGAAATCTTCCGTCTCGTCATACCAACGCTGGCTATCTCCCATTAACACGAACCGCAAGGTGTCCTTCCCCTCGCAAATCTCCTCTATACGAGCTATATTCTTCGCGTTTATACCCGTTTCCCCGTGCAAACGCACATCGTACGGATGATACTCGATTAAATCACACCCGCATAGTAGTAGTACTATTCCATATAAAATCACTCTTTTCATTGCAATACCAGTTTATGCTTTCGATAATGCAAAAAACAGACCAAAGATTATTCACACGAAATCGACACGGTTACTATTTTGGAAAAATACCCTACCAAAATGAAAAGGTTTTATCATTTATCGAATCGCCCATCATTTCGATAAACGCTGATTAACAGGCAAATAAAGCAAACCATATTCATCTTGCATATTTTTTGCTATCTTACAGGTCGTTATGGACAAGGAACAGAACGTTGAACACTTCCTCAGTCTTATCAGAAAGGCTAAGAGAGGTCATTTAAAGATATATATCGGCATGATTGCCGGGGTCGGAAAAACTTATCGGATGTTACGGGAAGCACATGATTTGCTTACCGCGGGAGTTGATGTACAAGTAGGTTACGCGGAAACACACGGTCGTGTTGACACGGCAGCCAAACTGGAAGGCCTTCCCGTCATTCCCCGCAAAAAACTATTTTACAAGGGCAAGGAAGTCGAAGAGATGGATTTACAGGCAATTTTACAAATACACCCGGAAGTGGTGATTGTTGATGAGCTGGCCCACACGAATATCGAGGGGTGCGTGAACGAGAAACGCTGGCAGGACGTGCTTGACTTGCTGGACGCGGGGATCAATGTTATCACGGCCGTGAATATCCAGCACATCGAAAGCCTGAACGGGGAGGTACAGGACATTTCCGGAATCGAGGTAAAGGAACGAGTCCCCGATAGCGTGTTAGGACAGGCCGACGAGGTGGTGAACATCGACTTAACCGCTGAAGAATTGATCTCCCGGTTAAAAGCCGGAAAGATTTACAAACCGGATAAAATTGAACTGGCCCTGCGTAACTTCTTCAAATCGGAAAACATCCTTCAACTCCGGGAACTAGCCTTGAAAGAGGTCGCCCTACGGGTGGAGAAAAAGGTGGAAAACGAGGTGGTGGAAAATATCGGCCTACGCCATGAACGCTTCTTAGCCTGTATCAGTAGTCAGGAAAAAACACCACGCAAACTCATCCGGAAAGTGGCACGCCTAGCTACCCATTACAATAGCAAATTCGTGGTCCTCCACGTGCAAACCCGTCACGAAAGCGCTGACCGCATCCCACTGGCCAAGCAACGTTACCTGATCAATCATTTCAAGCTGGCATCAGAACTGGGCGGAGAGGTACTTCAAATACAATCGAACGACATTATCGGAACCATCATCAATGTTTGCCGGGAAAGGCAGATTAGCACGGTTTGCGTGGGAAAACCCAACATCCAGTTGTTTTCATACGTGCGTTCAGCCCTTCGATACAAGAGGTTATTGAATAATCTGGCGATATTAAATGTAGATTTAATCATTCTCGGGTCATAAATACGGAAGAATTCTTGAAAATATCATTAAATCGAATTAAGTTTAGGGGTATGAAAATAAAAACGAAATTAACATCGGGAATCGGTCTCCTTTTCATGATCATCGTGCTACTCGGTGTTCTGGCGATCAGTTACATTGATAAACTGGCCGATGACACGAAAAATATCCTGTCCGATAACTACAATTCGCTCGATTACGCGAAAGGTATGCTTTATGCCCTCGATAATCTTGAAACGGACCGGGAAGCGTTGAATATATTCATGGAGAACCTCGAAAAACAGAGACTGAATATCACGGAAATCAACGAGTCGGAAGCCACCAACCGCTTGGCCCGCCATTTCAAATTGCTGGACGAGAATCCTAGCGAACAGAACATCCGGCAACTCCGGTTGGATCTGAACCAGATCATGAGCCTGAACATGGCCTCGATTCAACGCAATAGCGTGATTGCCGAAGACACGGCCCGACAGGCCACGTTATGGATTTCTATTATCGGGATATGTAGTGTCGGGATTGCCCTCGCCTTGCTCCTGTTGTTTCCCACGCAAATTACCCGCCCGATCAGCGAGTTGACACGCGGGATCGTGGAGATTGCCCACCGCAATTACAGTAAACGCCTGCATTTCGACTCTACACGGGAATTTAATGAAGTGGCAACTTCTTTCAACGATATGGCCGAACGCCTAGAAGAGTACCAGCAAAGTTCACTGGCCACCCTGTTATCCAGCAAAAAATACTTGGAGGCTATCGTCAACAGTATTCATGAACCGATTATCGGTCTGGATCATGACCGACAAATTCTTTTCGTGAACAAGGAGGCTTTAACCGTGTTAAACCTCAAACGGGAACAGATGATTCACCAATCTGCCGACGAGTTATCGTTGAAGAACGACTTGTTACGCCGCCTTATTCGCGAACTGGTACATCCAAACGAAAAGCACGAGCCGCTAAAGATATACGCCGACGACAAGGAGAGTTTTTTCCAAGCCGTTTACGTGCCGATTAAATTGACGGAGACCGAAACCGAGGGAGAAAAACAGGTCGGCAACGTGATCTTGTTAAAGAATATCACGGAATTCAAAGAACTCGATTCGGCCAAAACAACTTTTATCTCCACGATCTCGCACGAGCTTAAAACCCCGATTTCAGCTATCATGATGAGCTTGAAATTACTAGAAGATCAACGGATTGGCAGCTTGAACGCCGAGCAACAATCTCTCGCAAGTAGCATAAAAGAAAATAGCGACCGACTGTTAAATATCACGGGGGAACTACTCAAATTGACCCAAGTGGAAACCGGAAAGCTGATTTTAAGCCCGAAGATCACGAAACCGATCGAATTGATCAACTATGCCGTGGCAGCCACCCGGGTACTGGCCGAACGTTTCGGATGCAATATTGAAGTGGAGTACCCCGAAAAGATTCATAAACTATTTGTAGATAGTGAAAAAATAGCTTGGGTGATCACGAATCTCCTCTCCAATGCCATCCATTATTCGAAAGAGAACTCCCGGATCATCGTGGGAGCCAAGGAAGTGGACCAGACCATACAAATATTCGTGCAGGATTTCGGCAAAGGAATCGACCCCAGATACCACCAAAGTATATTCGACCGCTATTTCCGGGTTCCGGGGACCAAAGTACAAGGTAGCGGGCTAGGACTAGCCATTTCTAAAGATTTCGTGGAAGCTCATGATGGAAAAATCTGGGTTGAAAGCGAGATCGGAAAAGGAAGTAAGTTCACAATCGCATTTCCAGTCCGATAAAAGAACTAAAAAGTAAAAGCTAAAAGTTGAAGGAGAGCCAACTTTTAGCTTTTAGTTTTTAACTTATCAACGTCGCCCTCTATACACATCTTTTAGAGCAAGATAGTATTCCAGCTCCTCCTCTGTTCATAGAGGAGGTGGCCGCAAAAGCGGACGGAGGAGTTTGTTGCCATGTAAACGACTTATTTACAATAACTCCCTCCCCCTTCGGGTACTCCCTCTATAAACAGAGGGAGAGCTGAGTTACTATTCTACTTCGGGAATCACGTCCATTATCTTACGTGTAATCACCAAGATAGTCCCTTTTAACTTATCAGCGTCGCCCGGGTATAAGTGATTAAATCTTTTGGGTTTAGCCGGATTTGTAATCCCCGAACACCCGCACTGATATAAATGTATTCGAACTTTAAACAACTTTCATGAATAAACGTGGGGAACTCTTTTTTCATCCCGATAGGCGAGCAACCTCCCCGGATGTACCCGGTAATAGGCAATAATTCCTTCATCGGAATCAAATCCGCTTTCTTGTTCCCGGACGCTTTAGCCGCCACTTTTAAATCCAGTTCATGATCACCCGGAATAACACAAACAAAGTAACCACCCCGATCCCCATGCAGTACTAACGTTTTGAACACCTGTTCGATATTCTCCCCCAACTGTGCCGCCACGTGAGCCGCGGCCAGATCATTTTCATCCACCTCGTAAGGAATTAACTCGTAGTCAATCTTCGCTTTATCTAGCAAACGAACAGCATTCGTCTTATTTATCTTGGCCTTCATATCTACACGATTTTACTTCCATACAAAAATAATGAATCACCAGAAAATTGGAGTAAAATAGATACAATTTCTGACATGGAAATCATATCATTAAACGAACGTTTATTGAATGTACAAATATAAGTATTTTTTACTTCATATCAGCTACGTTGCTTATTTTTTAAATTTCTCATGATCAAATGAAAAGCAAGATAAAAATTAACAATCCGCATTTTATTGGCAGCTCAATAAATGAGATATAATAAACGTTCATTTATTGCGAGTACAAAATTACAACACGAATAGCGTTAAACACCTTATGGAACCAGAGAAACGCCCTATAATTCTTATTGCAGAAGATGATGAAAGTAACTACTTGCTTTTATTCGCTTTATTAAAGCGAGATTACCAGATCATTCATGCACATGATGGAATTGAAGCCATCCAACTATTCAAGAATTTTCCTCCCGATGCAATCTTAATGGATATAAAAATGCCCCATATGGACGGGCTCACAGCCATGCAAACCATTCGAGAAATAGATCATGACATTCCGATCATTGTCGTTAGCGCATACGCTTATGAACAGGACAAACAAACAGCTTACTCGTGCGGGTGTAATGCCTATATCATGAAACCCGTGGATGCCAAAAAGTTGACAAGCACCATTTCCCTCTTGCTATCTATTAAAGAACATCACATTTCTATTCATTAACGGGAATCCATTTCACGGCATTGGCAAAAATCAACTGCACGGCGTCACGTTCCCACGCGTAAGTGCCATCATTCTCCCACGTCAAAGAATCACCACCCCGGTCACTCAAAAACACGCTATACTCACCACGATCAAAATCATATTTCCCCAAAGAGATCCATCCCGGTTCCTCGTTATCCAACAACACTTCCACGTCCGTGACGTCCCCCGCGGATGTCACCTGATAAAAAAGTCTCGCTCCCCCGATAAAAACCTTACGGGCCGCTGTCGCCTCCACGTCCGGGACATAAACCAAAACCTCGTACTTCCCGGGATTTTCCACGTTCACTTTCCACTCCACCTTAGATTTCCCTGTTCCGGCAATTTTATAATAAGCACTCTTCACGATATCCCCGTAACAATGGCTATCCGTGGTCAAAGTCCAATGCTCGTGGTCATACACGTAACTATACTTTTTCCCGTTCTCACCTGTTGAGAAATAAGCGGCCAATTTCCCTTTCCGCTTTTTCTCATGAATCACAAAACCGGGGTCCTCGGCATTCACGATCATTCCCGGAACCTTCCGGGTAAAAATGGTGCTATCCACATCCCAAATACCCGTTTTCCCATCTTTCGTTCGTGTCAAGTCTTTTGATGAAGTCCATTCCAATAAACGCTCACCGGGAAGATTCTGGCTTAGGCTCATTTCCAATGAAAAAGCCTCAAGCGTACCGAGATCGGCCCGAATCTCCTTACAACTATGTCCCGGGATTAAATAGCTACGTCGCCCGGATCCCATCTCGTTATCTCCCATGGAATACGTCGCCACGCTCAACGTCACGACTGCCGGCGCAGAAGTAGGATTATATATTTTACAGCTACCGATATGCCTAGCTTCCTCGTCCTTTTCATACAACTCCACTTTCAAATCTTGAACAAACAATGCCGGCAACTCTTTCCCCTCGTAATAATAATCCAGTATCTCCCGAAGATTCACGTGAAAACGAGCGTTAAACTCCCGCTCAAGCACCTCGAAATCAGGAGCCATAAACAAATAACGTTGCTTGAATTGTTTCATAAATTGGAATAATTCCCTTTCCCCGACCAGTGCCTGCAAATGTTTCTCTATCAAGGTATATTTTCTCTTTAGTAACTCCTGCAACTGATTGCCTTTCGTCTCCTTGTCCACGAAAGCTTCTCGCATGGATTTTCCATTCCAATAAGTAACGATTTCGGAATAGCCCAGCTCATCCCCCAAGTAAATCATCGGCCCGTTAGAAAAGTCAACCTTGGCCAAATCATTCACGATACCACCAAAACCCGGGTATTCTTCCGATTGCAGAACCCCACCGAAATCACCGAACAGGGCCGAACAATCAAAAATACCCGTGAGCAGGTTTACCTCCAACATATTACGAAATGCATCCACCTCTAACTCAAAACGTGTCCTTTCATCGTCATCTCCCGGCCAGAATCCCACGTGCGCATAATACCCCAAATACATCCGCTCCGGATAAAACAAGAGTTCCGGCTGTACAAATTGACTTCCCGCAAATCCTTTATATAGACGAGGAACGAAATTCACCGGAGCCTCTACCACGGTCAATTTGTCAAACGGATAATCACCCCCTTTTATCGCTAGTATTGTACTTATCGGCTCTTCCACAAGGAAGTCGGCAGAATCTTTCAGACTCGTGTAATCCCGCATGAAAAAGTCATGTCCGGAAAAATGATACAACTCGAACGTCAAGGAATCCAACACGATACTCCTCCGTTCGTACTCCCCGATAGTCAGACTTAGAGAAGGCAATGGCTCCCGATTTCTAAAGACCGTAGTATCCCCGCTCATCTCCATCTCTCCTTGCGAGATAGCCACTCGTTTCCCGACATCCCCGACTTTTAATCGATAACGGGTAAAATCATACTGACGAGCCAACGGGGCGTTCACGTTTACCGGGGGAACGGCAACCGGATACCACAAACATTCCGGGAAAAGCAACGTGTAATCATCCCCGACACGAGCAAAACACCTCCCATGACGGAACATCGAATGATACGTCCGGAAAAAGCTCATCAAGCGGGTATCATGAAACTCCTCGTCCGTGAAATCCGGGAAACAAATCGCCTCATCAATCTTTCCCTCGTAAACCACGTGTAAAAGGATTTCTTCACCGGGTTGTAACGCTCTCTCCAAAAGGATGGCTTGGGATTCCCGGGTATAAGGCAAGTTCTCCCCTTGCCCGCCTGTCAAGGCCGTTACCTCTAATCCCGGATTCAAGTAAAGCACCGGGCGAACTAAGGGTCGTCCTCCCACGTTTGCCACCACCAGATCACTCTCCCCCGTTATTTTATCCCCTTCTTGACGAAAATAGATATTATGCGCCTTAACGTGTCCCCCTTTCACTTCGGCGTACTTTTCGAATACCTCCCGGTACAAGTCTCTTCGATTATTTAGCTCGTGAAATATACTGTAATAAGCCCCTCCGAACAAGATGCCGATCAGCAAGAATGTCCATCCCCCGGCCCTAACTTTCCATGTAACACCTGCCCGTTCCGATAAACGCGGCATCATTCCCATAGCCAGCACAACAAGTCCCAACCCCAGAAGAACAAACATTCCCCGTTGTAAAACAACCCACTCCGGACGGGTCATTCCCGTCACATCCGAGAACAAAAGCGGCAATGCACGCCCCCATGGGTCAACGGTACCCCACAATAAATCCGTGGTCCCGAAATAAAAGGCAGCAAATACAGCCAACAATACCAATACTGCCAAAGCATGATTCTTTACCCGATTAGCCACGATTAAAGCTACTCCCAACACGAAAAACAGCGTGGGCAAGGTCATCACGAACAGGTAAACAAAATAAATCTTCAACTGAAAAGTTTCCGGTTCCCCGAACAAGATATGGAAAATCATCCCTAATCCCATCGTTATCAAGTTCAGCACGAGGCAAACCTCCACGATCCCCAACACCTTTCCCGTTTGATAAGCCAAATTAGTCACCGGACGGGCAGAGAACACGGCATTTGTCTCCAAACGTCGATCTCGCCACACGAAATCGATACCGATAAAAATCACGATAATCCCTTGCACCAAATTATAAAACCAAGCATTCCAAAAAGGAATAAACGAAGGCAAAGCCCTGTTTAACCACCTAAGCCCACCTAATGAATCGCCTTGCCATAGCCAGTGCGAAAGAGAAATTCCCACAACTACACAACAAGCGAATATCCAAAACAACTTATTTCTTATGATCAGGTTTCGCTCGTAACGGGCCACCAGACGTATATTTTCAAATGTCATACCTATTATCTTAAAAAAGTAACAACCAACCTACTGAACAAAGGTATTCATTCCCAGTGAACTTTACAAACTAGGGGTATGTCTTTCTCGACATACCCCTAGTTTGTAAAGTTTATAAAATTAGCCACTCGGCTACATTATCTCTGCAACGGGAATTTCAACACCGGTTCTTTCTCTTTCTTCGGTTCAGACTTGTTGATTTCCACGTCCTCGATCAAAACCGAGGCCGGATAAATCAAAGAAGAAAGCACTTGACGATTCAGGATGTAGTTAGACACGTTTTCTTTACTTGAAATGTCCAGTACCCGTTTGATCTTCGCCAGATTAATGGCAGAAACATCACCGAAACGAACCTGCGTTTCACTACCATCTTTCACGTCAACCTTGTAAATACGGGATGCCGGTCCGGCAATACTGCGCACGATGTAAGCATAATCCAATCCTTCATCCTTGGCAGCCTTGATTAATGCTTTTTTCATCTTGTCCTGTTTCGTTCCCTTATCTACTTGGATATGAATAGTTCCCGGGGCCGTGGCATAAACTATATCACTTCCGGTCATCACAAAACGAGAGCTACCCGTGGAGTGCTGAGTTTTCAAAGAAGGTACCCGACCATTCAACATTTGGCGCAAGATCCCCTTGTCAACCAGCGTCATCTCCTTTTCTGGAATAACACCTTCCGCGTCAATCTCGTAAGCACCTAACAACGGGGTCCCATCGTATTTCTCCAAGCTAGTGTAATTTTTCACGGTCAAACGGTTGTCAATAATCTTTCTCCCGATACGACCTTCCAACGTTCTGCCTCCCGCCTGACCAATCGGCTTACGATAAGCAAATAATCCCCCTTGATTCAACAGGTTGTTCACGAAGATACTGGAAGAAGCCCCGTCTTCAAAAAGAACCGGCCCGGAATAGAATTCTTCAACCACCGGGGCATTTCTCAACTTCATCAGATTTTCAGCAAAAGCAGTTACTTTCTTTTTCAAATCTTCCAAAGAAGGCATATCCTGCGGGCGAGCAACCAAAATAGAAAGCGCATCCCCGATCCGTACCCCGTCTTCCGTGGTTACATATCCCTGTGCAAACAGATTCGCATAGGTAACCGGTTGTTTCATGGTCACGTCCTCGCTCGTCTGTTTGTAAACTTCCATATCCAAACCGCTAATACCCACGGATGAATTGTAAATTTCCTTGTAATTCTTGAATATCGCGGAAAGTTCACGAATCGTGTTTTCCCATTTCTTTATATCAATTTCATAGGGAACCTTACTTTCCACGATCTTCGTGATCGGTTCTGCCTTCACCAAGTCTGGCAATTGAGCCTCCTCCGGAGTTTGCGGGTTTGACTTCAAGGCCGCTTCTTTGGCAGCAGCTTCACGCAACGCCATCTTGTAAGCCGCATCGGATACCAACCAAAAATTACGACGAATCATGTCATAATCCGCCTCGGCCGGCATCCCTACCTTCATGAATTGTCCCACGAAACGAGTATCGTTCGTGTTATTATAATCACCCAGCAACAACTGAGACGAGCCTACCCCTCTCCACGGCAATTCCAGTGAATTCGTGATCGCTCCTAGCTCCCCGACAACTTCAAACTGACGGAACCGACCTAAAGAATACGACAAATAAAACGGTTTATCCATTCCCGGCAATGCCAATTCAGCTTTATTTCTTTGTAATTCATCCTGCATCGCCTTGAAGATCACTTGATCTTGCTCATTCTGTGCCACCACTGGCCCTACCAGCAGGAAAAATATTAATAGTGATAATATATATCTCATCTTTCTAATTTTATAATTTCCACATCTTTATTTCGTTCCCGGAGCCGGTAAAATCGGTAAAATATCTTGAGATTTCGCTTTTCTTTGTGTCTCTACCTTATTCACCAAGATAGTCGGGGAAATAGCCGTTACAGGAATTGAACCCGATTCAGCACCACACATTCCCGTGAACACGCGGGCATCATTTCCGGCATATATAATATTAGAGAACATGGAAAGCGGGGTTCCAATCAAATCCACGCCACGAACCAACTGATCCGGACGACCGTCAGCAAATACTTTGTACACCTCCAGCGGGGTCACGTTGAAGGAATTGGTACCACCTTTACCGGTGAAGGTAAATCCACTCGTCACCTCCTTGAAGAAATAACCGTATTCTTTACCTTGTTTCTTTACCTCTTCAATCAATAACTGGCGTAATTCTTCGGGAGTTTTCGGGTTAGAAGTCTCGATCACCAAGTTAGACTGGCGCGAAACAGGGTCAAACCCATCGCTGGCACGGGCGTGTCCGTTCGTGCGAGGATGGCCGTCGATCGGGGTACGAGTCATCAGGAAGTCATTCAACTTACCGTTCACCACGACATCCACCCGTTCGGCTTTCACACCCTGATCATCATATTTATAAAATCCGTTCAAATCCTCTCCCGCATATTGCCGAAGTGTCGGATCATCATACACGTGCATCCCCTCCGGCAACACGAATTGGCCGATCATTTTCTTGAACGTCTGCCCGTCATTCTCACTCTTCATACGTTGTCCCTCGATCCGGTGACCGAAAATCTCGTGAAAGAAGACACCACTGGCAGGACCGGATAACAAGGCCGGTCCCGTGTAGGGATCAACCACCGGAGCCACACGCAAAGCCTCCAATGTTTTCACCATTTCCTTGGCATCAGCAATAATCTTATCATTGGCGGGAAGATCTGCCGGATCATAAGCAAAATAAGACAAGTTCAACGGCAATTCCATCCCATCATCGGCTTTTGTTTCCCCGAACACCATGATGCGGGCGTACGGTAGATTCTGCACGACTTCCGTCCCCTCGTTATTCACGAAATAACGTCTCTCCACCGTGTAGATCATGATCGCATCCCCTTTCATAATTCCCGGTTGGTTTTTGAACACGGCTGAAATCTCTTTCATCCGGGCTGCCCACTGATCCATATCAATCGTCATTTTTTCAGCAGGAAGCGGAGCCTCGTAATATTTTTCCACCTTCGCTTCCGAAAAATAAGGAGCCTTATCTTCCTCTTCCACGTTTACAGAGCTTTCAGCCTTCGTTTTCTGGTACATATCCACGGCAAACTTGTAACGATTGTTTACCTCGTCCCAGATAGCCTGACGAACGGCATCTTCATTATTTTCTTCATCCAATGGTAAACGAGCCACGGAAGGTCCTTGGAAACGGGACATGGCCGATCCCATTTGATTAAATCTAAAATTATCGAGTTTCTCATCCCCTAACCGAATCTGCGGAACTAACGTCCGGGAACGATATTGCTGACTGTTCATCAGCGCCCCGAAAGAAGCCGATACCACGGAAGAGGTCACATCAATCACCCTGTAATTCATGTGATACGGGGGAAATTCTTCACCCTTTAGTTCTTTCATCTGTTGTGCCAACTCTTCTTTCAGAAGTCCCAGCAACTTATCCTGTCCTTGCCCGTAAGTCTTCGGAACAAACAACAGGGAGAGAAAGCAACTAAAAATAACCAATACTGTTTTTCTCATGTGTAATTGTTTTAATCATGTGAATAATAAAAGATCATTGAAAGATCACGCACTATTTTTCGTTAACAAATATAAGACGAATCTTCATGGTTGCAAAACTCAAACGTTTTAAATTTTTCTTAAAGTGAAGAAATACAAAAAAAGGATGATTTCCCATCACGGTACTTTCACCCTCGTCGACAAATTAGAATTCAAAATATTACATTTACATGTAACTATATCTTTCAAAAAACGTTTTCCAAAAAAGCCTCCGGATCATTAAATGGAATGTCAACTCGAATTTAATAAAAAAAAGTGTATACACACTTCCGGAGGCTTATTCCTTCATGTGCTATACACTTTCTTTATTATTTTTCGAATTGACAAGACAAAGGTAGAGATTTCTTTAATATAAACCACAAAAGAACAAAATTATTTATCCCATCTCCCGGCATTTAACATTCCAACCTCCGCCTCTTTACGAAATTCTTCAACCGAATTTCGTTGAAATTATATCATAACACTTTTAATCATAACGCAGTAATTATATTTACATACATCATTTATTCCCTTTTCATCTCCCGCAAAATTCCCCATCATCAAAAATATTTTATCCTTTCATCCTAATTTCATCCAATCGGAACAAAGAATTAAGATTAAGTTGACAAGCTCCTCCTTGAACACAAACAATATCTCAAAGATTCCCCAAAGAAAGATAAAAAATCTTGTACACGACAACCACGTGAAAAGAAATGATAACTTTGTTAAATAAAGAAACAAACGACACGACAACATCACTTATATAAAAATAGAAAATATGCTTGGAAAACTATCCATCTATCTCTTTTTGTTACTCATCATTCCGGATATCTATATCTACAAATTGTATATCACCAGATCAACAGGCGGTAGCCCGTTCGGTTGGCTGTGGTTTCTCCCTTCCGTGCTCCTAGTGTTCACGCTCGTCTGGATTTTACTATCCTCTAGGGATGCGCTGGCCATACAAAGCCTCATCGGTACGTTCACAATCGCCTACATGACCATAGTCCTGCCGAAAACGATCTTCATGGTTTGCTCGCTGCTTGATTTACCGTTAAAATACTTACTCAAATGGCAAATCCAGCCTTTTAGCTGGCTGGGAGTCGTACTGGGAGCTTGCATGATGATCATGGTTCTCTACGGGGCGATATGGGGTAAAACACGATTTGACGTGAAACAGGTCACTTTCACCTCCCCGAACCTCCCTACGGCTTTCGATGGGTATCGTATCGCCCAGATTTCCGACATACACACGGGTAGTTGGAACGGAGACCGAGCAGCCCTGCAAAAAGCCGTGGACCGGATCAACGCCCAGCAAACCGATTTAATTGTTTTCACAGGTGACATCGTCAACACGAAAGCCACGGAACTGGAACCATTCGAAAACATTCTGGCACAACTGAAAGCCCCGGATGGCGTGTTCTCCATTCTCGGAAATCACGACTACGGTCCTTACCACAACTGGCCTACCACCGAGGCCCGGGATCAGAATATCCGAGATATACAAGACAAGCAGGCCGCCATGGGTTGGCAATTATTAAACAATGATCACGTGATTTTGAAACGTGCTGCGGACAGCATCGCCTTAATCGGCGTGGAAAATAACGGGGAACCTCCATTCTCTCAATACAGTGACCTCCCCAAAGCCATGAAAGGCACGGAACAATGCGCTTTCAAACTATTGTTAAGCCACAATCCCACGCACTGGCGCCGGGAAGTACTCGACACGGACATCGACCTCATGCTGGCAGGCCACACACACGCCATGCAATTTGCCGTCGGACGACTTTCCCCGTCCCGGTTCATGTATCCGGAATGGAGTGGACTCTACATGGAAGGCAAACAAGGTTTGTACGTCAACGTCGGGTTGGGATATATCGGACTGATGCCCCTGCGTTTCGGTGCATGGCCGGAGATCACGGTCATCACGCTGAAACAATTGAAAATGGAGGATTGAAAATGAAGATCCAGTAAGAAATTCGAAAATAAGTGACACTTTTCAGGCGGTTGGATGTTTTGAGGGAAAACTAAAATTAAAACTGTATGTTACACCTTAAAACAATCGCACTGTTATCTTCCGTCACGCTAATCGGATGCACCTCTTCGCCTCATGCTTGGCAAGGACAATCCGGTAGTAAACGAGTTTTCATCGAGTTAGAGACCACACCAGAAGGAACATCTCAAGCCTTCCTGTCACTTCCTGAACAATGGATTGACAAAGCAAAAGCCGACACGCTCGTACTTTCAGACGAAAGTATCCTTGCCATCTTCAACCGGGAGAACATCCGCTTTGAAGGTTCCTTCCATTCCGGCAAAGACTCCATTCAAGCCGAAGTAACCACCTACGGGAAGACTCGGGAATTCGCTCTCGGTAAAGTCGATAGCCTCCAACCGGTCTATTTTGCACAAAACCCACGCCCACCTTATCCTTATCGTTCCGAAGAAGTCACCTACGTGTCATGTGATTCGATACAAGTTGCAGGCACGCTAACGATCCCACAAGGTAAAGGCCCTTTTCCGGCTGCCATTATTATATCCGGAACCGGGAAACAAGACCGGGACGGAACCTTTTCCGGCCACAAGCCCTTTTTCAAAATAGCGGACTACCTCACCCGACAAGGCTTTATCGTACTACGAGCCGATGACCGGGGAACCGGAAAAACCAACGGGATATACGAGGAGGCCACGACGAGCGATTTTGCACGGGATGCCCAAGCCGGAATCAATTACTTGAAACAACGCCCGGAAACAGACACCAAGCACATCGGGGTCATCGGACATAGCGAAGGCGGACAAGTGGCACTCATGCTGGGAGCTGACTCCCCGGACGTGTCATTTGTTATTTCTCTGGCAGGTGTGGGTGTTGATGGCTTACAAATATTGAAATTACAAAATGACGCAATCTTGCGTACGACCCCCGGAATGACCCCGGAACGGGTGGATCAGTTTATGAGCCTTTTCAACACGCTATTCGACAAAGTACACTCCGTCCCCTTGGAACAACCCTTAGACATACCCTTACGACAAGTCTTCGACCAATGGGTAGCCCAACAAGATGAGGCCACACTGAAAGCTGTCAATTTTAATGACGGGAGAGACGAAATGTTTTTCAGTCGTTACCTGCATCAGGCACAAGGACGTTGGTACAGGGAGATGATCAATTATGATCCGGAAAATTATATCCCCCGCATCCGTAAACCCGTGCTGGCATTAAACGGGGACAAAGACATCATGGTTCCCGCCAAAGAAAACTTGGAATCCATCAAGCAATTACTGGATAAAGGCGGAAACACACAATACAAGATCGTGGAACTCCCCGGCCTGAACCACATGTTCCAGCGCTGTAAAGAGTGTACCCGGGAAGAAATTCCCGATCTGGAAGACGTGTTTTCAGAAGAAGCCCTGCAAATCATGGGGGATTGGTTACAAGAAAATGTACAAAAAGACCGAAAATAAAATAATCAGACCATAGACAGAATAAAATGGGCTGTCCAAAAAGTCATTTTTCAAACTCCCTCCCGGCTTCGCCGTACTCCCTCTATAAACAGAGGGAGAGCTGAAATACTTACAGTCGACAGCTTATTCTCTGTTTATAGAGGAGAAGGCACGTGACGGAGGAGTTTTTTGAAATAAAATGACTTTTTGGACAGCTCCTTTTCAATTACAAGGGTTTAAATCCCCAGAAGATCTGAATATCAGTAAAAACAAAAGAAACAAAAAACATACCTCCCAAAAACAAAGAGGACATGAACTCGGCTTTATCTCAGCTTTAACTCGGCTATATCTCGTCTGTAAGCCATTAACAGGGTATTATCAGAGTTTGAAAACGGTTAGATTAAGGACATAAAATTAGGATTTAGACAGGGATTCATTCACCCTGTTCTAAATCCTAACCCATCGAATGAATCTTGCCGATTATTCCGCTTTCAACATCTCTATCATAAGGTTCATTTCCTCTGCCAAAGCCGAAGGACTTCCCATATAACCGTTAATGCTCCAACGCAATTTTCCGTTCCCGTCAATAATCATTTTATGAGGAATACCAGAGAACTTAAATGCCTTTGAATAAGTATCATAAACAGCCGATTGCTTTTTCGTTTTCGGGTTCACGTTATCACAAAGTACCTTCAACGTGTAGTTATGCTCCTTCATGAATTTCCGAATCTGTTCTTTAAAATCAGCCGCCGTCTCCATCGTGGAAATAAAGAAAAACACCACGTTCGGATCATTCTTGTATTTATTTACAGCCATCTGCATTCCCGGCAAAGAGGCTTTACAAGGAGAGCACCAAGTAGCCCAGAAATCCAACACGATAATTTTCCCCTTCATCTTTGAAAGATCAACCTTTTTACCATCCAGATCTTCCATGGCAAAAAGCTCAATATCCTTGTTAATCATCGTCTCCTGCAAATGTTTTTGCAATTCTTGTTGTTTCTCTTGTGATTTCAACGAACTGACATAAGCCTCAAAATCTTTATCGTTTTTATGTTGTTTCACGTAATCTTTCCGCAAGATTTCCAACATTTCGGGAGTAACCGCATCTTCCCGTACACTAGCCACGATCGTGGGAATTACCATCGATTGATAGCCATTCTTCTCCAATAAATGAACATATTGATTGTTATATTCTGCCGATTTAAAATTATATTTCCCTTTAATTTCTTCCATCAACTCCAGTGCCTCGGCAGAAGAACCGGTAGCATCCAACACGAACGCATGTTTCAGAATCATATCTTTCCCCCTCGTGATCAGATAATCTTTCCACTCCCGTTCAGAATATACTCGATCTGCACCTACTTGAGGACGAGTCATCACCTCGTTATAAATAGCTTTGGCAAAAGGTAACACCTGTTCCGGTGTTCTCTGATTCGTGTTTAACGGTACTTGTACCATGTGCCAGTAGAAAGTCAGTAAATAAAGATGAGGAACATCGTGAATATATTTATACAACAAACTATAATCATTCTTCTTGATAATTGGTTGATAAACTACCGCTTGAAAGATCTTACCCAGATACATTGATGACGTTTCCGTTTCTATATCTTGAAACTTTTCCGTCGGGAAACGTTTCAGAAAAGCATCTAATTCAGGAGCTTTCGCATCAGCATCCATAATTCTGAAGATTCGCCAGATCTCTTGATCCCTAGCCAAAATCCCATTCGGGTAATCTTTCAAAATCCGAGCTTCCACTGCCGCCGCTTTCGTACTGTCTTTCACGATATTCTTAGCGACTTCAAGTGCCTTCAACAACGTCTCTTCATCCGCATCCGGTAAGTTCAGTATAAAATCCACGTCACCCAACATCTGTTCGTGTTTCTCTCCCGGCATCATTTTATTCAACAATTTTGCCGCATAGTAGAACACATATTTCCTAGCTTCGGGATCTTTCAAAAGCTGTTGGTTCAGCCAAAAACGCATAACTTCATCATCAATATACGCATCCTCTTCACAATACCCCGGTAAAGACTCCAACGTCTTGTTCCGCAACATTCCCCACGCCATGTAAGCCGTCGGTAAATTCTGCCTGTTCTTGTTAAAGGTCATTGTCGTGTAAGTAGAACGTCCCCCTGTATCCTTTTTGTCCCCCGCATAAAATTTACATGATACCAACGCACAATTTTCAGGCACTCGACAGGTTGCTTCCCATGCCGTATCATTCTTCACCAATTTCAAATCCTCTGCCCTCCAACGCAAATTCTCCCAGTAATAAACCGTTCCGTAGACCGTTTCTTCGTCAGCCAGAGTCGTCAACGAATTGTCATACGTGAACTTCACATCCTGACCGGCAACCGGCACCAATGGAATGATGTGAAAAGGTCTGCGATCCTGCGCATTAGCCACACAAGAAAATAACAGAAGTACAATGATACTTCCTAACAACGTGATTTTTTTCATACAATACGATTTATTAATTTATAAAGCTTGTAAGGTTCACAAAGTTTATAAAGTACCTTATAACTTTATGAACCTTACGAACTCTTTTATTTTATTTGTCCGATCTCCGGATTTTCTTCCAAATATTTTTCTCCCATCGGGAAAGTATATCGCACGGCTCCGGGTTCTAATGTATAAGTCGTTCCCTTGAATACCCGAGTTACCGTCTGTGTCGGAAAATCCGGATCATTTGCCAAACGACGTTGATCCATCCAACGTAAACCATGACACGTTAATTCTCTACGACGCTCCTGTAATACATTTCCTAAAGCCTCTTTAGCTGTCGCTGCACTCAACGAATAGTCCTCGCCTGCAACGTAACGATACTCTCTCAATTTATTCACGATATTCATGGATTCCGTCGTGTTTCCCTCGCGAGCCCAACATTCTGCCTCAATTAGCATCATTTCTGGAACACAAGGTCCCATGTTACGTCCCTCGTTCTTTTTCCAGTCATAAGGATAATAATTGTCCTTAAAATACACCCGACCGGAATAAGTCATTCCTAAATCATCTATCATGGAACGAGTAAAATAAAAATAACGCAAATCTTTTTCCTGATCAAAAGTATTCAATAGATTATCACTTAACACAAGGCCAGCCGTGGAATATGACTCCATGGAGAATGTAGTTACGGGCATTTTAGCAAAAATAACTTCCTTATCTTTCAATGTTTCCACGTAATTTTTCCTTCTCTCACTTTCCTCTGTACTCGCCAGATCAACATAGTCATTCAGGTTTTCCAACGTATTCTTCAATTTAAGCGCCTCTTGAGCGTTCTTTTTCGCCTCCGTGTAATTACCCATCAACAGGTAGGCTCTTGCTCGCAACGCATAAATAGCACATTTACCCGGATAGAAATTAAATTCTGCCACATCGGGCAAATATTCGAAAGCATCATCCAAATCTTTAAAAATCTGCTCGTACACTTTTTCGACAGATGCACGTGGCAGAGATCCTTCTACACGAGGGGTAGTTAACAAGGGGACTCCTTGATCCGTGGATGCCGTTGCAGCATTATACGGAACACCATACACGTTCACTAACGTCAAATACGCCTCGGCTCTATGTACAAGTGCCTCAGCCCGAATTTCCAATTTTTCCTCGTTTGTCCCGTTCTTACTATCCATCACCTCATCAATCACCACGTTACAATTATAGATAACCTGGTACACTTTATTCATCTCATCATCATTTTCAGACTGGCTATAAATTTCGTCAGCCCAAGTATATACCGGGATAAATTTATTCGTTTCATAGATCGCCTCTTGTTGAGCTGGATCAGAAATATCAATATCATCCGATGCCACATCATGGTAAGAAAGCGTCCAACGGTAATTTTCCGTGTTATTCATCAGGTAACGGTAATTTTCCGTCTCCTCCGGAACCAATGATCCTTTAGTCTTGACATCCACCCAATCGGAACAAGCGGAGAAACAACAGGAAAGTCCTATAATTATACTAAATATTTTCTTGTTCATATCTATCACGTTTTAGAAATTAAGATTTAACGAGAAGTTATAAGAGGGTGTCGGCGCCATCCGCAAATCTCTCGTGTTCGGAATAAAATCAGGATCTATACCGACATTATTCTTTTTCCAGATCAAACCCAAGTTTGTTGCAGTAAACCCGATATTAGCACTACCAAGCATGATTTTATTTATCCATTTAGACGGGAGTTCATAAGTCAATGATATTTCTTTCAAACGGATATGATCTCCTTTTTGGACATGAATATCAGCACCTCTATACCGTTGAAAACTATTGTTATCCGTTCCCAAACGGGGTACATCGGTTTTAGCCTCATCACCTGCCTCTCTCCAACGTTTTGCCATATCTTCATTAATTTCATAATTAGCTCCACCGTATCTACTTGCAGGCTGTTGTGAAATCGTCGGTTTCTGGAAAATATACCCTAACTTATAGGTGATCCCCACGTAAAGAGACAATCCTTTATAAGTGAACGTATTAAAAAATCCACCAAAGTACTTCGGTGTCAATGTTCCCATATACACCAAATCATCATTCGTAATATTTTCCGTAGATTTTATGATTTCTCCATCTGCATTATACACCAAAGCATCTCCTTTTTCATCCAAACCGGCCCAGCGAGTAGCCCAGAAGTTATTCATATTATATCCCTCTAACATACGGCCACTTCCCGCACCATTAGCTGCAAAACTGGAATACAATTCATAAGGAGAAGATTTTACTTCATTCGTGTTATAAGAGAAGGTTAAGCTAGCCCTATAATTAAAATCGCTTTTCTGCACAATCGTTCCGTTCAAAGCTATATCCACACCTTTTCCATCCACTTTAGCCGCATTCCGAGTAAGTGTGAACAGCCTGGAAGCGTTCGCTCCAAATATCGGGTTTATCGTGTACTCTGCGAACAAATCTCTCGAATACTTGCGATATATCTCGATAGAACCGGAAAGACGGTGATTCAATACTGCAAAATCCAACCCGAAATTCAACACGCCTGTTTTTTCCCAGCGAATAGATGGGTTCGCTGCAGAAGTGATACTGGATGAAGGCAATTGGGTAAATCCATCATTACTCGTGGATAACGATATGTTCGTGAAAGGATACTGACTTTGATCTATATTCCCGTTATACCCATAAGTCATTCTAAATGTCAATTGATTCAACCATCCGACATTATTCGTGATAAAATCCTCTCGACCAATATGCCATGAAAATCCGGTTGACCACATCGGAGTTGCCCGGTATTTTCGATCGACACCGAAATTATTGTAATCATCATAACGCACACTTCCCGACAACACGTATTTATTCATCAAGGTATAAGACAGGTTTCCATAATAAGACAGGAATCGCCGTTGATAATCAGTTTCCGGACTAGCATCTGTCAAGTAACTATTATATCCCCAAATATTTATATAAGGATTCGGCAACTGGCTACCGCTACCGGCAATTAATGTCTTCTCGTTATAACCATAATACCTAGCCCCATTCGCCCAATCTCTTGTTTCACGAATCTCCATACCTGCTAATGCCGTAATCTGATGGATTTCATCAATAATTCCATCATAATTAATCTGCCCACGAATACTGTAATTCTGGGAATTACCATTGTTCACCTTCAAGATACCTCCCCATGGAAGATTATTCGTTAACGTACCCGTGTTTGCATCATAAGTCGTGGCTAAGTTATAAAGATCTCTGGCCTCGAACGTATTCTCGTTAGCAAAAGTACGATTCTTGGTATTCTTCCTTTCAAACATGAATTGCCCGTCTAATGACAACCCTTTTACTCCCGGAATTGGAATATTCAATCCCACAGTCATCGCGAAAGTCTGCTCTTTACGGGTCTCATCTTTGTTATCCAGTTCATCCAAATAATTATACTTCCAATTTTTATATCCCAATGCTTCTTTTTCCGTTACAAAGTCTTCATTGTACGTCTTATAGTAATCTACTCGATTACCATTCTCATCTACAAATTGGTTATATGGTAATAATATTAGACCTCCGGATGCCTGCATCATGGAAAGTCCTAAAGCATTATTTTTAATATTAAAGAATGAGGCCCTCAATCCTGTGGTCAAGGTAGCCCAATTCAATATTTTAAAATTCATATTGGAAGTCAACGTGAAACGATCACCTTCTTCCCCTTTCATGTTAGATCTCTCGTTTGCATAAGATGCAGAAAGGAAGTAAGACATCTGGTCAGATGCTCCACTAAAAGATAAATTGTACTGCTGTGAAAAAGAGGGTTGTAATAAATACTTTTTCACGTCACGATAGGCCTCCCGACTGGCCAGTTCATTCAATACGGCATCCGCATCAGCTTGATTAATAAGCCCTTCCTTCGCGTCCAAAATCAATTTGGCTGCTTGTGAAATCGGAGCTCCTGCCGAATACGCTGAATTCACGGGTCTCGTGATATACCCCTTCTCCACCATTTCCTTCTCGTAATCAATCATTTCCGCAGAATTCATAATTGGTAATGTATTAAAGCGAGGAGAACCGGAAGTCGCTACATTCATTCCGAAATTTACGGTTGTTCCTCCTTTACCTTTTTTCCCTTTCTTTGTCTCAATAACAATCACGCCATTCGCTGCACGTACGCCCCAAATAGAGGCAGCTGCGGCATCTTTCAAGAAAGTAATTGATTCAACGTCGTTGGGATTTATATTCTTCATTTCCATATCCGTTGGGAAGCCATCTACAACAAGTAGTGGTCTTGTTGTGTTCAAAAGAGAACTTTTCCCTCGAATATTCATGGAAATATTAGTTTGTTCATCCACGTAACCATCGGAACGATCAGAACCATATAAAAAAGTCATATCCGAATTCTTGACATCCACGTAAACCCCCGGAACAACACCTTCCAAACGATTCATGATATTCGGACTAGGACGTTTTTCCAATTCTTTAGCTGTAACCACGCTAAATGAACCGGTGGCACGCTCTTTCGGCAGACGAGTGTAACCTGTTGAAACAACGACAACCTCATCCAATGCCTCCGTGGCCTCCTTCATTTTGATGTTTAAAGGGGAATCGCTATTAATTGCCACGGTTTGCATCTCGAAACCGACCATCGAGAAAAGCAAAGAATCACCCCGTGAACAAATCGCCGTGAACTTTCCTTCCACGTCTGACACGAATCCTAGCGTGGTTCCTTTGATAATAATATTCACTCCCGGAAGAGGCAGACCTTGTTGATCCGTGATCTTACCTGCCACCGTAAGTTTATTCTCTTGCTGTTGGTTAGTTGATTTCACTGGACTAACGACCACAGTGTTATCCACGATCGAGAAAGTAAGTCCTGAATTTTTTAAACAATACTCTAGCACGGCCTTTACATCCGCATTCGTGAAATCAGGATTCAATCCCGTAATATTACCTACTTTTGCATCATTATACAAAAAAGTCAACTCCGTTTGCTTTTGAATTTCTTTAGCAACTTGGATAAATGAACTATTCTTCATCTTCACAGTGACATTCTGAGCCACAGCCGTGAATGACGAAAACAATAATAAAACGATCGTCATTCTCATCATTAATCGGTTCTTTATTAACCATAAACCTCCCGGAAGAGACTTATTGCGGTTCTTCTTCATAATGTAATTAATTAATTTAGTTTGTTTTACACACTTGCCTTCCCTCGTGGCCATCGAGGGTTTCACTCTGTAGTTATATATACATCATTTCCATGTAATTCAAATCGCACATCTCCCGTCATCTGTAACATTTTCATTACTTGGGAGAAATCACCATATCGCTTCATATTTCCCGACAGAGAAATTCGTTTCGCCCCCTCATCCTTAAATATCACTCGAATATCGTACCATCGTTCCAATGTTCTCATTATATCTTCCAACGGTTGTTGTTCAAACACGAAACGCCCGTCTTTCCAACTCGTAAAACTCTTTACTTCAACCTCCCTCTTTACCATCTCTCCCGACAAAGCGTTCACTTCCGCCTGTTCTCCCGGTTTCAACAGCATTGAACTACCGGGGCTGTATATTCTCACGGAACCTTCTGCAAGAGTAGCTTGCGACTGTTTCTCTTCCGGATAGGCCCGGATATTAAAGGAAGTTCCCAACACCGTTACCGACGAACTCATAAACTGTACAGTAAAAGGTTTCTTCGCATCCTTCGCAACTTCAAAATAAGCCTCTCCTTGCACGAAAACCCGCCGTTCCTTTGCCCCGAAGGCTACCGGATACTGGATAGAAGTTTCCGAGTTCAACCACACCCTTGTTCCATCTGAAAGTGTCAAACAAAACTCTCCCCCGCGAGGGATTTCCAATTTATTATAAACGATCGATTCACTTTCTCCACCACTAGCGTATGTTACCCCAGACCCCGAAGCATTAATTTGTGTCCCATCCGTTATAATCGTACTATCCGCAGCCTCCTTGCCTAAAGGAATCATTTGTCCGTTCGCCAGTGTCAACACGGCTTTACTCGTCCCCGGAAGGATATTTGTTGCCAAAGAAGGACGTAACGTTTGTTCTTCATCTCGATTCAACCCGACATAAAGAACAAGTGCAATTATAAACGGTAACGCAACAGCAGCTACCCGAACCACGTTTATCAGAAATTTTCTTTTACGACGTTGTTGGTATTTCCTTTGCAAGAAACGCCCGTAGGCCACCCGGTAATCATACGTTTCCAACTTCTCCATCCCAACCGTGTAAAAATCTTCTGAAATCATTCGTTGAAAAGCACGTTCATTCTCTCCAGAAACCTTTCGCCAATCAGATAATTGTCTTTCCTCTGATTCTGAAAGTTGCCCTTTCAAACTCTTCTGAATAATTCGTGCTATTTCAAATGCTTCTTTCATCTTGATTTCTTTTACGACTTAAAAACAATCAAGTATAAAAAAAGTGTCACTTGAATGACACTTTCTTGTAAATTTAACAATTCGACAGGAATAAAAGGATAACCGTTATATCTCCTAACCGACTCTTCAACAATTGTTTTCCACGCTTTTTATGTGACTTTACCGAATCTATGGAGAGATTCAGTTTCTCCGCAATTTCCGCATTATCGAAACCTTCCATCACCAGTTGGAACACTTGCCCCGTCTGTTCCGGTAAATCCTGAATAGCCTCTGACAACAAGGCCAGTAACTCCTGCTCCACGATCTGGTTAAAAAAGAATGTCGTTGTTTCCCGTTCCTTCAAGAAAGACATATACTCCTGCTCGATCCGAGCATGTTTTAAATAATTCAGACATTGATTCTTGGTGACCAGGTACAAATAAGATTTCAAGGCCACCACGACATCAAAAGTCGGTTTATCCGTGTATAATTTGAAAAATATCTCCTGTACAATATCTTCCGCCACGTCCGGGTCATTCACGAAATTAGTGGCAAATGCACAGAGTGAGGCATAATACTTTTCAAACAGGACTTTAAAAGCCCGGTCATCCCCAACTCTTAATCCCTGTAACCATTTTACCTCATCCTGTTCCGACATATTACAATCACGTGTTAACCCATCATTTAGAACTATACAAATATATGAAAAATCAACATAAAACTACTCTTTCACAGAATCATGACGATATACCCGCATGACACCCTGTATACGTTTCAACCGGGAAATCAGTTGTGACAAATGTTCCGTATCACTAACCAACACGGTGATTTGTCCGTCAAATAATCCCTCACTCGAATTAATGGACAATCCCCGTAACGTGATCTTCGGGTCCTTCGCTATCACCTCGGTAATCTTGGTCACCATTCCTGCATCTTCACGTCCCACGATACTCAACACCGTCTGGTAAGAAGTTGCCCCGGCATTCGTCCAAGCCGCCTGCACGATTCGGTACGGGTAGCGACGCTGCAAATCAAGAGCATTCTTACACTGGGTTCGGTGAATCTTGATCCCCTCACCAATAGAAACGAATCCCAGAATATCATCTCCGAATACTGGGTTACAGCAACGGGCGAACTTGTACACCACGTTATCCACGTTCCGGTCGATCAACAACACGTCTTCACTAATCGGGCGGGATGGGGTAACCTGCACCTCTTCTCTTGGGGTAGTAACCGTACGTTCCTCCTCTTTCGGGCGAGTAATGAACTCCTTGATCTCCGCCATATCCAACTTTTCCTCGGCAATCGCCTGGTAAAGATCAATAGCAAACTTGTATTTATAATGTTGTTGCAAACGATGAATCACCTCGTCCGTCAACTCTAACTTCCAATTCTTAAACCGTCGAGCCAACATTTCCTTACCCAGCGTGGCCTGAGCCCGAGAATCTTCGGTGAGAAACTGACGAATCTTGTTACGAGCTTTCGAAGTCGTGGCAATATTCAGCCAGTCGGCATTCGGCTGTTGATTATTCGAAGTTAGGATGGATACCTGATCCCCGTTCTTCAACACATAGCGCAAGGTCTCGTTACGTTGGTTTACCTTTCCTCCTACACAACGGGATCCCACGTCCGTGTGGATAGCATAAGCAAAGTCAAGTAACGTCGCACCCGCCGGTAAAGTCTTCAAATCACCCGCCGGGGTAAACACGTGTACCTCCTTATCTTGCAGGTTAATTTTAATATCGTCCAGCATATCCACGGCTCCGACTTCCGAACTCTCCAATATCTCGCGTAATTCAGTCAGCCACTCCTCTATAGCCTTATCCGCCGTTCCCCCCTTGTACTTCCAGTGAGCCGCAAATCCTTTTTCTGCAATCTCATCCATCCGTTCCGTACGAATCTGCACTTCCACCCATCGGTTATTAGGTCCGAGAACGGTGGTCTGCAATGATTCATAACCATTGGATTTAGGCACTGAAATCCAATCCCGCAATCGCTGCGGGTTAGGCGTGTACTTGTCGGCAACGATCGAATATGCCCTCCAGCAATCGGCCTTCTCTTCCGGCCCCCTGCTATCCAGTATAAAACGAACCGCGAATATGTCATAGATTTCCTCGAACTCCACCTGTTTCTTCCGCATCTTGTTCAAGATCGAAGCAATCGTCTTGGTACGCCATTTCACCTTGAATTTAATTCCCCGGTTATTGAATTCTTCCACGATAGGGGCAATAAACTCGTTGATATATTTTTCACGGGCCTCCCGTGTTCCTTCCAGCTTTAAAGAAATCTCCTTGTACACCTCAGGCTCCCCGTAACGCAAAGCGAGGTCCTCCATCTCCGATTTGATATTATACAAACCTAAACGATGGGCAAAAGGAATGTAGATATAACTGGTTTCCCGGGCTAACTCCCGTTGTTGTTCCGGAAGTAAAGTCTCGGCGTGTCGTAAATCATACAATTTTTCCGCCAGAAAAATCAACTGCACCCGTACATCTTCAGCAAAACTCAGTAGTAATTTCCGGAAATTTTCGGAATCCACCACCCGGTGAGTAGCGTAGATATGGCTTATATCCCGTAAACCGGCTAATATCTGAGCCACCTTTTCTCCAAATGCCGTTTTTATCTGTTCCAATTTCAACGTTCCGGACTCTATTGCCCGGTGCAACATCAAACAAATAATAGAAGTCCTCCCTAACCCGATCTCGGAAGTGATAATTAATCCGGTATCCAGCAAACGATGAATATCTTTCTCGGTAACCGCTCGTAAATTTGCCTCGCTGCTTATTGCCGTGTCGAAAGCTTTTCGCACGAGACGAATATCCTCGGTTGAAATCAAGTTCTTACATGACTTTAATAAAGATCTATATTTTTGTTGTACAGTAATGTATGTCGTAGTTTCTGCCATAACAGGTTAATTTAGTAAATTTCAATTCCTATTAATCATATCAAAAAAAATGCCGTACTCCCCGATTTTCATTCTATTCAAGATGTAATAACAACTAATTATGCAGGACAACGACAATATCCAACCAAAGGTTACCCGCAAACCCCTAAAATTGATTTATTTCAAACTACACAGGATAAAACCGTATCATTACAGTCGTTTTTTTATGCTATCACCGTGAAAGAATCTGAATTATTTGACTATCGGTTTCACGATAATTTCGAAATTCCGACCATAGTTAATCAAGTATAATCCCCGATTCTCCAAGCCTCCCAATCCACTCACGGGATGGAACCGGAAACGGGTAAATGCCCCGCTTATATCCTTTTCCCGCAACACGTTCAAGGTGTTTCCACGTTCCATGTCGACCAAGGGGATAAAGCACATAACAATGTCAAACGCCCGGTTCACCACATTATTTGGCTCCGAATAAAAATAATCCCGGTGTTTCGCGGAAAACTCTTTAGCCACATCACCTTGATAATCCACGTAACTATTCGCCATCATCTTCACGTTCAATTTAAACAACACTTCCTCGTCGATAGAAGTAAATTTCAACCAATCGGGGAAACCAATTACCGTGATCCGGAATTGATCTGCCAGTGCAGACAACACGGGCAACGTCCGACTGGCTGCCGCCTCATTTATAGTTGGAAACAAGATCATATTTTCCACTCCCGGCCTCATGATCTTGCGTAATGAATCCAAATGCATTTGAGGACGCCATTGACAAATCGTCATACCTTCCATCCCGTTCGCCTGTAAGCGAGTCCGTACCAGATCAGTCAAACGACTCTCTTCCCCGGTACGCCCCCCTCCATCCGGAATGATATTTATTAGATGAGCCTGCGTATCGTTCGCAACAATCCAGTCCGCCATCTCTTCTACCAGAGAAACCGTAGAGGTATTCAACTGCACGAAATTCGGGAAACGGACTAAATCTCCTCCCCGTGAAGAAAGTGGGAAAATCATCGGAATTGTCCGGTTTCCTAGCTGTTCGGCAACCGCCTTATACGTGTTCGCATACACGGGACCAATAATCAAATCCGGAGATAACAAATTCAATTCCCCTACTAAACGTTGCACGGTATTGGGATCACGTTCCGTGTCATAAACATGCAAATCGATCGTGTATCCCAGCCGTTTCAAACTATCCACGGCCATCAATACCCCCTGATAAAATTGCAGGAAAGGTTCCGTGCGAGAAGATAAACGCCAACGCTCGTTCCGTATATTCACACCCAGCGTGTCCACCGGAATTTCCTCCTCAGATAAGGGCAACTTGTTTTCCTTCACGTACAAAGGCAACATAAGAGCAACTTTCACGTGGCGTTGTTCATGAGCAACTTCGGGAATAATAAACACGGTATCACCCACAACCTGCTGCACCATTCCTTCCAATGAATCGCGGGCAGGCGGGAAAGTATTCGGATGACTTTCCTCGTGTTTTTCCATCTCTTCACGCCGAGCTTGTTGAACCTCTTTCGCCTGACGTTTTTCCCAGCGTAATTCAGCCTCCAACACGGTCCGATCAATCTGCCTTAATGCCAATTTCACGACAGCGCCTTCCGCGATCGGTCGGCTCACGTCGTACTCCGGATTATCTTTCAGAATTCGTTTCATCTTGATATTAAACTTCCGGGAAAGAGAATATAGCGTCTCTTTCGGTTTCATCCGGTGATAATAAAACTTATCATCAATAGATTTAAAAGGTTCGATCACAGGTATTCTCAACACGTCCCCGATCGAAAGAGTATTATCTTTCTTATCATTCAAAGCCTTCACTTCATCCACGGAGGCACCGTAAGCCTTACATATGGAAAAAAGCGTTTCCTTGGCTTTCACCGTATGGAGATAATAGGACTTTCCCTGATACACGATTTTCTCTGTCGATTTCTCTATCTTGATTTCCTGCGCCCCGACATAACCCGTCAAACCCAGCAACAGGAATACTAAAATGAATCTTACCATCTTTATCACTTCTTATTTTCAAAGCAAAAATAGTAAAATAGTAGTGATAATTGAAAAATCTCTGCTATTTTTGCAAAGTTAAGGTATTTCAATACCAACACTGCCCGTGTTCAGTAGTGATGAACACGGCAAATTTTATAAATTTACAAACGTTATATACTCTATGGGTTTCTTTAAAAAAGGACATATCATCGTGTTATTGATCAACATAGCCGTAGCCTGCATCGTATTGTTCCTGATCGGGTATATCGTGTTGAATCGATTGGAGAAATACACGAATCATGGTTACTATATTACTGTTCCCGAACTCCGGGGACTCACTCCCGACGAGGCGGAACCTTTCGCCAAAGAGAAGAATTTGCAAATCCTTGTCATCGATTCTATCTATGACAACAATGCCAAACCGGGAACTATCGTGGAACAATTCCCGTCACCGAATGCTCACGTGAAGAACAACCGGGCCATTCAACTGACCATCAACGCCAATGCCCCGGAAAAAATCATTTTCCCGAACCTCCGCAACGTGGCCTTCCGTCAATCCTTGCAACGATTGAAGAACTTGGGACTCAACGTTGGAAGAATCGAATACGTTCCTTCCAACTTCAAAAACCTAGTACTTGATTTCAAATACGAGGGAAACATCATCGAACCCAATAGTTTGATACAAAAAGGGGAAACGGTGGATATTGTACTCGGGAACGGGAACACGTCCAATGACCAAGTAGCCATCCCATCGTTAGTGGGAAAAACACTGGCAGAGGCAAAAGCCATGCTATTGCGGGCATTCTTAAACGTGGGTGAAATCCTACCCGACAACACGGTCAAAACCGAGACGGACCAATCCACGGCAATTATATACCAGCAAGAACCTGAATTCGAAGAGAACATGACAATGAAGATGGGGGGAGACATCACGCTTTACCTCACGAAAGATAAAGAAAAAATAATGGCACTGGACTCCCTGTCCATTGAGGAACAACAACCATGATAGAAGAAGAAGTAGAAGATTTAGAAGAACTGGGGGAGGACGAACCGGAACAAGAGCAAGAAATGTATGAACATTTCCGTCTGGAAGTTGATCCCGGCCAAAATTTACTGCGCATCGATCGGTTTCTGGTCGATCGGTTACCCAACGTATCCCGCACGAAAATACAGGAAGCTGCAGAGGCCCAATGTGTACAGGTCAATAATAAACCGGTAAAATCCAATTACCGGGTAAAACCCAAAGACATCGTCACCTTAATGCTCCCCCACCCGAAACGGGAAATACGGGTCATACCGGAAGATATACCTTTAAACATCGTGTACGAGGACGACTACCTGCTGGTCATTAACAAAGAACCGGGTATGGTGGTACATCCCTCCTACGGGCATTACACGGGAACTCTCGTAAACGCTTTGGCATGGCACTTGAGAGGGAATCCGTTATTCAAAGAAAACGATCCCCGCCCCGGACTGGTCCACCGGATAGACAAGGACACTTCCGGCCTGCTGGTCATTGCCAAAACGGAAGAAGCTAAAACCAAATTGTCTTCCCAATTTTTTCATAAAACCTCCAGTCGGAAATACGTGGCCGTATGCTGGGGGAACTTGGAAAATGACAACGGAACGATTATTGGTAACATCGGAAGGAGTATCTCTAACCGGAAAATCATGGGTGTATTCCCGGAAGGTAGCGACTACGGTAAACACGCAGTGACTCACTATCACGTGCTGGAACGTTTGGGCTACGTGAATGTTGTGGAATGTGTGCTGGAAACCGGACGTACCCACCAAATCCGGGCTCATTTCAAATCAATCAGACATCCGCTATTCAATGATCCGGAATACGGTGGTAATGAAATACTGAAAGGCACCACTTTCACGAAGTATAAACAATTCGTGCAAAATTGTTTCGCCCTCTGCCCCCGACAAGCATTACATGCTAAAACCCTTGGTTTTGAACACCCGGGAACAGGCGAATGGATGGACTTCAATTCCGAAATACCACAGGACATTCAACAGCTCATTGAAAAATGGCGAGGCTACGTGGCAAAACGGGAACTGGAAGATATTGAATAACCTAGACAAACACGTATTTCAAAATACACAATATCGAGAGTATATACATCATGAGATTTAACTCTCGATATTTACCCGCAAACAATTTAAGCAACACGTAAGTCAACAGTCCCAACACGATACCCTCGGCAATCGAGTAAGTCAACGGCATCATAATAATAGTCACGAAAGCAGGAAAAGCCTCGGTCATATCATCAAAACGTATTTTCTTCACCGCATCAAACATAAAACTCCCCACGATCACCAATACCCCTGCTGTAGCGATGCCCGGAACCAACAAAAAGAACGGGGCAAAGAACAGAGCGACAATGAACAATCCGCTAACAACAGCGGCTGTCAAACCGGAACGCCCTCCCTCGGCAATACCTGCAGTACTTTCAGCGTAAGTCGTGGTGGTTGACGTTCCGAGTAAAGCCCCAAACGTTGTTCCCACGGCATCCGCCATCATCGCAGGTTTCAACTTCGGGATACTCCCATCAGGTTTCACCATTCCCACTTTATTTGCCGTACCGACCAATGTTCCTAAAGTATCAAAAATATCCATGAACACGAGTGAGAAAATCGCGATCAACATATTCGGGGACAACAAAGAATGAAAATCCAGCTTGAAAAAGACCGGCTCCAGAGAATGAGGCATCGATACTAAAGAAAAGCCTTCCGGTATCCGGGTAATCCCCAAAGGAATACTTAATAACGTGACCGCCACGATCGCATAGAAAAGAGCTCCTTTCACTTTCCGTGCAACCAACACTCCCCCAATAATAATTCCTCCCACGGCCAACAACGTCGATGGAGTAAACTCGCCTAAAGAAACAAATGTTGCAGGATTAGCCACGATCAACCCGGCCTTCTGTAATCCCAAAAAAGCAATAAACAAACCAATTCCAACGGATATAGCGTGTCTCAACGTTTCGGGAATAGCATTCACGATCAACTCCCGTATATTAAACACGGTCAACAGGATAAACACTAGTCCCTCGATAAAAACGGCTGCCAAGGCACTCTCCCAAGAATATCCCATACCCTGCACTAACGTAAAGGCAAAAAAAGCGTTCAACCCCATACCCGGAGCCAAGGCAAAAGGTAATTTCGCCAAAATAGCCATCACCAACGTGGCCAAAGATGCAGCCAAGGCTGTAGCCGTGAACACGGCCCCCCGATCCATCGATGCCGCCGAAAGAATATCCGGATTCACGGCAAGAATATACGACATCGTTAAAAAAGTAGTGACCCCAGCCATGATCTCGGTCCTCACCTTCATCACGCTGGGATCAAATCCAAAAAGTTTTTTTAATATCATCTTTACCCAGGATAAAACTATGCCTCATTACACGTTAAAACGGAAGTTCATCATATCCCCATCCTGCACCACGTACTCTTTTCCTTCCACCGACATCTTCCCGGCTTCCTTGCATTTTGCCTCGGATCCCAAGGCTATAAAATCCTCGTATTTGATCACTTCCGCACGAATAAACCCTTTCTCGAAATCCGTGTGGATAATCCCGGCAGTCTGTGGGGCTTTCATCCCGTTCTTGAAGGTCCACGCCCTCACCTCCTTCGGGCCTGCCGTGAAATAAGTACGCAAGTTCAATAACTTGTAAGCCGTACGAATCAATTTATTCACACCAGCCTCCTCCAGTCCCAGATCCTGCAAGAATAACTGTTTCTCCTCGTACGTGTCCAACTCGGCAATATCCGCCTCGATAGCGGCACCGATCACCAATACTTCTGCCCCCTCGTCCTTCACGGCTTCCCGCACGGCATCCACGTATTTATTTCCCGTCACAACAGACGCCTCATCCACGTTACAAACGTACAAAATAGGTTTATTCGTCAGCAACATCAACTCTTTCGCAGCCTCCTGCTGTAAATCGTTCAATTGCACGGAACGAGCGGATTTTCCCTGCACCAACGCATCTTTATATAAATGCAACACCTCGACCAGACGTTTCGCCTTTGCATCCCCTCCGGTCTGTGCCTTCTTCTCCTCTTTTGCCAAACGACTTTCTACCGTTTCCAAGTCTTTCAACTGCAACTCTGTATCAATCGTCTCCTTGTCCCGGATCGGATCAACATTACCATCCACGTGTACGATATTATTATCATCAAAACAACGTAACACATGAATAATAGCATCTGTTTCCCGAATATTAGACAAAAATTTATTTCCTAAACCTTCACCTTTACTGGCACCTTTCACTAACCCTGCAATATCCACAATCTCCACCACGGCTGGCACCACATTTTGAGGTTGTACCAACTCCACCAATTTATTCAGTCGCTCGTCCGGCACAGTAATCACCCCCACGTTCGGTTCGATCGTGCAAAAAGGGAAATTTGCCGATTGCGCCTTCGCATTACTCAAACAATTAAATAACGTCGATTTCCCCACGTTTGGTAAACCGACTATTCCACATTGTAAACCCATTATATTTTTGTCATTTTAATTATTACCTAACCTGCCAGCACGCCACTCTCGTGGAATGCATTTTTTTCGGCCGACAAAGATAATGATTCTTTTTAATAATACATACTCCGCTGTCTCTTATGTGTTTCACCTGTATCTCACCCGTAACTCTTCGATAAGTATTCGATAAGTTACCGATGCGGGAGGTTAACTTTTCCCAAACTTTACCTTCAGATACAATCCGGACATCAACGAGACACCAGAGAGATGGTGGTACAAGCCAGATTGATCCTATTACCGGACTATATCAGATCAAATCGTACGACGTTCATATTTTCGGAAAAAAGTTACCAACAAAAGACACCCGACAAATGCAAAAGGCGCACCTACTAATGCTGGGTAAGAGTAACTCATTCCAGCTTGCAAAGGTAATCCCCCAACATAAGCACCGATCGCATTTCCCAAATTAAATGCCACCTGTACACTAGCCGCACCCAACATCTCCCCTCCTTTTGAATAACGAATCAGCAACACCTGCTGTGGACTCGAAACTGCAAACAGGCCGGCTGTACACAAACACATCAACCCCACTGCCAACCAAGATATATGAGCGAAGAAAAAAATAAAAAGCAATGCAACACAGATCATTCCTTGTGCAAAAGCAGCCACTCGTCCCGGGGAAAACCGATCGGACAAACGTCCCCCGGCCAGATTTCCCACCACCATTCCAAAACCGGCAAGCACCATAAGGAACGTGGTCATACGAGCCGGGAATCCGGCAATATTCGTTAGTAAGGGAGTCACGTAGCTATACCAAGCAAAGGTTCCCCCATTACCCAACAACGTTGCCCCAAGAATCAACCAAGGTGCCGGAGATTTCAAAAAACAGAACTGCCCCCTCAAACCGGTATCCGGCAAATTTTCTACCCGTGGCACCCAACGCCACATATAATAAAGAATGATAACGCCCCAACACCCAACGAGCAAGAAAGTCAAACGCCATGAAATCGAGGCACTTAAAGCCGTCCCCAGCGGTACACCGAACAAATTAGCGATCGTCATTCCCGCAATCATGATAGATACCGCCTCTGACCCTCTCCCCTTATCCGCTAACTTCTCGGCGACAATAGATGCCACCCCGAAATAAGCCCCGTGCGGTAATCCCGAAATGAAACGGGCCACAAGCATCACCCAGTAATTAGGAGCTAAAGCTGCACAAATATTTCCCAACATCATTACTCCCACCAAAAACATCAAGATATACTTTAACTGATACCTGCGTGCCAAGATCAACATGGGAGCCCCAATACAAACTCCCAAAGCATAGGCCGAAATCAAATGACCGGCTGTAGCGATACTGATTCCTAAGTCACGAGCCACATCAGGCAATATTCCCATCATCACAAACTCGGCTATTCCAAGACCAAGTGTACCAAAAGCTAAAGCAATAAGACTCTTCTTCATACACGTTTTTCTTTATCGCCGCAAAAATAAAAAAATAAAGAATAACGTGATACAGAATAAAGTATAAACAATCTTACGATTATGTTATCTCGCTGTAATATGAAAACAACCTTGCTTAAACTCGTAACGAACGTAACATTTCTTTTGCAAACGCAAATCCTGCAACACGTCGGCTAACACACTTTTCAACTTTTCCTCCGGGGAGTCTTTACGCCCGTCTTTTTTGAAACGCGTATATGCCACGTCAAAAGTAGTCCCGTACACGTGAGCGGAATTGGCACTGGCATTTCCATTACTCTTCCGCAATTTCTTCACGCTGGACCCCGTTCGTAACACACTTGTCACGATAATACTATGGGAAGGCAGGCCTTTCTGATACAGGGAGTCTTTAAAATTCCGGGCAATATCAGCCAATAAATCACAGGCCTCCGGTACAAGATAAGGCTCAGAATGTGTTAATTTATCCACCTGAAACAATTTGCAGGATTTAATCTCTTTTAAATTCCGGTCAGCCTTACCCAAATCCTCCGAGGATTTCAATGGAGTAATTCCCAATCGCTTGGCGGATGACAGATGCCTGTCATTTAAATCATTAAAAGTTCTCTGGTAATTTTTAAAATAAACAAAAGGCTTTTTACTCTTTTCTTTTTCCTTACAAGCCCCGACCAATATCAACAACACGCACGCTATCGTGTAATACCACACCGTTCTTCTCATCTATATCTATTCACTTTTCACAGGTTCCACATGCACGGCCACGTGAGTACGTGATCCGTATTTAGCCCTCAAACGATCCTCAATCCCGGTAGCAACCACATGAGCTTCCCGGACGGTCATCTCTGGCTGCAAACGGATATGTATCTCTATCGCAAAATCATTCCCGATCCGACGGGTTCTCAAATTATGAGGGTCTTTTATTTGCGAGTCTTCATTTATTATCGTGATGATCTCCTTTTCGATCTCTTCCGGCAAAGATCGTTCCAATAAATCATTCAAACAAGGGATCAAAAGTTGAATAGATACTTTCACAATAAAAACACTCACTACAACGGCTGCAATCGGGTCAAGTACCCGCCAGTCTTTCCCCAGAAAAATCGCCCCGGCAATCCCCAAAGCTGTACCGATAGACGAGAATGCATCCGAACGATGATGCCAAGCATTCGCCACGACAGCTTGGCTTTGCACCTTACGCCCAACGATAACCGAATAACGGTACAGGATTTCTTTCACCACGATCGAAACAAGAGCCGCAACCAAAGCTATTAAATCGGGACTACCCAATTCTTCTCCCCGATAAAAAGCAAGTATCTGATTCAACCCGTTCCAGAAAATCCCTGTTCCAACCATTAACAAAACGATACCGATAATTGCCGTTGCCAGCGTTTCATATTTTCCATGCCCGTAATCATGCCCCGCATCCTTCGGTTTAGCAGAAACTTTCACGAAAACCAGCACGATAATATCCGTCACGAAATCTGACAAAGAATGTACGGCATCCGCAATCATGGCACTACTTTGTCCAAATATTCCCGCCACGAACTTAAACACTAACAAAAAGAAATTAGCAATTGAACCAACAATTGTAACCCTATATATTTGCTTTTCCCGACTTTCCTTTTCCATTGACAATAGTTAAACGCTTACAAAGTTACGAGAATTAATGTAATTTTGCCGCAGAAATTTAGAACATTTTAAATGTTTAAACGTTCAAACACTTAAATTATAAAACGAATCAGAACATGAAACTCTTAGATGAATTTAAAGCTTTTGCCCTGAAAGGGAATGTGGTAGATATGGCTGTCGGTATCATTATCGGTGGTGCATTCGGAAAAATCGTATCATCATTGGTTAGTGACATCATCATGCCCCCTATCGGAATGCTTATTGGTGGCATGAATTTTTCCAATTTACACATCGTGTTACAAAAAGCCCACATGAACGAGGCTACGGGAAAAATGGTCGAAGCCGTCACCCTCAACTATGGTAACTTTATTCAAACAACGATCGACTTTTTGATCATTGCATTCTCAATCTTTATCGCCATAAAATTCATGAATAAATTGAGAACGAAAAAAGAAGAAACCCCGGCTCCGGCAGCTCCTCCCGCCCCGTCGAAAGAAGAAGTACTATTGACTGAAATCCGGGACATCTTGAAAGACAAACATTGATAAAGTTTTAGATTTTAAATTTGAGATTGAATTCTCAAATTTAAAATCTAAAATTTAAAATTAACCTAGCGGATTTCCCCAATCTTACATACCTCAATAAACGAGGCTCCTTTACCATGCCCGAAACTTCCCCCGACAACCACCACGTAGTCATCAGCCTTAATACCATTCTGCATCAACATTTCCGGCAGATCATTCATAAACTCATCCCGGGACATCGGTTTTTCAGTATAATAGGGATACACCCCGAACGAGAGAGCCAATTCTCGCATAACCCGTTCATTATAGCACCGGGCGTAAACAGGCAAGTCACTCCGGAAAGCCGACAGATAACGGGCTGTACGTCCGGAAAGCGTGTCGACCACAATCGCCTTAATCGGTAACATCAATGCAGTTTTCACTGCCGAACGAGCCAACGCTGCCGTAATCTCGTTATTTATACGAACCAGACTTCTCCCCGCATCCGGCGGAACCGTTCCCTCGTTCTCCTCTGCCACCTCACGCATCACGGTTACCGCCTCCTCGGGATATGCCCCGTAAGCCGTTTCCCCGCTTAACATGATCGCATCCGTACCCATGTAAACGGCATTCGCAATATCACTAATTTCCGCACGAGTCGGCCTAGGATGCTCAATCATCGTGTGTAACATCTGCGTGGCAATAATCACGGGCTTCTTACTCTCAATACATTTTTTAACAATATATCGTTGAATCTTAGGGATTTTCTCCGCCTCGATCTCGATCCCTAAATCTCCGCGGGCAACCATCACCCCGTAAGCGTAATCCAGAATCTCGTCAATATTATCCACACCCTCTTGATTCTCGATCTTGGCAATGACCTTGATCTTACTTCCCCGAGCATCCAGAATAGCCTGTATCGCCATAACATCCTCTTTATTACGCACGAAGGAGTGAGCTATAAAATCCAGATTATTATCTATTGCAAAATCAATAAACGCCCGGTCCTTATCACTCAAAGATTTCAATTTCAAGGAAGCTCCCGGCACATTCACGCTCTTACGATTCTTGATAACAGCCTCGTTTGTCACCATCATTTCCAAATAATGATCCTTTTTCTCCACAACGACTAGCTCTACATCCCCATCGTCCACCAGCACCTTGTCACCCACTTTTATATCTTCTGCAAAATAAGGATAGGACACGTGAATTAATTTCCCTTCCATCTTCAGATCCGGGTCACCTGTCAGGTAAATCGTTTCTCCCCGGTCCACGTGCATCGGTTCATCCATAAGCATTGTTCTCACCTCCGGCCCTTTCGTGTCGATCAAGATGGCGATATTATCCGAAACTTTCCGAACATTCTCCACCACCTTCAATGCCTGCTCCATATCCTGATGAGCTGTATTCAACCGTACCACGTTCATCCCGGCACGATATAACTTCTCTAAAAACTCTACCTCACATCTTTTGTCAGATATGGTAGCCACAATCTTAGTCTTCTTCATATCATTAATAATAATAGTTATTCTTCGCGTATTTCCCCAACTTGTAACCTGCAACTTGCAAACCTGTAACGCGGCGAAGCCGCTCACATAAAAGCTTGTAACGCCAGTTCGTAGGATTTCAACCCGAAACCAGTAATTACCCCCCGGCAAACAGGAGTTAGGAAAGAGACATGACGGAAAGTTTCCCGCTTTGCCGTGTTAGAAATATGAACTTCGATCACGGGACAGGGTATTGCCGAAATAGCATCCGCGATAGCAATCGAAGTATGCGTGTAGGCTCCAGCATTCAAAATAATCCCGTCATAGGAGAATCCCACTTCATGAATCTTATTGATAAGCTCCCCCTCCACGTTCGACTGGTAATAATCGATCTCCACCATCGTGTAGAAATCTCTCAGCCCCGACAGGTACTCCTCGAAAGAGGTTTCCCCGTAAATATTTTTTTCCCTGATTCCCAAAAGATTAAGATTGGGACCATTTAAAATCAATATCTTCATATTCTCCGTTTTTACTGAATACAAAATTAACAAAAAAAACGATGATACCGGACATTTCAAGCCGGATTTAGGCATTAAATTTCGGTTACAAAGGCTAATAATAAAAATTATGAGTGTTAAACTTGACAAAACTGTTACAACTCAAAGAAAAAACTTATACCTTTATCTGGCAAAATCTATCAGAATACTCTTGAGATAGGTTTAAAGTGGTGAATTAGAATTTGTATTATTTATTTTGTAACACAGCTAAAAATGATTTGGAACGAAGCGATAGATAGTTTTCGGACTTATTTGATTTTAGAAAAATCACTATCAACCAACTCGGTGGAAGCTTATTTGAATGACATCAGAAAGCTGGGAGCCTATTGTGAACAACGGACACCTACATTGAATCCGAAAGAAGTGTCCTATGACGTATTAAACGAATATATTTCCGCCTTGAAAGACACCGGGGTTACTCCCCGTACCCAAGCTAGAAGTATATCCAGCATCAAATCTTTCTTCAAGTATTTGTTATACGATGGGGCCATCGGACTCAACCCAGCGAACTCGCTTGATGCACCGAAAATCGGACGTACCCTTCCTAGCGTCCTCAGCGTCGAAGAAATTGAAGCCATGATTAACGCTGTGGATCTGACCAAACAAGAAGGACAACGTAATAAAGCAATCCTCGAAACATTATATTCTTGCGGTTTGCGCGTATCTGAACTTGTCAACTTGAAGTTATCACAAATTAACTTCCGAACAGGATACATCAAAATCGAGGGAAAAGGAAACAAGGAACGGATTGTTCCACTGGGAGCGAAAGCCAAAGACGAGATCCGTTGCTATTTGAAAAAAGATCGCGACAGAATGAAAAAAGCAAGAGGATTCGAAGATATTCTCTTTTTAAACAAGATGGGAAAATCTCTTTCCCGCGTGATGATATTCAATATTATCAAGGAAACAGCACTCCGTGCCGGCTTGAATAAAGTGGTATCCCCCCACACCTTCCGCCACTCATTTGCCTCTCACTTGGTAAACGGCGGCGCGGACATCCGCACGGTTCAAGACATGCTGGGACACGAATCTATTCTGACAACGGAAATTTACACGCACCTGGATAACTCATATCTCCGGGATACAATCACAAATTTCCACCCCAGAGCGAAGAAATCCCGCAAATGATCCTTATATTTGTATCCAATACCCGAAAAAGTATTGGATACAAATATTTAAAAACACATGGAAAACAAACAAGATATATTGAAACAGTTGTCCAGCAATGACATGGACATCGTTAGAGGGGCCATCGAACAAATCAAACAAGAAGGTGATATTTCCATCGTCCCCGAATTACTGGACATCCTGTTACAAAGTCAGGACACGAACATCATTACCAACCTCACGGCCTTACTCTCGGACGTGAAAGAATCCGACTTCAAAACAGTCTTGATGGATAAATTGATCAACGCTCCCGAAGGTAGCGGAAAAGCCAATTTATTACGCATATGCTGGGAATCAGCTATCGATTTTTCGGAATATCTGGATGTATTCGTTGATATGTTATTGCATGAAGACTTCATCACAGCACTAGAAGCCTCCACCGTCATTGAAAACCTACACGGTAACATCCCGGAAGAAAAGATTCACATAGCCATACAACGTTTAAAATCCGAAAGTAATGAAGACAACGCCTTCTTACTGGAAGGCACCATCCCTCATTTAGAAGAAATGCTCCTCAAAGAAGAAGAGGATGAAGAAGAACATCATCACGATCACGGACACGATTGTAGTTGCCATTGTCATGATTAGTTCGCCCGCGACAAGATTATCTATTGCGTGATTTAATGATTTCAGATTAGGTGATTATAGAATCGCTGAATCATTTAATCGGCAATCACTAAATCTTTGAATCATTCAATCTAAAATTTAAAATCTAAAATTAATAAAGCCACTCTTTCACCTGTTCGACCTTCTCATCCAAAGGCATATTTCCATCCAGCCATTTGATCTCGAACCCGTCCCGTTCCATTTTACGGAACCATGTCATTTGTCGCTTAGCAAACTGGTGAATGGCAATGTTCAGTTGTTCCACCATCTCGTCATAAGTCAACTCTCCGGTAAGATACAAGGTAAGGTATTTATACTCTAACCCGTAATATATCAAGTCTTCCGGTTTTATTCCCCGGTCAAGCAACCCCTTCACCTCATCAATCATTCCCGCCTGCAAGCGGGCGTGTAAACGTTCTGTAATCCGTTGTCGCCGAGTCTCACGATCAAATAGGACCCCGACAATCAAAGATCGGATCTCCGGGAACTCCCCTTTCACGGGTTCATGAGTAGTATAATACTCGGCAATCTCAATAGCTCGAATCGCCCGCTTTACCGTGTCCGTATCCGTCGTGTTGTGCAAGGAACGATAGGAGGACAAGATGTCGGATAATTCCGCCAACGACTTACAGGCCAACCGTTCCCGTAATTCGGGATTTTCCGGAACAGGAGTCATCCGGTAAGCTTTCAATATGGACTCCACGTACAAACCACTTCCCCCGCACAACACGGGAAAAATACCCCTACGTTCACAATCCTGCCACACTTTTAAAAACTCCTGCTGATACATGAACAGATTAAAACGAAACCCGGCATCGGCAATATCAATCAAATGATAAGGCACAAGCGTACCCTCGTGGACATACTCGTCCAAGTCCTTCCCCGTACCGAGGTCCATACCACGATAAATTTGTCTCGAATCGGCTGAAATAATCTCTCCTTTCAATTCCGCAGCCAAACGTACCGCTAAAGAGGTCTTTCCCGTGGCCGTAGCCCCCAAGATGGTCAGTAAATTATACATGAATATTGCTCTATGATGATACCTGTTTATCTTTCCCGACAAAGATAGTTTTAAAAGTGGCAAGATTTATCTCCCGACCTATTTTTTTCTCCATGTTAACACCAACTAATGCCAAAAAGTGTTATATTTGAAAGCGACAAATAATACTACTTATTCGAAAAAATTATAAAACAGCAACTATGATAAACGATGACATCATTCGCTTAAGAGCTTTAGAACCTGAAGACTTAGAATGTCTGTATCAATGGGAAAATGATATGGATTTATGGGAAGTCAGTGACACGCTTACCCCCTTCTCCCTATTCACGTTAAAGAAATACATCGAAACTTGTCATCTGGATATATATACCACCAAGCAACTCCGCCTGATGATTGAAAGAGTGGATACAAATGCCCGGATTGGATTAGTTGATCTCTATGATTTCGATCCATATCATCAGCGTGCCGGTATCGGGATTATGATCCACAATACAGAAAACCAAAAACAGGGATACGCGACAGCCGCTATCCGTCTGATGATCGACTATTGCTTCGAAACACTGGGACTGAACCAGATTTACAGTAGCGTACCCAGTGGAAACATTGGTAGTCGCAAACTTTTCGAGAAACTCGGTTTCGTGCAGACCGGGTACCGGAAAAACTGGCTCCGCCGGGGAAACGGCTGGGAAGACATTGTATATTTCCAACTACTAAATCAATAAACCAAATCGAGGGGCTGTAGTTTACAGCCCCTCAAATTTATAAACTAAAACGGTTATGAAACACTCGTTATTATTGGTATGCCTATTCTCGGGATTCTTGACGAAAGCTGCAATCCCGGAGAAAACAATTCAAGCCACCATTACCGACATTCAAGCAAAAGGAGTTACTAACACTACCGCTATTGAAACCGGAGTACGCCAAGTCGCCCACCTTTGGCAATCACAAGATGGCACAGACTCCGAATTTCAAGAATTTTGCGTGAAAAACTATATTACAGACCCGGAACAAAAACAACAGGTATTCCAAAAGGTAAGTCATTACTTCGAGGCCTTATGGGGACATTTTAACGAAATCACACTCCAACTTCAATTAAACTTACATCAGGACAACGGTCCTCTTCATGACATCGATCCCATGTTCGGTGCTTACAGTCCCGGCTCTCATTTGATTAATGATTTTTACAACAATAAAATCGGCTTTATCATTGCCCTTAACTTCCCGGAAGTACCTTTACAAGACAAAGAAAAACTAGGTAACGACCGCATGGCTTGGGCCTATGCTCGCCTCGGTGACGTGTTTACCCAACGGGTTCCGGCAGAACTAATTCAAGCTGGTGTAAAAGCGGAAAGTGATGCAGACGTGTATATTTCAAGCTACAACATTTACATGGGTCATGTGCTAAACGCCAAAGGCCAAAAGCTTTTCCCCGAAGATAAAATTCTGCTTACTCATTGGAATTTAAGAGACGAAATCAAGGCCAACTACAACAAAGGGAAAGAAGGGTTGGACAAACAACGCACCGTTTATGAAGTCATGAAACGGATTATCTCGCAGGAGATTCCCGTGCAAGTCATCAATTCCGGAGCTTACGACTGGAATCCTTATACGAACACACTCACTCAAAACGGACAAACTGCCACGGGAACCCCGGAGGCAACAGAACGTTATCAACGTATGTTGAATAACTTCCACGCCATGAAAGCCATCGACCCTTATGCCGGCAAGAATTTCATTGAACGAAAGTTTTCGGGAGAAATGGAAGTATCGGTAGAAGATGTAAAAGCTCTTTTCACCCAATTCCTCACTTCTCCGGAATTGAAAGAAGTCGGCAAAATTATTTCCAAACGTCTAGGCCGCAAACTGGAAGCATACGACATTTGGTACGATGGTTTCAAACCTCGTAGTAATCTGGACGAGGCCAAACTGGATGCCCAGATACAAAAACTTTACCCGAATGCAGAGGCTTTCAAGGCCGGGCTCCCCTCCCTGCTCACACATTTGGGTTTCACCCCCGAAAGAGCAAACGAGATCTGTGATAAAATAGCCGTGGATGCTGCACGAGGATCAGGACACGCGTGGGGTGCCGCCATGAAGGGACAACAGTCCCATCTTCGTACCCGTATTCCCGCGGAAGGAATGAATTATAAGGGGTACAATATCGCCGTTCACGAATTCGGCCACAACGTGGAACAAACTATTTCCATATACAATGTAGACAATTTCATGATGGCCGGAGTTCCCAACACGGCTTTCACGGAAGCACTTGCTTTCGTGTTCCAAAAACGGGATCTGCAATTATTGGGCATTGAAAACAACGATCCGGAAAAGGACAAGATGGACATTCTTGACAAATTTTGGAGCCTGTACGAAATCATGGGAGTCTCCATGCTCGACATCTCCATCTGGGAATGGCTGTATGCGAACCCGAATGCGACGGCAGAGCAACTAAAAGAAGCTTCCATCAACTTGTCAAAAGAAATATGGAATAAATACTATGCCCCCGTCTTCGGCAAAAAAGACGAAACGGTCTTAGCCGTCTATTCCCACATGATCAGTTACCCGCTGTACCTGTCAGCTTACGCCTTCGGTCAGATCATCGAATTCCAGCTGGAAGATTATCTCAACGGCAAGAACTTCGCTCAAGAAGTCGATCGTATCTATCGTCTGGGACGTCTTACCCCGAACGAATGGATGAACCAAGCCACGGGAAATGACCTCAGCGTGGAACCTATGATACACGCTTTACAGAAGATAATCAAAAAATAAATCTATCTACTTCAATATAAAAAGACAGCTGACTGATTGCAGCCGGCTGTCTTTTTATAAAATCATTTCGTTCTTTCTTCTACATAATAAATTCACAACAATATTCGATGCCCACGATTACGATCTATATAAAAAGCTTGTTTCCCATATTTTACAGGGATTAGATTTTCTGCACCATGCAGCATAATATCATCATAGATAAAAGGCACAACAACCTCTTCTTTCATTGTGATACATCCATACTTTTCACCAAGTTTAGCGAGAATCCACCCATATTTATCCGGCCACGAAAGCCATTCGTATTTCAAGGGAACAATAATCTCTTCAAACACATTGATTATTCCCCACTTCCTTTCATATTCTACAATATACAGGGAACTCTCTTTACAAATTTGAATATCTGTATATTTTAACGGTATAAGTACATGACGATCCATATCAATCACACCCCATCCACCGGATTCTTGGTATGTTTCATGTTCTTCAAACCCGACATTAACGGCAATATTCGTTCCTCCGGCATATTGCATGTTATCATATATCGGTGGAATAATAAATTCTCCATTATCGTTGATCAACCCACATTTTTCTTTAACATCAGGATAATCATCAGCAAAAACAGTATCTTTAACCCAGACGATAGCACGTCCGTCGATAAAGGGCCACGCATCAACAAAAAACATACTTCTTATTTACGATTTAACCATTCCATTGCCTCAGGCAACTGTTGTTTTAGAAATTCATACCATTGGTCTGGAGAATAATATTGTGATGTATGACGAATAAAATAAAGATCCAATGAATAGTCATCAGACAAAACGATACTCGCTTTACGAGGATGCGTTCTGTTTATTAGTATTGGCATATCTTTAATCACACATTCTACACCCATTTTTTGCCATGAATAGCCACAACAAGTTTCACTTCGTACACCAATAAAGATGCAATCCGTTGGTTTCAGCACTTTAATCAAATCAGCAAAACAACGCCAAGCCACAAGATAATCTTGCTCCTCCGGGACAGCGTTACTTTGCTTCATCGGGCGTTGAATAAAATTATAAAATGCTATCTTTGACCAAAGATTATCACTATCAGGGAACGTACCTTCCAAGTTTCGATAGAAATTCCAAGTCTCATTGTTAAAATGACATTCTACAATACCTCTCGTCGTCATCTTCGTTGACATGAAATCATCATAACATTCCTGACTAAAAATGCCATTCTCAACGGCATAATGACTATCTCCGATAATAAGAACTCTACGAGTTCCATTCCGGTATTTTTCCCCTACCCAAGGATACCAAGTCAGATTCTCAATCTTGTCAAATTCAGAATCAAAAGTCGTGTCTAAAATATCGCCCATTATCAAAGTTGAAAATTGTTCCATCATGCCATTATTAGTTACTCCAACAATTATTATTACAGTTCTACACCGGATTACCGTTATTTAATGATAACCTTCAAGAATGATTCTTTAAAATTAAGATACTCACTCTTGTTAATACTTTGAATAGAATTTTGTGTACTCACAATACATTCTTTTAAAATTAATAAGTATCAAAAATAGATCAAAGCTTTAAACAAATCAAGTTCATAATGGTTCATAATAAAAAACAAGTACTCGTCTGAGCAAATATATGTCCTCAAACGAATACTTGTGTAAAAGAGAGTATCGTTACTATTAATTATTAGAATGTGTATTCTAAACAACACCCTATCTGCATTTTCGCACCTATGCTTTTATTTCAGTTTTCACTTATTTTCCTTCTCGGTGATAATCAATTTATCGTTTTCTTTATCATAACCGACATCCAGTTCCGTTCCTTCCGCAATACCTTTAATAATCACCTCGGCCAATTCATCCTCCAGATATTTCTGGATAGCTCGTTTCAGCGGACGGGCCCCGTACTGCGGGTCATATCCTTTCTCGATAATAAAGTCTTTCGCCTCTTTCGAGATCGTGATCACCAAACCGAGATCATTTACCCGCTTGAACAGGCTCTTCAACTCGATATCTATAATCTTGTAAATATCCTCTTTAGTCAAAGGATTAAACATGATAATATCGTCAATACGATTCAGGAACTCAGGTGAGAAGGCATTTTTCAACGCTTTCTGAACAACCCCTCTGGCGTACTCGCTATTTCCTTCCATGTTCTGGGAACCGAAACCGATTCCCCGGCCGAAATCTTTCAACTGACGGCTACCGATATTAGAAGTCATGATCACGATCGTGTTCTTGAAATCCACTTTCCGTCCTAGACTATCAGTCAACTGTCCGTCGTCCAACAACTGCAACAGAATATTGAACACATCCGGATGAGCCTTCTCGATTTCATCCAGCAACACGACAGAATACGGTTTACGACGTACTTTCTCGGTCAACTGCCCGCCTTCCTCGTATCCCACGTACCCCGGAGGCGCCCCTACCAATCGGGACACGGCGAATTTTTCCATGTATTCACTCATGTCAATCCGGATCAACGCATCCTCGGTATCAAACAAGTAACGGGCCAGCACCTTGGCTAACTGTGTCTTTCCGACACCCGTCGGACCCAAGAAAATAAATGAACCGATCGGACGATTCGGATCTTTCAGTCCGGCACGATTCCGGTGTATGGCTTTCACGATTTTCTCGATCGCCTCTTTCTGTCCGACAACACTCTCGCTCAATTCATCGTGCATCTGCAACAACTTCATCCCCTCGGTCTTGGCAATACGTTTCACTGGAACCCCGGTCATCATGGCCACCACCTCGGCAATATGCTCTTCGGTCACGGTCACCCGGTTTTCCTGCAAATCCCGCTCCCAATTTACTTTCTCTTCTTCCAATTGTTTCAACAACTGCCGTTCCTTATCCCGGAAAGCGGCTGCCACCTCGAAATTCTGTTGTTTCACGGCCTCCTTCTTCTTCTCCTTCACCTCTTCCACGTCCTTCTCCAACTGTTCGATAATCGGCGGCACATTTATATTGGAAATATGTACTCTCGACCCCGCCTCATCCAAGGCATCAATCGCCTTATCCGGCAAAGCCCGATCGGAGATATAACGGGTTGTCAACTTCACACAGGCCTTGATAGCCTCATCCGTGTAACGCACGTTATGATGATCCTCGTAACGGGATTTAATATTATTCAAAATTTCCACCGTCTCGTCAAACGAGGTCGGTTCCACCAACACCTTTTGGAAACGACGTTCCAAAGCACCGTCCTTCTCTATATTCTGGCGATACTCGTCTAGCGTCGTAGCCCCGATACATTGAATTTCTCCGCGAGCCAATGCCGGTTTCAACATATTGGCCGCATCCAGATTGCCCCCGGAACCTCCGGCCCCGACAATCGTGTGAATCTCATCAATAAACAAAATGATATTCCGGTTCTTCGCCAGCTCGGCAAGAATCGCTTTCATTCGTTCCTCGAATTGGCCCCGGTACTTCGTACCTGCCACGATAGAGGCTATATCCAGCGAAATCACCCGCTTGTCAAACAGTACCCGTGACACCTTTTTCTGAACAATACGCAAGGCAAGTCCCTCGGCAATAGCCGATTTACCAACCCCCGGATCACCGATCAACACCGGATTATTCTTCTTACGACGACTCAGAATCTGTGCCAGACGTTCGATCTCCCGGTCACGTCCCACGATCGGGTCCAAAGCCCCCTCTTCTGCGGCTTTCGTGATGTCATTTCCGAAATTATCCAGCACGGGAGTATCGGATTTGGAAGAAACAGGGCCTCCTTGACGATAAGGATTATACATGGAAGATTCATCGTCTCCGTCCTCCGGATCATCCCCCTCGTCATTAAATTCGGATTGCATCCGCATCTTCTCTTTTAGTACGGCTTCTTTAAAGATGTCGTAATCTATATTCATCGTTTTAAATAGCTTCGTCACAAAGCCGGCTTGATTCCTCAATATTGCCAACATCACGTGTTCCGAGTCCAATTCGTCATCACCCAGATCCCACGCCTCGTCGGACACGCGTTTCAACACGCTATTCGCCGCCAATGTAAAGTCAAGACTTTCCACCTTGTCGGATTTATAGCGTTTCCCCTCCAAGCGTTGCTCTATCTTATCTTTCACCTCATAGAAATCCAACCCCAAAGACATTAATATATCAATCGCCCTTCCACTTCTCAACTTCAGCAATCCCAAAAACAAATGCTCCGGGTAAATCTTGGAATTCCCCAGTCGTTTTGCTTCTTCTCCTGCCGAAGTCATGATCTGTTTTAGTCGTCTCGTATCTTCTTTTCCCATATTTTCAATGCCGCCCTTCCACGGCTTTACTTGTTACTTTTTATTTATCGTAAAGATAAACTATATACTTTAATATTCAAAATAAGTCCACAAGCATTTACAACGTATAAAATATACCAATCTTTATGAACCCATTAATGTGTTAAACTCTTTTTCGGTCAAAATAGTTACATTTAACTTCTGTGCTTTTTGCAATTTACTCCCGGCATTCTCTCCCGCCAAAAGATAAGTCGTCTTGTTAGACACTGAATCACTGACTTTTCCCCCGGCTTTCAGGATAATTGCCTTGAAATGCTCTCTTGGCAGCGAAAGAGTTCCCGTGATCACGAAGGTTGTTCCGGCCAACTGATCGGATTCACCCTCTTCTTCTTGTATTGTCCCGCTAATACCATATTGCAAAAAGCGTTCCATCATCTCCCGGTTCTCCGCCTTTTCGAAATAACGGATCACGCTACCGGCCATCTGATCCCCAATATCCTCGACCTCCGTCAACTGTTCAAACGTCGCATCCATCAACTTCCGGATGTCCTTAAAATGACGGGCCAGATTCCTCGAAGCCGTCTCCCCGATATAGCGAATCCCCAGAGCATTAATGAATTCCGGCAAATTCCGTTGTTTCGATTTCTCGATTCCAGCAACAAGATTATCCACCGATTTTTCTTGTAAACGATACACGCTCAACGTGTTCATTTTCCGGATAAACTTTTCTTTTCCCTGTAAAAAACGATATACACGCTCGGCATCCTCACGTGACATTTCGTCAGTCTCCGCGATCTCATCCAGTGTTGCCGTGTAAAGACGATAAATATAATCAAACTTAACAGACAGTAATTCAGCCTTATGGAAATCAACTCCGGGTATATCCAACGCGTAAATTACCACATCCAACGGTAGCATATCCACCTCACCGGCCTGCTTTAAACGCTCCAGCGACTCGTTGAACGGCATCCGGAAATACTCCAGCATTTTATTGATATTCTTCTCCCGGTCACTGGGGAATTGCAGGTTCCCGACAGCCATCAACTCCTCTTTCGAGGCCCCGGCCAATTTCGTCAGGCTACCGAAATGTTCTGCCAAAACATCCGCGTTTTTGGCAGATATATTCTTCATCCCGATCTCGAAAGCATAAATCACTTTCCCCAACGGAATACTGGTCATCACGTAACTCTCCGGGTAAAGAATCTTTTCCAACCCGATCAACTCCTCCCGACGGGACGGCAGAGAATAAATATCCGCAACATCCCGAATAAACCCTTTTGTCAGCAATAAATCAATGGTCTCACCCCCCATTCCCTCTATATCCATCGCCTTCCGGCTCACGAAATGTTCCAGTTTCCCGGCAATCTGCGGGGGACAGTGATCTTCGTTCGGGCAATAATGATTTGCCTCCCCTTCATTACGAATCAACGGGGTACCACATTCCGGACAATGCGTGATAAACTCGATTACCGGGGCATCAGCCACTCTCTTTTCCACGTCCACCCCCACGATCTTCGGGATAATCTCTCCCCCTTTCTCCACGTACACCATATCGTGCAGGTGCAAATCCAACTCCCGAATAATATCTTCATTATGCAGTGAGGCCCGTTTCACGGTAGTCCCCGCGATATGAACGGGTTCCAAGTTAGCCACCGGGGTAATCGAACCGGTACGTCCCACTTGGTAATCCACGCTAAGCAATCGGGTCTCCACCCGCTCCGCCTTGAACTTATAGGCCACGGCCCAACGAGGCGATTTCGCCGTGTACCCCAGCTGCAACTGCTGCTTGATACTATTCACCTTGATCACGATCCCGTCAATCGGCACCGGAAGATTCTTCCGTTCCACATCCCATTTGTGAATAAAATCAAGAATCTCGTCTATATTGTGACATAACCCGATATACGGGGGAACATTAAAACCCCATTCCCTCGCTTTCATCAAATTCCCGTAATGTGTCGGGGTCAACGTGATTTCTCCCGGCACGTAATATAAATAACAATCCAACTGCCGCTTGGCAACAATGGAAGAATTCTGCAACTTCAACGTACCTGCCGCCGCATTCCGCGGGTTGGCAAATAAAGCCTCTCCCGCCTCCAGCCGTTCCTCGTTCAATCGATTAAACACGGCAAAAGGCATCAGAATTTCCCCCCGAATCTCGAATTCCGCGGGATAATCCTCCCCCTGCATATGCAATGGAACCGTTCGAATAGTCCGTACATTAGTTGTCACGTCATCCCCCTTCACGCCATCACCCCTCGTCACCGCCACCTGCAAATTCCCATCTTCATAGCGCAGGCTGATAGAAGTCCCGTCATACTTTAACTCGCAGACATACTCCACGTCATCTCCCCCGATACCTTTTCGCACCCGTTCATCAAAATCCCGGATCTCCTGCTCGCTATACGTGTTCGCCAATGACATCATGCCATATTTATGCGCCACCTGCACGAACTCATTCGTCGTGTCGTTCCCCACCCGCTGCGTCGGTGAATTCGGATCAAACATTTCCGGATGCTCTACCTCCAACCGTTCCAGCTCATGCATTAACTCGTCAAACTTCTGATCGGTAATCACCGGCTCATTCTTCACATAGTACAGGTAGTTGTAATGCTCCAACAACTTTCTCAACTCAACAATTCTATCCATAACAGTTTCAAGTTACAAATTACAGGTTACAAGTTAAAATTTCAGACGTATTCAGGTCATTACCTGCAATTTACAACCTGTAACTTGTAACCACGATGAAAAAGAGATTCGATCTCTTTTTCATCGTGTACAAAGATAATTGTTCTTGATGGAGATTGTGGGAAAAAATAATTATTTTAGCGGAATAATTTTATAAAAAAATAAACTACAAGCTACTACACATGAGACACAAACATACCTCGTTTTTCTTAAATTCCCTGACAATAGGCATATTGCTTATATTCACACTTGTCACTCCCGGTAAAGCCCAATTTGTCGATCTCGGACAAGACCCCTGCAGTACCCGCTGGCGACAAATCAAAACGGATAACTTTCAGATCATCTACCCTGATTTCTTCGAGGATAATGCGCAATACCTTGCAAATATTTACGAGAAACTATACGCCCACGCCAATACCCTCGGCATCAAACCCAAAAGAATGTCCATGATCGTGCGGGCGAATGGTGGCGTGTCAAACGGGAACGCGGGCTGGGCCCCCAAGAAGAGTGAACTCTACACGGCTCCCCCGCAGGATGTCAGCGACGCTTGGCTGGAACACTTGTGTATTCATGAATTCCGCCACATTGTACAGTACGACAAGGTAAACCAAGGTTTCACGAAAGCATTATACTATATCTTCGGAGAACAAATCACGATGGCCGTCATCGGGGTATATGTCCCCATGTGGTTCCTAGAAGGAGATGCCACGGTATTCGAAACCTCCGTCGGAAAAAGCGGGCGGGGACGTTCACCCGAATTTCTCAACGAAATGAAAGCCCAAATTACGGAAAAAGGAATATACACCTACTACAAGGCCGTACTCGGCTCCTATAAAGATTTTGTTCCCAACCACTACGCCCTCGGCTATTATATGGTCGGGAACAGCCGTGTTCACTACGGTCCCGGTATCTGGCAGGACGCCCTCTCCCGGGTTGGAAAACGTCCTTACGGGATCACGCCTTTTGCCCGCAGCCTCAAACTCACGATGAACGAAAAACGAGACTCGATCTGGTCATCCCGTCATTTCCAGTCCCTTTTCGTCAATCCTGACAGCGTGAAACAAGCCAACACCCATTGTGATGCCAAACGCACGCTCTACCGGGATAACTTCAGCGAACTCCAACAAATATGGAAACAAGAGTCCGACCAAGTACTCCACTCATTCGATACCATCACGACCACAAACAAGATATACACGAACTACCATTACCCGACAGCCACCCCAACCGGACAAATCATTGCCTACAAGGAAGGATTGGCACAAGAAGGAGCCTTAGTCATCCTACACCCGGACAAAGACGAGATCATCACCCGAACGGGAATCATGTATGATTATAAATTTGCCTATCAGGACGAAACGCTCGTGTGGTCCGAGTACAAATACCATCCCCGCTGGGAACACGGGGGTAAAATGGTACTCGCCAGCTACGATATACGTCACAAGAAATATCACCGTTACCCCACCCGGCAAAACAGGTATGCCCCTTTTGCCGTGGACGGAAACTGGGGATTCGTGGAAGTTGACAAAGAGGACAACGCCTCCATCGTGATCCTTGACCACACGTTCCAAAAAGAAATATTCCGGGTAAAAGGCTCCGGAGACGAGCTATTCGTGCATCCCTCCTATGACGGGAAAAACAATATCGTCACCGTGGTGGTCTCTTCGAAAGGCAAACACCTCGAATCCATCGATATTCACACGGGCAAACGTACCCCGATCACCGCGTTCACCCCTTACGAGATTGACAATCCGGTTACCGTGAACGACCAGATTATATACCGGGGAGCTTTCGATGCCAACAACTCGTTCTACCGGCAAACCCAACCGCAAGAATTCGGAGCGAACATACTTAACTCCAAATTCGGCCTGCGCTACCCGATCGTTTCCCCGAACAAAGATTCACTTTTATTCTCGTTCTATACTTCCGACGGGTATAAACCGGGTAAAATTGCCATAAGCCAATTAGAAAACAAAGCCATAGACACCCAGACCTTCCGTATCGCCGACAGCGTGACACGACAAGAAAACTGGCAATTCAAGCTAACCGCCGACTCCACCTACGCCAGTCGGAAATACAATAAAACCTCCCACCTATTCAACTTCCATAGCTGGGGCCCCATCTTCCCAGATGCCGAAGACGTGGACATCGATTTCGGGTTAGCCGTCAGCTCGCAAAACAAGTTAAGCACCCTGTTCCTGACCGCGGGATTCGTGAGAGGAAAAGGTTACGAACACGGCAACTGGCAGGTAAAAGCCACCTACAAAGGATTCTGGCCCACCCTACAACTGGAATTCAAGAGCGGACGCAATGACGATTTCATGCAAGATTACGCGATAAAAATCGTTCAAACCCAAGAAATCGACACGATTCGTACCATTTATAAATCACAACGCACGAAAGGAACGGCCACGGTACAATTCCCGTTCAACATTTCCCGGAAAAACTATTCACGTTATATCATCCCTTACGTGAAATATGAAATTCAAGCCATACACTCGATAACACAGAGGCGTTCCTACCTGTTGGACCACAACCGGTGGACCAGCCTGCCTTCCAACAACCCGTATAACTCCGTACTCGCAAACCCGGATGATGTAAAACTCCAGATCATGCGCTACGGGCTTGTCCTCAACAACCAAACCCGGACAAGTCAACGGGACATCTATCCCCGCTGGGGACAACGCTTGGAAGTCGGGTACGCCCACACGCCATTCGACGGATTGGACTACGGCGACACGAAATGGGCAGAAGGGCGTTTGTATCTTCCCGGATTCTGGAAACATCACTCTTGGACACTCTACTTCGGTCATCAACTGAAATCGGATAAAACAACCAACTACTACGGGAACCAGATTTACTCTCCCCGGGGAGCCTCTCTCTACGGGTACAACCTGTCAACGTTGAAAATATCTTACGCCTTGCCGTTCTGGTACCCGGATGCCCACATCGGACCACTTGTCTACATGAAACGGTTCACGGCAGAACCCTTCTTTGATACCGGCTGGGAGAAAAATCGCTATTGGAACAAAACCTACCACTCCTATGGCGTGGAAATTTCGGCCGACACCCATTTCTTCCGTCTCCCGTTCCCCGTAAACATCGGTTTCAGAACCGGATACGAGACAAAAAGCAACTCCATGTTTGTCGATATGCTCTTCTCGGTGGCCTTCACCATTTGATAGATTCAAAATATTCGGATTCCCAAACTTTGAGAATCCGATTTTTTTTGATTACCTTAGGAGCAATCAAAAAACAAACTTATGACTCTAAAGGAAATTGCTGCGTTATCAAATGCCCGGGTGATTCACGAAAACGGCCATCTCGACAAGGTCATCCGTCACGCTTTTGCCGCCGACCTAATGAGCGACGTGCTCCGGTTAGACACCAGTGAGATGATCCTCATCACGGGACTAGCCAACTTACAGGTGATTCGCACGGCAGAAATGTCAGACATCAGTTTCATTCTATTTGTTCGAGGAAAACAAGCCTCCCCCGATATGGTAGAATTAGCCAAAGAGTGTAACATCGCTATCTTACAGAGCAAGCAGAGCATGTTCAAAGTCTGCGGACTTCTGTACGAAGCAGGGCTAGAGCCCATTTATTAAAAACAAGCATTATGGAATTCAACTACAACATCGAAGGAGGAAACTTTTCACGTGCCGGTACTGCCTCAAGCGAGGTGAAAAAGATACTGAAACAACTCAACGTCAACCCCGCCGTACTGAAACGAATCGTGGTAGCCCTCTACGAAGCAGAAGTAAACGTGGTAGCCCACGCCTATGAAGGAACCATGCAAGTGTCTATCGATCCCACCGTCATCACCGTCGTCATCAGCGACCGGGGGCCCGGAATACCGGACATAGACCTAGCCATGCAGGAAGGATATTCCACCGCCTCCCCCGAAGTCCGGGAAATGGGATTCGGAGCTGGAATGGGTCTCCCGAATATGCAGAAAAACTGTGACAAACTAACCATCGAATCCAAAGTAAACGAGGGTACGAAAGTCACGATGACTACTTTTTTTTAACCGCACGCAGCAGTTAAAAAAGTTACAGGTTACAAGTTGAGCCTTCGGCTCTACAAGTTAAAAGTTAAAAGATAAAAACTGAAAACTGAAAGATAAAAGAAGTTTAGAATGAAAAAAGATTCCGTGATTGCCGATTCGATGATTGGGTGATTAAAATCACTTCATCGAAAATCATTAAATCACTTAATCGATAGGATCTAAAATTTAAAATCTAAAATTAATACATGGAACCGTTTTACCACGCCTTAAAAGTTGCCAGTACAGCCTGCATCGGATGCACGCACTGCATGAGCCTCTGCCCCACGCAGGCCATCCGCATCAAAGGTGGTTTGGCGACGATAAACAAAAATGCTTGCGTCGACTGCGGCAAATGCCTCAAGTCGTGTCCGCAACATGCAATATACGTGGAGCAGGACGATTTCAACCAAATATTCAATTTCAAACACCGGATCATCCTTCTCCCGACAGTCCTTTTCGGACAATTCTCGGAAGAAATCACGGAACAACAAATCTTCGCGGAACTCCACCAGATGGGGTTCACGGAAGTAATCGAGGTAGCACAGGCATCGGGCATCCTAGCAAAAGCCATACAACGTTACATGGAAAAGAACTCTTACGAGCGTCCCTTCATCTCGTCCTTCTGCCCGGCAATCGTCCGCTTGATACAGGTACGTTTCCCCTCGCTGATAGACCATATCGTCCCGTTAAAACAAGCCATGGACCTGGCAGCCATCTTCGCCCGCAAAAAATATCTCGACAAGGATATTTCACCGGATGAAGTCGGCATATTCTACGTCACTCCATGTGCCGCAAAAATCGCGGCAGTAAAAAGCCCGGTTGGCGACGATCAATCCAACATCGACGGAGTTATCAACTTGAATTTCATTTATAACAAAATACAACTGGGCCTCACGCAACACCGGGATCAACCCGTGGGAACGGTAACCGAACGCACGTACCTCTCCCCCGAATCCATCGCCTGGGATTTGTCGGAAGGCGAGGCCTCTAAATTTGAAGGTCGTTGCTTGGCTATTGACGAAATCCACAACGTGATTGACATCCTCGAAAAAATAGAAAATGATGAACTCTCGGACATTGATTTTCTTGAACTACGAGCCTGCGATCACTCCTGCGCGGGAGGAGCACTCGTCGTGAACAACCGGTTCCTAACCATCGAACGCCTGCGTAAACGGATGCAAGCCAGCAAACACGAGCAACAGCAACCCGATTTTGATGACATTCAAGAATACGAATCCTACCTTTTCAAGCAAGGCAAGCTCAGCGGGAAAATCCCGCCGCGTTCCATCGAGCAACTCGACGAGAATATGCTTGTCGCCATGGAAAAGATGGAAAAATTAAACCGCATCATGAACGTCCTCCCGCAAATCGACTGCGGGGCCTGCGGTGCCCCGGCCTGCCACACGCTGGCAAGGGATGTCGTGCAGGGAAAGGCTAAACTCAACCAATGCGTGTTCATGCAAAAACTCCTATGCAACGAAGAATTGATGACACCGGAAGAATCCCTTGAACTTTCAGAAAAAACTTGGGGATTAAAAAGATTTGGAGAATAAACGAGATAAAATATATTCACGAAAACCACAAACTACAAATTATGACAGTACAAGACATTGTTTCCCAGCTAAACCTCACGGTATGTTCCGGACAAGAAGGTTTACAACGAGAAGTTAAAGGCGGCTACACGTCCGACTTACTAAGTGATGTCATGGGACATGCCCAAGAAGGAGATGTATGGGTCACCCTGCAAACACACAAAAACGTCATGGCCATCGCCTCCCTGAAAGAAATCGCAGCCATCATTCTGGTCAAAGGACACCTCCCGGAAGAAGATACGCTGGAAGAAAGCAATAACGAAAATATCCCCATTCTCTCCAGCTCGTTACAGACTTTCGAGATCACGGGACAATTGTACAAACTACTTCACCCGTAATCACGAATTCCATGGAAATCCGGGCTGATCTACACATACACACCGTACTGTCACCTTGCGGGGATCTCGACATGAGTCCCGCAAACATCATCGGTATGGCATTACAGAAAGGCCTGTCCCTCATCGGGATCTCCGACCATAACTCCACCCGGCAAGCCCCCGTGATCCAGCAACTGGGCGAACAACAAGGGCTACGGGTTCTTTGTGGGACGGAAGTCAACACGGCGGAAGAAGTTCATGCCCTTGCATACTTCCCCACCTTGGAACGCCTTACCGCATTCCAGCACTTCCTCGATCTCCACCTCCCGGATATAAAAAACAACCCGGACAAATTCGGTTACCAAGTCGTGGTGGATGCCGAAGAACAAATTACTTACGAAGAAGAACGACTCCTGATCACGGCCTTGGATGTCGATATAAACACGATCGAACGTACCGTCCACGCGCTGGACGGCATCTTCATCCCGGCCCATATCGACAAATCCCGTTTCAGCATTCTCTCTCAACTCGGATTCGTCCCCAAAGACTTGAAATGCGAGGCTCTTGAACTCAGTCCTCACACGACACGGGAACAATTTCTTCAACAGAACGCGTACCTGTCCGGATATAAATTTATCCGCTCTTCCGACGCGCATTACGTTGACGACATCGGTAAAGTTTTCACGAACCTCTCGCTACCGGACTTGTCATTCGATTCCATCCGGGCAGCCATCACCCGTTAATTTAAAATTTGCAGGATTATGTTTTTAGACACCATGTCACCGGAAGCCATCGTCAAAGAGGCAAGACGCGATACCACCGCGATTCTGAACAAGAGGGATTTTTTCATCAACATGCATCGCCGGGAAATCCTGTTCGCCAAGAAATTTCCCGTATCATTTCAAATCGAGTGGAAATCCCCCCTCACGCACAACCAATGGCATATCATCATCGCGTGTAACAACAAAAAAGAACGGGAGAACCCGGACGTTTACTATTACTCCACTTACGAGACTTACAGGGGCGCCGGCATCATATTCCCCGTTTACAACATGAGAACCGAAGAACTCGTTTTCAGCAGATACACGGGACATTTTTTCAGTCGTTACCGCACACGCCACCTAGTACCCAATAATCTCTACACACCCGGTATGGACGTGATCCGGCATTATGTAGATCACAACAGTAGTTATTTTTACCCGCAAACCGACGCAGAAAAAAGATTCACGTGTTGCCTCACGGACGGCATTGCCCTAGGAATTTGCGAGAAAGGTCTCGACACTTTCCGCACTTTCATCTCACACGATATGCTATTCAAAATACAAGAGAGAGTCCTCCATTCCAGCATCGAACACCAACGTCTTCTCGATGATTTCATCAACGACAAACTCCCTGCCTCCTATCAAGAATACAACCTCCAAGGAAGAGTGGGAAGAATTGCCGGACCGGAACCCGCCCCCAAACTATCACTCGACGACGTGAAAGATTTATTAAAAAACAAACCCAAAATCCCCCTCTTCTCCCCTCCTTGTGGAAAAATCGAGCTGGAAGACTAAAAAAGGGAAATAACCACCCGGGATTATTATAGCTTATATCCCCGCAAATCAATGTTTTTTCCCCCTTGTAGGGTCACGGTTACTAGGCTGTTGGGCGCCTGTTAGGCGCCATCGCCCGATTGTCGCCCGATTGTCGCCCGATTATAGCCGCCATTTTAAGAGAGTTTAAGCAAACATAACACATTCCGAATTTAAAGCATAACAGCCAACAACAAAACTACTTACACAAAATCATAGCACATCACCTAATTACATCCCCGATAAATCGGTAGGATTAGGGTTTACTTATCGACAAACACGTAAACAAATAAATACCGGATTAGCCTGAAACAAATAGAATTTCCCCCTCTTTTTAAAGAATCAATAAACGAACGTTTTATTATATTGAAATGCTGACCATCAATAAAATGGAGAATGTCAATGTTCGATTTGCTTTCTATCTGATCGATAGAATATTAAAAAATAAGCAATATTGATTTGATTTAGTAAAAAATACCTATATTTGTGATGTTAATAAACGTTCATTTTTTGACACGAAGAACAAACTCCTATGGATAGTCAGAACACATTGCCAGTCAATAAATTACTCGTTGCCGAAGACAACGAAAGTAATTTTCTTTTAGTCATGACTATTCTAAAAAGAGACTACCAAATCATTCATGCCCTCGACGGCTTGGAGGCCATTCAAAAATACCGGCAGTACAGCCCGGACGCCATCCTTATGGATCTTAAAATGCCAAACATGGATGGGTTGGAAGCCACCCGTGAAATCCGGAAGTTAAACACTCGTATCCCCATCATCGTCGTGAGCGCTTTCGCCTTCGACAGTGACAAGCAAGAGGCAAGCGCAGCCGGCTGCACAGACTATCTTACGAAACCAATCGACGCTCGTTTATTAAAAGAAACTCTAAAGAAATACCTTTCCTAAAAAGGAAACAAAATTCGCACGAAATAGATCTATTTTTCGATATACGAATCACAAAAATCAACGAATTACAATACAGAATAATTTCTACATTAGAAACAATCTATATAATACCAAGTTGATAATAAATCTCTTGTTTCTATTGATAAATTAATTATATTTGGAACGTTTTTTCATGCGATTGAAATTAAATCATCGGGAAAAGATAAAAACTATAAGAATGTGTGCTTCTCATTCAAGAAAAAATAGAGTAATTAATACAGGTATTGAATGCAAACGTTATCGGACCATATCCTAGATATCGCCCAAAACTCGATACGAGCCCAAGCCTCTCGTGTTGAGATTGATCTGCAAGAGAATGCAACCGAAGATTCTCTTGTCATCACGATCAAAGATAACGGATGTGGCATGGACGAAGCCACCGTGGCCAAAGTGACCGATCCTTTTTTCACGAGTAGAACCGTGCGTAAAGTCGGGCTGGGCATTCCTCTATTCAAACAGAATGCAGAAGCAACAGGGGGAAACTTGAAAATAGAATCAAAAACGGGAGAAGGAACCATTATTGAGGCGAAATTCGGCCTTTCCCACTGGGACAGACCACCCATGGGTGATATTGCCGGAAGTATCGTCATTCTCGTATCGGCAAATCCCGAAATTGACTTTATTTACCGTCATTCGACGGAAAAAGGGGAATACACATTCGATACTAACGAAGTGAAAGAAATACTGGAGGGTGTACCTCTCAATGACCCGGAAATCGTTATGGCTTTGAGACAAATGATCCGGGAAAACATAAAAGAGATTACACAAACAAGTTAAAACAAAATAACCTTAATCATTTTATATGGAAAAAATCAAATCACTCGCGGACCTCAAACGCATCAAAGAAAACGTGCAGACGAAGATTGATCTTCGGGAGAAAAGTGAACAGGTTGAAAGCCTGATCCAGATTAAAGTGGCTATGGCAACTTGCGGAATCGCCGCGGGTAGTAAGGACACCATGAACTACTTTATCGAAAATCTTGAGAAAAACGGGATTGCTGCCGTGGTTACACAAACGGGATGCATGGGGTACTGTTACGCGGAACCGACCGTGGAAATCACAAAACCGGGGAAAGACCCGATCGTGTTCGGACATGTAACGACCGAAAGAGCCGAAGAAATCATTCAGAAATACCTGAAGAATGACGAGCTCGTGGCCGACATCATTCCGGTAAACTTTGAAACAATCTAAAACTAAAAAGGACAGCTAGAACAACTAATCAAAACCTTGAATCTATGAGTTATAAAATGCATATCCTCGTTTGTGGTGGAACGGGATGTAGAGCATCTGCCAGTCACCAGATTATTACCAGACTGGAAGAATGTTTAAAAGAGAAAAACCTAGAAGACGAAGTTCAGGTCATCGCAACCGGTTGTTTCGGTTTCTGTGAAAAAGGACCGATCGTGAAAGTCATGCCTGACAATACCTTTTACGTACAGGTTAAGCCGGATGACGCCGAGGAAATTGTAAATGAACATGTTATCAAAGGACGTAAAGTCGAAAGATTATTATATAAAGACCCGGAAAAGAAAGAAGCGGTAAGCGATTCGAAACACATGGGCTTCTACAAGAAGCAATTGCGTATCGCCTTGCGTAACTGCGGGTTCATTGACCCGGAAAATATTGAAGAATACATCGCCCGTGAAGGATATTCCGCGCTAGCGAAATGTATCACCGAGATGAAACCGGAAGAAGTGATCAACGAGATCAAATTATCCGGACTTCGCGGTCGTGGAGGCGGTGGGTTCCCTACCGGATTGAAATGGGAATTCGCGAGCAAATACCAAGCAGACCAGAAATACGTGGTTTGTAATGCCGACGAGGGTGACCCGGGAGCATTCATGGACCGCTCCATCATGGAAGGCGACCCGCATTCAGTGATTGAGGCCATGGCCATCTGCGGGTACAGTATCGGGGCTACCAAAGGATTAGTTTACATCCGCGCCGAATATCCGCTTGCCATCCAGCGTCTGAAAACAGCCATCCACCAAGCCGAAGAATTCGGTTTACTGGGTGAAAATATCTTCGGAACCGATTTCTCGTTCAATATCGAACTACGCTACGGGGCAGGAGCTTTCGTTTGCGGTGAGGAAACAGCACTGATCCACTCCATGGAAGGACACCGCGGAGAACCCACGATGAAACCACCCTTCCCGGCAGAATCAGGTTATCTGAATCGTCCGACCAACGTGAACAACGTGGAAACCCTAGCTAATATCCCGGCTATCATCATAAAGGGAGCTAACTGGTTCAACAAAATCGGAACGGAACGTTCCAAGGGAACCAAGGTATTCGCCCTTGCCGGAAAAATCAATAACGTGGGATTGATCGAGGTTCCCATGGGAACTACCCTTCGTGAAGTGATTTACGAGATCGGTGGCGGTATCAAAAACGGTAAAAAATTCAAAGCCGTGCAAACCGGAGGTCCTTCCGGCGGTTGCTTGACCGAGAAACACTTGGATGTACCGATCGATTTCGACAACCTTTTGGCATCCGGCTCCATGATGGGTTCCGGTGGTATGATCGTGATGGACGAGGACGACTGCATGGTATCTGTTGCTAAATTCTATCTCGAATTCACGGTGGAAGAATCCTGCGGTAAATGTACCCCGTGTCGTATCGGTAACAAACGCCTGCACGACATTCTGGAAAAAATCACCCAAGGCAAGGGAACCATGGAAGACTTGGATATGTTGAAAAACCTAGGTCGCGTGATCAAGGATACCGCTCTTTGTGGTTTAGGACAAACTTCCCCTAACCCGATATTATCAACGATAGACAACTTCTACGACGAGTACTTGGCGCATATCAAGGACAAGAAGTGTCCGGCAGGAAAATGTAAGGCATTACTGATGTACCACATTGATCCGGAACTCTGTATCGGATGTGGACTCTGCGCCCGCAACTGCCCGGTAGACGCTATCGTCGGAGAACGTAAAGAACCGCATTTCATCAACACGGCAAAATGTATCAAGTGTGGAGCTTGTATGGAGAAATGTAAGTTCAAAGCAGTAAGCACGAGATAATTTAAAATTGAGAGTTTAAAATTTAGAATTGCTTCGGCAGTTGAGGAAGTTTTTATTATGAACGAGAATATTACACTAAAAATAGATAACCGAGAGATCAGTGTTCCCAAGGGAACCACGATTCTTGAAGCAGCCCGGGATATGGGTATCGACATACCTACCCTTTGCTACATGAACCTAAAGGATTTGTGCATCAAAAACGCCCCGGCATCCTGCCGTCTCTGCGTGGTTGAGGTTGAAGGCAGAAAGAACTTGGCTCCCTCGTGTGCCACTCGCTGTGAGAACGGCATGAACGTACACACGAACACGATCCGGGTACTGAACGCCCGCAGGACCGTGTTGGAACTCATGTTGTCCGACCACCCGTCAGACTGTCTGGTGTGTGCCAAATCCGGTAATTGCGAATTGCAATCCGTAGCTATTAAATTGGGTATCCGAGAAATTCCTTTCGAGGGAGAGAAAACGGAATTCAGAGTCGACCTGTCCCCTTCTATCCGCCGGGATGCCACGAAATGTATTTATTGCCGTCGTTGCGAGATGATGTGTAATGAAGTGCAGACCGTGGGTGCGCTGGGTGCCGTTAACCGGGGATTCAGCTCCGTCGTGATGCCCGCATTCGACCAGTCATTGCAGGATTCCGAATGTACTTTCTGCGGACAGTGCGTTGCCGTATGTCCCGTGGGTGCCTTGACGGAACTGGATCACACGAACCGCCTGATCAAAGATTTAGCCGATCCGGACAAGACCGTGATCGTGCAAACCGCCCCGGCTGTTCGTGCCGCCTTGGGTGAAGAGTTCGCTCTTCCGGCAGGTACTTCCGTTACCGGGAAAATGGTGGCCGCTTTACGCAAACTGGGTTTTGCCAAGGTATTCGACACCGACTTCGCAGCCGACTTGACCATCATGGAGGAAGGCACCGAATTACTGGGTCGTCTGGGAGCATTCCTAAATGGCGATAAATCGGTGAAATTACCGATCATCACCTCTTGCTGCCCGGGTTGGGTGAATTTCTTCGAGAAACAATTCCCGGATTTACTGGATATGCCGTCAAGCGCCCGTTCACCACAACAGATGTTCGGGTCTATCGCCAAGACATACTGGGCCGAAAAAATGGGTATCAAACGTGAAAACCTCATCGTGGTATCCGTGATGCCTTGTCTGGCCAAGAAATTCGAGTGCGAAAGAGACGAGTTCAAGACAAACGGGGACCCGGATGTAAATTACTCCATCTCCACCCGTGAGTTGGCCGCATTAATCAAACAGACCAATATCAATTTCATGCAACTGGAAGACGAAGACTTCGACGCACCGCTGGGAGAATCCACGGGTGCTGCCGTGATCTTTGGGGCAACCGGAGGCGTGATGGAAGCCGCCTTACGTACGGCTTACGAAATCCACACGGGTAAAACCTTGGATAACGTGAACTTTGAAGGTGTCAGAGGTATCGAGAATCTGAAAGAGGCCACGATCGATGTCGACGGATTCGAATTGAAAGTAGCCGTGGCACACGGTTTAGGAAATGCCCGCAAGCTCATGAACGAAATCAGAGCCGGCAAATCCAAATACCATGCTATCGAGATTATGGCCTGCCCCGGTGGATGTATCGGTGGTGGAGGTCAGCCCTTGCACCATGGAGATTCTTCTTTGTTGAAAGCACGTACACGGGCTCTTTACACGGAAGACAGCGAAAAATCACTCCGGAAATCCCACCAGAACCCGTACATCATCTCGTTGTACGAAGAGTTCTTGGGCAAACCCATGAGCGAAAGAGCCCATCATTTGCTGCATACGTGCTACTTTAACAGAGGAAAAGAGATTATTGAACAATAATATTCGAAGTTATCATTATGACACAAATAACATTAGCGAAGTGCAAAGTTGACCAACTGGTAAAACTGTGTGAAGAATTCGGGAACCAACCGGGAGAGTTAATTAACATCTTGCACAAAGCACAAGGCTTGATCGGCTACCTGCCCAGAGAGGTGCAGGAAGTGATCGCCCGTCAACTAGATATACCCGTATCCAAAGTATACGGGGTGGTGACCTTCTATTCTTTCTTCTCGATGACCCCGAAAGGGGAACACCCGATCTCCGTGTGCATGGGAACCGCCTGCTACGTTCGAGGTGCAGAGAAAGTTCTAGATGAATTCAAACGTATCCTAAAAGTAAATGTCGGAGAGACCACCCCAGACGGGAAGTTCTCTTTAACCAGCCTGCGATGCGTGGGAGCCTGCGGACTTGCCCCGGTTGTACTGATCGGTGAAAAAGTTTACGGACGGGTTACCCCCGGAGAAGTGGAGAAAATTCTAAAGGAATTTGAATAAGAAACATAAAAGGCGGTCGATTGACCGCCTTTTATGTTAGTTACAAGTTGCAAGTTAACAGGTTACAAGTTCATACGATACCAACCTGTAACTTGCTAACCTGTAACCTGCAACTGATCTTGTCCCAGACAAAATCACTTTATCGGAATTGTGAAATTAAAGTTTGAACCGACACCTTCCTCAGAGGTAAACCACAAGCGCCCGTGATTTTTGTTCACGAAATCTTTGCATAATAACAGGCCCAAGCCGGAGCCTTCCTCGCTATCCGTACCGAAGGTCGTGAAATGCGTGGCCTCATTTAACAGTTTCCCTTGATCTTCTTTCTTGATCCCACATCCTTTATCTGACACGGTGACAAGTACTTCTTTACCATTCCCCTCCCCTGTCGCGTTCTCGTTGGTTATATCTTGCACCTTCACGTGTACCATAACGACGGTATCTTTATGACTGAATTTAATCGCATTCGAAATCAAGTTACGCACGACAGATTTTATCATCTCGATGTCAATGATGACATTGACGAACTCTATCTCGGAATTCAATTCTAACGAGATCGACTTACTTTGAGCGATCGGCTTAAACACCTCGATAACCCCGTCAACCAACCCGACCATATCTATCGGTTGCGGAACATTGGACAACTTACCCAACTGGCTCTTGGTCCATTTCAACAGATTATCCAGCAAAGAGAATACTTCCTCTGCCGTTTTATTGGTCATTTCCAACATCTCGAACACGTCCCCCGGAACGGTTTGCTGATCGATGCTCATCATAATCGTGTTACACAACATCTTGATGGAGGCCATCGGGGATCGCAAATCATGAGCAATCACGGAATAAAGTTTATCCCTACCGGCTATTGTCTTTCTCAATTCCTCGGTCTGACGTAAAATAATCCGTCTGGCATCCACCAAAGAAAGTTGATGCTCCACCCGGATCAACAACTCTTCCCGACGAAAAGGTTTCGATATAAAATCATTCGCACCGAGTTGAAAACCTTTCACGACACTTGCCGAATCGTTCAAAGCAGTCAAAAATATAATTGGAATTTCAGCCTGTTCCGGCTCCACCTTCAAGCGTCCTGCCACTTCGAACCCGTCCATATCGGGCATCATAACATCCAACAAAATCAAATCCGGATGTTCACTTTTCACTTTTTCCAAAGCTTCCGTCCCGTTCATCGCGTACACGATACCAAACCCCTCTCGCCCAAGTAAAGCCTTCAACAGCAACACATTCGACTGAACATCATCCACCACTAATATTTTATATTCAGCAGGATTTATTTTCATACACTTCATTTTTAAATTAACGCACGTAAACGCTGTCACAAATGTACAAACTATAATTTATTTTCGAGACATCTTTCAATCATAGTTTTCAACTTTTCAGCCTCTAACGGTTTGGAGATATATTCGTTACATCCGGCAGCAAGAGCCATTCCACGATCCGTTTCAAAAGCAAAGGCCGTGGTAGCTATAATTGGGATAGTCGGATTCAATTCCCGGATAATACCAGCCGCAGACAAGCCATCCAATCCCGGCATACGAACATCCATTAAAATTAAATCCGGTTTACTCGATTCGTATTTTGTCACCACGTCAATCCCGTCATTCGCTCTTAGCACGGAATATCTCTCTTCCAGTATAGCCTTGACCAACTCGTAGTTACAATCCATATCTTCCGCTACCAATATCAACGGTTTATTCTGTTCCCCCACCACCGGGAACGTACCATTATAAGGTATTGAGAAATAGAAACAGGACCCGACACCAAGCTCGGATTCTACCCAGATTTTTCCACCCATTTTGTCCAAAATGGATTTACAGATAGACAATCCTAACCCGAAACCCTGTTTCAACAAATCCAGTTTTTCAAAACGCCCGAATACATTATTCAATTTTTCTACCGGAATTCCGCTCCCGGTATCCCGCACGTACCCTTCCATCATATTCCCCTTCAGCTTGTACCCGAGAGTGATCGAACCTTTCTCGGTATATTTTATAGCATTGGAAATCAAATTTGAGTAGAGTTGTCTCAGACGGTGAGAATCGGAAACAATCGTTAGAGATACCGCGGGTCGCTCGAAAATCACCTTCACGTCATTCTTGATCCGCATCTGATGCATTTGCCGCAACTCTTCGCACAACTCGTCCATCTGTATGTTCTCATCTATGAATTCCATTCTACCGGATTCGATGCGGGATAAATCAAGAATATCATTAATCAGATGCAGTAATAAATTACTGTTCGCCTTGACAATATCCAAATATTCTTCCCGTTCACATTCGCCTTCCGTGTGAGCAATCACCTCGGAAAAACCGACAATGGCGTTCAAAGGTGTCCGAATTTCATGACTTACATTCGCCAAAAAGGCCGATTTCAAACGATCCGATTCTTCCGCCCGTTGCTTGGCCTCGATTAAAGCCTGTTCATCATCCCTTCTTTTTTGAATATCAGCAATAAAACCCAGAACTTTCGTAACTTTTCCTCGTTCATCAAATTCCTGAGCCACCCCTTTTAAATCCACCCATTTATACTCCCCGGTATTTAACAAATCCAATCGGAGTTCCAAGCCAATCTTGCACGACTCTCCCGCCAAAAGATTATTATAAATAGCCTCGAAAATTCCCCGGTCATCCGGATAAATACTGGCAACAAAAGTTGCTATACTAAAAAAGTCATCCTGAAATTCTTTTCGATCAACGCCATACGCCTTGAATAATTCATCCCCGATTTCTATTTTCCCGCTAGCAATATCCGCGTACCAAGGGAAAACGTTACCGGCCTCTAACATTAACGATAACCTAGCCACGTTATCCGTCAAGAATCTTTCTGTTCGTTTCACGGTCACATTTTCACACAAATCACCTTCATTCGCCCTCATGCTCTCCCCGTTCTTTGCTTGTTGGGAAATCTCTTCTTTCAATTTCCCGACTTTTCCTTGCAGCTCATGACACAAATTTTCTTGCGCTAACAACTTTCTAACGAGTTCTTCTCTCGTAAGGCTTTCATATACACCCATTCTATATTTCGATTAAAATCGACGAAATGTACAAAAAAAATGAATATTTTTCACATTTATACCAACAAAAATAATGCTATTTTGTAACAATATTGTATCTTTGTACTGTTAAAAGAAGGTGATATATGAGTAAAAGCATTCTGATAGTGGATGATAAACCTGAAATAGCGAAAGTTATCACGATCCAACTATCTAGGGATTACAACGTGCATTCGGAAGGAAATCCGATTGAAGCTCTTGCATGGATGCATGCAGGAAATATTCCCGATTTGATCATATCGGATGTAAACATGCCGGAAATGGACGGACGAACATTCCTTAAACAGCTAAAAGCAAGTTCCACGTTCAATTTTATTCCCGTTATTATCTTGTCCAGCTTGGAGAGTAGTAACGACCGGATTGAATTGTTGGAAGCCGGAGCTTCGGACTTCGTGCTAAAACCTTTTAACCCGCAGGAACTAAAGATCCGAGTCCGTAATTTATTGCGTTAAAGATATGTACGCGTATTACATCGGGGAAAACACAGACTGGATAAATAGGATATCACATTGTCTGGAGTGTCAAGTTATTACTTTCAATAACCCGATTAAAACGATTTTGTGCATCAATGAACAATCGAAGAAAGATATATCACCCACCTATATCTTTATCGAATCATACAATAAAAAAAGGGATTTACAATGGTTGGAGGCTATCGAGCAAAGTAATCTGAAAAACACGTATTTATTATTGCTTTCGGAAAAAGTATCAAAAGAAGATATTGCAGACTATCTTCGTTCCGGTGCCAGTGAAATCATCCATATCGACACGGCCCCAGAAGATTTACAAACGACTTTGGCTTTCCTGCCCAAAATAAAGCGACACTCGACAGTTCATGTTCAAAATAATCCCCGGAGATTCAAGCTCCCTTGGTGGAAAAGAACATTTGATATTCTCTTTTCCGGGACAGCTATCGTTTGCCTCTCCCCGCTTCTGATTGTAACGGCACTTGCCATCCGGATCGAAAGTAAAGGTCCTATTATATATAAATCCAAACGAGTCGGAAGTAATTACGACATATTTGATTTTCTCAAATTTCGTTCCATGTACGTAGACGCAGACAAACGCCTGAAGGAATTCGAAGCATTGAATCAATACAGGGAAGAAACACAAGACCAACAGGCTCATACTGAAACTTCCCCAACCTCCAATCAATCCAACGAGACTCTTCTCGTGGCCGATGATTTCATCACGACAGAAAAACAATTATTAAAAAACAGACGGAAACAACAGAAAAATGCTTTCGTCAAATTCGAAAACGATCCCCGAATTACCAAAGTCGGACGTATCATCCGCAAATATAGCATCGATGAACTTCCACAACTGGTCAATATACTGAAAGGAGATATGTCCATCGTCGGCAACCGCCCCCTCCCCTTATATGAGGCTGAGCTACTGACCACAGACGAATACATCGAGCGTTTCATGGCACCCGCCGGACTTACCGGTTTATGGCAAGTAGAAAAAAGAGGTGACCAAGGAGCTCTCTCCGCAGAAGAAAGAAAACAACTGGATATAAAATATGCCCGCAACTTTTCGTTCGGGAACGATATAAAGATTATTTGCAAAACATTCACGGCGTTTGTGCAAAAAGAGAATGTGTGATTAAAACAAGGTGTATATTATGAAGTATATTGTATTGACTATTGTCATTTTCTTCATAGGCATCCGACTAGGTATGCCCCAAGAAAATCTTCCAACAAACATTGACAACGTGTTGGATTCAACCTACACGAAGTTACAACTTCCTCCTTTGCAAGTATTTTTAAATGCTGTATATAATAATGCATCCGTTCAAATTCGAAAAGAAATAACAGAAGAAGAGAAATCTACCCTTCGTACCGAGAAAAAAAATTGGCTTAACTACTTTTCAATTCGAGGAATGTATCAATATGGAGTTACAAGCGGAAATATATCACAATCAGACACAGACTCTCCTTTATTTTATACTTACACAGGGACAAACCAACACTTATATAATATTGGTATAAACATGAATATCCCGTTAGACGATCTTTTTAACCGAAAAAGTAAAGTCAATGAAAAAAAATCAAAAGTAAAACAAGCTGAATTTGCTTACGAACAAGCTGTCGAGGAACGCAAACTACGCATATTAGAAGCCTACAATTCGGTATTGGAACATCTAACCTTACTTAAGGTAAAATCCGAAGCCGTTGCTTTATATAATGCCCAAATGAAGATTTCCGAAGCTGATTTTGTAAAAGGGAAGATATCTATCATTGATCTATCTCTCGAACGAGGAAGACGTACCACAGCTGTCGTAAATTTTCAAGAAACCAAAGCAGCTTTGCATAATTCCATCACATTATTAGAAATGCTTACTGGTGTAAAAATTATAAAATAATGCTCATGGAAACAAATACCATTACTTATTTAGCCCGTTTTATTTATCGTATTAGATATAAATTATTTTTAGGATCTATAATAACTTGTTTATTAACAATATATTTTACAAGATTTTTACCTAAAACATATACGGTATCAACCTCTATTTATACAGGTATTGTTTCCGGAGGAAGTATAAATGCAGAAACTTCCATGAACTGGAATGAAACAAATAATGCATTTGAAAACATCATCCAACTTATTCGTTCTAAAAAAACACTAGAACAAGTCTCATTACACTTACTTGCCCAAGATTTAACCTATGGAGATCTGACACAGGATACCAGATATATTTCCTCTGAAAATTATAAAAATCTTCTGAAATACACGAAAGATCTAACACCATTGGTCGATCGCAATTCCGTAGAAAAAACATTCCAAAATCTCAATTACCATCTACAAGATTCACCAGATAATCTAATTTATCGCATTCTTAGCAGTGAACGCCCATTCTATAGTTTTCACGCACTGAATAAAATTTCAGCTCGTCGCTTGGGAACAAGCGATATGTTGGAAATTGTTTACGAATCCAGTGATCCCGGCATTACTTACAACACGATAAAATTACTATTAGAAGAACTACTAAAAGGATATGAAAACATTCGTTTTGGAGCTTCACATGATGTTATCAAATATTTTGAAGAACAAATAAAACTGATACAAAAAAAGTTACGATCCCAAGAAGACTCTTTGATGAATTTCAGTACTCGCCACCGGATTATTAATTATACGGATCAAACCAAACATTTGGCAGAATTAAACAAAGACTATGAAAATCGCTACCAAGAAACTCTACTAGCATATACGGGCTCCCTCAATCTTCTTCAGAAATTAGAAAAGCAACTAGATATAAAAACCTTATTAACTCAAGAAAATGAAGGGTTTATTAAAACTTTAGATGAAATTTCCTCTCTCAATAGTAAAATCACCGAATTAGAAACCTTTACAACGACTTCTGGTGATGTTAATACAGAACTTCTAGAATATAAACGCCAATTAAAAGCTGCCGAAGAAAAGATTGCCAAAATATCCATAAATATGGATGTTTATAAATACACGAAAGAAGGACTTAAAGTCGAGGAAATGGTACAAGAATGGTTACGAGCTTTCGTTCAGAATAAAAAAGCCGAAGCCGAAGTAAAAACAATGCAACAATTACGGGACAAAATTGACGAAGAGATTTTTCGTTTTTCGCCACTCGGTCCTAGTTTAAAACGCCAAGAAAGAGAAATTGGCATTTCCGAGGAGACTTACAAAGAACTTTTACATGGATTATCCCTAGCTAGATTAAAACAAAAAAACATTGAAGTGACTTCAACAACTCTAGATGTCACAGTCCCACCGACTTACCCGATCTTTCCTAATGCAACTAAACGCTTATTATATATTATTGCAGCCTTCATCGGAAGTATCGTATTTATCATGGGATTTTATTTTCTGATCGAATTGTTGGATAGAACTCTTCGGGATGCAGAACGTGCAGAACGCTTTAGCAAGGGGAAAGTACTGGGTGTCTTCCCGAATAAAGGCTCACTAAAATATCGTGGCTTTAACCGGGTGTGTCAACGCCAAGTGATTCAATACACTTGTAACTCACTACAAGATTTATTGGTAAAAAATAAAATAAACATATTCAACTTTGTCAGTATTGACCCCAAACAAGGTAAAAGTTACATTATAAACGAAATTAAAGAACATTGGGAAGATTTGGGATTCAAAGTAAAATCAATTTCTTATGAACAGGATTTTAATACCACTTCGCCGGATTATATCTATGCAACAAGTATATTAAATATCACGTCTATACCCAAAGACATTGATATTTTGTTAGTAGAATATCCAGATCTGAAAAATCACCAGTTTCCTGCTCCCCTATTAACAGAAGCTATAGTTAATCTTGTTATTATAGATGCAAACCAAGCATGGAAAGACTGCGATCAACATGCCTTCAATCAATTAATTACAAAAGCAAAAAATTCTAAAACTTTCCTCTACTTGAATAAAGCCGAACGAGAAGCTGTTGAAGAGTATACCGGACAATTACCACCCTATACCCTCGGACGACGACTTATTTACAAACTATTCCATTTTGAATTAAGTGGACGAACCTCTTTAGACGTAAATGAATAAAACTCTCTCTACCATGAATACGATAACGACATACAAGAGAGTTTTAAGCTATGGAGGATTATCCACGGGACTCATACTCATGATTGTCTGTTTTATAAAAGATTCATTTTTAGGAGGAATCATTGTCGGGTGTATTCCTTTATTTTTATTGTATATTTATTTATTATTAATCCATCCTTATTGGGGATTAGTAACCCTCTTAATATTAAACTATTTCATAGTTCCCACCATAAGGTATACACATTTTGAAGGATTAAGTGTTGTCATTGATTTAATGATTGTCTTTACCTTAATTGCAATTATTATCAACTCTCTCGTTTCTAACAAAATAAATTGGAAAAAAATTTATAACAAATTAATTTTTGTCTCTTCGATATGGCTAGTATATTGTTGTCTAGAAATTCTCAATCCTACTGCAGATACCAATGCATGGATACTTTCGAGAGGATTTACCTATTATTTTTTTGCAATAACGCTTTTGACTCTTTTGCTATGTGAACGTTATAATGACATTAAACGAATCCTTTATATTTGGTCAGTGCTTACCCTGATTGGAGTGGCAAAAGGATTCATTCAACATCATTTTGGTTTCGATAGTTTTGAAAGTGCTTGGCTCCACGAAGGCGGTGGTAGAACTCACTTACTTATAACAGGCACTCGTTATTTCTCCATCTACGCCAGTGCTGGAATTTTTGGGGCTGTCATGGGACATGCTTTCATCATTTTTTTAATCGCCTCTTTTTACATGAAAAAAAAATGGATTAGGATCTATTTCTTTTTTGTCGCCTTTTCAGCTCTATACGGCTTGATCATATCGGGAACAAGAGGTGCCATTGCAATCCCATTAGCAGGGATCGCCCTGTGGACAATCTTATCAAAAAAGATCATGATTTTCATTCCGGGGATCATCTTACTAATTTGTATATACGTATTTTTTGCTCACACATTCATAGGACAAAGCAATCCGTATATTCGCCGAATCCGAACAGCCTTCGACCCGAATGAACCTTCTCTAGTCATTCGACGAGAAAATCAAAAACTATTTAAGGCTTATCTTAAAGACAAACCTTTCGGAGAAGGTTTAGGTCTAAGTGGTGTGGATGTTCAAGATAAATTTAAACGTTACACGACCTCCATTCCTACTGACTCATGGTATGTTAAAATATGGGTAGAAACTGGAATCATTGGACTTTTGTTGCATATCGGAATTTTACTATATATTATCATACATGGAGCTTACATCATCATGTTCCACGTCAAAAATCGAGAATTAAAAGGTATACTCTGTGCTTTATTATGCGGTGTATTCGGTGTAATAATATCCTCTTATGGGAATCAAATATTCGGCCAATTTCCTATTGTATTTTTTATATACACAAGTATAACTTTTGTTTTTATAGGCAAAGAATTAGATCAACAAATAACGAACAATCAAATAACAAAGATATGAATGAAAATGGTGCTTATTTTTCATGGCTAAATGTAAGCTGGTGGATAGAAAATCAAGATCTTATACTAACAATAATAGACAATATTATCTATTTATTTTTCATATTTTCTATTACTTATTTATTCATTTTCGCCCTATTCTCTTTACGAAAAAGAACAATTAACTATTCCCCTGCAACAAAAAAACAACGTTTTCTGGTGTTAATACCCGCCTATCGAGAAGACAACGTTATTTTGCAATCAGTATGTTCTTTACTAGAACAAAACTATCCCAAAGAAAAATATGATATTATTGTAATTTCCGACCAAATGCAAGAGGACACTCTTGAGAAATTAGAAATGTTATCAATCAGGGTTGTCCATGTTTTAGAAAAAGATAGCACTAAAACAAAAGCTCTACAATGCGCAATGGCACAATTCGACAAAAACACATATGATGTTGTAATTCTTTTGGATGCAGATAACATTGTAAACCCGGATTACATCAACAAGATTAATGACGCTTATTACTCCGGAGGTATGGCAATCCAAACTCATCGTCTTGCAAAAAATCTAAATACCCACACAGCCATATTGGATGCTATCAGTGAAGAAATTAATAACTCTATATTTAGGAAAGGGCATGTTCGCTTAGGTTTTTCCTCTGCTTTAATCGGTTCGGGGATGGCATTTGAATTCAACTGGTTTAAAGACAATATTCTCAAATTAGGTCACGTTGGAGTTGATAAACAACTTGAAGTCTTATTACTAAAACAACGCATTTTTATTGAATATTTAGAAGACGTGTATACATTTGACGAGAAAGTAGAGACATCTAGTAAATTTTATAATCAGCGTCGCCGCTGGTTGGCAACTCAAACTAAAAACTTAAGAATATCATGCGGAGATCTTCCTTACGCTATATTTAGTGGTAATTGGGATTACTGCGACAAAATCATTCAATGGATGATGCCTCCAAGGGTAATGCTATTGGGACTTTTAGTTATCATTGCTTTAGCATGGACATTTTTTAATTGGTCAACTTCCATTAAATGGTGGGTTGCTTTACTTATTTTACTACTTACATTCTGTATATCTATACCCAAATATCTGCTTAATAGCAAATCACAAAAGGCTCTAATTATGCTCCCTTTCCTATTCATACTAATGGTTTTTAATCATTTCAGAATTCGTGGGGCATCAAAAAAATTCATTCACACAGAACATAATGGACACTAAAGCATGAAAATAGCCATTGAAGCACAACGAATTTTCCGTGCCAATAAACATGGAATGGATTTTGTAGCCTTAGAAACAATTCGGGAATTACAAAAGCTTGACACGACCAATAAATATTTCATTCTTGTTGGCACTGGCCCAGATCATTGTCTTCGGGAAACGCCCAATATGCATATTATTGAGATAAATTGTCCGACTTATCCTTTATGGGAACAAATTGCTCTTCCTCGTGTACTGAAAAAAATCAAGCCAGATATATTACATTGTACAAGCAACACAGCACCTTTATATTGTTCAGTCCCTTTAATTCTAACCCTCCACGACATCATATTCCTAGAACCCCGGAAAGATTCTAACAAATCGTTATATCAAAATATGGGCTGGTATTACCGTCGATTAATCGTCCCACATATTTTATCCCACTGCAAAAAAATAATTACCGTATCCAATTATGAACGTAATCATATATTAGAAGCTTTAAAACTTCCACAAGAACAAATTGCTGCTGTATATAACGGTTATAACAAACATTTCCATCCGATAGATAAAAAGGAAATACCATCTATCGTGAAAAAATATACGGATGTCGAAAACTATATATTCTTCTTGGGTAATACGGATCCGAAAAAAAATGTTCCACGCACGTTAAAAGCTTATAGTTTGTATTTACAATGTTCCAGCCTGAAGCTTCCTCTACTAATTGCAGACTTAAAAGAAGATGTGCTAAATGAAACATTAAAAAAACTACAGATAGAACATATAAAACCACATATACATTGTATCGGTTATGTTCCTAACGCAGATTTGCCTTATCTTTATAACGGAGCTTATATCTTTTTATACACATCATTACGGGAGAGTTTCGGTATACCTATTTTAGAAGCGATGGCCTGTGGTACCCCAGTGATCACATCAAATACATCATCAATGCCGGAAATTGCCGGCGAACAATCAGTCCTTGCAAACCCTTATCAAGAGCAATCTATTACAGAAAAATTGCTTCTATTAGAATCAGACACCAATCTTTACCAACAACAGGTTATTTATGGTTTACAAAGAATAAAAGCATTTTCATGGGAAAATACAGCAAATGCTCTATTATCAATCTATTCATCTTTAAATAATGCACAATAATGATTACTGGGAAAGATTTTGTTTTCACGGGTTTGCAACCTTGGGATCTACAGATAGGTTCTAACGCTAAAGATATAGCTCTCGAAATATCCAAACACAATAGAGTGCTATATATTAACACTCCACTAGATAAAAAAACTTATCTCGGAAAACAACAAAACCCGGAAATTGTACAACGCCGTAAAGTTGTTCAAAAACAAACACCCATGATAAGACAAATAAATCAAAACCTTTGGGTTTTGGATTATCCTTTCACAATTTGGCCTGTGAATTTTCTTCCTGATGGTTTTTTATTCGATTTAATAAATAAGATAAACAACAAAAAAATGTATTCATTTGTTTTGAAAATTTTAAATCAACTTCATTTTAATGACTACATCCTATTTATTGACAATGATATTTATCGTAGTTTTTATGCAACAACATACCTTCATCCTTTAGTAAGCATATATTACAGAAGGGATAATTTAGTTAATCCCTTCTGGAAAAAACACGCCGGTAGGCTGGAACCTCTACTTTGTAAACAAGTTCATCTCATTGCGACAAATTCAATATATCTAGCCGAGGCTGTCAAAATATATAATACGAATACTTATGATATAGGACAAGGGGTAGATATATCTCAATTCCCCGCAAATAAAATATACCCTATCCCGTCTGATATGACAAATTTTGCACACCCGATTATTGGCTACACTGGTTTGATCACCTCAAAAAGATTAAACGCTGATTTACTATTCGAAATCGCATCTCGATGTCCCCAATTTACTTTTGTGATGGTAGGAAAAGAAGATGAATATTTTAAAAATCATCACCTTCACAAATTAACTAACATGCACTTTTTGGGAGAGAAAAATAATAACGAAATTCCTTCCTATATTGCTGCTTTTGACATTTGCATCAATCCTCAAAAAATAAATGAAATCACAATTGGCAATTATCCCCGAAAAATTGACGAGTATTTGGCATTAGGAAAACCTGTCATTGCAACACGTACTAAAGCCATGTCTCTTTTTGAAGAGTATGTATGGAATTGTGACTCGGCAGATACTTATATAAAAGCTATTCATGAAACCATTCAAAATAACAACGATTCAATTATAAACTTAAGAGTACAATTTGCTCATTCACATACATGGGAAAATAGTGTTAATAAATTGTATCAAGCTATTAAATCATTAAAATGATGAATTCATTTATACAAAAAGTAAAGGAACGACCTAAAATCAAAAATTTCATTTTATGGCTGATTGTTTCCAAGCATAATCCGAAACCCCGCTGGTGGATAAGGAATTTCTTAACCCCATTCATTCATAAAAAAGGGAAAGGATCTAGAATTCGAAAAAGAACGCGTATAGATATTTTCCCATGGTATCAATTTTCACTAGGAAAATACAGTACAATAGAAGACTTTGCAACAGTTTCAAACGGAGCTGGCGATTTAATCATTGGAGATTTAGTACGAATTGGTATTGGCTCTGTAGTACTGGGACCAGCTATAATTGGAACAGGATGCAGTATAGGCCAACATGCATTTGTCTCTGGATTTAACCACTGTTACCAAGATGTCAATATAAATATAAAATTCCAAGATTTAGAACGAAAAATTGTTGTAATCGAGGAAGACACGTATATCGGAGCCAACTCCGTTATTTTAGCTGGAGTTCATATCGGAAAACATTGCCAAATTGGAGCCGGCAGTGTAGTTACTAAAGATATTCCTGATTATTCTATTGCCGTTGGAAATCCTGCAAGAGTAATTAAGAGATATGACTTCCAACAACAAGAATGGACAAGAATTACAACAACATAACCCATGCATAAAAAAAATCCACATATAGAAACTCTTCGGGGCATCGCTATTTTTCTCGTTGTAGCAGGTCATGTTATCGGTTCTACTCCGATAGGAGGAATGAAAATTGATTTTCCTTCTATATGGCGTTTCCTGTATCTATGGATAGATTATCTTCAAATGCCTCTATTCACAATAATTGCAGGGTGGGTATATGCACTAAGACCTGTCGAAAGATCATTTCGAAATACATTTATCACTAAAAAAATCTTTCGATTACTGATCCCCATGGCAACAGTTGGAACTATATATTTTTTTATTCAATATCTCATACCGGGAACAAATAACAAAAGTAATTTACTCGAAATCTGGAGAGTATACCTATTCCCTTACACAATATACTGGTATCTACCCTCTCTTTTTATCATGTTCCTACTGATCATGTTTATTGATATAAAAAAATGGGCTAATCAATTTTCCGGCTGGATATACATTACAATAGGAGCTTATCTATTCATGCTTATCCAACAAAACATCATACCCGAATCGCTCCCTAATATATTCAGTTACAAAGGGGCTGTATTACTATTCCCCTATTTCATTTTAGGTGTTGGCATTCAACGTTTTTCTCCTAAATTATTCTCTTATAAAAAGAAATATATATATTTATTATTCACATTCATCGGCATCATCTTTTGTGGGTTAAAATGGTTTTATCCTTTACAGAACTCCGCACTGTATGAAAACCTGAAACCTCTAGGTATAATGTCCCTACTTATTTTACTATTGCATCAAAACCATACGTCACATTTCTGGGTATGGATTGGTAAATATACATATAGCATTTATTTGTTTCATGGATTTGGAACTTCCGGAGGACGAATTATTTTATCTTATCTAGGTATTCAAAATCAACTTATCGTCTTTACGATCTCAACTTCTATCGCATTATTAGGTCCCATACTTATTGATACGATACTATCCCAATGGAACATACTCAAAATTACATTATTAGGCAAAACAGATAAACATTTATAATACAAGATGATTAATACCTCATTTAAATCTCTAAAAAAACATATTCAGGATATCATTCCCACTTATAATCAATATATCAATATATATGTGATCTTTTTCATATTAAACGTCACAACATCATATATATATATTCTTTCATACGAAAGTAGCTATATGCTTCTTATTCGTGCAGGAGTCACTACAATTAATAATTTATCCATTGCTTTCTTTTCTATATTGGTTATTCATATTTTCAAAAAATACACAAAAACCATCACTTATATCCTAACAATTATATATTCTTTATTTTTTATCATTGAACTATTCTTGATAATTAATTTTCAATCTTTGATTTGTCCCTCAATTTTAATCGTCAGTAGTGCAACAAACAAAGAAGAAACTTATGAATTTTTTAAAACTTACACTAATAACTGGACATTTATTGGGGGAATCATTATATTTCTTTTATGCGTACTTTTGGCATATCGAAGTAAGAAAAAATTTATCCCCACTATATACGAACGCACGAGACATAAAAAAAGAAATTTAATTGTACTATGCCTATTACTTAGCATCTATGCAATTCAAACATTTTATATTACCCAAGTCAAAAAAATGACACCATATTTAACTTTAAGCCCCCTAGAAAGAGTTTACTACTCAATAAAAGAATCTAGACGAGACAGAAAAAGTTATCAAGAACTTCTTTCATACATGAGAAAAGATACTCCCATTATAAAAAGAAATCAATCTGATATTCAAAATATTGTTTTACTTATCGGAGAATCATTGTCTAAAACACATATGAATTGCTATGGTTATCCTCTAAATACAACTCCATATTTAAATGCAAGAATTAAAAATGATGAAGCTTGTATATTCAACCATATCATTACACCTAAAACAGTTACAACTGAAGCGATGAAATGTATTATGACATTTTATAACACGGAATCAACAAGGGAATGGTATACATATCATAGTCTACCTTCTGTTATGAAAGAGGCAGGATATTTTACTATCTGGTTATCAAATCAAGATAATTCCGGCATATTTGGCAATATACCTGCTGCATTAGCCCAAACCTCCAATAAAGTTATATATACTCATGATAAAAACTCGCAAGAAGAATCCTACGGGTACTTTGACGACAAGCTTTTACCTATTTTAAAGGAAAACACCCTAAACACATCTAAAAATTTTTATATTATCCATTTAATGGGATGTCACCAACGATACACGAATAGATTCCCCAAAACTTTCAAACAATTTCAGTATACTGATATCCAATTCAGCACTAATATCCATAAAAAAATAACAATAGCAGAATATGATAACTCGGTTCTTTATAATGATTACATTGTTAACGAAATTATCAAACACTTCATTGAAAAAGAAACCATTATGATCTATTTCCCTGATCATGGAGAAGAGGTATATGATTCTGAAAATTTTGCTGGTCATAATTATGTGAATCCCACAAAAAATATGGTAGAAATACCATTCATTATTTGGTATTCACAATCCCTCCAGACAAAACACCCAAAACTTATAAAACAAATCAAACAAGCTCAAACCAATCACTTCATGACAGACGATATCATTCATACGATATTAGATATTTGTCAAATTCAAACAGTTGAATTTGATAGCACAAGGAGTCTACTCCATCCTTCATACAATCAGTACAGAGAATTTTATATTAATGAACATATTAATTATAATGTGTGGAAAAATAGTAATTACAAACATCCTCTTTTTCAAGACAATAAATAAATTGATACAATTATACAAGCCATATACATCTAGAAATATTTATCTAATATTCCATGTATCGTTCCCCGCCATACTGCTGTTACCATTTGCCATTTCAAATGCAAAGAATAATAGAGAACATTCTTTGGTAAAACCAGTATCAATTGGTAAAGGCATGATATTAATCCCAACATCCAACGATTATTTCTGCGAGCAAACAATAAGCGACTTCTCGTCAAATAATAACAACGTATAGGGGTTCCCCGCTTTATCGTCATACTCTCCTTGTGAAAAACCGTTGCAGCTGGTTCATACCATACAGAATAACCGGCCTGACGTACTTGTAAACTCCAATCCAACTCTTCATAGAAAAGAAAATATACCTCTGTCATCTTTCCCACTTTCTCTATTATTGTTTTCGTAGTAAGCATACAAGCACCATGAGCAAAAGCGGTTTTTCTAGCTTGATTATACTGTCCCATATCCTTTTCACCCATTCCTATCAGCTGATTACGAATTGTAATAGATGTCATTGCGGTATATCCTGCATATTGTATTATATCCGGTGCGTAAGAATACTTTATCTTAGGAGAAACCAGCCCTACACAAGAATCATCCAAACGGTCAATCAAAGATTTCAAAAAAGGAGCCTTTACAATCATATCATTATTCATGTATAATATGTAAAAACCACTTGCATAACGATATCCTAAATTATTCCCTCCCGCAAACCCTAAGTTTCTATCACTCCGAATAACTCGTATCTTTGGATAAATATCTTGTAACTTCTCTGCTTCATTAATTTCAGAAGCATTATCAACAACTATTAATTCATAAGGATAAGTCTCATTTTCAGACAAAGAATCAATTAACTCGCATGTATCCTCAAAGCCATTGTAATTGATTGTTATTATTGAAACCATTTTTTCGAGCATATTTTTCTCATTTTCAGCATACAAGTTTAGAATACAAAACAAATCGATGTAGCTATATTTTAAACAGTACAACTATAAATTTAAACCATTCAGAATCACAAAATAATATTCCTCAAATTAAACTATATTTTTCCAACGAAACAATCTAAAATATAGCTATATATTATTATTTTTGCAACAAACAATAATTAAGCACGAAGAAAAATGTTTTTAACGAGTATCGAGTACCTCCTAGTTTTTATCCTATCTGTAAATATTATATATTTACTCATATTTAGCATTGCTTCCCACTGTTCACCTAAAAATCAGGAAATCAGAGTAAATGTTCTCAATCGAATCGTGATTTTGATCCCAGCATACAAGGAAGACCAAGTTATAATGGAATGTGTAAATTCATGTTTGACACAAGATTATCCAAAAGAGAAATATGACATTATTGTTATTTCAGATCAAATGCAAGATATCACGATCTCGACATTAGAGGCCTTACCATTAAAACTGATCAAGGTATTCTTCAAAGACAGTACAAAAGCAAAAGCCTTAAATTATGCCATGGACGAAATCGGTGATAACTATGACATTGCGATCATTCTTGATGCTGATAATGTTGTTGATTCTGAATTCCTCTCACATATAAATACAAGTATGAATCAACAAGGAGTTGAAGTCGTGCAAGCTCACAGAACAGCAAAAAATCAAAATACAAAATTGGCCATTTTAGATGCTATCAGTGAAGAAATAAATAATAGTATTTTTAGACTAGGACACTCAAATGTTGGATTGTCTGCAGCATTGATAGGCTCTGGCATGGCATTCAAATACGAATTACTAAAAAAAGAATTACACTCGATCAATGCTATCGGTGGTTTCGATAGAGCTTTAGAATTAACCTTAATCAAAAAAAAGAAAAAGATTACTTATCTGCCAGCTACCTATGTTTGGGACGAAAAAATTCAAAATCACCACAATTTTTCCCAACAAAGAAAACGTTGGCTTTCAGCACAACTCCATTATCTAGGTCTATCACTAAAAGATATACCTAAAGCCATTCAAGAAAAAAATTGGGATTTATGCGATAAAATTTTCCAGCAAATGAGCCTTCCGAGGGTTTTGTTATTAGGAATAACCTTTTTAATCGCTATCGGGATGTCTTTTTTTACATGGGAAACTTCGATCAAATGGTGGGTTCTATTTATTGCATTAAATATCAGTCTATATGTTGCTATTCCAAAGCAAATGTTAACTTCTAAATTAGCATCCGCAGTCTTAATCCTACCACTTTCTTTTATGTTGATGTTTTTAAATTTATTCAAACTCAAAAATGCAAACAAAAAATTTATACATACATCACATGGGATCAAGTAACAAATAATATAAAAACATCAATAAAGGGAAAGGTATGTTTTCAGGGAAATTTACAGATCATAATACATTATTATCATATTCCTCACAAAATTACACGACTAGTCAGGATAGAGACCTCATTATCCACTTCTGGGGAACATTATACAATCAACAGACATTAGGTTTCAAAAATACAGACAGTAATGCAACCGTAGTTCATAAATTATTTCTTAAACAAGGAATAACTTATTTTAATGAACTAGACGGGGCGTTCACATTCATCATATTTCTTTCCAAACAAACAATCATAGTAAGAGATCATCATGGATGTGGTTCTCAAGTATATTATAATCAACATGATTTTGCATCCTCCCTAATATTACTACAAGAAATAACATCATATTCTAATTCAGCAAACACAGAAGCTCTTTCTGCTTTTTTAATGTTCGGCTATATTCCCTCTCCTTTATGTGCTTTACGCAACACATACAAACTTGGAGCTGGAGAGATTCTGGTACATGAGAATAACACGAACATTACGAAAAAATTATTTGACATAGATCCTATATCAACAATTGTCCCTGTAGAAAATGACGATTTGGAAGAATTATCAAGCCAATATGGAGAACTACATCAAAATGCCATTCGAAAAAGGATTGGAGACAACCAAAACATTGGAATTCTATTAAGCGGGGGATACGATTCCGGAGCCAATCTTGCTGCATTAAGACAAATATACTCAGGAAAGATACATTCTTATTCTATAGGATTTAAGGAAGATTCTTGGAGTGAATTACCACAAGCCCGGTGCATATCGAAATTTTTTCAAACCCAACACCACGAATACCAAATAGACGGTAGCGAAATTAAAGCTCTACCTGAAATTGTAAAATTTATGGGAGACCCCTTTGTCGAGGGAGGACTTATGGTTAATTACTGTGCCATGCGTATGATCGACTCGTCAAAACCCAGTATCATCCTAGGTGGAGACGGAAGTGATCAATATTTCGGAACATCAGGTAGAGAAATTGCAATTCACGCTCTAAGCGCCAAATACGGTATGAAAAATATCTTAAAATTCATATTAATTCTCTTAAACCATTCTGTATTCGAATATAATTCAAAACTATATCGCACAAGGTTTCATCTAGATAAAATTCTAAATATCTTACAAGGGGATCAATTTGGTTTCCCTGAATACAAATTAAAAAGAATCCTACAAAACCATCATAATATTTTCAGACAGTCATCTGTCAAAGTCAACACATCTAATTTCAATTCTCTCTATACGACACACTTGTATAAAACTGATATTGAAAAGACTATCAATCAGGTCATTTTATTCAAAGCATCACGTATGGCTGAAATGTTTGATAATACCCTCACCTTTCCTTATATGGACACCACATTATACCAATTTTTGATGCAACTTCCTGTTAAATATAAATGCCTAGGTAATAATGTAAAAGATATAGCTCAAGGACATGGTATCTCTAAATTTTTACTAAAGTACCATTATAAACCAATGTTGCCAGAAGCAATTACAAATAGAAAGAAACAAGGAGGATTTGCCCCGATCCCGATTTTCTTTAAAGAGAAAAAACAGAGGAAACAATTGACAGACTACATCTTAAGTTCATCAATTACACAAGATTTTTTGCACCAAGAAGAAGTAGAAAAATTCTTACAACAATATAATCAAGAAGTACAACAACCTGAAAAATGGTTTTGGTATCACCAAATAAAAGCAATACAATTTCTCAATCTATTGACCTTATCTATTTGGTGGGAAATATTCATAAAAAAGAATTCAACTTTTATAGAGTAAATTTGCTATGGCAACTATTAAAAATCAAGCTTCTCACAGCGTTTTCTGGAGTGCTGTAGAACGCTTCTCAACCCAAGGAGTACAATTTGTACTTGGAATGATTATCGCTCGTTTCCTACTCCCCTCAGACTATGGAACAATTGCCATGTTAAGCATTTTCATGGCAATAGCCCAAACCTTTATTGACGGTGGATTTATCAACGCCCTGATACAAAAAAAACAATGCTCTCAACAAGATTATAGTACTGTATTTTTTTTTAACATATTCATGTCCATTGGGCTATATGGTATATTGTATTTATGCGCACCTTGGATTGCAAATTTTTATAACGAAAAGTTATTAACCCAAGTCATGAGAGTTATTGGTTTAACACTTATAATCAATTCATTAGGAATTGTACAACAAGCTAAATTAACTATTGAACTCAATTTCAAACAACAAGCTATTGCTTCTTTTATTGCAGTACTAATCAGTGGTATCGTAGGAGTTATGCTGGCTTACCAAGGTTTTGGTGTTTGGACATTGGTTATTCAATCCCTGACAAGCAATCTCTTACGTGTTATTCTCTTATGGATATTCGCTCATTGGAAACCCCTTCCCTATTTTTCAAAAAACTCATTCACAACCATGTTCTCTTTTGGCTCACGATTATTATTATCCTCGCTATTACATACTACCTATACAAATTTGTATTCACTAGTTATAGGTAAAAGATTTGCACCCATTGAACTTGGACTATACAACAGGGCAACCACAATTGCCCAATTTCCTTCCAACAATCTTGCAACAGTTATCGTACGTGCTATCTATCCAATTCAATGCAGAATACAGGATGACACTCCTGCATTAAAAGAATTATTCATTAAATACCTTAGAATGTCCTGTTACATTATATTTCCTCTAATGACTATTTTATGTGTACTTGCAGAACCTCTCGTAAAAATTATCCTTACTGAAAAATGGTTACCAGCAGTCCCTTTAATTCAGATATTATGTCTTGCATATATGTGGGATCCTATCATGAAAATAAATAATAGTCTACTTAACGTGAAAGGTCGATCTGATTATTTTCTATACGCTGAGATCATAAAAAAAATAGTTGCTCTCATCATTCTCATTGTTACATTGCAATTCAACGTCCAGATCATGTGTTTAGGATTAATACTATATGCCCTCGCTGATATGTTAATTATTTCCCTGTATGTTCGTAAAACAATTAATATTACAATAAAAGAACAAATTAAAGCCTTATTCCCCATTTTAATGTTATCTGTAATTTTAGGATTAGTAAGTCATATCACCATAATACTAACAAATAATCCATGGATCCAATTATTAGGAGGATTCACAACTGGAAGTATAACTTATTTAGGAATCTCTCACTATCTCAATCTTAATGAACTAAATACACTATTACACTTTAAACTATAATAATTTAATATGGCTGGTTTCAAATTCTTCTTTTCAATAATGATTTTCCTGTTTTCCCTAATAATCGCAATAATTGCTTCCTTGGGAATGCTAGCCTCTTATATAAACCCCAGTTTATCTGGATTGATTGCACTTGCTGGAGTTTTCCTTCCCTTGTCTCTTTTGGCAAACTTCTTTTTTATCTTTTATTGGCTCATAACTAAGAAAAAATGGTGGATAATATCCTTTCTTCCCATATTACTAAATACGAATTATCTTCTATCCATATATCAATTTAACTCACCAATATTAAATACCAATAAAGGAAAAGAAATTGTCATCGCAAGTAACAATGTTCACCGCTTTCTAACAAACCACCGGATTACATTCCACTCTGTAACAACATGGGCTGCTAAAGAAAAAATCGAGGTTATCTGCTTTCAAGAATATAGTCAACTACATTTCAGTTCCGACAGCATCCAAAAAATATTTAACTCATATCCTTTCCATTCGACATTTTCGAAAGGGAAAGAACTCTGTATCTTCAGTAAATATCCCATCATCCGATCTCAAAATATCGATTTCCAGATGCAAGAAGGACAAGGGGAATGGATTGATATTTCTTCAGGTAAAGATACAATCCGAATATTCAATGTTCATTTACAATCCACAAATATCAGTAAAAACACCCGACAATACAATTTATCCCAAAAAACCGGTAACCAACCAGATAAAATAGCTACCCTTCAAAATTCCATTTCTGATTTAAAATACAGCTTTAAAGAAAGGGCAAAACAAGCCGTACTTCTAAGGCAAATTATAGACACCACTCGCTATCCAAGCATTATTTGCGGAGACTTTAACGATACTCCTGCTTCTTACGTCTATCATAAAATAAAAGGGAAATATATAGATGGTTTCCGACAACGTGGAAATGGTTATGGATTCACATTCAAAGGACTAGGTAAATTATTACGCATAGATTATATTCTATATTCCAAACATTTCACAGGCCTACAATATACTTCTCCGAAAACAGAATGGAGTGATCATAATCCAGTCATTATGAAATTATCATACAACCATTAATAACCAAACCATGCCTATATTTACATTTTCATTTTTCTTTGCTCTTTCGATCGTATTCTACACATACATCGGATACGGAATCCTATTATACATCCTTGTCAAAATCAAAGAAAAACTCCACCCGGAACAGCCATTAACACTTCCGGAACCTCTTCCCGATGTTACGCTACTTATAGCAGCTTACAACGAGGAAAAGATCATCAAAGCAAAAATGGATAACTGTGCGACTCTCGATTACCCGAAAGACAAGTTACACGTGATCTGGGTTACCGACGGTTCCACCGATTCAACAAATATGTTATTGGCCACATACCCGAACGTAACGGTTCTCTTTTCCCCCGAGCGCAGAGGAAAGACGGCAGCCCTGAACCGGGCAATGCCATTTATTAAAACATCATACACGATTTTCACAGATGCCAACACGATGCTCAACGTGGGATCGATAAAAGAAATTATGACTTGTTTCACCAATCCTAAAACGGGGTGCGTGGCCGGGGAGAAACGTATCGAAAACAAGGACAAAGACAACGCTGTTTCAGGTGGAGAAGGTTTTTACTGGCGCTACGAATCAAAATTAAAAGCGTGGGATTCCAAGTTGTACTCGGCAGTAGGAGCTGCAGGGGAATTATTCGCCATCCGTACGGAATTATTCAACCCCATGCCCGAAGACACTTTACTGGATGACTTTATTCTCTCGCTACGAATTGCCATGCAAGGTTATAAAATTGCCTATTGCGACAAGGCCTACGCCATTGAATCCGGCTCCGCGGATATGCACGAAGAACAAAAACGCAAAGTACGCATTGCAGCAGGGGGCTTACAATCTATCGCTCGGCTAAAAGGACTACTCAACCTGTTCAAATATGGCACCCTCTCCTTTCAATATATATCACACCGGGTACTACGCTGGTCGGTTACGCCCGCTCTATTATTCCTACTATTCCCGTTGAATTTGATTCTCGTCATTGCACAGGGAGCATCCCTCTACAAGATCATAATCATCCTACAAATTATCTTTTACGTTCTAGCTTGTCTCGGGGCTATTATGGCCAAAAAACAGATAAAAATAAAGATTCTATTTATCCCTTACTACTTCATGTTCATGAATTTAAACGTATTGAAAGCACTTTTCTATCTGAAAAAACACAAGGGTAAAGGAACTTGGGAAAAAGCGAAAAGAGGATAACAATTACAATTGAGACTTAAAATAATCTATCGTTTTCACCAACCCATCCCGCAAAGGGATCATCGGCTGCCAGCTTAACTTCATTCTAGCTAACGTTATATCCGGCCTGCGCTTCCTAGGATCATCTTCCGGAAGTGTTCCAAACACGATTCGGGACTTTGACCCTGTCAACTCCAATACCAAATTTGCCAGTTCCAACATCGTGAATTCCCCGGGATTACCAAGATTCACCGGACCAGTAAAATTATCCTCCGTGGCCATCATTCTAATCATACCATCGATTAAATCATCCACGTATTGAAAACTTCGTGTCTGGGTTCCATCACCATAAATCTCAATATCTTTTCCTTGTAAGGCATTCACGATAAAATTCGATACCACGCGCCCATCATTCTGAGCCATACGAGGTCCGTAAGTATTAAATATACGAATAATTTTCACCACAACCCCGGCCTGACGGTGATAATCCATGCATAATGTCTCCGCACATCTCTTTCCTTCATCATAACAAGAACGCAGCCCGATAGGATTCACGTTTCCCCAGTATTCTTCAGTTTGCGGATGTTTCACTGGATCACCATAAACCTCACTCGTAGACCCCTGTAACAACTTTGCCTTAACCCCTTTCGCCAATTCCAACATATTTACCGCACCAAAAACAGAGGTATTTATAGTTTTTATCGGGTCATATTGATAGTGTACCGGAGATGCCGGACAAGCCAGATTATAAATCTCATCCACTCCCTTCATATAAGGCCAGATAATATCCCGTTCCTCCAATTCAAAATTAGGATTACCTACCAAATGTTGAATATTTTCCTTCGAACCGGTAAAAAAATTGTCTAAACAAATCACATAATTACCTGATTCTATTAATCGATCACATAAATGTGACCCTAAAAAACCAGCTCCGCCAGTCACTAATACACACTTCATAATTCACCTCTATTATTTATACAAACATACAAAAAATATTCGAAAATCACACTAATTAGTGTGATTTTCGAATATTTTTATTCACAGAGACAATTAGAATGAATATCAGTACATCTGATTCAATTGTTCTTTAATCTTATCACTCGTGATATAATCATCGAAATCCATTCGCTTATCTATCATTCCGTTAGGTGTCAATTCTATGATCCGGTTACAAACGGTTTGGATGATCTCATGGTCATGAGAATTCATTAAAACGATTCCTTTAAACGCCACCAATGTATTATTAAAAGCCTGAATGGATTCCAAATCCAAGTGATTGGCCGGAGAATCCAATAACAAGACATTCGCATTTGTCAACATCATCTTGGCTATCATACAACGCATCTTCTCTCCCCCGGATAGAACTTTCACCCGCTTGTAAATATCCTCCCCGGAAAATAACATTTTCCCGAGGAATCCTCTCAAAAACGTTTCACTTGTATCTGCAGAGTACTGTCCCAACCACTCTACCAGAGTCATATCAGTCTGAAAATAAGCTGAATTATCCAACGGAAGATAGGCATTCGTGATCGTTACTCCCCACGTGAAACTACCCGTATCCGGTTTTTCATTTCCTGCAAGGATCTCCAACAAGGCAGTCATCGCTCTCGGATCACGTGACAAAAAGGCAATTTTATCCCCTTTCTCCACGGTAAACTCCACATCACGGAATAAGGTCTGTCCTTCGATAGATTTACTCAAATTACGAACATCCAAAATCCGGTCACCCACTTCCCGTTCCGGGGTAAAGATAATCCCGGGGTATTTCCGGGTAGAAGGTAAAATCTCCTCTACATTCAATTTCTCCAACATTTTCTTACGGCTCGTGGTTTGCTTTGACTTTGCCACGTTAGCACTAAAGCGGGAAATAAACTCCTGTAACTCTTTCTTCTTTTCCTCCGCCTTCTTATTCTTAGCTTGAGCCTGACGCAAAGCTAACTGACTCGACTCATACCAGAAACTATAGTTACCGGCAAATAACTGAATCTTACCAAAATCAATATCTACCGAATGTGTACACACGGAATCCAGAAAATGCCGGTCATGCGATACCACTAAAACCGTATTCTCGTAATTGGCCAGATAATTTTCCAACCACATAACCGTCTCCAAGTCCAAATCATTCGTGGGCTCGTCCAATAACAAGTTATCCGGTTTCCCGAATAGGGCCTGAGCTAACAAAACCCGTACTTTTTGCTTTCCACTTATATCTTTCATCAAGGAATAATGCAAATCTTCCTTGATACCTAATCCACTCAACAAGTTCGCCGCATCACTCTCCGCATTCCATCCGTCCATCCCGGCAAACTGCTCTTCCAGTTCGGCGGCCCGAATCCCATCCTCATCCGAGAAATCCTCCTTCATGTATATCGCATTCTTCTCCTGCATCACCTTCCACAAAGAGGAGTGCCCCTGTAACACGGTATCCAAAACCGTACACTCGTCATAAGCAAAGTGGTCCTGTTTCAATACCGACAACCGTTCTCCCGGTCCGAACATCACGGTTCCCCGTGTCGGCTCCAAATCACCACTCAATATTCTCAAGAACGTAGATTTCCCGGCACCATTGGCACCTATTACTCCATAACAATTCCCCGGTGTAAACTTCAAATTCACATCCCGGAACAAAGTTCTCTTCCCAAACTGAATCTCTAAATCCGAAACTGTAATCATTATTTATCTTTTTCTAAAAACGCCCGCGAAGATACACGTTAAAAAGTTGCCATGCAACTTTTTAATGCTTCTCTCCAATCCCGGATCTCCAAATTGAAAGTCTCCTTAATTTTTGTCTTATCCAAAATTGAATAAGCAGGTCTTTTTACTTTAGAAGGATATTCCTCTGTTGTCACCGGGTTCACTTTACAATTTGCCCCTGTAATCGCCACGATTTCTTTGGCAAAATCATACCACGTACAAGCTCCTTCGTTCGTAAAGTGATACACACCCTCCAATTCCGGGAGATCATCCCGTTCCATAATGCTAATAATAGCCTCGGCCAGATCTCCGGCATAAGTAGGTGTTCCCCACTGATCGCTCACCACGTTCAACTCGTCCCGCTCAGAAGCCAAACGGGATATGGTTTTCACGAAATTATGTCCATACCCGGAGTACAGCCAAGCCGTACGGATAATAATATACAGACATCCCGATTTTTTGATAGCCTGTTCTCCTTCCAATTTTGTTCTCCCGTACACGCTCTGCGGATTTGTAGCATCTTTTTCCGTGTAAGGATGATCCGATGTCCCGTCAAACACGTAATCTGTCGAGATATGGACCAGCAGACAATCCAGTTTCACGGCAGCATTGGCCAAGTTTGCCACGGCATCACGATTCAATTTCATCGCTTTTTCCTCATCGTCTTCTGCTTGGTCGACAGCCGTGTATGCGGCACAATTAATGATCGTGTCAATATCATGTGTCTCAATAAAGGCACATATCGCCTTAAAATTCGTTATATCCAATTCTTCAACATCCGTGTAAAACACGTCATCCAGCAAAGAAAAGCTACGATTTCTCAGCTCTGTACCTAATTGTCCATTCGCACCCGTGATCAATATATTCGCCATATATAATTTTAGATTTATGATTTTAAATTTATGATTTCTCCTCTCAAAACCCACTCACTTTAGCCCCCTTATCAACTCACGGACTCTTTATCATATTTTTCGAATTCAGAATTTCGACTGACAAACTCAGGTACAATATCCTTCATCATCTTCACCATATCCGGGATATTTACCCTAGCAGCCAATTCATTCAATTTATTCAATTCATTTACAACATCAAAATAATTATACTCCCGGACTTTCGCTACCCGAATCTTGTTATGAGCTGTTGGCAAGGTGTTCTCCTTGTTACTTAACAACTCTTCGTATAGCTTCTCTCCCGGTCTCAACCCCGTGTAGATAATGGAAATCTCCTTACCCGGATCAAATCCCGATAATTCAATCATCCGTCTTGCCATATCGGCAATCTTCACGGGACGTCCCATCTCGAAAATATAAATCTCACCTCCCATACCCATCGTTCCGGCTTCCATCACCAAACGACAAGCTTCCGGGATCGTCATGAAATAACGAATAATATCCGGATGAGTCACCGTAACAGGTCCCCCGTTGCGAATCTGTTCACGGAATCTCGGAATTACCGAACCATTAGATCCCAACACGTTCCCAAAACGAGTAGTAATAAAACGAGTAGTTCCTACTTGCAGACCATCCCGAATGGCCACACTTAAACTTTGCACATATATCTCGGCCAAACGTTTAGAGGCCCCCATGATATTCGTCGGGTTAACCGCCTTATCCGTGGAAACCATAACAAAACGCTCCACTCCATACTTCACGGCATGATCCGCAACATTCATCGTCCCAAACACGTTCACCCGCACGGCTTCACAGGGATTCGATTCCATCAAGGGCACGTGCTTGTAAGCTGCCGCATGGAATACCACTTGAGGGTGATAATTACGGAACACGAAATCCATACGATCAAGAGATCTCACGTCCCCGATCACAGGCACAAAAGAAGTATTCGGGAACTTATCCGTAAATTCCAACTGGATATTATGCATTGGAGTTTCAGCCGAATCCAGAAATATCAATTGCTTGATATTAAAACGTGTCAATTGACGACATAACTCACTCCCGATAGAACCGGCTGCACCTGTAACCATAACGACTTTCCCTTCCAATCCTTCCGCAATCTCCTTCATGTTAATCTTTATCTCGTCACGCCCAAGCAATTCCTCCAAACGGATTTCCTTCATTTGCGGACGCGGCAACTGCCCGTCACTCATCTCCTCCACGGAAGGCAGTACCAACATTTCCAACCCCAATTTCTGACAATAATGCACCAATCGTTTTTGTTCCTCCTGAGCGGTCCGATAATTCGGGAACACGATTCCATCCACCCGTAAACGCTTTACCAAGCGGTTAAATCCTTCTTCTCCCGTGATAAAGTATACTGATTCACCGGATAACCGGTAATGCTTATATCTTTTTCCGATAGTCAAATACCCGGTTACCTTGTAAGATGGCAGGAAACTGTTAGAAACTGCCGTACTGAGCGAGGCAGAACAATCATCCATTCCGAAGATCAACACCCGCTTTTGTTCTCCATGCAAACGAACTTTCAAAAAGTCATACAGGCTCACTAACACCACTCGCACGGAAACCAACACCACGGTAGTCGTCATCATGTCCAACAAAGCCCCTAAAATCAATCTTTCATTAGATACCTGTGGGTAGAATACATGAATCAAAGGGTAAAGAATGATCACTTTCAAAGCCATCGCTATCCCCAAACGCCAAGTTTCCCGTAACGTGGTGAAACGCATCACGACACGATGAGCATGTAATATGGCAAATGCCAAAGCACTAATGACCGCCGCCAATAATGCCAAATATGCAACCCACGACCAAACAATAGGTTCTTCCCTGACAAACCGGATAAGCCAGTAAGCAAAAACCGTTACCAAAGTTGAAAGCACAACGTCAATCCCCATCACGATCCAGCGACTCAGGTATCTCGTGTGTACAATCTTGGTAGCTAATCCATTCGGTCCAAATAAATAATTTTTCATTTAATTCCTTTTTACAACAATACCGCATCCCGCAACCTCGGATGCTTTTTATCCTTCTCCGACAATATAATATCCTCTAACGGTAATCTCCAATCTATTCCTAAATCAGGATCATTGTAACAAATCGCACCTTCATGATCCGGAGCATAATACTCGTCACACTTGTACTGAAATATCGCCTCCTCACTCAAAACCGCAAACCCATGCGCAAACCCCTTAGGTAAGAAAAATTGCAATTTATTCTCTTCACTCAGCTCCACGGCAACATACTTCCCGAAAGTCGGTGAACCTTTACGAATATCCACGGCAACATCCAAAACACGACCTTTCACCACTCTCACCAGTTTTGCCTGCGTATATGGAGGTAATTGATAATGCAAACCCCGTAAAACACCATATTTAGATTTAGATTCATTATCCTGCACAAACACCGTTTTACTTACCTTCTCTTCAAAATGTTTTAAAGAAAAACTTTCGAAGAAATATCCCCGATCATCACCGAACACCCACGGTTCAAGCATAAAAACACCTTCTATTTCAGTCTCAATAACCTTCATTATAATTGAAAATTGAAAATTGAAAATTGAAAATGTACCACTAAGTACAATTTCATACTTCAATTTACAGATTATACATTGATTCGTAATACTTCATGTATTCCCCACTCGTCACGTTATCCAACCAATCCTGATTCTCCAAATACCATTTTACCGTTTTTTCAATCCCCTCCTCGAACTGCAAAGAAGGCTCCCAACCCAACTCTTCATGCAATTTAGTGGAATCAATAGCATAACGCAAATCGTGCCCGGCCCGGTCTGTTACATACGTGATCAGTTTCTCGGAGGTCCCTTCCGGACGGCCTAATAAACGGTCAGTAACCTTGATCATGACCTTGATCAGATCAATATTTTTCCATTCGTTAAACCCGCCTATATTGTAAGTGTCCCCCACTTTACCTTTATGGAATATCAAATCAATTGCCCGTGCATGATCCTCCACGAACAACCAATCCCTCACGTTCTCTCCTGCTCCATACACAGGAAGTGGCTTATTATGACGAATATTGTTTATAAACAACGGGATTAACTTCTCCGGAAACTGGTAAGTTCCGTAATTGTTAGAACAATTAGAAATTTTCACGGGTAAACCGTAAGTGTCATGATAAGCTCTCACGAAATGATCAGAAGAGGCTTTCGATGCCGAATAGGGAGAATGAGGATCGTATTTTGTAGTCTCCAAAAAGAAACCTCCATCTGGTTGCAAAGAACCATACACTTCATCCGTTGAAACATGATAAAACAGTTTTCCGTCAAAATCACCCTCCCAAGCCAATTTAGCTGCTTGCAACAAGCTTAACGTTCCCATTACGTTTGTCTGGGCAAAAGAAAACGGATCTTTGATAGATCGATCCACGTGACTCTCTGCAGCCAAATGGATTACCCCATCTATTTCATATTCGGCAAAAACCTCACGCATTTTCTCGAAGTCACAAATATCCGCTTTCACGAACTTGTAATTCGACATATTCTCAATATCTTTCAAATTCGCTAAATTACCCGCGTAAGTCAACTTATCTAAATTGACAATACGATATTCCGGATACTTGTTTACCATTAGCCGAACCAGATGCGAACCGATAAATCCGGCCCCGCCAGTGATTAATAAATTTTTCATTCTTCAAAATTTAGTTTCAAGTTTGCAGGTTACAAGTTGCAGGTTGTGTTATCCAGATAAGTAATTAATTTACTGATACCTTTGGATAGAACCATACAATCGGACAATAACCCGTTTACCTTTATTTCATCTATATTTTAGTTACAAGTTTACAGGTTACAAGTTGCTGGTTGTGGCATCCAAATAAGTAATTAATTTACTGATACCTTTAGATAAAACCATACAATCAGACAATAACCCGTTTACCTTTATTTCGTCTATATATTTCAAGTCTTTAGCTAAATACAACATACTCCTGACTTCACCACAACTTCCCCTCGATATTTGCAAAAACTTCTTAAACATCACATTACCACCAGCCTCATACCCCTCCACAATATTATTCATCACCGAAACTGCCGCCCTTCTAACCTGATCATTAAACCCATAATCCTTCACTCCTGCAGTGTACAAGTAAACCTGATTTACCAACAAACGGGCATCCTGCCAAATCTTAAAATCCTCAAAACACCTAACCGTCCCCATAAACAATTTATAACCTATAAATAACTTGTAACCTGTAACCTGCCAACCTGCAACTTATTGAAATTACTGCAGTAATTTCAATAAATACTGTCCATACTGGTTTTTGATCATCGGTTGAGCCACAGCCCTCAAACGCTCCGCATCTATCCATCCCTTCATATAAGCAATCTCCTCCAAACAAGCAATCTTCAGCCCTTGACGTTTTTCGATAACTTCTACAAAATTAGAAGCTTCAGCCAATGAATCATGAGTTCCTGTATCCAACCAAGCAAATCCACGTCCCAACAACTGAACTTTTAAATCACCAGCCTCCAAAAAGGTCTGATTCACAGAAGTAATTTCCAACTCCCCACGAGCGGACGGTTTTATCTCTTTAGCAACACGAACCACTTCGTTCGGATAAAAATACAACCCGACCACGGCATAATTCGATTTCGGATTCTCCGGTTTTTCTTCAATACTCAGTACATTTCCGTCTTGATCGAATTCGGCCACCCCGTAACGTTCAGGATCATTTACCCAATAACCGAAAACAGTTGCTTTATCCTCCCCTTCCGCGGCTTTCACGGCATCTAACAACATTCCTGTAAAATGCTGTCCATAAAAAATATTATCCCCCAACACCAAGCAAACCGAATCATTTCCAATAAACTCCTCCCCGATAATAAATGCTTGTGCTAACCCATCTGGGCTTGGCTGTTCCGCATACGTGAAATGAACCCCGTAATCGGAGCCATCACCGAGCAAACGCTCGAACCCCGGCAAATCCTGCGGGGTTGAAATAATTAAAATATCCTTGATTCCCGCCAGCATTAATACTGAAATGGGATAATATACCATTGGCTTATCATATATCGGCAATAACTGCTTTGATACGCCTTTCGTAATTGGATATAACCTGGTCCCGGATCCACCGGCTAATACAATTCCTTTCATATCATTAAATTCTGACGCGAAGTTATCATTTTATTTATAGGCTCCAGTATTTCATCAGGTGAATTTTCCCCCTGTAAATTCCTTTTATATCTCCCAATACAGCGTGTTCGTATGTCAATCCACGGAAATACTCCTCGTCCAGCTCCATGTACTCCTTATGCGCTACTGCCACGATGACAGCATCATAATTTGCCCGGGGCTTCTCGATCAACTTAAAACCGTATTCATGCATCACTTCTTCGGAATCTGCATTCGGGTCCGTAACATCTACATCCACACCAAAATCTTTCAACTCGTTCACTATATCCACGACTTTCGAATTCCGAATATCCGATACATCCTCTTTAAACGTAACCCCCATAACCAACACTCGAGCGCCCAAGATATTCTTTCCCATCCCGATCATCTTCTTCACAATCTTCTTGGCTATATATCCTCCCATCGAATCATTTACAAACCGTCCGGCATTAATCATTTGCGGATGATACTTCAGCTCTTTTGCCTTATGCACCAAGTAATAGGGATCCACCCCGATGCAATGTCCTCCCACTAAACCGGGATAAAACTTCAAGAAATTCCATTTCGTCCCCGCGGCCTCCAGCACGTCATACGTGTTGATACCAATACGACTGAAAATAATGGATAACTCGTTCATCAGAGCTATATTCACATCCCGTTGTGTATTTTCAATAATCTTCCCGGCCTCGGCCACCTTAATATTCGGAGCCCGATGTACTCCCGGTTTCACTACTAACTCGTAAACCTTAGCCACCGTTTCCAAAGTCTCTGCATCACATCCTGAAACAATCTTTACCGTGTTAGCCAACGTATGAACCTTGTCGCCCGGATTAATACGTTCCGGAGAATAACCGATCTTAAAATCAATTCCAACTTTCAGTCCGGAAACCTCTTCCAACACCGGGACACAATCTTCTTCCGTACAACCCGGATAGACCGTAGATTCATAAACTACGTAATCTCCCTTCTTTAAGGCCATTCCTACCGTGCGGGATGCCGCCAGCAGGGGTTTCAAATCCGGTTGATTAAACTTATCTATCGGGGTCGGAACCGCCACAATAAAAAACGACGCTTCCCGTAACTCATCCACGGAAGAAGTAAAATAAATATCACTATTCTCAAATGCTTCCGGCCCCAACTCATTACACGGGTCGATTTTCTTTCTCATCTTTGCCAACCGTTCCTCGTTAATATCAAAACCGATCACGGAAATCTTCTTGGCAAACTCTAGTGCTATCGGTAACCCGACATACCCCAACCCGACTAATGCCAACTTTGCCTTTTTATTTAATAACTTATTATACATACACAATAATTTAAAATGTAGAGTTTAGAATTTAGAGGAGAAAGAATCTGTAACTCGTCCAAAGCGAACGCTCGTGCGACTAAAATCTAAAATCATGAATCTAAAATTAATCAAGTCTATCTTCCGGTCCCAACGGACGGTACGGCCCATCTTTCACTTCAAAAATCACGGTTCCTTTCTCCACGACTTCCAACGTGTGCCATTGCCCGGCAGGTATATGAATACCATATTCACCTTTCAACGGATTCAAGGTCACGGACTCGGTCACCCGCTTGTCATCATCATAAAAAAACACGTTAATTTCACCGCGCAGCACGATATAAGTCTCCGCGGTAAAACAATGTCTATGTACAGGTAATTCAGTCCCCGGCTCCAAAGCATTCAACAAGCGTTGAGCATTAGCCTCCAACGTATCGTGAAAATTATAATTCATCCTCAAACGCGGACTCTCTGCGGCCTGCCGAGAAACCTCATCTAACAACCCATTATCAATAATCTTCATTTTCCCTTTATTTTTAGTTTTTACCCTTAGTTTTTATCTTCTAACTTTTATCTTTTAGTTTTTATCACCTTCCCCAACCAAAAGGATGTTTCACCAATGGCAATTTAGCCAAAGGATGATAATCCCCTTTTAAACCGATTGGGGTTGCGTGTCGAATATCATGAACTATCCCGATACAATTACGGGCTTCCTCTATACGAAACCCTTCTCCTGCCAGAATTTTCCGATAACTCTCTGTATGCAGTTCCGTGAATCCCTGACTAAATTCAAATTCCTCCCCCTCAATACGGATAGAACGGTAAGTTCTTTTCTCCCCTTGCACGGCATTTTCCGGTAAATTATCAGCATTTATACTCAAAAAATAACGTACACGAGCCTTTTCCAATCCCAAGAATCCGGCAACCCGGTCGTGACTCATCACATGTACTATATTTTCCTTCACCGGACCAAAGATCCATGACAACATATCATAAAAATGGACCCCAATATTCGTGGCAACACCCCCACTCTTCCGCTCGTCCCCTTTCCAACTCGTATAATACCAATTTCCGCGAGAAGTAATATAAGTCAAATCCACGTCATACACCTTGTCTTTCGGTCCTTCCTCGATCTTCTTTTTCAGAGCTTTTATTGACTCGTGTAAACGCAATTGCAGGATCGTGTACCCTTTATGTCCTGTCTCTTTCTCCACATCCTCCAACGCATCTATATTCCAAGGATTCAATACCAACGGTTTCTCGCAAATCACGTCAGCCCCCAAACGCAAACCATAACGAATATGAGCATCATGCAAATAATTCGGCGTACAGATTGATACCATGTCCACCCGTTCGGCTGTCTTCTTCAATTTTGAACAATGACGATCGAACAACTCCATCTCCGTGAAAAAAGCACAATTCGGGAAATAACTATCCATGATACCCACGCTATCAAACTTGTCATAAGCAGCTACCAACTGATTCCCCGTGTCTTTTATGGCTCGCAAATGCCTTGGAGCGATATATCCCGCCACGCCAATAAGTGCAAAATTTTTCATATTCATTTTATTAGTTCTTTACTCACATCTACCTTTTTGTCAAATTAAAAATTTGAACTTCAAAAATATAACATTAATACTTTACATCAAACGAAAGAAGGACGAAATTCGAAGTTATTTTTCCTTCGTACATTTCAATGCCTCGTACAAAACTTCTATCGGATGCAATGCCTGTTTCCCCGTACCATCTTTTATTTGTCGTCGGCAACTCGTTCCCGGGGCTGAAATACAAACATCCTCCCCAGCATCCCTCACAGCTGGAAACAACACTTGTTCCCCGATTTTCATGGACAGCTCGTAATGTTTTTTCTCGTACCCGAAAGCTCCCGCCATCCCACAACATCCGGAAGGAATAACCTCCACGCTATAATTCACTGGCAAAGATAACATTTCTCTAGAAGGCTCAACGGAGGCCAACGACTTTTGGTGACAATGCCCATGCAACATAATCTTCAACGGTTGATCAGTAAATTGTTCTGCCCGTATTCTTCCGGCACGAATCTCCCGGGTAAAAAACTCGTCATACAACAAGCAATTTTTTCCTAACCTCAGGGCCTCTTCCTTCAAATCATCTCCTACCAAATCCGGATATTCATCCCGGAACGATAATATACACGAAGGCTCAATACCTACCAATGGAATATTTTCTGTAACCCAGCTTTTCAACAACAGTACATTCTTCCGGGCCACCCCTTTCGCCACCTTCAACATACCTTTCGAAATGGCTGTCCGTCCACTTTCCACGTGTTTCGGTATAATAACCTCATACCCTAACCGATCCAGCAATTCGATCATCTTTATCCCGATCTCCACGTCCATGTAATTGGTAAACTCATCGGCAAACAGAAACACTCTTCCCACGATCTCACCCCTATTCTTTCGCCGATAACGACCAAGCCAATGCTTCAACGTGGTCTTATAAAGAGTAGGAATCGCCCGCTCCGGGGCAAAATGCAACATTCGTTTCAACATCCCGCCTGTCATCCGGTTTCGAACGACGGCATTATAAAACCACGGTAAGATCGTACCCAAACGCTGAATTTCTGTCAAACGGGCAATCAAAAAAGCCTTCATCGGAACCCCGCACACATCATAATGCTGTTGCAAGAACTCTGCCTTAAAACGAGCAATATCCACGTTAGAAGGACATTCTGATTTACACGCTTTACATGAAACACAGGTATCTAACACTTCTAAAATCTCCCGCTGATCATATATCTTTTTCGTTTTCGGACGAGTCATCAACTCCCGTAACGTATTCGCCCTAGCCCGTGTCGTATGACTCTCTTCTCTCGTAGCCCGAAAACTCGGACACATCGTACCACCAAAAGCATATGATTTCCGACAATCTCCCGAACCATTACATTGCTCAATAGCACACAACCAACCTTTTTCCTTTGAAAAATCAAAATAAGTGCGACACGTCACGTTCGAATCCCCTACCTCATATCGAAGAGAGGTATCCATGGGCGGCGTATTCACAATCTTCCTCGCATTAAAAATACCCTCCGGGTCCCAACAAGCTTTAGTCTCCTGCATCAAGCCATACACCTTCTCCCCGAACAACAATGGAATAAACTCCCCTCGTAAACGTCCGTCACCATGCTCTCCACTTAAAGAGCCGCGATGCTTTTTCACCAACTTAGCCGTCTCTTCCGCCACACGCCGGAATAACACCCGGTCATTCTCCTCCTTCAAATTCAACACGGGACGTAAATGCAACTCACCCGTACTGATATGTGCATGATACACGCACTTCAATCCCAGTCGTTCCAGCATCTCCCCGAAATCCTTCATATAAGCAGGTAACCGTTCCGGAGCCACGGCTGTATCCTCAATCACGGACACGGGCTTCGCATTCCCCGGCATTCCGGACAACAACCCTAGTCCCGCCTTCCGTAAACTCCACACCCGATTAATATCACTCCCGTACACTCGCGGGAAATGATACCCATACCCGTGCATCTTCATATCTGCTTCGATCTGGTCTGCCACCCGATCCACCTCTTCCCTACTTTTCTGTGCCAACTCAACAATCAGTATTGCAGCAGGATCACCTTGAACGAAAAAACGGTTCTTATTTTGTTCTATATTTCCTTTACTTAGTTCTAATATATTCTGATCCATTAACTCGATAGCCACCGGGTGGTGTTTCAATGCGACCAGATTCCCCTCAAACGCCTCCTCTAATGTCCTGCAATGTACACAAATTACCGCCTTTTCTTTGGGTGGTAACGGGACAAGATTCAATTTCAACTCGGTCACAAATGCCAGAGTTCCTTCTGATCCGGCTAATAACTTGCACAAATTAAACTTTTCCTCATAAACAACATCAAAGTAATCCGAGTACAACAATTGATCAATGGCATACCCAGAATTTCTTCTCCGCAAAGCCGGGTCCGGAAAATGTTGAATAATCTCCTCTCTATTATTTTCCAACATCTCCACAGAACACCTGTATATCTTTCCCTCCAACGTGTCTTCCGCCATTTTATTCCTCACCTCATCTTTCTCCATTCCCTTCAACCAAGCCTCCTCCCCGTCACTCAAAATAACTTTTGCCTCCAGAAGATGATCCCGGGTACTCCCATACACTAAAGAATGAGAACCGCACGAATTATTTCCCACCATTCCTCCCAGACAACAACGATTAGAAGTAGAAGTCTCCGGCCCAAAGAACAATCCCAACGACTTTACCTGCATATTCAATTCATCCAGCACTACCCCCGGTTCAACCCGAACCCAATGCTCTTTTTCATTTATCTCTAGCACGTGATTCATATACCGGGACACATCAACGACCACCCCATTCCCTACCACCTGCCCCGCTAAAGAAGTTCCCGCGGCACGGGGAATCAATGTAATCCCATTTTTTCTGGCAAACTTGATACATTCCTTCACGTCCGAGGCATCCCGAGGATATACAACAGCCAATGGCATCTCCCGATAAGCCGATGCGTCTGTCGCATAAATCATTTGATGAAGAGAGTCCGTCATCACTTCTCCCTTCATATTTCGTGCTAACTGTTCAAAATCAATCATTTTCAAAGACTATCAAATATTTTATCACACGTCCCGGTCCCTACGTACCGCAAAGGTAAAAAACTTCTCACAAAAAGAGGTATGCCAACACATTTGACACACCTCCTGTAATATGAAAACCGGATCCCCGGTTACAAACTTATTCCTTTATAAACCGTTTCAATTTATCATTTCCAAAAACATTAGCCACGAAAGGTAATGCCAAAACTGTACCCACTCCAGCAAAGCCTCCCAAGAACGTAAACAACACGCAAATCAATCCCCTTTTAGGTTTAGAACGTTCAATCGGAACTACAACCGGTTCCACGATCGTCAAAATCGGTGTGGTTTCATTCACGGCAATCTTAGCCTGTTCCATCTGTTTTGCCAACTCGGAATACACGCTATAAGCAAGATTATACTCATTCGTTAAAGCCTCCTCCTGAGTCTTTGCCACGGCAGAAGAAAAACTCTTGTTCGCATCTCTGAAACGAGCCAAACTATCCTGCATCTTCTCGTAACGTTTTTTTGCAGCATCATATTGTTGCTCCACGAAAGTCAAATTTGACTTCACCTTCTCGATTTTAAAATCCGTAATATACGTCTGTAACAACTCTTGAGCCCGTTCAGCCAACTGAGCTACAGCCAAAGGTTCTCCCAAGGACGCAGACAATTGCACGTAACCGTCTTTATCATTCACGTTCAAAGAAATCATATCATTCAACATCTCCGACATCTTCTTCTCGTCCTTTGAAAGAGACTGAATCGCACTTCCCTGCCCCGCAGAAATCATCGTTGTATCTTCTCCCCGAATTGCATTTATAATCACTCCCGGTAAACCAATCGTGTATTTCGCAATTGTACCTCCCAAACTAAATTTCTGGTACTCATCCTTTGTATAATAATCCAATAACGTGATCGGTTGATCATACCCTTCAAACTTCAACGGGGTCGCCATCAAATCCTTCTTAAAGGGAATACTTGCCACAATTTTAGGATAAATTGTCGGAGATAAAACTTCTCCACCAGAAGCCCCACCTAAATTAATTCCGACCATGGATGCCAGTCCACTCAAATTTCCACCGACTTTCTTATCCCCGGATTGAGGGACCATCGTACATCCGGCAGTATATTCTTTCGGACTAAACAGGGCCACGAATACCCCTAGTACCATAAACACGACTGTAATCTTCAGTATCAGTTTCCGGTTTTTCCACAACTTCCGGACCACCTCGACCAAATCAATTTCTTCCTCCTGTGGCATCTGATTTGCCTGCTTTACTTCCTGTTCCATACTATTTCGTGTTGTTAAGAATTGCAGTAACCATTGCCGCTATCGAAGTCGTTGATGATGCCAAACTCAAAATTTCCGGTAAGCCCATCCGATTTTTGTTCATGGATTTCAACGGAACTATAATCTCGCATCCCGGCTCTATCTTTGTACGATTTCCCTTGCATACGGCAAGCGTCCCGTTTGGATAAAGCACATATGCCCTTCGTTTTTTCGCATCAACACTATACCCTCCGGCATTTTCCACGTAATCCTTATATTTCATTTTCTTGTGATAAGTTACAGCATTAGGATGCATCACCGCACCACTAATCTTAACTGTATTCACGTAATTAGAAACGTGCAACACATCACCTTCACGAAGTACCAAGTCTGCCTCACCTCCCGGATTTTCCAATGCTTTTTTTAAATCGATTCCCACGTAATAAACCTTTTCCAAAGACATACTATCTATCACTAAAGAATCACGACTGGAATGTTTAGCTAACTGCAAAGCAGAACTAACTCTTGCCAATTCATCAGCATTCATCCGACGCAACAAACGAGCCCCATTCACGTAGGCTTTGGAAGTAACCCCGCCAGCCCGTTTTACAATATCAGAAAGACGATCATTGGATGAACGCTTTGCGTATACACCAGGGTAAAGAACCTCGCCATTCACTGTCACGTTCTGCTGTTCACGGTATCCCGGGGAACGACGAACATATATCTCATCAAAAGGTTCAAGTGTAAATTCAGGATCTCCCTCCACAACCAAACCATTCTTCAAACCAAATGTAAATAATTCAGCCTCAGCCGGAGCTTCCTCCGTACTATTAGGAGACTTTATTCTTCGGGAAACATCCACCCGTACCATAGAGGCAGACTCCAACAAACCACCGGCTTGTAACACTGCATCCTCCAACGTCATATTATCCACGAAAGGATATTTTCGAGGATTCTTCACCTCTCCCCGAATGTCAATCACGTAATCTCCCCGCAATTCTGTTGCTGAAGGTACATACAAACGGTCATTCTTTTTCAATGGAATATCGTCGATCTCACCCCTTAACAATTTTCCCAGATCAACAGCAAGCATTTCTTGACTTAAATCCTCTTTCTCTCGATATAAAATAGTTCTATTTAAAAAGGCATCTTCCCGCGGTCCTTCCACCACGTTTATCAAATCCTTCACTGTCTTTATGGAATTATTTATCGCGTAATTTCCGGGACGATATACCGCTCCTGTCACGGTTACGCGATTTTCGTATCGACTTATGATCGGATCAATCATAACAGAATCACCGTCAGCCAACGTAAAATCAACAAAATCTTCGTTATCTACAGTATATATTTGAAACTCGGAATCTCCCTTACGGCTCACATTCACATTCTTCTTGTAAGCATCACTAGTAAATCCCCCAGCATACTCCAATAATTTACTCAGACTCTCCTCTCCCTTCATCTCGTAACGCATCGGACGTTTCACTTTACCAGCCACAGTGACAATTTTCTCGTAAGTACCCACGTTAATCAAATCACCATCCTGCAAAGTAATATCAAAACTATTATTACCATTCATGATATAATCATAAACATCCACGTGCTTAAAGGCTTTTCCATTCCGATACAACACGACATCCCGCAAAGTTCCCACGTTATTTACACCTCCTGCCGCATACAACGCGTGAAACACCGTTGCCAAAGAGGGTAACATATAGGTCCCGGGCATGACAATCTCCCCCATCACGTTCACTTGAATACTTCGAATTTGTCCCAACGACACTTTCAAAAATGTTGATGGATTTTCTGACGCTAAATCTGAATATATACGACTAAACATCGTTTTTAAATAAGAAGATGCCTCTTGAATCCGTTTTCCATTCAAATAAATCGGCCCTATATTCGATACGTTTATACTCCCCTCCGGGGATATCACCTGCCGAACAGTCGCTTCCGAATTTCCCCATATATCAATGATAACCTCGTCTCCTGGCCCCAACACATAATTCTCCGGTGTAGGAATATTCAAACTCGGTTCAAAAGTTAAATTTTTATTACTAAACAAATTCCGCCCGAAAATACTATTCTTATCCCCTTCTGTAACCAACACCACCTCCCGATTCTCTAACGAGATAGTCTCAATACGCTCTCTATTCTCTTGAGCCAAACCTCCCTGCTTTCCTGCATTTTCTCTTTCGTAATTCTCCTTGATTCTCAACACCTGCTCTTTCGTGACGCCTTTTTGCGATAACATCAAAATAATCTCGTCTTGACTTTTTCCTTGAGCCTGTGCGGACTTCACGGCTTCAATAACTTGCGCATCGGTCATCTGCGCACAAGCAATTCCCGTGACGCCAAGCATAAGTACAATAAAAATTAAAAATCTCATATTACTTTTTTTGAATGTTTTTTATGCAACCATCCCACAGGTTCATCTTTCTTGATTCACAAATCAATCCTGATAAACCTATATGCCGGATCGGCCACAAAGATACAGCATTAATTGAAAATCGAAAATCGAAAATCGAATTTTATTATAGTTTTCAGTCTATAACGTCTCTTCAAATCTCATACTTGCTCTCGTAACGCATAAAATTTACATCTCAAAGGCAAATAAACAGCCACCAGCACCACCATAGAAATAATAAAATAAATCAATGTATACTCGGGAAGATATACCAACACCAACAAATACCCCAAATTAACAACAGCCTGTACCCCCATGTAGATCAAAGAAACAGGCAAATGAGCAAACTTTCCCTCGTTAGCTAACAACTGGTATAAATGTTTCCGGTGTGGTTGTCCGATGTTCTCTTTCAACAAGATACGATGGATAATCGTCAGCACCCCATCCACCCCATAAACTGCCAAAAACACTAATGCAGACACGTATCCGGTATGCATTATAAATCCACCCAACAAAAAAAGTATAATAAAAGCCATTGATATGGCTCCTACATCCCCGGAAAAACATTTGGCACGAGAACGGAAATTATAAAAATTAAATACCAGCAATGATAGTATCACCACGGGAATAAACCCCGCCGGCGCTATCGGGAAAACAAACGCATTGATTCCCCATAACGCCAACATGGCAACCAGACTATATCCTCCGGTAATGCCGTTAATACCATCCATGAAATTATATATATTGAGTATGGCTAACCCAACAAATAAAGCCACAACCACATATCCCCACGAGACCTCGTGGACTCCTAACTGCAACAGCAGCAATAATAAAGAAAAGGTCTGGATCAAAAGACGAACCTTTGCAGAAAGCGGGTGCATATCATCAATAAAACTCACCAAAGCCACCAACGTCAATCCGCATAAAAACCAAGGTGCAAAAAAATCAAAAATCAATCCATGTACAAGTACCCCTAAATAAAAAATCACCCCACCTCCTCGTAGGGTAATTGTATGATGAGAACTCCTTGCATTAGGAACATCCAAAATATTATATCTCTTGGCAATCTTAAAATAAATGTTCTCCAGCACGAAAAGGAGCAGGAGAACAAATCCATAGATCCAATTTATCATTTCTGTTGCTTAAACGATTCAACCATCTCTCGAATCCCATCCTCCAAAGTATAACGAGGCTCGTAACCGATAGCACTTAACGCTAACTGACGATCAATAACCACATCTCCCCAGAGTTTCTGATAAAGATCAGGACGAACCTTCTCTACCAGTTTCAAGAATATAGAAGGAGAAGGTAAATTTACCGTGTGTACTCCCAATTGACGAGAAATTTCCTCGACCACGTTACGCGTAGAATAAGGAACTTTATCCGTCGGATAGAATACACCCTCAACCTCTTTCTCCACGGCTAAATGAATAAACTCAACCAAATTTTTTACATTAATAAAATCACGACTATTCCGGGCAGAACCGAAAGGCAGCGGAATATGCTTATTTACCAAACGAATCAAACGCAACATATTACCCGGAGCCATTCCACCCCCGTATGCCATCGGCGGACGAATAATCGCAGCCTTAAACTCCCGGTCGCTCATTGCCATTAACTCTTTATCTGCTTTAAGCTTAGAACTTCCGTAATAAGTCTGTGGTCTTTCCGGTGTTGTCTCAGAAATTCGACTGGCACTACCAAACACGGCTATCGTACTCATCTGCACAAACTGGCCTACTCCAGCTTGTTTTGCTTTTTGAGCTAATAAACAAGCCATCCGATAATTCACATCATCATAAAGTTCTTGGTCTTTCACTTCCGGACGATGTACGATAGCTGCAAAATTTATTACCGCATCAAACCCTGAAAATGCTTCAACGGGCATATCTCGAAATGCTTTCACAACAATCTCTTTCTCGTACCCGGTCGGTCTGCGACTGTAACACGTGATTGAATCCGTTGATACATATTTCCTTATAAATTGCCCGGCAATAAAACTATCTCCTCCAATAATCAATATTTTTTTCATTCCTTGATCCATTTAAAACGGCATAAACCTCCAACTTGCCCACATACATGAGCATCATTATCTATCTCATATTAGCGTGTTTATAAACAGGATACGCTCTCTCCTCTTATCTCGCTCCCCTTTTACGTCGTATAGACCTCAGATGTTTTATTCATTCTCATATAATTAATAATAGTGTTGTGTGTGTTGTTTTTAATCAAGATGCAAAAGTACATCAAAGGTTGCGTCACAAAATGATGTTTTTTTGTTTTTAACAACTTCTTAACAAGTTAGACGTCTTGTCAAAAATCATTTAAAAATATAATATTCACACACGCCTATCAGTAGTAATTATTTAAAAGGAAAACTGAAATTATACCCCCAGTTACGGGAAACAAACATTTACAAAACTTTACTAATATAATAATTTACAATAACACTCAATACTTAATATCCTATTCCTCCTTTAATAAAATTCGCTTTAATTGCTCATATGATCTCCCCCAAGTATATTGCTTTATATTAACATTGCCATTCACTGCCAAACGACAACGCAAGTCGGGATCTTCAATTAATCGAATGATATTATCCGCCAAAGATTCAACATCTTTCACAGGACTAACCAATGCTGTTTCTTGATGATGAGCCATTACCATATAACCTCCATTATCAGTGCAAGCAACAGCGCATCCACATTGCATTGCTTCTCCTATTGTCAAGCCCCACCCCTCCGCATGGCTCGCACCAACATAAATAGCCGCCTCATTGTAAAGCCTGTTCAAAGTTCCCTTGTCTGGCATTTGATAATAAATATACCAATCAGGCAGATCTACAGGCTTTTCATACACACCAAACAAGTTTACCGTTAAAGTCGGATACTTTTTCTTTACGATTTTCAAAGCTTCAAAAGCATCTCGAAAACCTTTCCATTCTAACTCGTGATATAACATAACAACTCTCATCGGATCTCGCTCCCTAATTTCGATTGTTATATCGAACATATCAAAATCAAAACCATTCTCAACAACATCAACAGATTCCTGTAAACTAGTTGCAATATCTTTTAGCCAGGGAGCAATTACGATTTTATGTAATGGTGCTTTCCAAGTTCCTAACAGACGCTTCTCATCGGGACAACTCCACTTCTCATAATGCTGAATAAAATAATATTTATTACTAACATCAATCCCCTTATAATTTATCAGATACTCCGCAGTTTCCCATGATGTCGCAATATAACAATCTGCAATAGGAATATTTTGTTGTGCAAGAGAATACACCCATTTTTGTTTTACTTGTTCATTTACGCTAAACCATCTATCAGGTAGATATGCTTTAGTCCGTTTTAATTGCCAATAATAATGCCAACGACGGCATCTATATATAAATGATTGCTCTTCAGGAAACAGTTGGGCGGCATAAACAAGATGGACAAGAAAACCATCCCCAGCTAACCGATTAGCATACTCATAGACAACTTTAAATCCTCCGACAGGAACACTTGCAGAACAAGGAAGCAAAAAAACGACACTTTTCATCCCAATTAATTTTACAACAAAGATACAAGAAGATTTGTAACTAGAAAAATAACAAAATCATACATTAACTAGAAATTTTTCAAACGATATTTCCAAATCTTCAGTAATTCCCTTTCTTTACGAAAAGATGAAAAATATACGACATGAATAAGAGCATTTATTCCATAAATTATTTGACAAAGTAAAAATATAATACGACTCCGAGACGTCTTCCTTAAATAAAGTCGACGTGATTGCAAAAACATATTTTCTCTATATTCCTTTAATTGAACACTTTGTCCTTCCAAGTGAATGATGCGAGCATCAGGAACACTCATTACATCATAGCCCATTTTACGAATACGAAAAGTCAATTCAGTCTCCTCGAAATACATAAAAAAATCCGGATCAAAATACCCTGCTTCATCTAATACGGATTTACGAATCATCATATCTGCCCCTGTCACATATCCAACATTCAAAGGTTTCTCTGTATGATTAAAAAATAGATTATTACCATAACGCCTAAATGATAGACGTTCCCCGAATAATTGGTCGACCTCACTATACAAAGAAGGTAAATACATCAAATATGAATGAATAGGTTCCAATTCCTTTGTATACAAATTACCCCCACAAATGGCAACATTTATATGGTTATCCAAAAATTCACTTAATATTTTCACAGCATTATTCAATAGAATCGTATCTGGATTCAACAGAAAAACATTTTTCCCCTTAGCTATTTTTATCCCCTCATTATTAGCTCTACCAAAACCGACATTTTCCAATAACGAAAGAAAAAATACACGCTCACCATAACGACTTTTACATATTTCACGCGAATTATCTGAAGAGTTATTATCAACAACAATTACCTCATAAGAAATATCATTACACTTTTCAAAAAGCGAATCTAACGCATTTACTAATAAATGAATTGTATTGTAGTTTACTAAAATAATCGATACATCTATCATTATCTATCGAACTTTAAATTTTGAGAAACTTGATATTCCCATGAAAATTTTTCAAACAATGTAGAAGAAGGCATTGCAGACTCCTTTAATTGAACTTTCTCATCAATTATCGCCTGTAATTTAACAGCCAAAGCATTTACATCCTCTTGCTCCAAAAAATCACCATACCCATACGAGATTGCTTCTTCCGCAAAACCAACTTTTGTTGAAAGCATATAATCCCGGAAACGAAACGCCTCCATCAATACAATTCCAAAACTTTCAAAACGTGAAGTAAAAACAAAAACTTTAGCACGATTATACCATTCCCACAAAACTTTTTTATCATAAATCGGCCCTGTAAACAAGACCACATTCTTCAAATGAGGATTATCTTGAAAAAAAGAATTGATATACACTCTAAAATCGTTCTCATTCTTTTCTATTGGTCCAATAAATACAACTTTCCATCCTTTCAGATCTATCATCTTTAATGCTTGAAGAAACATTTCACTATTTTTTTGATAAGAACCAATACGTCCAACTGTCAAAAAAATATTCTCTTTTTGAGATAATGTTTTTTCTTCCATATGCAAATTCCCTAAAATATCCTCATCAAATCCATTCAACATTAGGGTAAGTTTATCCTTTACACTTATACCAAAAACAGGCTCACACAAACGTTTGTAATCATCTTCTATCTCAATAGATATCTTATCAATCTTTTTCAACAACTTTTTAAACCAATAACACAAAATCTTTACTTTCCAATTATTTGAGCGACATAATTGTTCTTCTTGTGCCAAAATTGCCAACCCATCTGCTTTTACATATAAGATACCAGACGGATGCAATAGCTTGTATGTCAATCCCAACAATAATGTTCCATAAGAAAAATGGAATAACATCAATAAATCTATTGACCACGCATGCCAAAATAGATAAAAGAATTTAGCTAACAACCCTTTTTGCCGCAAAGGATGTAAGTTTACTCCTCGCCACTCCTTGGGCATTGTTTTATTTGTTTCTGTTGATCCATATACGATATTAACTGCATATCCCAATACTCGACCTAAATAAAACGGAGTTAAAAAAACATCTTTACCCAAATGCTCCTCTTCAATACTATTGAATATTAGAGTTAAATTCTTTTTACGTTTCATATCTTCCTACCCATTAAATTCTTCAGATATTTTCTGATATTAAATCCAAATATTCCACTCACAGCAATAAATAATAAACCGAGAATCATACCTGAAATAAACAAGCTATAGAAAGGCCTTACATCTTTCAAAAGAATATTTAAACCTACCAAAAGAACTACAAGCAATAACAAACATAAAAAGCATTTGACAAAATAGTAATAAACTTCTCTAGGAACATCCAGTTTTATTAACTTTAACATCCACATTGCTGCCACCATATGAGTTACAAACAACGAAATTGCAAATGTATAAACTCCCATATACCGGAATAACAACAAATTTATTATAATCATACCAACTTGTGTCATCATTCCATAAAACGCATACTTTTTCCCCTCATTCTGTGCCAATAATGTAAGTCCAAATAAGAGATAAAAAGCAACCCCGACAAAAGATATTCCATACAATCGAGTTATCTCCGCAATCTCTTCCACGACGGGTAATGTCATATCCCCACGTAAATAAAGGAATTTACACAAAGGTATAGATGCCCCAACTAAAATTGGAACTGTCAAGCATAAAATTATAAATACTACTTGAATATTTTGTTTCAAATCACATCGAAAATTTTCAAAATGCCTCTTTGAAAAATGAAGGGCTAAAACAGGAACCATCACCGAGGCGAGGATTCCTGACAACACTGATTGCAATATATCTGTAAACTTTCTTGAGTAATCCAATGTCGACACGACACCTTCTCCCAAATAATTTGCCAAACTACGCTCCAATAATCCGCTACATTGCCCAGCAAAATAAGGTAAGAAGAATGGTAAAGCAAATAACACAAAAGGACGTACATCGCTCCAGTTTATACTAAAAAGACGAATTCTAATATTGATTTGTCTTGTTCTTATATAATACATAATAACAAGCAATAACAAAATAATGCTGATATATTGCGACACAACCAATGAATAAATACCAATCACCGGAGCGAGAAATATAATACAGATCAAATTTGCGATTCCAGAAAAGAAACCAACAATTTCCGGAATATAAAAATAATTATAAGCATTAAGAACACTAATCCCAATACTTGTCATCTGATTAATAACAAACGTCGGGAGCAATAAAAACAACATTTTAACAAATATAGCACTATGCTCTGTCGCTAAAGAAGGAGCAACAATACCCATCAAAGGATAACGAAATATAAAGAGTAAAATAGAGATCAAGATTGTTACAAATATCATAAGAAGAAGTAATTCGCTTGTCTTCCTTAAAGCAACTGGCTCTCCTTCCTGCTCCCTAATAAAAATAAATTTTGTACGAAATGTTTCATTAATTGGCCCCCAAACAGCCGAATTTACAGTAGCAATAAAAGCAGAGACCAAAATCCACACATCACGTCCAATACTAATTCCAAAGAATTTCGCTGCCAACACTAATGTTATAACTGATATTCCGGTTCTTAGTAAACGTAATCCAAACAAGTAGGTCGATATTTTTCTCAAATTTTGAGTCATTTTCTTTACTTAAATTTTTTCACTTACATATACTCTACTTTATGTACTTCTTTTTTATTGCTTGATTTATCTTTCGTCTTTCTTTATCAAAAAACCACCCCCATTTATTCAAATAATAAACAGCAGCTTTTACATGAATCCAAAACAATCGCAAATTCTTATGAGATCCTTTCTCAAAATCATGAATAATAGTTATTTCTGGAAAATAAACAGTCCGGTAATGTTGAAATATTCTACGATTTAAATCAGTATCTTCACCATACATAAAGATCCCTTCATCAAAAACCCCAATCTCTCTTATCACCTCTCGTCGTAAAAACATAAAACAACCAGATAAATAAGGGACATCCATGATATGATCGTATCCCGTAAATCGCATTTCAAAAAAGTAATCAATCCTAGCCCGAATTTTATTAAACGGGAGAAACATCCGAATAATCCAATCCCGAGGAGTCGGTAACAACTTACATAAATACTGCAAATTACCATCAGGATATACAATTCGGGGCATACAATTTCCGATATTAGGATTTTCTTCCATAAAATGATATAGTTTTTCTAGCACTCCATTCTCAAAACGAATATCAGGATTTAATACCAAATGATATTTTCCCAACTTTGAAATATCCCTCATGATAATATTATGAGCTGCTCCGAAACCTATATTAGCATTATTATAAATATACTCAACCCGAGGATCATTATACCACTGACGTATCGTATCATCAGGAGAGTTATCTATTATATACAAAAAAACATCCATACCAGTATTTAAAAAACTGGTAACGGCAGCATCTAAAACTTCCTTTTTATTTTTATAAGTAACAATCGAAGCTGTAACTAACATATCACTTTATAATTATTGTCCTTGATAAAAGTACTGATAACCGGGTAAAGAAAGAAAACCAATAGGCACAAGCTAATCTCCATCTTCCCGTTATCAAAGCAATCCCTCCCCCTGCAATAGCACGTAGACAAACAAGACATCCTTCTTTGTAGAGTTTATGCTTACACAACATATACACTAGTCCTCTCCCGTAATTATTAAATCTTAAAATCAATTCTTTGAATTTCAATTTACTATACTTCAATGATGGTGAGGGATGAAAGTTATAAACTTTAGCCGTATAATGAAATTCATCATATTCTAATGCTCTCAAAAAATAATCACCATCTTCACCTGCCCCATATTTTGCCCCGATACCCAACTGCTCATCAAAATATCCTACTTTATAAAAAGTATCTTTAGACAACATTAATCGCACACACCCCACGAACAATACATCTTTCTTTTTTAATAAAGCCCCATCTGCTATATTATAATTTGAATAAGTTTCTTTTGTATCTCTACATAAAACATTCAAAATTGTATTACCTAGAATAACACTTTCATATAAATCAAAAAAAGAAGAATCAAAAGTAGTGTCATCATCTGGGAATAATAAATAATCAAACTGAACATTATGATTCACAATATATTCAATTCCGATATTTCTTGATCGAGAAGAAGAGACTTTGTTATTCAAGGAAATCTTTTTTATTGTCAACAACCCCGAACCCTCAATCAATCCATCTTTTTCCAAAGACATATCAACAAGAACAAGTAAAATTGAATACCTTCTATTACTCTCAAGCAGGCTATTTATTAAATCATTTACCACTTGAGTCTTCATAAAAGGCACAATCATCACAAGATTATAACAATAAGATTTCACTTCTGTCATATTTAATTCTTTAATTTTCTCGTTGATAGCATATAAAAGAACACCATTAATTCAAATATAAATAGAAATATTCCTATGACAAATAATGTTTTCAATTGTAATGCCTCAACGTTAAAGGTATAAGGAAATATCGCACTATTGTTACGAACCAAGTAATACAAAATAAAGTAACACAAACAATATTCACCCACAAAAAGTGTAAAATAAGTCTTATTTTTAGTTTCTTTTAATTGTTTGTATATAATTGGTATCAAAATAACCGGAGCAATATCGAAATACCATGCGATTCTCAGTACTAACATATTTCCCGGGAACAATATCCCCAAACATATAGAAAACAAAAGTAAATTCAAGAATATTCTCTCTCGCAACCCACACTTATTCAAGTCATTTATTGCTAGAAACATAACGAGTAATATGATTGGAAAAACAACCTTAACCAAGCCTAATAAACTCCTTCCAGAAACAAATGTTGATTGCAAATAAAATTGATACCGCTCCGGCAACAGAACACTAAGAGACTGCAATATGGATGTCATATCAAAAGAAGTCAACAGCAAAGATAATAATATACATACAAAATACATATACTTTTTTACTGGCAACATGGCTAAACATATCCAAGGTACTATCATCAATATTGAAATATGAAACATCGAACAAATTAAAAGGAAAAAAATAGTTCGGATATATTCCTTATTAGACAAATAATATAATGCTAGCAAAAAAAATGGAACTGCCATATATTGTCTCACAACATTCAAACCATTAAAATAAGCTCCTAAAAATACAAATAAAAATAATGACATCACCCATGAATCCGACAATACGCGAAATGCAATACAAGTAAAAAAGATCACAAAAAGTGATGTTACAACAAAGAAATATTGAGGATCTGTAAATCCCCAAGAATTAAGAACATGCACGAGTCCTTTCACTCCTACTTCAAACCTTTGCAAAGCCTCCGGATCTTGTATTATAGAAACATATTCTGCATAATCATATCCCACATTCACTCTAAATGCAGCCAATATGAATAAAACAACTGCTAATACAATTCCCCAGATATTAATTTGATCTTTCAACATTCATTCAACAATTTATCCGCCCGAAGATGAAACTTTCCAAAACTCTTAAAAACATTCTTAACAATCTTATTTATACCCAGCATGTAAATAAGCCTTTAAAAGTATCACATTTACCGCTACCATAAATCCAATGAAAGCAAATAACAACCCCAATACGCTTAAATGAGAAAAGAGGCCACCTGGAACCAATTCTTTTGTAATACGATCAGGTTTTAACATGAGTAAATCACTATCTTTTTGAAAAAGCTGCAAATCTGCGATTTGAGACATTAAATTCAAACTCGAATTATATAACATCTGACACTCATTTTCCAATCGGGCAATCTCCATACGATCAATAATCGTCACATTTTTTCTATTCAAAAGATCTTGCAGATACTTTGACTTTTCTGTCAAGGTTAATAATATCTGTTCTTTTTTTCTATCTAACAAACAAGACTCTAGCTCCAACTGATCTTTCTGTAGTTCTATAACATAACTTGGAAACAATTCCTGAATCTTTTGCAACAGTTTTGTTGCAAAAACATCATCTTCTGAAGTAACAACTGACAAATTAATATGTAGAGAATCAAAAGAATTTATAATAACCGGCAAGGATATAACAGAACTTTCTAAAACTCCAGCAGTAACAAGCTCTTTCAAAAAAATAGAATCAGAGATAGCTTTAGAATAATCAACTCTTACTATTTTCCACGGTATTCGTTCACATGCGATCCATCTATCTTGATGCCCCTTTCCTTCCAATTGGTATTGTAAAACAAACCCAGTACTGTACTTATAAAGTTGTGGTTTCTTCGTAACCTTAAATACAATAACCCCAAATCCAACAAAAAGTAAAGTTATAATGATAATCAGCCACTTCTTATTCCATAAAAGCAAAATAATAGTTTCAACATTAAAATCAAAATTCTCTGCTTTATTCATTCTTTTACCATTCATAAACGTTTATTAATTAATCAACAAATTGCTTGTAAAAGTAGGCAAAATAAGTAGCCTTACCAAACTTTATTTTTAAAACAAGAAAGCATCCCATTCTAATTTAAATCTTCCTCATAAAAGATCGAAACTCATTCAACGAAATTTTATAATCATATCGTGTTTTGTATTCCTTGCGAGCATAAATACCATGTTGCTCAATCCAATCATAGTCTTGTTGTATCTTCCCTATTGTTTCTATAAATTCAGTTGCAGTATTACACAATGCCCCAACCTTAGCCGGATCTGTATCGTACCCCTCAAAAGCCTCCTTTGTCCCTAATATCGGTTTACCATACATTAAAGCTTCTGCAGTCTTTGTTTTCATTCCACTACCCAAAAAAATTGGAGAAATAACAACATCGGCCTTTTCATACCATGTTTCCAAACAATCTACAGTTCCAACTACCTGCACATTATTCTTCTCTAATCGTTCACGCTCCATTTCCAAGTCTTTACCCACTATATACAACGTAACATTCTCTAAAAAGGGCATTACCCCATCTACAAACCAGAGAATTCCATGTACATTAGCAAAAAAATGGGAACCAACGAACAATAATTTCAATTGAGTATCCGTTTTTCTTCCCCCGGAATTTCGGCATTTCAATTTATCTTCAAAACTAGTTGGTAAAATCAAATCTGATTTTCGATGATAAATACGCATTAACTCTTGAGCATCCCGCTTATTTAATACAATTACCTTATCAACCTCTTTGATCATCCTTCTTTCATAAACATATGCCAGAAAACTTTGCAACAAATATTTAATACCTCTTGTTGCTTTATACTCTTCCTTCGCATAAATATATTCTACATTATGAAAAAAAGATAAGATTACCATATCAGGAAACTTCTTTCTAATTGCATTAGCAAAACAACTAAACAATGAATTACTAATAAAAACAATATTAATCCCTTGCTGCTCGATAATTTTCAGAACATCTCGAATATATTGTTTAGTTATTCCAAAATAAAGGCCAGTCAAACGATTTTTCAATTTCACAAAACGAGTTTCATCATTTGCATATTCAAACTCATATACAAACAAATTATCTTCATAGATATCATGCAACAAATTATAATTTCTACGATTTATGACAGCACCTCCATATTGATATTTCATGCTGTTTGTGATATACAACAATTTATCCATGATATAAAATTAGAATTTCAATGGAAATAATACCTTAACCCTCTTACCACAAAATATAGTTTATAAAGATTGATCCCTTTTTTAAACCAAGACAAAATCAACCAATGTGCCCAATTAAAATATGACAAATATTTTCTCTGGTAATAAGAGTCATAAATTCTTTTTACTAACAAATTTCCCCGATCAACCCCGCCTTGATTACAACTAGTTAATAAACACCGTAGGTTAATTATAGCGATATCATCAAAATACTCTTGATACACACCTTTTCTTTCAAAAAATGACGTAATATATTCTGCTGCAACCAACGCATCTTTTGCGTGTTTTAATGTCGGAGATTTAGTCGAAGCACTCGGTCGCTGGTAATAATGATAACCATAATAATCACTTTTAGCTATCGTTCGGGCATAAAAAGCCAATTGTAACATTCCTGTCATATCTTCTGCCATACTCAAAGTATCAGGAATGATCATCTTTCGACAAACAGAAGTTTTTATTAATTTCATGCATAGACTCCATAATTGCTTACCATGCGCTAACTGATGAATAAATTCTTTAGATGAAATCGAATCGAAACTGCTAGATAAAACAGGCTCATCTTTAGTATCACTACTAAAATAAACATTACCTAAAACAATCTCTGCATTTTTCGCTTTTGCACATGAATACAAACGATCCAAAGTCTCATTTTCTAACCAATCATCCCCATCCAAGAAAAAAACATATTCTCCCTGAGCTTGCTCGAGTCCAACTCTACGACAAGAAGTCACTCCTCCATTTTCTTTATCTATAACTTTTACTCGAGAATCCTTTGAAGCATATTCCTCCAATATTTTTAAAGAACCGTCTTTACTACCGTCATTTACAACTATTATCTCCAACTCCTTATAAGTCTGTTCAATTACAGAGTTTAAACAACGTCGGATATAAAGTTCTAAATTATAAACCGGAATAATTATAGATAATGTAACCATGTCTAATTATAACTAGATTCTGAGATTTGTCACAAAAGTAGTCATTTACTTGATATATTAAGTACCTAGCCTTAGAAAAAGTCTGAATATTCTAAATAGACTCATACCACAAATCAAACAAAGATATCCCACCTTTTTCCTTACGTTCAACCACCTCTCAACCGTTACTCCTCACATTTAAAATCGTTATCCCGCCACCACACAACGATCCCATGACGTAAGAGAAAGCGACCTGTAAGGCTCAAGAGATAGTTAAACCATAGAATTAAGGTAATACTACCTTAGAAATAAGCATAACAAGTGAAATTGCAGTCAAGAAAATATAGTATCACTCAAATTCGACCCAAAAGAAGTAGTAATACAACCCAAATACTCTCTCTCATTCAGAGATTACTCGAAGATCCTTCGTGGCTCAAATATTGCGGAATAAATGAACTTCGAATAAATTTCGAAACATCTCTGAAAAAGGAGGATTATTTCCTTAGGATTTCCCCAGCTTCTCAACAGGTTCTCATTATAAACTTAGTTCTACGCAGAGGAATATATTTCGACCCTATAAAAGAAAAAACAAAAATCACGATCACGCCTCTAAAAAAGTCTCTGACGATATAACTCTCATTCAAATACCTGCAAATATTTACACGATGATTTTAAGCATAGCTATATATCATAGCTCTCCCACAACTTTTGTTCCCGGCTCAAAAAACATAATATCATAAATAGGGAGATAAGTAATACCATTCTCCTGATAAACCTTTTGTTCATTGGATAATACAAAACCTTGATGTATATTGTATTCCTTTATTTTCAAAAGTTTATTAAGCGCACTATAAATAGCATAATCCTTTCCTGATTTTATTTCCAACGGCAAAACAGTAAGTTGATCGGCATCATCTATCAGATAATCCACCTCACCATTATTTTTGTTATCATAGTAATAGAGATTAAAACCATGCGCACGTAACTCTTGCGCTACGACAGTCTCGTACACGGACCCTAAATTGATACTCCGCACATCCTGCATGATGGCTTGAATATTATTAAAAAAAAATAAACTGTCAACAAACCCACGTCGTTCAGATAAAGTTTGAGTAAATTCTTTCCACAATTCTCCATCAACGGATAGCTAGGAACGCTGATAGCTCTCACCTCCAAAGCCACTCCCACCGAAATAAGGTAATCAAATTCATCTTCATAATCCGTCATTCGTTTGCCTTTCTTTTTCTCAATACTTTTTGCTATTATTCGTTTTTTTCTATTTTCAAGATTTGACGGAATAAGATTATAGATACGCTGTATTTTCAATCTGGCATGTTCCTTTTCATATTTTGAAGCATCAAGGCCGTATAAAGCATGAATATCTTCCTGAATCTTCCGAATGGCCACCACGTTATGTTGCTCCACAAACGTATTCACCGCATCAGGCAATCCTCCCACGATCAAATACTTTTTGAACAGTACTTTATTAGAACCTGATTGTAAGTACTTTTCAATATAGCTTTCGACTTTCCGGTATAACATAATACACTTCTTCTTGGTTTATGCAGACTCAAGGATACACTTTTCCAACAAAAAAGCCACATCAAAAACACACTTTTCGTATATTTTACAAGCTAAATAAATACACTTTTCCGAAAGAAATAATAAATCTGAATAATTACAACGCCTTTACACAATCTAATGAAACATCCGCACAAACGCCTATCAAACCCGGAATATGAACCGCAACCCGATGTCCATCAGCCACCTCGACCAACTCCCCCTGAACTCCAGTTAATTCACCTTGAATCACACGTATATCAGATCCTACCAGAGCCTTTCCACTCACAACTTCAAGCGATCCGGCATTTTCATTCAAAATCCGCAAACTATCCAACTGTTCGTCCGAAATCACAACCGGGCCCTGTTTCTCTTTTAACAACGCAATCACACCCCCAATTGATAACACGGAAGGTAAATTCATTTCAGAAACACGGACAAAAATACACCCCGTAATCACAGGAACTTCCAACCTTTTCACCAATCCATTCCTCACAAACTCGACCTCTCGCACAGGTAAATAATTCTCGATTCCTGCTTGTTCCAAACGCTCCTTCACACGTTTTTCCGCCCGAGAAGCAGTGAAAACTGCATACCAATTCGTCTTCTCCATTACTCTCTGACTTCTAAATTTTCGGCTACCTGAATTTTATTTAAAACCTCTTCCATATGATGTTCTACACCTTCCTCTTCCATCTGGAAATCAATAGATTCATAGGTTGAATTTTTCGATTTAAACTCAGGAACAATACATTTCATTTGTTTCACCACGGCAAAATTATCTTTTGTCTGCAAAGCTATATCAAGAGCCTTTATCGCATCCGTAACTTCACTATAATTATATTCACGTACTTTGGCAATCTTTATTCGTTCATGCACGGTCGGCAAAGTTGTCTCCTTCACGTTAAGCACCTCCTCGTACAATTTCTCTCCCGGTCTCAAACCGGTAAAGACGATATGAATATCTTTCCCAACTTCATAACCGGAAAGTTTAATCATTTTACGAGCCAGATCGACAATCTTAACGCTCTTACCCATGTCAAAAACAAATATTTCACCGCCATTTCCCAACGCCCCCGCTTGCAAAACGAGCTGACATGCCTCGGGAATAGTCATGAAAAAACGAGTTATTTCCGGGTGAGTAACCGTTATCGGACCACCCGCCTCTATCTGTTTCTTGAAACGAGGGATCACTGAACCATTCGATCCCAAAACGTTCCCAAAACGAGTAGTAATAAAACGAGTATTTGCGATGCGATTCAATGATTGCGTGTAAATTTCCGCTATACGCTTACTTGCACCCATAACATTCGTCGGGTTCACCGCTTTATCGGTAGAGATCATCACGAAACGCTGGCAATCATATTTCACAGCACAATCGGCAACATTTTTCGTTCCGAAAATATTAGTTTTCACACCTTCAATCGGGTGTTTTTCCATCATGGGAACGTGCTTATAAGCAGCCGCATGATACACGATATTGGGATGATATGTTTTAAAGATTCCTTCCACCCGGCTCGCATCACGTACATCCCCGATCTCGATTTTATAATCCGTGAAACCACACTCTTCTTTCAGTTCCAGCTCAATATCATAAAGCGGAGATTCGGCCTGATCAAACAAAACGATCAAAGAAGGATTAAAATGCGTCAACTGCCGCACGATTTCACTCCCGATAGAACCAGCCGCCCCGGTCACCAAAACCACTTTATTCAATAATTGTTTCCGAAGATTGGTCTCCTCCATGTGAATCACGTCCCTCTCCAACAAATCTTCGATCTTGATATTCCGGATATGCCGCATACTTAACTCCCCGTTAATCCAACTTTCAAAACGAGGCACTTCGAGTACATTCACATCTGCGGCCAAGCAGATCTCGACAATTTCCCGCTTTTTATCAGGGGAAATCATCTTTTTGGCGATAACCACCTTGTCCACCCGGTTACGTTTCAACAAACCGGGTAAAGACGACATCTTGTAAATCTTGACCCCCTCGATAATCTTTCCCGCCTTCCGATCATTCACATCAACAAAAGCAAGAATATTATACGTGGCATCCTCCACGTTATCCATGGCATGTTTTGCCATGATACCGTATTCATCGCTACCACATATAATTACATTCTTTTTAGTACGCTCCGCACCGATATACTGCGCAAAGACTTTCTTCACGATCACCCGGCTCATAACCATCAAACTGGTCAGAAGAACGTACTCCGTGAGTAAAACGGAAACCGGTATAAAAAGATAATCATACAACAGGAAAAACACACCACTACCCAAAAGAAGGGCAATCTCCCCTGCCGTCAACACGTAGTAGATGCGCAAAGCATCCTCCGTTCCCGTGAAACGTACTATTCCGGAATAAGTATGTCCCAACAGGAAACTGATCACCCGGACACCCACGATAACGAGAGCCCCGGTCAAGACAAAATCTAATCTCATCCGGTCAATCTGGAAATTGACCCAGATCAGATAAGCAACGCTAACTGCCATAATAGCGAGAGCCACGTCAATCAAAAATACAATCCATCGAGGAGTGTATGAGAATGAACGCAACGTCCTCATTCTATTCAGACCATTTGTGATAAATGCAACCATAATTTTTTAATATAAAAATAAAACCTTCACGGGATAAACCTCCTAAAAGGTGGACACCCGCAAAGGTAATAGTAATAATATTAAAAAAAAAATTTTTTTAGTAGGCCTTCAAAATATTAACCTCATCTTCAGTCAGGAAACGCCAGTGGCCCCGGGGTAAATTTTTCTTCGTGATCCCGGCAAAAAAGACACGGTCCAAACGAAGAATCTGGTAACCCAAGTGCTCGAAAATCCTCCGGACGATACGATTTCTACCGGAATGAATTTCAATCCCCACCTGTGTGCGATCATCTTCCGCCACTCTCACGTCATCCGCTTGAATAAAACCATCCTCCAAGTCGATTCCCTTACGGATAGCCTCCAAGTCGCCCGTTTGAACCACCTTGTCCAAGAACACGTGGTATATCTTTTTCTGGTTATACTTCGGGTGAGTCAATTTCTTGGCCAAATCGCCATCATTCGTGAAAAGCAACACTCCCGTGGTCTGGCGGTCAAGCCGTCCGATCGGGTACACGCGCTCTTTACAAGCTCCCTCGATCAATGTCATCACGGTTCTACGTTCCAAAGGATCTTCCACGGTCGTCACGTAATCTTTCGGCTTATTCAACACCAAGTATACTTTACGTTCGGGAGTAATCACTTGATCATCAACCTCCACTCGATCCGTACGCTTTACTTTTACCCCGACTTGTTGCACGACCTCCCCGTTTACTTTCACCCGACCGGCTGCAATCAACACATCAGCATCACGACGTGAACACACTCCGCCTTTAGCGATATAACGGTTCAAGCGTAATTCTGTCTCCTGCCCCTCGTTCTTCTTGCGATATTCAATTTGTTTTTTCTTACTATACACACTTTTGGGAGCGCCATCCCCATCTGCCCGGCGGGTAAACACTTTTCTCGCCGGACGATCAGAATAACGATCCCGACGATCATCCCCCTCTCTGCGATCCCGACGATCGCCACGATACCCTTCTCCACGTCCTCCTTCCTCACGGGAACCTCTTTCCCGACGTCCTTCCTCTCGTCGATCATTACGATCCCTGTTTTGATAGCGATTATCTCTTCTTTCTGCATTTTCATCCCGATCTTGAGGCCGCCTTTCACGACGCTCTCCACGATCGGAAAAACGATTGTTATCCCTGTTACCTCTCTCGTATGATCTTCTATTATCCCGATTCTCGTAACGATTATTCTCCCGATCCCCTCTTTCACGATTTCTGTCTGAATCCCGGTAATAACGATTCCCGTTATCTCGATCTCCCGTACCCTCGTTACGCTCTCTCTCCCGTTCTTTGTTCAAATCACGGATATACCCGTGTCCTTGTTCCCGTCTCGGTCTGTCCGTGTTGAAACGGTTAGGTCTTCTTGTTTCGCTTTCTCCACCTTCACGGTTTTCGAAACGCGGTGTTCTGCTCCGACGATTCTCATCACGATTCTCGATCGGCCTTGTAATTCTAGGTCTTTTAGTCTCCCTATTCATATACTTACGTATAAATTTTTGATTTTAAATTTATGATTCTTGCTTATAGCCCTCATCGGCCTATTCTATTGATTGAAGATATGCACTCATTTTTCATACCTTCTTAATTATTCATTTTTAATTCTACATTTTCAACTTTCAATTATTTCGGTGCCGCCCGGTATACAAATAACGCCACCACAGCAAATAACATATTCGGTATCCATACCGCTAATAACGGACTCATGCCTCCATTGGTTGCAAAAACCGTGGAAAATTGCATAAATAATATGTACGAGAAACTGATTAACAATCCTAATCCCAAATGGAACCCCATTCCCCCCCGAATCTTACGGGAAGCGATACATACCCCAATTAACGTCAATATGAATGTAGCGAAAGCGCCCGAAAACATCTTGTACTTCTCGATCTGGAACTCAACCACGTTACTACTTCCCCGCAATTTTTGCCGGGCGATGTATTCATCCAGCTCTGGCAATGTCAAGCGCTCCTTGATTTTCTTGGGATCCTCGGAGAATTCCGCCGCACTAAAATTTAATAGCGTATCAATAGTTTGTCCCGTCGTGTAAGTCTCCTTGATCCCGTCAAATTCCCGTAGCGTCCAGTTGTTAACCCGCCACTTCTCAAGTTCCTTATTCCATGAAATAGATTTTGCCGTCAATTTACTAACCAACGTATCCTCCCGAAATACCTCGTAGGTAAAATCATTACCCCGACTAGAATACACGTTAAAACTCGACATATAAATAAAAACACCCGGTGCAATCTGCCGGTGAATATTCTCTTCCTTGTTACTATACTTTTTCCAAATATATTGCTCGGAGAACTCGATCCGCTTCTTGTTGGCATTCGGAATAATAAAAGCACTCAAAAGAAGTGACAAACAGGCAATCACCCCGGCCGAGATCATGTATGGCCGGACCATTCTCCGGAAACTGATACCCGTACTTAAAATAGCGATAATCTCACTATTATAAGCCATCTTTGACGTGAAGAAAATAACAGAAATAAAAGTAAACAAAGAGGAAAACACGTTCGCAAAATAAGGCACGAAATTCAGGTAATAATCAAATATGATCGCCTTCACGGGAGCCTCGTTTTCGATAAATTTCTCCAGTCTCTCCGAAAGGTCGAAAACCACGACAATACTCAAGATCAGTACCATCGAAAAGAAAAAGGTACCTAGGAACTTCCGGATAATATATAAGTCTAATTTCTTCATTTTACGCTAGTTGCTTCTCAGCACTATAATCTTCTTGTAACTTTCTTTATCGTACTCTCCTTCCACGTCACGAAATCTCCTTCCAGTATATGTTTACGAGCTTCACGTACTAACCACAAATAAAACGACAAATTATGGATCGAGCAAATTTGTAGCCCTAAAATTTCATCTGCCTTGATTAAATGGCGCAAATACGCTTTCGAGTAATCATCATCAACAAAACTCAACCCGGCCGGATCAATACGACTGAAATCCTTCTCCCATTTCTTGTTCTTTATATTAATCACGCCCTCCGTGGTAAACAGCATACCATTTCTCCCGTTTCGGGTCGGCATCACGCAATCAAACATATCCACACCTAAAGAGATTGCCTCCAAAATATTCTCCGGGGTCCCGACACCCATCAGGTAACGGGGCTTATCCTGCGGCAAAATCCGGTTTACGACTTGAATCATCTCGTACATGACCTCAGCCTCTTCCCCGACAGCCAATCCCCCGATTGCATATCCCTCTCGATCAAGAGCAACAGCGTGTTCCGCTGCCTTTTCCCGCAAATCCCGGAAAGTACATCCTTGCACGATCGGAAAAAGCGACTGGTGATAACCGTACAATGGCTCCGTGGAATCAAGTCGTTTCACGCATCGTTCCAACCAACGCTGGGTCAATTCCAATGAATTTTTCGCGTAACCGTATTCACTCTGCCCCGGGGGACATTCATCAAATGCCATGATTATATCAGCCCCTATCTTACGCTGAATATCCATGACATTTTCAGGAGTAAACAGATGTTTCGAACCATCAATATGAGAACGGAAGACGACCCCTTCTTCCGTGATTTTCCGACAATCTCCTAAAGAAAAAACTTGAAAACCGCCACTATCCGTGAGGATCGGACGATCCCATGAATTAAATTTATGTAGTCCCCCTGCCTCTTCCAACACCTCCGTACCCGGTCGCAAATACAAATGATACGTGTTGCCCAAAATAATCTGGGCCTTAATATCTTCTTTCAACTCTCTCGCATGCACGGCTTTCACGGTACCCACCGTACCCACCGGCATAAAGATCGGAGTTTCAATATTCCCATGATCCGTGGTTAACACACCACACCGTGCATCACTATTTTTGTCTTTCGCTAAAAGGGTATATTTCATCTAATCATGATTTTGAGCGCACAAAGATAGGAATAATTAAATCTAAAATCATAAATCTAAAATTATTTATATCTTTGGTCCAAATTAAAAAAACAAAAAATAATTGTCATGAGGATGTTTTACAAGTTAATTGTATGTATGTTTATCGTGGGGTTTGCCCTACCCGGAAACGCTCAAAACAAGGGCAAAAAATTCACTCTGGAAGATTTTAACTTGACCTACACGTTCAGGACACAAGGTGTTTCAGGCCTCCGTTCGTTAAATGACGGGGAACACTATACCGTGTTGGAAGACAAAGGTAAAAAGCTGGTCATGTATAGTTACAAAACCGGGAAAGCCGTAAGCATTTTACTAGACTTGAACGATCCCAAGTACAAAGCTGTTCAGACCATCCAAGATTACGAATTCAGCCCGGAAGAAGACCGGATTCTGATTTGCACGAATATAAATCCGATCTACCGTCGTTCATTCACGGCAGACTACTTCGTGTTCGATTTTAAGAATAAGGAATTAAAACCTTTATCGGAAGGTGGTTCTCAACGTTTGGCAACCTTCTCTCCTACCGGAACGAAAGTGGCATTCGTGAGAGACAACAACATCTTTATCGCGGACTTACGTTTCGGTTCCGAAATTCAAATCACCTTTGATGGGAAATTTAATGAAATCATTAACGGAGCCCCCGACTGGGTATATGAAGAGGAATTCGGATTCAACAAAGCCTTCGAGTGGGCTCCCGACGGATCTGCCCTCGCATTCATCAAATTTGACGAATCAGCCGTGAAGACTTACCACATGAATATGTTCAGAGGACAATACCCGGCATACGAACAAAATGCCCTTTATCCCTCGAACTATTCCTATAAATACCCGAAAGCCGGGGAAGCCAATTCCATCGTGAGCGTCCACGTTTACGACATTAAAGATCGTGTCACCACCCCAATGAATATTGGTGAAGAGACCGATATTTACATACCCCGTATCAAATGGACAAAAGATCCGAAAAGATTAGCTATCATGAAACTGAACCGTTTCCAGAATCAACTGGAAATCCTGTTGGCCAATGCCCGCGTGGGAAGTACAACCGTGCTTTACCGGGAAGAAAATAAATATTATATCGCGGAAAGCAACTTAGACAATTTGATCTTCATGGAAGACGGGCAACATTTCATCATGAGCAGTGAAAAAAGCGGTTATTCTCACCTTTACTTATACGCAATGAGTGGCAAGGAAGTTCAACCAATCACTTCCGGTAAATACGATGTGGTAAACTTCTACGGGTTCGATCCGGTAAAAAAACTTTATTACTACGCTTCTCACGAAGAATCTCCTCTGGAAAAATACATCTACTCTATTGACTTAAAGGGTAAGAAGAAGAAACTCACCCCGACAAAAGGATGGAATGAAGCAGAATTCAGTAAATCATTCAAATACTATATTAATATAGTATCTAATGCGGATATGCCTCACGTGTACACCCTCTATGCGGCAAACGGTAAAGCAGTCCGCACGCTGGAAGACAATGCCGCATTGAAAACGAAACTGGAAGATTACAATGTTGCAAAAAAAGAATTCATACAAATCCCGGCAGCAGACGGAACCACCATGTTAAACGCATGGCTCATGAAACCCGTGAATTTTGACGCATCAAAAACTTACCCGTTATTAATCATCCAGTACAGTGGTCCGAACTCTCAGCAAGTAAGCAATAGCTGGGGCATGGACTGGACACAATACCTAGCACAAGAAGGTTATATCGTGGCTTGCATCGATCCTCGCGGAACGGCTGCCAGAGGGGAAGAATTCCGCAAATGTACCTATATGCAACTCGGAAAAATCGAAAGCGACGATATGATCGCTGCCGCAAAATGGCTTGCCGGACAATCTTACATCGATGCACAAAAAGTAGGTATCTGGGGTTGGAGCTTTGGCGGATTCATGTCATCACTTTGCCTCATGAAAGGAAATGACGTGTTCTCCACGGCTATCGCCGTTGCTCCCGTTACTCACTGGGGATTCTACGATTCCATCTATACGGAACGCTTCATGAGACGCCCGCAGGATAATCCTTCCGGATACAATGACAACTCCCCGATCAACTGGGTAAAACACTTAAAAGGAAACTTATTGTTATGCCACGGAACTGCGGATGACAACGTACACGTGCAAAACACCTACGAATTATCCGAGGCTCTCGTACAGGCAAACAAACAATTCGATATGCAGATTTACACCAACCGTAACCATAGCATATACGGCGGTTACACCCGGTTACAGTTATACACTAAATTTGTGAACTACTTGAATCAACATTTGAAATAAAATTTCAAATGTTGATTCAAGCTACAGGTTGGCAGGTTACAAGTTACAGGTTTAACGTCAACGCTTGCACGTCAAGAACCTGTAACTTGTAACTTACCAACCTGAAACAAAAAAAACAGATAAGTTGTGATTCGATCACAACTTATCTGTTTTTTTTATATCTTGCAAACGATAGAAATAAACATGATCTCAGCGCAATTATCTTCGGGATAACCAAGCTGAAATCTTAAATCATAAATTTAAAAATAAAAACGTTATGAGTAAATGTATCTGTACGTTAGAACCCAAAGCTATCTGGGAAAACTTTTATAAACTAACTCAAGTTCCACGTCCGTCAAACCATGAAGAAAAAGCCAGAGAATTCGTTATGAATTGGGCAAAAGAAAACGGAATCCATGCTGAAATGGACGAGGCTAACAATATATTATTGAGCAAACCGGCAACCCCGGGTATGGAAAACCGCAAAGGAGTTATCCTGCAAGGTCACCTAGACATGGTTCCTCAAAAAAATGAAGACAAACAACACGATTTCACCAAAGATCCTATTGAAGCATATATCGACGGGGAATGGGTAACCGCTGATGGTACCACCCTCGGAGCTGACAATGGTATCGGTGTTGCTACCGGAATGGCTATTCTATTATCAAAAGATATTCCTCACGGTCCGGTTGAAGTGTTAATCACGGCTACCGAAGAAACCGGAATGGATGGAGCAAACGGTATTCGCCACAACTGGTTAAAAGGAGATATTTTATTGAATCTTGACTCTGAAACAGAAGGCGAATTGTATGTTGGATGTGCCGGAGGTATTGACGGAGAAATCGCATTCGACTACACTCCCGAAGCTGTTCCAGCAGGACACAAAGCATTCCAATTATCATTGAAAGGATTAAAAGGAGGTCACTCCGGAATGGACATCAACTTGGGTAGAGGAAATGCCAACAAATTATATTTCCGTTTCTTGAAAGCAGTCAGCAAAGAATTAGACCTTCGTCTTTCTTCCGTATCCGGAGGAAACATGAGAAACGCAATCCCGCGTGAAGCTTTCGGAATCGTAACTGTTCCGGCTGCTAATGCAGACAAATTCCTTGCTAAAGTAAAAGAATACGAGGGAATATTTAAAGCTGAATTAAGCGCTAAAGAACCGAATCTCACTTTCTTTGCTGAAGAAACCGCTCTTCCACAGAATGTAATGCCTGTAAAAGTACAATATAACCTGATTAACGCCATCAAGGCTTGCCCGAATGGTGCCATGAGAATGATCGATTCCATGCCGGACACGGTTGAAACATCCAACAATTTGGCTATCGTGAAAGGTGGAGAAGGAAAGATCGAAATCTACATGTTAATGCGTTCTTCTGTTGAAACCGCAAAAACATCGTTAGCTCAAGTAGTAGCATCTGTATTTGAACTGGCAGAAGCAAGCAAGATCAACTTTACCGGAGAATACCCGGGATGGAAACCGAATCCGGATTCAGCTATCCGCAAAGAAATGGAAGAAGTTTACATGAAATTATACGGTAAGAAACCGGCAATCATGGCTATCCATGCCGGATTAGAATGTGGTATCCTAGGATCTGCCTACCCACATTGGGACATGATTTCTTTCGGACCGACCATCAGTTCTCCTCACTCTCCGGACGAGAAAGTGAACATCGAATCTGTAAGTAAATTCTGGGAATTCTTGAAAGCTACATTAGCTGCAATTCCTACGAAATAATAATAAAAATAGACTCCGATGGCGTTATCGGAGTCTATTTTTTTCTCATTTTTCCCGAAAAGAATAAAAAGCCGGGCCCCTCAAATAAATCAAGTCTTGCCGATACGTAAAACACTAGAAATTGTTTCAATTTTCCCTCACTTTCAAGCCATTTACTCTATTTTTAAATATTTTAACCACATCGTATTGTTTTCTGTATTATCTTTGTATGGAAAATTCATATTATTAAAACATGACTTTAAAGAAATTGACACTACCGGAACTCTTGAAAAATAGTTGTTCCAAGTTTTCAAAAAATTTATCTTTAAATTTTGTCGCAAGCGGAAAAAAAACTTACCAAGATTTATATAACGAGGTCGTATCTATTGCTAACCACTTACTTCATTTAGGTGTAAAGAAAGGAGACAAGGTTGCCATTTTAAGTGCGAACATGCCGAACTGGGGAATCACCCAATTCGCCATCGCAAACATTGGAGCCATTGCCGTACCGATCTTACCGGGATTCTGTTCTACAGAACTCCAGAATATATTGGAACATGCGGAGGTAAAAGTGATCTTCGTTTCCCGCCTACTGGCAAAATGTTTGGAAGGAGTAAAAACACCATTCCTTGAGCATAAAATCCTGATCAATAACTTTGCCACCATGCCGGAAGGATGCTACCAACCGGAAGACTTGGATAAATTGGTCCCGGATATTAATTTGAATAATACAACCCCTCTTCCCGAAGTTTCAATTGAAGAAGAGGACATTGCATCAATCATTTACACCTCCGGTACAACAGGATTTTCGAAAGGAGTAGTCTTAACACACAAAAACTTGGTATGGGATGCACGTCAGTGTCGTACTATCCAACCTGTAGACGAAACCTACCGTTTCCTAAGTATTCTGCCCATGGCACATACTTACGAAAACACACTGGGACTTTTGTTACCTTTGATGTTCGGAGCACAAGTATATTACCTGGATCGAGTACCGACCCCAAAATTACTTGTTCCGGCAATGCAGAAAATCCGTCCCACGGTAGTTTTATCCGTACCCTTGATTATCGAGAAAATTTACAAGTCGCAAGTGTTACCTAAATTCACCAGTTCGAAATTGATGAGCAAGCTCTACCAATTCGCTCCGGCTCGTAAATTATTCAACCGATTGGCAGGAAAGAAACTCATGGAAACCTTTGGTGGGGAACTAAAATTCTTCGGAATCGGAGGTTCTAAACTGGATGGTACCGTAGAGCAATTCCTTCGGGAAGCTAAATTCCCCTATGCTATCGGTTACGGACTTACCGAAACAGCTCCCATGGCCGCAGGTTCCAACCCGTCACAGACATTCCTTCAAGGAGTAGGTCCCGTCATGGAAGGTGTACAAATTAAAATCAACGATCCCGACAAGAGCGGACAAGGTGAAATCTGGATCAAAGGTCCTAACGTGATGAAGGGATACTACAAACGTCCGGAACTTACCGCAGAAACCTTCACGGAAGACGGTTGGTTTAAAACCGGAGACTTGGGTTCTTTTGACAAGAAAAACAGGTTAGCCATCCGCGGAAGAATCAAAACCATGATTCTCGGTGCATCCGGAGAAAACATCTACCCGGAAGAAATCGAATCTATCATTAACAATTTCCGTTTCGTGAACGAATCCCTCGTAGTGGAAAATAGCGGCAAACTGGTTGCCATGGTTCATTTTAACATGGAAGAACTTGAAAAACAGTACCAGAAATTGAAAGACCAAGCCGGGAACTACAAGGAAAAAATCAACGACTACATTGAAGAACAAAAACAAGAACTACGGGATTACGTGAATGCCCGGGTGAACAACTTCTCAAAACTACAACTTGTACTCGTACAACATGAACCTTTTGAAAAGACTCCCACTCACAAAATCAAACGTTTCTTGTATTGCAAATAATAAAAAAAATCGGGTTTTTAGGAACCCGATTTTTTATTTCTATCATTTTACCTGAAAGTCCAGCAAACATTCCCCGTCTAAAAGCACCCGAAGGTGATCTCCTATTGATAAATTCCTTTGTCGAAAAACACCCCCACAAAACAAGAAGTCTCCTATTTTCAACATATAATACTCAGACATTGCTGCAAGTGTCTTCTCCGGTTTTTGCGAAATCTCACAAACTTTACGTGTGAGAACGCTCTCACCGTTCAATTCAAATAAAAAGATCATATCTTCCAGCGAGACGCCCGCCAATGATTTCATCGGTGAAATTGCCGCCGAAGAATCAAAAGCCATTGCCGCCGTAGGAGACAAAGAAGTCGCCAACAATTCTCTTTCCAGATTATCCGCATAGAAACGGATTCCAACCCCCACCTCCTCGTAATACCGTCCGGCAAAACGCTCGGCCACGTGTTTTCCGATCTTCCCAACCCGTAATACTATTTGCGGTACACAACTCAACTCCGTGGCAAAAGCCGGAATATAGAAATCATCATTGTTTCGCAGGAGGGCATTATCGCCAATGACATTATAGGCAACCTCACCCGCCTCATTATACTCCGCACAAAGTAATTTCATCTCTACAATCCAAAATTTAGAATCAAACCTTCAATGATCACAGAATCACCAATTCATCCAAAGCCCGCTTCGGCACGTGGTGCGATCCGTCCGTTTCCCGCCAGTACTTGTAATCACCGTCTTTCATCTCTTCCAACACCACCGTTTCCTTCGGTTTACCCAAAGCAATAACATACATGACCTTCAAATGCTCCGGCAATTGCAACACCTCTCGCAACGACTCGTTCTTGAAAGCCTTGATAATACAACCGCCATATCCTTTCTCCACGGCTCCCAACAATATAGTCTGTGCTTGAATCCCGTCATCACACAAACAGTTCTCCACGATAGAAGTATCCAACAATTGGATCAAATAAGCTGCCGGGCGTTCTCCCTCTTTCGGACCGTCCCAATCTTTTAGATAGCCAGCCCATGCTAAATTAGGAAACACCTTACCACACAAATCGGCATCAGCCACCACCTTGTATTTCAACGCCTGTGCGTTTCTTCCCGAAGCACAATACCGAGTCAGTCCGACCAATTCCGCCAATTCCTCCCGTGTGATCCGAACATTCTGAACAAAACGACGGTAACTTCTATTTTTTAATAACAGTTCTTTCAGCATAAATCTATATTGAATCTAATGATTAAATTGTAAATTTGTTCCGAAACAAAAATAGTAATAAAATATGAATTCGTTTCTTCATCTCCTAGCAAAAGATCTGATTCAGAAATATGGCCACAATTTTGACAACCTGACCATTCTGTTCCCGAACAAACGAGCCGGATTATTCTTGGCACAAGAACTGGCTCAACTGATTGATCGTCCCGTGTGGATGCCGGAGATACTGACGTTGAGCGAATTCATAGAACGCCAAACCGGACTGAAAAAGGCCGAAGAACTGACTCTTATCATCAAACTTTACAAGACCTATCAAGAATACTCCGGAACGACCGAACGTTTTGACGATTTCTATTTTTGGGGCAATATGTTACTCGGGGATTTCGATGATATAGACAAATATCTCGTGGACGCCAAAGACCTCTTTTCCAACATCACGGCATTGAGGGAAATTGAATCCGCCTTCCCCTACCTCACCCCGGAACAGGTGGAGTTTATTCAAAGTTTCTGGCGGAGTTTCAACTCGGAAAAATACAGCCGGGAACAACAGGAATTTCTGAATGTATGGGATAAACTCTACCCGACCTATACCCGTTTTAAGGCAAAACTACTCGCCGAGAACCTGTGTTATGAAGGAATGGGGCAACGTCTGTTCTGCGAACAACTCTCCCAACATCACACCGATCGCCAACTGATATTTGCCGGATTCAACGCCTTAAATCAATGCGAGAAAAGAATATTTTCCTATTTTCGGGACAACCGACAAGCCCTTTTTTACTGGGATTACGACTCGTACTATTCGGCAAACGACAACCACGAGGCAGGCCTTTATATCCGAGAAAACATGAAACTGTTCCCCAATGCCTTGGGACTGGAACATTTCAACAACTTCCGGTACAACGACAAAGCCATCGAGTACATCTCTGTTCCCTCAACCATCGGACAGGCAAAACTGATCCCGACACTGATTGAACAAATCCACCCGGAACAGCAAGATTCATACACGGACACGGCTATCGTCCTTTGCGACGAAAGCCTACTTACCCCGGTTATTCACTCCATTCCCGATACGATAGACAAAATCAACATCACGATGGGGTACCCGGCACAGAACACGTCTGTTGCCGCCTTGATTGCCATGCTGGGAGATTTAAAGCATTATGCCAAGAAAGAGGGAGAAATGACCCATTATTACTACAAACCGGTCATCGCCCTGTTAAACCATAAACTAATAAAAAGTTCCTGTTCGGAAGATATTCCCAAGATCACGAATTACATCAACACGAACAATATCGTGTACGTGGCAGAAAAAAGTCTTCAATTCAGCGAAATCACACGAGCCATATTCTCCTCGTCGGAAGAGAACTTACTCGATTACCTGTTACGCATTTTAAAGCAACTGATTGCTACCATACAGTCCGAAAGCCATGAAGGACTAGCCATCGAAAAGGAATTTCTATTCACGATTTTCACGACGATTCAAGGCATTAAAAATACCTTTATCGAAGAAAATATTATCCCGGATAACAAGTTTTATCTGCAAATTATTCACAAGATATTACAAGGTGTGTCCATCCCATTCTCCGGAGAGCCGCTAGAAGGAATGCAGATCATGGGATTGATGGAAACCCGTATGCTGGATTTCAAAAACCTGATTATCCTGTCTGCCAACGAGGGAATTCTGCCGAAAGGCGGACACGCCTCGTCATTTATCCCCTACAACCTGAGACTGGGATTCGGCTTACCAACTCCGGAACACATGGATGCCCTTTTCGCCTATTACTTTTACCGCCTCTTGCAACGGGCTAAAAACATCAAACTATTGTACTCTGATGTCACGAAAGGCATGAGTAGCGGCGAGATGAGTCGTTTCCTTTACCAGATAAAATACGAATCGGGACTACCCATCCGGGAAGTTCATTTCCAAAACAGCATATCGGTTCAGGATAACCCAACCATTTCCATCCCTAAAAACCCATCGATCTTGGAGCAACTGAAAAGCTACACGGATGAAAACGAACGGGGAATCTCGCCATCTGCGCTCAACACGTACATGGAATGTCACCTGAAATTTTATTTCAAATATATCGCCCGGATCAAGGAGAAAGAAGAGATGGCCGAAGAGCTGGATCATCGCCTGTTGGGTACTATTTTCCATCAAAGTACGCAATCTCTCTACCAAACTTTCCCCAACGGGGAAATCACGGCAGAAGGTCTCGATGCCTTGATGAAAAACGATTCACTGATTGAACAGCATATCCAGGCTGCCTACGAGAAGTTATACGACACGACTGTGTCCAAAATGCTGGAAAGCGGGGCCAATGACCTTGTACTATCTGTCGTGAAAAAATACGTGAAGAAGGTTTTCGAATTTGATAAAACGTTATGTCCTTTCCACATCATTTCCATGGAAAGAAAATATCGTATGCCCGTCACGATTTCCGCTTTTGACCAGCCCACCGTGATCTACGTGGAAGGAGACATCGACCGGGTTGACCGGGTCGCCCAAGGAACCCGTGTCATAGACTACAAAACCGGAGCCGACAAAACCGATCTTAAAGACCTGCCGTCCATCTTTGATTCAAACAACAAACAGCGAAATAAAGCGGCTTTCCAAACCTTGCTCTATTGCATGATGTACGAGTACGAAAATCCGGGTACAGACCCGATTCTTCCGGGAATATACAGCACGAAGTTGCTTTTCACACCGAATTACAGCTATCTGTTGAAGTGTAATAAAGAACCGATTCGTCGCTTTAAACCATACGAACCGGAATTTCAAGATCTACTCGTGCAATTATTGGAAAAACTCTTTTCACCCGAAGTACCGTTCACGCAAACGGAATTACCGGAAAAGTGCCGTACTTGCTCGTACAACGAAATCTGTAAACGGAAATAAAAGAAAGTTGGGATCATTCCGAAAAGAGTTCGGCGGGAAATAAGTCGGGATGGACGTTTCTCTCTCCATTTTCCTCCGTTTCAAAGCCACTTGAGCTGATCGAATATGATGGGTAGGGTACACGTCTTTAGTTGCCACGTACGGGCTTATTTCCCAATAAACACGCCCCGAACTCTCACGTGACACAGGTTCTATATCTGTTCTTTTGCTTTCAAATAAAAAGGAAGCCGGGATTCCAGATGTTCCCGGACAAAAAACTCCAACTCATTATCGGAATACATCGCCAACAAAGGCCGATTAGAGCGTTGCCGTTTCAAACGATCGACAATAACAAGAGATGACGTGTTCAAGAAAACAGTCGTTCCCTCTTGGTTCATATAGTCCATATTATCAAAGAAACAAGGTGTTCCCCCTCCCGTGGCCAGCACAAATTCATCCGTCTCGTTACATATCTCATGCAAGATCTCCCGTTCCCTCTTCCGGAAATACTCCTCTCCCTCCTTGGCAAAAATCTCCGAAATCGACCGTCCCTCTCTGCTCTCGACACTCTCGTCCAGATCCAGAAAAGGAAGTCCTTTATCTTTGGCCAATTCCTTCCCGAACGTGGACTTGCCACTCGCCATATATCCCACGATAAAGTACTTCATACTTTTCACTTCCGACATTTATTCAAAATCCAACCTCATCTGCGTCTCGTCACTCAGCATATCCGGGTTCGTGATCTCGAAATCTATGTCGGTCAAAGCCGCTTCCTCGCTTTCCTCCTCGCCGCTATCCAAAGGCTCGATCTCGCTGATCTGTTTTACCTCGTAAGTCGTCACCCGCTTTCCGCGAGCCTTGTACGATTTCTCGGCAATAAACTCATCTGCCACGATCACCTCAGCCGGACGACTTTCGTAACGTCCACCAAACACAACCTCGAACCGGGGCCGCTTTTCACCACTCAAAGCTACAAGATACGAACCTTCCGTTTCCCCGATAAACAACGTATGACGAACCACATTCTCGAAACGGAAACGCTTCAAGTAATAGAATTGTTGTTCCGCATCAAAGAACACCGCTGACCAAACTTTCTCCGGCTCATATTTCTCGATCACCGAGAATCCCTCCTCGTAGTGATTACTCAAATCATAATCCGTTGTGTAGTAAGTACCGTTTTTATTCACCACCAAAATCCGGTCCTCGCCCTGGAATTCTCCCAAGTAACGACCACGCCCATCAGTATTCAACCGCAATACATCCTCGTCAATCCATATCTTCCGACCTCCCAACGTAGATGCTCCTTTCTGTACCAATGAAATCTTGTGAATATCATTCTTACTCAACACATTTCCCTGCGAATCGCGTCCCTTGATCGCCAAACCTGCAAAATCATACTCGAACACCAGTTTCTTCATGCCCGGTTTCGGTTTCAAGCATACCTTGATCACCTCGGCCTCCCCGTTCGGGTTAGCACTGAAATACAGCACCCGTGATCCCTGCGTACCTTTCGTCAAGTTATATTGCTTATCGCGGGTCGTTCCCGTCACGAAGAAACGTTTCACGTAAGACGGTCCCACCTTACCATCTCGGTAGGCCACGTTATATATCGTACGCTTATCATTCTTCTTGAACACATTCACGTACAGCACGTCTTTCCCCACGAACAACTTATCCGCCACCTTGGTCACGTAATACGTACCATCCTTCCGGAACACGATCACGTCGTCAATATCAGAACACTCGCAGATAAACTCGTCTTTCTTCAAGGCCGTCCCGATAAAACCTTCCTCCCGGTTGATGTACAACTTTTCGTTTGCCACCACGACTTTCGTGGCCTCGATATTCTCGAAATTCCGAATTTCTGTAAGACGTTCCCGCCCTTTACCGTACTTTTTCTTAATATTCTCGTAATAGTTGATCGAGTAAGGAATAATATGCTCGATGTCAAATTTCACCCGGGCAATCTCCTCTTCCAATCCCTTAATATAATTCTCAGCCTGTTCCGAGTTGAACTTCAAGATTCGTTTCATCTTGATCTCCAACAAGAGCTTTATATCGTCATCCGTCACCGGGCGAATCAATTCAGGCAAGAATGGCTCCAAGCGTTTCCGCACGTGAACCACTACCTGATCAATCGACTCGCTCTCCTCGAATTCTTTATCCTTATAAATACGTTCTTCAATAAATATCTTTTCCAGAGATGAATATTGCCAATCCGTCTCCAACTCGCCCAACTTAATCTTCAACTCCAACAACAACAAGGCCACCGTCTCGTCCACCGATTTTCGTAGAATATCGGTTACCGGCATGAAAATCGGCTTATCATTCTCGATCACGCACGAGTTCGGAGAAACCGATAACTCGCAATCCGTACAGGCATACAATGCATCAATCGTCTTGTCAGAAGAAACTCCCGCGGCCAGATATACCAAAATCTCGGCCGTTGCCGCCGTGTTATCATCAATCTTCTTGATCTTGATCTTTCCCTTCTCGTTCGCCTTCAGAATCGAATCGATCAAGGCCGAAGTCGTCCGTCCGAATGGAATCTCCGTGATCCGCAAGATCTTATTCCCGGCGTCTTTCTCTATCTTTGCCCGAATCTTCACCACTCCCCCGCGCAACCCGTCATTATATTTCGACACGTCGATCATTCCCCCCGTCGGAAAATCCGGATATAAAACAAAATCTTCATTTTTCAAATAAGCGATACAGGCATCCAGCAACTCGTTGAAATTGTGCGGCAAGATCTTCGAGGCCAATCCCACGGCAATACCTTCCACCCCTTGCGCCAACAACAACGGGAACTTCACGGGCAACGTCACCGGCTCTCTTTTCCGACCGTCGTACGACAGCTTCCAGTTCGTTGTCTTCGGGTTAAAAGCCACCTCCAAAGCGAATTTCGAAAGACGTGCCTCGATATAACGTCCGGCAGCCGCATCATCTCCTGTCAGGATATTTCCCCAGTTTCCCTGACAATCCACCAACAGGTTCTTCTGTCCCAACTGCACCAACGCATCCTTGATTGAGGCATCTCCATGCGGGTGATAAGCCATCGTACTCCCCACGATATTGGCCACCTTGTTAAACCGCCCGTCATCCATCTCCTTCATCGCGTGTAATATACGACGCTGCACGGGTTTCAACCCGTCATTCACGTAAGGTACCGCACGTTCCAGAATCACGTAGGAAGCATAATCCAAGAACCACTTCTCGAACATTCCCGACAAATGCTGAATCGACCGCACCCGGCCGTTTTCTTCCTGTTGCTCCGGCTCCACATTCTCTACTTCCCCGTTCTCTATTTCCTCGCTCATATTAATTGAAAATTGAAAATTGCAATCTAAAACCTAAAATTTAAAATCTAAAATCATAAAATGGTTAGATTTCATCCTTCTCCACGTACAAATTATCTATAATAAAATCCTGCCGCTCGTTCGTGTTCTTTCCCATGTAATAGGATAAGATCGTACCAATCGGGTCCTGCTTTGTCATGCGAACCGGTTCCAAACGGATGTCTTTCCCGATAAACCCACCGAACTCGTCCGGAGAAATCTCTCCCAAACCTTTAAATCGCGTGATCTCCGGTTTCGGCCCCAACTGCTTGATCGCCTTCTCCCGTTCCGCATCAGAGTAACAATAGCGTGTCTCCTTCTTATTCCGTACCCGGAACAACGGGGTCTGCAAAATGTACAAATGCCCTGACCGTACCACATCCGGGAAAAACTGTAAAAAGAATGTCAACAACAACAATCGTATATGCATCCCGTCCACATCCGCATCCGTGGCGATAATGATATTATTATAACGTAATTCTTCTATTCCATTCTCGATATTCAACGCTGCCTGCAAAAGATTGAACTCCTCGTTTTCGTACACGATCTTCTTGGTCAGCCCGTAAGAGTTCAACGGTTTACCCCGCAAACTGAACACGGCCTGCGTGTTCACGTCCCGTGACTTCGTGATAGACCCACTGGCAGAATCCCCCTCGGTAATGAATATCGACGATTCCGTCTTCCGCTCATGGTTGGAATTGAAATGCACCCGACAATCCCGCAACTTCCGGTTGTGCAAGCTTACCTGCTTGGCTCGTTCTCTCGCGATCTTCTGGATACCGGACATCGCTTTCCGCTCCTTTTCCGTCTCGACAATCTTGCGCAATAACAACTCTGCCGTGTCCGGATTCCGGTGCAGGTAATTATCCAGCTCCTTCGTCACGAAATCAAAAATAAAATTACGCACCGAAGGCCCCTCCGGGGCTATATCTTTAGAACCTAACTTTGTCTTCGTCTGCGACTCGAACATCGGTTCCTGTACTTTTATGCTGATCGCTGCGATAATCGAAGTACGAATATCGGCCAAATCAAAATCTTTCTTGTAAAAATCACGGATCGTCTTCACCACGGCCTCCCGGAAAGCAATCAAGTGCGTACCTCCCTGCGTCGTGTGCTGACCGTTCACGAAAGAGTAGTACTCCTCCCCGTACTGCCGTCCGTGTGTCATTGCCATCTCAATATCATTTCCCCTCAAATGAATGATCGGGTACAACCCCTCCCCACTCATATTCTCTGACAACAAGTCATACAACCCTCTCTTGGAATGTAATTTCTGACCGTTGAAATTGATAGTCAACCCGGAATTCAGGAACACGTAATTCTTGAACATGGCCTCCAGGTAATCCATGATGTAATGATAATTACCGAACAGCTCCTTGTCCGCAATGAAAGTCACCAGCGTACCATTCGGTTCCGTGGTCGGGACCACCTCCTGATCTTCCACGATCAGCGCCTTGTTGAATCGCACCCGTTTCGTCTCCCCGTCCCGGAAGGACTGGATGATAAAACTCTCGGAAAGGGCGTTCACGGCTTTTATACCAACACCGTTCAATCCCACGGATTTCTTGAAAGCCTCGGAATCATACTTGGCACCCGTGTTCATCTTCGAGGCCACGTCAATCAATTTACCCAACGGAATTCCTCGTCCGAAATCCCGTACCGAAACTGTCCGTTCCTCTACCTTGATAATAATCTCGCTCCCCGCTCCCATCGCGAACTCGTCAATACTATTATCCACCACCTCTTTAACCAGTATGTATATTCCATCGTCCATTGCCGCTCCGTCCCCCAATTTTCCGATATACATACCGGGGCGCAAGCGTATATGTTCCCTCCAGTCCAGCGTCCGAATAGAATCTTCCGAATAGTTCTCTACCATAAGTTATCCATGTTTTGCACAAAAATAATCAAAACTCCGCAATTTAAAATCTAAAATTTAAAATTTAAAATCATAAATCGTAAATCATAAATCTAAAATTTATAGGAGATTTCCTTAAAGCCATATACCCGCTCATTCCCCTCCACGTCCTCCAACACCAGCTGTCCGAACTCGTTAATCCCCCGAATCGATGCCCGGAACATTCCCCGTTCATCCTCCCAATCATATACTCCCTCCCGACGGTACAACACCTTCAAAAAATCACGTTCCAACCCCTCGTAATCCCGTATTGTTTCATATCGCTTTCCAATACAATCCAGCAACTCCTCCAACGCACGCTTCACGGGAATTTCCTTCCCGATCAACTGAAACAAGGAAACCGGATTCGGTGCATCCGACAAGAAACGTTCTTGATTAATATTCACCCCGATACCGCACAAAGAACCTCCCACGTAACGCCCCATGATGGAATGTTCGATCAATATCCCGGAAATCTTCCGATCCCCCACGTAAATATCATTCGGCCACTTCACGGAACACCCGTTCACGTAACGGGAAATAAAATCACAAGCGCCCAAGGCAATCACCATCGACACGGCAAACTGTTGTCCCGCCGGTAACTCCTGCGGCTTAAACACCACCGTCATGGATATATTCTTCCCCGGCTCGCTCTCCCAATGATTCCCGACTTGTCCCCGACCCTGCGTCTGCCTGTATGTCAAAATCACCATCTTATCTTCCAACTCGCTCCACCCCACACGTTCTGCTTCCGTGTTCGTGGACTCCAACTCCTCGTATTCCCTCACCCGAAAACCGCTAATTTGATATTCTTGTATCATACTTACCACATTTGTTTTTTCAAGCCAAAAGTAACTTTTTCCACCCAATTGCACAACTTTGTGTAACACACATCTGTGTCATTCCCCCTCAATATTCGAGCAAAAACGAATCACAATTATCCCGATGTATCACTTGGAAGTCGCTATTTTCGTATGAATCTAAAAACAAACGAGGAATTTTCACTTTCTGATCAGGATTCCATTTAAATTCATATCCTGTTATTTTTCCATCTCGTTCCTCAACCAAATCAATTTCTTTTTGTTCTTTTGTTCGCCAAAACCATGAATTGCCCCACAAACGATTATACTCCAAAAACTTTTTCCTTTCTGATATTAAAAAATTCTCCCACAAAGCACCCCGATCAGCTCGTCCCTCAATTTGATTAAAATTGGCAATTAAAGCATTCCTGATACCGTTATCATAGAAGTATATTTTCTTACTGGTTTTCAGCTCATTTCTTAAGTTTCGACTAAAAGAATTCAACCTGAAAATAACATAAGACTGTTCTAATAAAATAACATATTTCTCCACCGTTTTTGAATCCAAGCTACACAATTGAGCCAATTCATTATAAGAAACTTGGCTACCTACCTGAAAGGCAAGAGCCTGTAACAATTTGACCAGACTATCAGGCTTGTTGATTTGATCCGACATCAATACATCTTTATACAAATAACTATCAGACAATAATCTTAAAATCTCCCGTTCTTCTCCCGGACGCATCACGACTTCCGGATAATAACCAAAGATCAGACGATGCGGGATCATTCTTTTCTCATCTAGTAATCCATGCTCATCTACCATCTCGCCAAAAGAGAGCGGGTACATCTTGTATTCCCATTTTCTCCCGGTCAAAGGTTCTCCCGTTTTGGTCGCCAATTCAAATGCAGAACTTCCTGTAGCGATCAATTGTACATCTTTTATTTGGTCTGTCACCAACTTCAAACGTAAACCTATATCAGGAATTCGTTGAGCTTCATCAATAATGATTATTTTTTTACGACCAAACATTGCCTTTAAACGAGTTGCCGAAACCCCTTCAAACAACGCCTGTACATCCAACTCATCGCCATTTAGCCACATAACATCCTCCCGGCCTTCAAAAAGCTCTTTCAATAAAGTTGTTTTCCCAACCTGTCTAGGGCCCATTAACAATATCGCCTTACCATCAAAAAGCCTCTTTTCTATAATATCCCGTAACTTCCGTTTGATCATAATTGCTCTATATTTTCTCCAAAAATACAACTTTTTCGGAATCAATTCCAAAAATTCTTCAACTTTTTCGGAATAAATTCCAAAAATTCTTCAACTTTTTCGGAATCACCTCGAATTTCATCGTATTTATAAACAAAAAAGCCCCGGAATTTCCGAGGCTCAATTCTTTATACAAAATTTCAAATCACTTCACGACCAAGTGTAACTTGAAATACTTTCTCATAAACAACACGTACCCTATCCCCAATACGGCAACACTTCCTCCCAAACAGGCATAATGTATCCCCGGCATTGCCAGATAAACCGCTACTATCACGGCTTGCACCCCCATATACACCAAAGAAACCACCACGTGAGGAATCTTCAACTCGTTCGCCATCAACTGGTACATATGCTTCCGATGCGGTAACTCGATATTCTCGTGTAACATCAACCGATGTATGATTGTCAGTACACTATCCACCCCGTAAACCGCCAAAAATATAATATAACTCCAATCTCCCGTTTCCAAAATCAACCGCCCCAGTAAAAACAAAATCACGAAAGCAATGCTCACCGCTCCCACATCCCCGGCAAAGCACTTCGCTTTCCGCCTGAAATTAAACCCATCAAACACCAACACCGCCACCATCATCGTGTAAATCATCTTCTCGTCAACAAAAGGAACAACCCATCCATTCACGTACGCCAATCCTCCCAACACCACCAGACTATACCCTCCCGTGATCCCGTTAATTCCATCCATGAAATTATAAGCATTAATGATCCCCGTGCAGACGACCAAAGCCACCACCACGTACCACCAAGGCAACGACACCATCCCCCACTGGTAAAACATCAATAGCATCGCCACAAAATGCACTACCAGCCTCACCCGTTGCGTCACGGACCGCACATCATCTACAAAACTCACCCCGGCAATCAACGTCAACCCCAACATAAACCACGGAAAACTAAACCCACTAGCCACAAAATAAACCAACGCCCCCACGTAAAACACAATTCCCCCTCCCCTCAACGTAATCCTCGTGTGAGAACTCCTCTCGTTCGGCTTGTCAATAATATTAAAATAGTCCGCCACCCGGAAATAGAGCAACTCTACCCCCAGTAGCACCACAAATACCACCAAATAATACAACATGGAAACTAAAAGTTAAAAACTAAAAGATAAAAGTATCTCGAGATTGAACGATCCTGCAATTCAACAATCAGCTAATCGAAAATCACTCAATTTAAAATCTAAAATTTACAATTAGTAAACGATCTTATCGTCTTCCTCAACCCCTCCACCGCCGTCACCGGCATCCGCTCAATACCCAACGCCCGCTTAATCTTCTCATTCGAAACCACATAATTCTCCGTCAATTTCTTCAACCGTTCCAAGTTTAACGGTAAACGCAACAAAGTCCCCAACCCCGCACACTCCTTCATCAACCCCTTATTCATCCGCCAAATATGCGCCTTCTTCCCCATCACCTCACACATCTCCCGGATCAACTCGTTCGTCGACAACGCTTCATCATCCGCCATGTGATAAATCCCTGACGGGACCTCCTTTTCAATCAATCCATTCACCACGTAACAAAGATTATCCACCGAAGTAAACGACCTCCTGTTCTCGAAATCCCCCAACGGCCACGGTAACCCTTTCTTCACCACACTATACAGCAAATTCAAATTCCCCTTATTCCCCGGTCCATGAATCATGCAAGGCCGTAAAATATACACCTGCTTCCCCTGCATTTTCAATTCTCCATTTTCAATTTTCAATTGTTCTAGTATGTAATTCTCCGCCGCAATCTTACTTTCCCCGTAGGGACCCTTCGGTGTCGGGATTACCTCCTCCGTCAACTTATCCCCCACCACAAAATCCGCTGCCGCCTTCACCGAACTAAAGAAAATAAATTTCTTCGCTGAAGACTTCATGAAAAAATCAAATACCTTCTGTGTCAATCCCGTGTTTATCGTAAAGTACGTTTCCGCCAACGCCTCATTTTTCGTATCATGCGCCTTCCCCGCCAAATGCACAATCGCATCAATCCCCTCTATTCCCTCCAATTCCTCCCACGAATACGTCCTCGCTACCCCCTCTTTTTCCGGGGCAACAATATCCAAACCATAAAGAACATGGCGTTCTTTTAAAGACAACACAAGATTAGAACCCACGAAACCATGGATCCCTGTAATAAGAATATTCATAAATATACACCAATAAAACTAACGACACTCAAGAATAGAACGTGCCATCTCTTTCATTATATTTTTCCGGGCAAACTTGTTAACAAAATCACCCTGTTCTTGATTCCCTCTGTTAAATTTCAATATTTGTTCCACCATACTCTCAACATCAGTTGGTGCAAACAATATATAATTACTCAAATTTTCTCGAATAAATTGACTCGCATAACCGCCAACGCCCGCTATAATAGGCTTGTCAAATGCCGCATATTCAAACAATTTTGACGGAAGTACTTTTTTAAATGCTTCCAAATCATTCAAATGCAAAAACAGAAAATCAGAATCATTATAATATCTTATCAATTTTTCTCTTGACACCGGATCTAACAACTCCACATTACGAACTCCCAATTCTTTTATTCTATCTTTCAACAATGTCTTAATTCCACCATCCCCGATAATCCTGAAAAAATAGCGATCTCCTAATTTTTTAGCTGCCATTGGGATTACCTTTTCTAATCCTTGTCCACTCCCGATATTTCCGGCATAAGTAATAACTTTCACTTCAGCAGCTTGCCGCTTAGACTTCGGGACATCAAGAAAAATATCATCTATTCCATTCGTAAAATACGAATAAACAGGCTTTCTGTATTCTTCAAAATACGTTTTAAATCCTTCCGAAACTAAATTAATATGCTTTGCCCCCGAAAATGTATACCGTTCAATCCATTCAAAACAAATCCCGGCCGGAATCCGGATCATCTTCCTCCCCTTGAATATATCCTTGATCGTATCAACGAAAATATCTCGTATATCCAAATACAAAGGGATACCCTGTTTTCCCGCAATTCTTCTACCTAAAAAAGCAGTAAACAATCTTGAAGAAGAAGCATACACCAAATCATAACGCTCTTTTCCCGCCAATCGCAACGCCTCTTTATAAAACACCCGAAAAGAACGAGCTTGATCAACAAAGCCACTTTTGTGTTCCGGAATACGAATCCGATCTATCCTATAATTATCACCAATTTCCCTTGCTTGCCCCTCGACATGAAAAGACTGATAACGATTCGGTTGTGTCGTAATCACATGAATCCAATCTTTCTCATTCATCTGGCGTAATAACTCTCGAAATAACGGTGTATTACGAAATGACCCGGCACAAAGATCCGGTTCAAAATAAAAAGTTAAGAATAAAATTTTCATTGTATAATAGTCTCTAGCCTCCTGTCAAAAGACATACGGAAGCTTCGTCGTTCTTCTCTTTTATTAAATTCGGGAGCGTACATAGACGTGAATGATTCAATCTCACGTGCCCCTTTGAACTCTATACAATAATCCGATCCTGTAAGCCTGTTTCCATCTAAAACGATATTCTCTTTCGGCATAAAATGTAAATAAGCCATCCCCTCACAATCAATTTCATCAACAATCCGGATATATTCTTTCATCTTTTCCACTTTGCGGGTATGCAAACACCTCAAACGTTTATAGCCATCATGCACGGCAATAACACGTTCTTCTTCATCACAAAGGACTTTAACCCTTGCCCGTCGAGCCACTCGATGTCCCGCCCAAACCTGACTGGAGTTGTGTCCGGATACAACCACCGTATTATGAGCCGCTGTACTTCTTTCATAAAACCGAGTATTATTTACCTCGTACGTGGAAGTTCCGGTATCGACAATGACAGGCCGTCCATTGATATATAACTCAAAACTAAATGTATCCGCATGTGCATGCCCCGGCTGATAATCCGGTCCGACTTCTCCAACATCAATAAACAACTCGAACTTTCCCCATCGCACCTTCCGATACCCGGACTCTTTCAACCTCACTTTTTTATGGCAAAATATCCCTAATCGTTGGCCATATTCAATTAATTCCTTGGCAGTCGGAGCTATTCCCTCAGCTGCATCATTCAGTAGTGGAATCCTCCCATCACTATAAACAACTTCTTCCAACCACCCCAACATAACCTCTGCTCTTTCTTTCAGAATATCTTCCAACTCCCTTCCGAACAAAGCATTATTACGCACTAAATTATAGCAATCTAACACCCGATATAACATGATACAATGATACATTGGACTCCTCTCAAAATGCCCTCCATCATCCAACACCTGTTCCTGCAATTCCGGTATCAGTATCGCTTTTGCCTTCTTATAGAAAACCGGATCATTAAAATAATAAGCCCCGAATAATAATGCAAAACCATTTTCCAACAAATGGTTTCCTAACAAATGATATTCAAGTTTATGGATTAACAAATTCAATTGAGCGTATAGAACTGCATCAATGTCAACATCAGTTATACCATTACACGACAAAAAACGAATCCAATTTATAGACCTTAATGACAAAGGGTAAGGCTCCATCCCCATTCTGGCTTTCGGAAGATGTTGAATGAAATCCTGAATCAATTTTTTCCCTTCCCTCACGTCTATACCTTTTTGATTCAAAAACTCAAAATAGTTCAAATTATATCCCCACAATCTTCCAAACTCAACAAATTCCCAATCAACTTGCTCACCAAAAGATTTCTGCAAATTTAAAAATTGAAAAGTATTGTCACCTAAATACGTGATTTCATTCGGGATTGACGGTACAAAATTCAAAATTTGCCTATCAGGAGTTGTATCTAATGATTGCAAATTTTGTGGAAAGAATCGTTGATACCACAATTTAGCACGATAACGCCACTGAATCGGTTTTAAGTACTTAACCGTATTCCATAGTATATCAATCTTACCGAAAGTTGACATTTATTTCAAAGAACAATCCAATAAAATTATCTGATCTCAACCCAAGCCTTCTTCTTTAAACTTTCGATACAAGCAAAAGAAGCACGAGTCGTATTTACAATACTTTCAAATGGAATTAACGCCTCTCCTCCCTTCTGCACCCTCTCATTCAACAAAGCAAATTGACGTTTATGTCCTTTATCCATCGTCCCCGTCATTTTTGAGAATCCTTTCACGCCAAACCCTTCCAGTCTCCTCCAATTATCCAACACCAACACCTTTTCTTGCGAGAATACCTCAACACGCTCTTTCGCATAAGATTTCGACCCATTAGCAAAATAATTAATCACGGCATTCGTACCATTTTCATATTTCAATAAAATCGAAACGTTATCTGTATTCTCTTGTAGGTTCTCACCCAATGCATTCATACAAACAGCAATCACCTTACTATCGGCAAGGAAAGAACACAAATCAATAAAATGACAAGCTTCACCTATAATACGTCCTCCCCCGACTTCCATATCTTGCACCCACACTTCTGGCGGAATATATCCGGCATTCATCGTTGCCACGATATTTTTCGATCCACCACCAACCAATGCTTTCATTTTTACCGCAAACGGAGAAAAACGACGATTAAAACCAACGGTCAACGTTATTTTGTCGTTCGCCTTCATGTACGCATTTTCTATATTTTGTAATTCCTCCTCGTTCAAACAAAGCGGCTTTTCAACAAAAACACTCTTACCCGCCTCCAAAGTTTCCATCACCATCGAAGCATGTAAATTATGCCTTGTTGTAATAATTACCGTATTTATTTCCGGATCATTCAACATGACACGATAATCAGAAGTTGCATTCTCCGCTTTGGCTTTCTTGGCTAAAACTTTTGCTGTCAATCCCTGAGCACTGGCAATATATTTTATTGGAGCATTTACTTTTTGCAATGCGGGAATAATGGTTGCAGATGCAAAATTCCCGGCACCAATAATTCCTAACTTACCACTTCCAACCATCACACGATTCTCCCCAACAGGAACAACTCTCTCAATAGTTGAATCGACCGGAAATTTTAAGATCGAAGCTATCGATCCATGTTTACGCATATCTCCATAGATCTCCGCATAATTGACCAGCTCCACCTCTTCCGTAATCAGAGGTTGTACATCCAGAATCTTAGATGATATTGCACCAAGTATCGTTTCAAAATTTCTCTTTTCCGTCCATCGCACATAGGCTAACGGGTAATCATGTCCTTTATTTTCATACTCTTCATCATATCTTCCGGCACCGTACGAACAGGATACCTGAAAAGATAACTCTTTTTTATAAAAATCATCTCTTCTCATGTTTAACCCGATCACACCTACCAACACCACACGCCCTCTCTTGCGAGACATTAAACAAGCTTGATGAATCACCTCATCTCCTTTAGCAGAAGCTGTAATAAGTACTCCATCCGCACCAACACCACCAGTTATCTCTTCAACATATTTCACAGGATCAATCCCATTCTTAGGATTAATCGCATATATGCCTTTATTTTTTGCAATGTCCACCTTCTGTTGATCGAAATCTACTCCGATCACCTTACAGCCATTTGCCTTTAGTAATTCTGCCGCAACCAATCCAATCAATCCCAATCCAACCACTACAACACATTCCCCCAGTTGAGGATTCAACAAACGAATCCCTTGTAAACCGATAGAGCCAATCACCGTAAACGTAGCCTCTTCATCCGTCACATTATCCGGAATCTTAGCCACCAAATTCTTGGGAACACAAACATACTCCGCATGATTTCCATTGGAAGCCACCCGATCTCCAACCACAAACTCCGTTACACCTCTTCCCACAGCTACAACTTTCCCCACATTACAATATCCTAATGGCAGCGGTTGTCCCAACTTATTAAATACAGCTTCCAAAGTCGGTTGCAATCCATCCGTCTTAATCTTATCCAACACCTGTTTCACCTTATCCGGTTGCTGCCGAGCCTTATCAATCAAATTCGCTTTCCCAAACTCAACCAACATCCGCTCCGTTCCCAACGAAACTAATGTTCTTGTTGTTTGAATCAACACATAGCCACTCTTTACCTGTGGCACCGGAACTTCCTCTAAAACCGTCGCTCCAGACTTAAGATCTTGTATAATTTGTTTCATACTATATTTCAGAAATAATTAATCGAATTTTACCTGATTTCGTACGCTTTATCTCGTCTACATATTCAATCTTTACTATTACTTCTTGTGGGACTCTTGTATAAATTTCATTTAATAAAGCATTCTCTTCTTTTTCATCATACCCTTCTCCTTTCACAACCCTTACAATGATTAAATTCAATGTTTTTTGGACATATTGAGCCGCCTTTATTTTTGTCAAATATTCAAAATTGTCTAACCCTGTAATTCCTATTCTTTTACCTCCTGGTAATTTTATATATTCTGTACCACGTCCATCAATCATCAAAACCTGAATTTTACCATACTCATCATATTGAACACGAGCAATATCTCCGGTATCATATCTAATCAATGGAAAAGCAGGATTACAAAAACCAGTACCTATAATCCGACATAAATCAGGTTCATTGTCACTCAATGGGATAAACTCTACATAAGCAAAATCTTCATCAACGTGTATAACGCCATTTCGATCCTCACTAAAATTGGCAACCTCCTCCGCTAATCCATAATGTTGATGTACTTTAGCTCTCGGAAAAACTTGTTGTATTAGCACTCGATAGGAGTCCAACAAATTATCAGATCCTGTTGTTACAAATTTAACACAATCAAGAGGAGGTAACCCCTTTTCTTTTATAAGAAAAGATAATAAATAAATATTACATGCATACCCATGTAACCAAGGTAATGACCTGTTTTTTATTTCATTATAATACAATTCTATTGTATCCAAAGACAAATGTAAATAACTAAACATTATTTGTTTAGCCGCTTTATTTATTCTCCAATAAGGAGGTTTTTGTTGATTTTTCGATACCATTATTTTCCCACCAAACCAGCCACACCAAGTTCCTATTTGAATACCTAGATTTCTTCTATAACGCCACCAAACTGCCCATTGACGCACTTCCGCATCGACTGCCATTGGAAAAAATAATCCCGCACCTGTTGTACCACTTGTACCAATCTCTATAACCTCTCCTTCATATCTAGGATTAATAATCTGCTTTTGATTTTCAACTACATCATTTTTTGACAATATCGGTAACTTCTGTAACTCTTCATAAATATTTTTTCCATCAATATCAAAACCACATTTACAAAATAATTTTTCATAAAATGGAACATTCTTTGCTTCCTGCAAAAAATGTTTCAATTCATCTACAGGGATAACATTCTTATTTTCATATAATTTTAAATACTGATAAAACTTTTTATTATACCTTCTCTTATTAACCAAATACCCTTTTATACCACACATCACATTTTGTAAACACACTGGTAATTTGTAATATATCTTATTTAAGACACTTAATTTTTCAGCCATATTAGCGTTTTATAATATCAATGAATTTTTGTCGGAACAATACATATTTGTCAAAAAGACTATTTTGAATTGTTCTTCGATAATCGTAATAAATAGGCAATAGTTTTCTCTTATGGAAATGATTCGATTTATAAAACTCTAAATATTCTTCATCACTCATTAAATTTATAGGAATGTTATATGAAGAATTATACCAAGCCTCCACATCATAAACTTTCATTAACTCAAGTTTACTTCCATCCGCCTTCTGTTTATGAAGATATATTTTACATGACTCCAAATCCCCTTTATAATCTACAGAAATTCCTAATAAAGCACTATCTCGAAAAGAAACTTTTACATTACCATAATTAACTTGAGGAAAATAAAAATTGCCTAGACTATAAAAAATTGGTTTACCTCTATAAATTTCTAAAGGGTTAATAATATGTGGATGATGACCTATTATCGCATCTACACCTATATCTATCATGTGATGTGCAAACATTCTATCTGCAGGTTGAGGTAAATTCTCAAACTCGTAATTCCAATGTAGAAACAAAACAATTTTATAATTGGGATATAAATCTTGTACTTGTCTCACTAGTATCTCCACCCAAGTATATCTATAAGGATTAATCCCTTTTCCTTTAAATGATGCTGCTTTACATTTTATTGCTTCCCAACCAAAATTCAAAATAATTAATTTTTCTTCTTCATATTTCCAATAATCAACAGCTTCTTTTATTGTATTTCCGAACCCCATTGTTTCTATGCAATGTTCGTTAAAAGCCATAATAAATGACGTCGCATCAAAACTAAAATCAGTCACATGATTATTAGCCAAAGCGACACATTTTACTTTTAAAAAATGTAAAACATTCAATGAACATTTAGTCGAATACAATCCAGTCTTAAAAATTCCACGATTACCATTCAAATAATCCAATGTTGACTCATAATTTAATAATTTAGGAGTTTTTATAACATCTTCTCCTAATTGAAAAATTGAACTTTTAAAATCAACAAAAGGGTATACAAAATCACCACAAAAAATCATATTATTTTCTATTTATCAGCTCCAATACAACAGTCTCAAAATTTTCAATATCTTGCATTAACTCATGAAAAAAAAGACGTCTTCCCTTATTAAAATCCTCTCTATCAAAATTATCAATATACTCGTCTATACATTTTACCAAAGATGTCCCTTGCTCCCAAACGACTCCTAAACCATACTTTTTGACATATTTTGCCTGTATACTTTCCATATTAACAATTACAGGTTTATAATTTAATATCGCTAAATAAAATCTATTTGCCATTGCTTGCATTACTCTTGTGTGAGGTAATAATATATTAACTAAATCACACTCTTTTACAATACGATCCTCATCTGATTTCAAATAACGGCCTGAGAATATAACATTTTCTATATTATACATCTTACAATAATTTTCCAAACGAGGTGCATCAATTCCTTCTCCAGCAAAATGCATCATTATATTATCCCTATTAGCTAATTCATCTATTAATATCCGATTCCCTTCAAAATGTCTTATCTGTCCTATTGTTAATATATTTAATAATCGATGTTGAAAAAAAGGAACTGGAGTAGGCATCTCCATTTTCTCTTTCCAGCGAAAACCAATATTATGACTGATAATATAATCCGTTTTAGGCAACCATGTTTTAAACCCCCATGAAGATATTACATTACAATAGGCATTTTTCAACAAAATTGGCAATCTTAACTTCATAACTTCATACAAAGAACATTCATCACGAATATCTAAAATGTATTTTTTCTTATAATGCCGAAATAAAAAAGAAGATATAAAAACAGCTAATGTAATGGTGTGTACAACCAAATAGTCATACCGTTTCTCTCGCACGATTTTTTCAATAAACTTTTTAAATCCCCAAAAACCTTGAATTTTTTTCATATTCCCCAAAGTATCCGGACTTACTTTTTCATACATTACAAGATGTTCAAATGTCTTGGGATTATTACCAGAACGATTCCAAGCAATAATATCATATTCAATATTTTTAGCTACAAAAATATCTATATAATATTGAATATACGGAGCCTTTTCAGGTTCAGCAGGAAGTAATAAGCCAACTTTCATTTTATCAAATTTTAGCAAATGGATCTTGTCCTATATTCTCTTCATAGTATTTTCTGACAGCTTTTATCTGTACATCATTCATATTTTGATGACAATTCAAAGAAGATAATGAAAAATCTTTCAAATAAAGGATTGGAAATATCGAGAATAAATTATCAACTACTACCACTTTTTTACCATTCAAACGAAGCATTGCATTTAACCACACATCATCAGCATATTTACATAAACGTAAAGCCAATTCTATATTTGACACATCTGGATATAAAGAATGAGCTGGAAACAAGGCTCCTCCTCCAGTTCCTAAAAAGGCAACATCAGTCTGTTCCATTTCCTTTCGTACCATCGACCACGTCATATAAGGTAACAAATTCCCATTCAAATCATATTTCATTTCAAAAGCATAACGAGAAACTACACAATTAGGATTTTGTTTATACCCATTTACTAAAGAAAATATAAAATCAGAAGGATAAATAATATCATCATCTATCGTTATAAAATGATCTTCCCGATAATCCCGTAACACATAATAATACTTTTTATGTGATGCAAAATCATATTCTTCCAACCTAATAATAATCCCTCGAGATCGTAATTGTCGTAATTTAAAAGGTATACTTTCTTCCGTCGGGAATTGTTCCTTAGAAAGCCAAACAATTATCATATCTGGTTTTATTTTCTGGCGTAAAATACTTTCTAAAGTAAGCCATAAACGACCTATTCTTTTAGGAAAAGATGTCACGGTAACAATAATACGCCCTTGCTCTTTTGAAAAAGCAGATAAGCGATAGGAATTATTTTTAGCAGTTAATTGAAAGTAAAGTGGTAACACAATATTACCGCCTAAACGTACAATCACACGTAATAATGAATAAAATCGAATCCTTTTTAAGAACAAATTTTTATCCAATATAGAGGCATATACACAACACCAAAAATCAATCATGTCTAATAGAAGATATAGGTAATAAAAACGTAAATAAAGACGCACAATATATCCATAATTCAGGTATTAACAAGTAATGACTATTTATTACACCTGCAACAGGAAGGGTCAATAAAGACGTGTATATAACAAATTTACTTAACCAATCATTTGTTCTCTTACCTTTAATATATAATAAATACAAAAAAGACAAGAAAAAAACAAAAATAACAAAACCGAATTGAAACAATAACTCTGCAAACAAATTATGAAGAATTGTATAACTCGGTGATACCTTTGCCAATGATACTGAAATACTACCAATTCCTGTTCCAAGACAATACGAGTCTAGAAATAAACTAAGCCCCAACCATATTAACATACTTCTAGAGGAATCTTGCATTACTTCACTCAAAGAATCTTCCCCTATTCTGTACAATAATTGCTGGAATATCATATCAAAATTCATCCAAACCCCCAAACATACACCACCTATGACGACAACTTGTATACAACGCTTCCCTCTATAATGTTTTTTTCGATAAAATGATAAAAAAGAAATCAATGCAATTACGAAACACAACAAACCACCACGAGAAGCATTAATCACTAAAATATAAAACAATGAGATAATTATGAACCATCCCCACAATTGCTTTTTAGCACTATCAACTAACAACAAATAAGCAAAAACAAAAGGAAGGGCAAAACATATTACCGTCACGTAATAATTATAATTTCCAAAAGTCACTGCAGCATATTTCCGTGCTAAAGTTTGTCCATCAATATTCATTGCAAGATTTTCATGAAGAGTCAAATAAAGATGCTGATCATTAAAAATTTCATTGAATGCTAATGGTAAAGTACATAAAACAAATCCACTCCAACCTAATATAATTGAATATAAAGGACGTTTAGCTTTTTGAAGCCATAAAACAAACAAAAAAAACAAAGAAAAATGACAATAATAATACAACAATTCTTTCACCCCATGAATAATAGAACTCGTCCAAAAAAGAGAACATAACGAATAAATAAACCATATCAAAAAGAAATAACAAACATATCGTAATACTTTCACTAATGGAGAGGTAAAGACACTTACCCAAACCCAAGGAGAAAAAAACAATGCAACACATCTTATTGGAGAAAAAGTACCTCCAATCCCTCCAAAAACTAACAATAGGATTAAAATAATAATCCCAACATCATATTTATTATATTCACATAGTTTCACGCCGGTCACGAATCAAACGAGAAGGATTTCCCCCCACAATCGAATACTCTGGAAAGTCTTTACACAAAACACAACGAGCTGCTATAATAGACCCCTTTTTTATAACACGTCCTGGAGTCATTACAACTCCATCTCCAATCCAAACATCATCTTCTATCATCGTTTGTTTAGGCTTACAAAATCCCTGTTGAATCATAGGGATATCTATTCTTTTCGTTTCATGATTAGCCCCCAAGATATAACAATCTGGTCCCATCATCACATTAGCACCAATAATAGTATCTGCTGGAACATGGGCATTAATTCCTAAACCTGAATTGTCTCCAATACACAAAGCTCTTCCTGAAGCAAAGAAAGCTTTACGTTCAATATTTACATTTTTGCCACAATATTTAAATATATATTTACAACAGCCATAACGCATCTTTTTAGAAACTTTTTCCAATATTAATGTATTACTTGAAGGTAAATATCTACAAAAACCATAATACAATATTAAAAAGAAAATTTTCAACAAAGTCAATTCACTACCGTATAATTTCATAATTGGATCATTTCAAGTGACTAAACAAAAAACGTAACGATTCCTGTCTCAAAGAATGTAATTTTAAATGTACCGCATTATAGTCTATTGGATATAACCATGCATCTGTATTTTTAACTTCTTCTACAGAGGAATAATAACGATCAGAGATCTCTAACAAACTCAACAAAGAGATTATTCTTTCCATCAACTCTTCAACAGAAGGTAAAACTAAAAAGGGCTTTTTATTTAAAATTGCAAAAACTACTGTATGAAAAGAATCTGTCACAACAAAGGCTGAATCAACAATTGCCCCTAACCAAGCCCCAATAGAAGGATACTCATAATTTATCCCACCCATCAACGGTAAAAAAGAGATTTGTTTCTTACCATCCAACTCTTTAACCTTCAATTTTAAATGCGCCCCAATATAACTAGCAAAATCACCCCAATCAGAACGATAGGAAACTCTGTAATAAAGCAATGAATTTTGGTAACAAGTAGAAGTAATAGTAAGATGTGAATAATCAGATAATAACAACGTGGGATCTAATACACATTCTGAAGTGACATGAAAAATATTTTGACAAATATCTATTCCTGAATTTTCTCTTACAGAAATAGCATTAAATTTTTTCAAACAAATCGTAACTTGTTCTGTTAAAAAACTACAATCCCATGTTTTTGTACCAAAACTCGCCGCATAAGAAATTCGTTTAACTTTAGAAGGTAAAAACTCAAAAAAATAATCTAATGGTCGAATAGCTATATGAGGATTCCAAACTTGATCACTCCCCACTATATAAAGATCAATAAAATCTTTATATTGGTCTTTCAATACTGGTGGTAAAGAATATTTTCTAAATTTTCTAAAATTAGAACAACGGGTTAGGCTATTTAAATAATATCTCCAACCTTTTTCAGCTTTTAAATCACTTCTGACAAGAAATACCTGATGTCCTGCATCCATCAAAATTTTAGATAGAGAATAACACTGTAGCATAGCTCCATAGCTAAAAGCACGTGAAAACGTTAATAAAGCAATATTCATCTCAATTATATTTCTTATTTAAGTATCCCCTTTATCGTCTTTTTGATACTTGGACTCAATAATTGTTTCGCTGCATTTACTATTACCGATTTTGTATCCTTACTTATATTGCAGATAAGTTTTAAAGCCTCACTTTCATCCTTAGCATCTGTAAAAATTTCAAATAATATTGGCTTGGGAGTAAATGTTGAAGATAAAAAAGATTCATATACCTGTAAAAATTCATCTTTATTCCCTGCAGACAAATATTCAAACCCCAAATCTTCCGCATAGTGTTTCACTAAACTACGTGATTTATTCCCATAATGTCCTACTGCAGCTATATATTTATCTGCATCATCTCCAAAAAATGCCCCTAAATGATTATAGTTTTTAAATTCTATCCCCCCCCCGTTATTAATCAATAATAATCGAACATTATTACTAATATGTCTGTTACCCAACACATTCATATCATAAAAAAAAGCGAGATCTCCAAATACTCCAAAATAAATACGCTCTTTATTGACCAAAGAAGCACCAATCAGAGAAGAAACACCACCATCAATACCAAATCCTCCGACATTAGAATAGGCAGATACAGAAACTGGAATTTCAAAGAAATTCCAAGAACGTAAAGAATTAAGAATACCCAAATGTAACACTGAATTTTCAGGTAATTTCATTGCCATTTGTTTTGCTACCCACAAATTAGAAAAGGGAAACTCAGGAATAGCCTCATATAGACGTTGATACATGGTTTGACACCGAAGTAAGTATTCATCAGACTTTCTCGTATCTTCTTTAGAATAATGTTCAAAAAAGATTTGCTCTGGCATTTCAAAAACATATTGTAAGTGACGAAAAAAATCACGCATTTCACCATCCTCGTTCACTCGCCAAACGCTTTTTGTAGTCAATTTACGTAAACAACCATATTCTCCAGATACTTCGCCAACATGTATCAATAAATCCAAATTACTCATATCAACTTGTAAAGCATCTTGGCTGGCAATCAAGGAATATAACACCCGATATTTCCCCTTGTAACCACTTGTATGGTCACAAAACACGACTGCATTATTCACCTCACAAAAACGATCCAACATCTCCATTTGTTGCTCTCTCCATATTTTATGAGATCCAACAAAAATACCGATCTTCCCTTTAGGTAAAGGAGGGAAAATATCAGACAAACAAATTCGTTTTATGACACGTACCTGAGGTAATGTTCTTACAGAGTAATCACAACTATAGGTTGTTGTTAAATTAATATGTACAGGCCCCCCTCCATGTCGCATTAATTCTGATAAAGCTTGATTCACTTTTACCTCACATTCCCACAAATCATTATCATCCTTTATGATCGGTAAATGAATATTATAACGAGCTATATCATTCGGTAATGAACGTCTATCTAACATTTGGGCACTAAGATGTCCTATCTTTGAAATATCTTGTGAAGATGTTATTGCTAAAACTGGCAGTTTACGATAAAAGGCCTCTGTCAACCCAGGCATATAATTCCGAGAAGCAGTCGCTCCTGTACAGCTCAAAACAACAGGTTCTCTAGATTCTTCTGCCATCCCACAAGCGATATAAGCCGCAGAACGTTCATCCACAGACGAATAAACATCAAACCAACTATCTTGTTGAACACTAGCAACAAACGACAGGTTCGTTGCTCCCGGAGATGCTATTACTTTACGAATACCATATAATTTTAATAGTGCAAGTACTACTTGAATATTGCGTTCACTTGAATAATGATTTTCCATAATGAAAAATTTTTACTATGTATTTATAATATTGAGGAAAAATATATATCAACAAATAACCTATTTTATGATGAAAAGATGGTATTTCGCTCAATGGAGTGCGACATCCAGACACTCGATCATTCAACGCTTCCAAATACCAAGAGATATCATGAAATATAGGATTAGATAGAAAAGCATATAAACAATTTCGTATTCCTACTTTCGCATCATAAAAATTATCCGTTTTTACAAATTTCCTTATTTTTTGATTATCAAATATCCGATTATAATATCTATCATACAATATACTATATTGCGGTTCTCTAAATCTGAATGTAATCGATTTTTCCAACATTAGTACTTGAGGACGCTTGTGTAATTTTTCTTCCAATACATCCAAATAAACAGACAAAACTTCATTCCATGTATATACTTTACTTGCCGTTATATTAAAAATTTCACCATACGCCCTTTCATTACCAATCAATTGCACCATTGCAGTCACTACATCAAAGGCGTAAGTTAACGTTGTAAATCTCTCTCCAATATCTTTAGAAAAAACAATCGTTCGCCCATGTAATGCTCGATACAACCAATCTTCTTTCTCAAAAACACCTAATTGTAAGCGAATCTCACTAAAAGTAATATAAGGGCGAATAATTGTATAGTTTTTACAACCGAACTCAAATAATATATTTTCTTCACGTGCCTTACTTAATGGATATTCATCCGTTTGCAAAAAAGTTCCATCTTTTGAAACATCCAACAAGCGTGGAAAGTCTTCCTTAATAGGTTCTTTAGAATCCGCATATACTCGTGCAGAACTAAGGAACATATACTGTTTCGTTGATTTTAATAAAAGTTCTACACGTTCTCGAAATTCTTCTGTTGAGTAAACCATAAAATCCACAATCGTATCCCAATCCCTACTTACTAAAAGTTTCTTTAAAAAATTAACATCGCGTGCATTTCCTTTAACATACGTAACATTATTAACATTTTTCCTATCTTTACGAGATGTAACTGTTACGTGGACTCCTTTTTTTATAAGGTGTTCAATTAAATGAATACCCATCGCACCTGTACCGCCTAAAATAAGCACTTCCATCTATAAAATACCAAATTTAAATTCTTTGTCTATTTCTTTTCCAATAAGTCCATATTTGCGAACGCTCATTATGCGTCAAACCAATGAAACCAATTGTACTAATTGTTGATAAAATTGCTAAAATTGTTGTTAAACATAAACGCCAAAAACTTTCATCAAAAAAATATCTTATCACATAAGGAAGGCATACAGCTAAAAAAGATACAATACCTACAGGATATATCACATTTAATACAAACTTTCTAATAGGCAATTGTGCTAAATATCTAACGATATACAATCTAATGCCTATTGCTAATATATTAATACATATTGATATGACTAACACCATATAAGCAGAAGCCCCACACTTTAAAACAATATATGATAATGGGAAATTTAATAACAACAAAGTACCTACTACACATTGATGTAATTTCATTTTTCCTGTTGCATGTGCCAAAGTTGTCATCGGATAAATAATAGATTCTATCACAGCATTTATTAATACTAATCGTGTAAATAATATTGAATATTCGGGTGGGTTTTTCAACCATAACTTCAAAATATAAGGCATTTCTAACACCAAAGGCATTACAAAAAAATACATCAAAAAATAAGTAAACTTACTTCCTCCAAACACTAATTTCAATGCTTCATCATGTTTATTTGCAGCATAATTTTTAATAATTTGTGGACGCAAAGCTGTCGAAAAGTTTTGTGCAAAACTCATTATTGCCGAATTCACTTGCGATGCTATTGCCTGTGCAGCATTTACCAACGTTCCAAAAAAAAGATTTAAAAGAATATTTACTCCCTGATCTTTTAACACCACACAAAAACTACCAAAAAAATTCCAACCTACGTAATATCCCATTTCCTTCAATAAAGTATTATCCCATAATAAACGGAAACGACACTCATTATAATGCTTTCTACAATAGAAATGATACAATACTGTATTTATTAAGGAGACAATGAAGATCAAAAAACCATATAATATCAACTTATCATAGGATAATACTGATAGTAAAAAAACAATTAATAAATTTAAAATAACTTCAACAATACTTACATAAGCATAAACACTCATGTTCTCATGGGCTATTATTGCAGACATGTAAGGCGTTGTTATAATTTTGGCAACAAACGTTAAGATTGCAAATTGATAAATCCATAAAACAGCATTCATCCGTTCTGGAGGAATCACTAATTTATTACAGACAAACCACAAACCAATAGTTTCCGCAAGGAATATAACACATAAAGCCAATAAAACGTATATTAATAAAGTTACTGCAAATATTTTTTTTAAAACAGGTTCATTATTTCTTCCTAATTCAAAAGAAAAAAATCGTTGACTTGCTGTTGCCATCGAATTACTTAAAAAGCCTAACATAGCTACAGTTCCAGCGATTACATTATAAATGCCATAATCATTAGCACCAAGAGTATTTAATACAACCCTAATCGTGTATAAATTTACAGCAATAATAAGGAATTGCCGAAAATACAACATTAAAGTATTTTGGGCTAATCGTTTTGTATCTTTACTGAACATGTATTTCCTATAAGATAACTTTACTTAAAGCTCCCGACAATTTTTCCACATGCTAAACCATCCCCATAAGGATTTACCGCTTCGCTCATTATTCCATAATAACTTTGATCTTCTAGTAAACGAGAAACCTCCTCCATAATTCTATTAAAATCCGTTCCAACCAATTTCACGGTTCCCGCCTCCAATGCCTCCGGACGCTCCGTTGTATTCCTCATAACTAGAACAGGTTTCCCCAATCCCGGGGCTTCTTCTTGAATTCCACCACTATCAGTCAACACAATTGTTGATTTCTCCATCAAGTACACAAAACTCAAATACTCCAATGGTTCGATAAAAAACATATTCTTTAAATCAGATAAATCTTCTCCAAACACTTCATGTATCGGCTTTCTTACATTCGGATTTAAATGCATCGGATAAACAAAATCCACATCTGGATATTTTTCGACTAATGCTTTTATTGCTTTACAGATATTAATAAAACCTTCACCAAAATTCTCTCTTCTGTGTCCCGTTATCAATACCAATTTCCGACCTTCATTTAAACGGTCCACGTCATACCCAGCTTTGATCAAAGAACAATTCAATCCGAAATCTAGTGTTTTATCATTTTTTATCCGTTCAACTACCATATACAAGGCATCAATAACCGTGTTCCCTGTTACCGTAATTTTTTCATCACAAATACCTTCATCTAACAAATTTTGACGACTTAAAGGCGTCGGAGAAAAATGATAAGTTGCAATTCGTCCTGTTATCTGACGATTCATTTCCTCCGGCCAAGGGCTATAGATATCATGAGTACGTAAACCTGCCTCTATGTGACCTACCGGTATCTGTTGATAAAATGCAGCCAAAGCCGCTGCCGTTGACGTTGTTGTATCTCCATGTACTAAAACAATGTCAGGATTAGTTTCTTTTAAAACATCACGCATTCCTGTCAAAACCCGTGCCGTCACATCATATAAATCCTGTCCTTGTTTCATGATATTCAAATCATAATCAGGAGTAATCTCGAATATATGAAGTACTTGATCCAACATTTCCCGATGTTGTCCCGTCACGCAAACAATTGTTTGAAATTGTTCCGGATATTTTTGGAATTCCTTCACTAGAGGAGCCATTTTAATCGCTTCCGGACGAGTTCCAAAAACTAACATTATTTTTTTCATCAAAACAATCTATTTTTTGTAAATACCACAAAAATCAAGAATCACCTTCTGATCTGTCCATGACAAAGTCTTGAACACGTCATGAGCGACCAACATCACGACAATATCTGCCCGGTCATAAGCTTCCTTGTAATCAGTCAATTTAAACACTTTATGTTCTTGCACGTTAGGTTCAACGACAAGAATATCTGCATTACTACAGGACTGCATCACCTTGGTTGTAATATATTTTGCAGGAGACTCCCGCAAGTCATCAATATTCGGTTTGAAAGCTAAACCCATCATGGCAATGATCGGTTTACGATGATGCTTTAACTCGAATTTCAACATCTCGTTTTGTACTTTTTCCGCACACCAGAATGCCTTGTAATTATTTATTTCCCGGGCATTAGCTATAATTTTAGATTCCATCGGGAAATCCGCTGTAATAAAGTAAGGATCAACAGCTATACAATGTCCCCCTACACCACAACCGGGTTGAAGGATATTTACACGAGGATGCTTGTTTGCCAAGTTAATCAATTCCCACACGTTTATTCCCGCTTTATCACAAATCAAGGATAACTCATTTGCAAAAGCAATCTGCACATCCCGAGAAGAATTTTCTGTCAATTTACACATTTCAGCTGTACGAGCATTTGTTCTATGTAAGGTTCCTTGAACAAATTGTGAATAAAACTCAATAGCCTTATTTGTTGACTCTTCATCAATTCCCCCAATCACCCGGTCATTATGTACTAATTCATAAATCACGTTTCCTGGTAATACTCGTTCCGGGCAATAAGCTATATATATTTTATCTTTTAATTCCGGTCGTTCACCATAAATCAAATCCCTCATTTTTTCTGTCGTTCCAATGGGAGATGTGGATTCTATTACATACAAGTCTCCAGTTTTTAATAAAGGCAATACAGAGCGAGTGGCGGCCTCCACGTAAGAAATATCCGGCTCATGATTTCCTTTAAAAGGAGTGGGAACAACCATAAAATAAGCCTCACAAGCTTCCGGCTTCAGAGAGGCTTTTAAGTTCCCTGTTTTTACAACTTCTTGTAAATATGCCTCCAACCCCGGTTCCACGATATGGAGTTTCCCCTGATTTGTCAACTCGACAACACTAGGATTTATATCCACTCCGGTAACTTTAATACCGTGTTTTGCGGCAATAATGGCCGTGGGTAGACCAATATAGCCTAACCCCATGAAACAAGCTTTCATAAATTATTTTAAATTAATATATTCTTTTGTTGCTAATACATCAAAACATGAAGAAACGCACCTCAAATCCTGCTCCCCAATTTTTAGCCCAGCCAAAAGGTTATTCCCAACAAGATTCATATCTCCTAATTGCACACCCTTCCTCTTTTCCTCAATTATATTCTCATAAAATTCCTCTGCCTGAAGCCACTTCCATACATTCAATTGTTCCAAATCTTTAGAAACTTTTTTCACATAACTTTCCCATTCCATCATTATCTCCTTTGCCAACCTTGCACACTCCTCCTCCCCCGTGAAATAATAACAACTACACAACAACCGACACATCTCCGGTGTTCTACAAGGTAATACAATCTCATCACGCCCCTCCGGTGATATTATTCCATAAGCTGCATCTAAAGCTATATCCAGGAAATCCATGTCGGAATAGGTCAAATAAGTTTCCATCAAGTCGGCAATATATCCAACTCGATCTTCCAATGCAATAGATGGATCTTGTATCAGATCGGCTAATTCTCCCGCTATTTCACGAATACGTTCATGGATGTCCCATTGGCTACCATACACGTCTTCCAACCACGGATTTACTCGCACGATGGAATAGATTGAGATATACCCATGCAATAAACCGGACAACGCAGATGGAGGGAAATCTCCAATTGGGATGACCGATACTTTTTTGTACAAATCATTAAGATTCATCGCCACTATCTCTATTAAATTTTTTCTAGGAATGATCCCGGAATATAAGAGGTTGCCACAGAAACGACCCCTTCCAGGCGCACTATTACGCGTTTATGCCCCTTTATACGGAGCAATTCTCCTTCAAGCCCTATTAACGGACCTTTGATTACTCTTACCCGATCACCTCGCTTCAACTCTTCGTTAATCACCTCCACGGTGGAATCTGAAAAGTCAAGCAAGAACATGAAATCACGCATTTGCTTATCGGGAACAATCAACAAATGACGAGTTTCTAAATCTTTCAGGTAAACGACGTTTAAACCATGTTCATTCAGTAACGAGAAAGCTGTTTTCTGATCCGTTCGAATAAAAATCAAATGAGGGATCAAGATTACCCGCACGTTTTTCCTCCCGGAAGAAGTTTCACGAACTTCATCACGCATGGCTAGATAGTTTTCTATCGCCAAGTGATCTAACCGCTTTTTAATCGTTAATTCCTGATTGATTTTAGTGTACGCCGCATACCAATGCATTTTTCTCGTACCCTCTGACATATTTTATAGCTTGTAAAATCTGGAAATTCTCGTGATTGATTAATAAATTCTATATCACACGATTGATGTAGATACGCTTCGCGCACTAACCTTTAGAATCAGGCTCAACTTTTTATGCCCATGTGCCTCACGCACCATCCTTAAACAGGTACAGTACGTAAAAACTGTCTTTTGGAAGAATTATATTCATCCCCACGCAAATAATCTGATTTTACTGATTCTAGACTGTTGATCTAAAAAAACGATCGATTGATGATATTAACACATTTAATAATTTTTCATTTTGGGCAAATATGTCAACCTCCTGATGGTTAAAAAGAAAAAAAATATCTGCATTCCATTTGTAAGCATGAAAAATTAGTATATTTGCAACGCAATAATCGATCGTTTATTAACACAATAAACATTTCAATATCAATCCCTTTTTATCATCCTACTTTTCTTTGGACAAATCTTTTGTTTCCTATTGGTACACAAACTTTAACACACATAAAAAACGGATGAGAGTATCTACGATTATTCCCTCATCCGTCACAATTTCTTAATTAAATATCCAAACTCACGTTAACTGGAAATACCCCGAACCCGAAAAGCGTGTATTATCCACAGAACCAAAGAAATAAAAGAGATGAACTGGATTCTGTTCCTGTAAAGCAAGCTCTACCGTAGCATCCCCATCTCCCCTACATATAGGCAATCGGTCAAACGAAACGTCTCGTCGTTCGTCCTTATATTTCTTATGAAAACGATCCAGATGTAGAACGAGAATACAAACGTCCATTTTCTTTTGATAATCTTCCTGTAGTCACGAAATATAGTCCGATTTGTCCTACAACACCATTATGAGATTGAGCTGGTATTTTGTTTTTAAGCAACAGCGCAGAAGCCATATATATAAACGGCATAATACTTATCCCTTGTCTTAATTATTTATGACAGTAATTATTGTAATTCGAATCATATAAAAAACCTGAAAACGACAAAATTCATTTTCAGGTTCCTGTACTCATGCTACTCATCTCAATAATTCTCTACCAGCAATTCAAAGAATCCTTGCGGATGGAGACAAGCCGGACAAACTTTAGGAGCCGTGGGGCCCTCGTGGACATACCCGCATTTGCGACAATACCATTTTACCGTTTCCGGACGTTCAAAAAGGATACCATCCTGCAAGTTCGACAAGAGCTTCCGATACCTTGTTTCATGATTTCTTTCCGCCTCGATAATCATACGGTACATCACGGAAATATCCTTAAATCCCTCCTCTTCGGCCACTTTGGCAAATTCCGGATACAAGTGATGCCACTCGTCATACTCACCCTCCGCGGCCTCAACCAGATTACTGGCCGTGTCCAAAATAACCCCGGCAGGATACGCGGCAGTGATCTCCAACATTCCTCCTTCCAAACGACTGAAGAAACGTTTCGCGTGCATCTCTTCTTGCAAAGCGGTCTCGTAGAATATGCCCGCTATCTGTTCGTACCCCTCTTTTTTCGCTACTTCAGAGAAAAAAGTATACCGATTTTTTGCCTGTGATTCTCCGGCAAATGATTTTAAAAGATTGGCCTCTGTTAAAGTACCCTTTACACTTTTGTTCATAGTTTTTCCTTTTTCTTACGGGAAAAGGACGTTTTAAGTTACAAGCTATTTAGAACTAAACCTGTAACCGGTCAACCTGCAACTTGTAACTACTACTTATCAAGCAAACTTAATGGTAGTATAAATACCCCACATTTTAAGCATTTCTCTCCTTTAGTTGCAAAATATTAAGATATACTTTTGTATGCAAAAGAATTATGACGAGTAATTTTTCCATATAGAGTTAGTTATGTCAGAGATTTTAAAGAAGTTACAAAAAGATATTCATTTCATCGAAGGGCTGAATAGCTGTATGAATTGCGGGGTATGCACGGCAATTTGTCCGGCAGCCGAATTCTATAACTATGACCCGCGGGTGATCGTGGAAACCGTGCAACGGGGGAATGAAGAAGAGATCGAAGAGTTATTGAAAAGCGACACGATCTGGTACTGCGGGGAATGTATGTCTTGTAAAACCCGTTGTCCGCGCTGCAACACGCCGGGTCTCGTGATCATGGCATTAAGAAAAATATCGCAAGAACTGGGATATTTTGTCTATTCGGAAAAAGGACGTCAGCAATACGCACTAAAACACGTGATCGGAGAATCCATCCTCAAAAGAGGATATTGCGTTACTCCCGACCTAGTGAAACCGGAAATGCACCCAGAGCAAGGTCCCGTGTGGGAATGGATATACGAGCATCTGGACGACGTGTACGAACGTATGCACTCAAACTACCGTCAACCGGGAGCCGGTGCCTTACGGGAAGTGGATTCGGAAAGTATGGATGAATTGCGGAAAATTTTCGATGTTACCGGGGGAACTGAATTCTTGGAAAAAATTGACAGTTGCTCCCAGCACGTGGCCGACGAAGAGAAAGTCGATCTGGAAGAGGCTTATTTCCTGAAAACATACATGGAAAACAGCGGGAAACACCAGTAAAAAGAATTTAAAATTTAAAGTTTAGAATTTAGAATGGGAATGCGCAGGGAAATCTAAAATCTAAAATTAAAAATCTAAAATTGAAAGATGAATTTAGAGGGTAAACAACAGATATGGAAGGATTATCAGAAAGAGATAGCCGATGATCACTATTTTTACGCAAGAAGTTGTATTCGCCAGACTTTCTTCCCGGGTTCGGAATGGGCTTACTTGGATATTATGAAGAATAAACTGGCGAAAGATGTTATTGATGATCCGCGACACACGACTTGCACCGGGATCGGTTATCATTCGGACATCGTTCCGGCAGAAACAATCATGACAGTAGTCGCCCGTCATTTTGCCCTCATGACCGAGGCCGGGTACGAAAACATGACACCCTCCTGTATCACATCTTTCGGTATTTACACCGAGATATTGGAGACATGGCACCACCACCCGGAAGTCGAAGAAAAAATCAGAGAATTCCTTTGGAAAGCCACCAAACGGGAATTTAAAAAACCTAGAAATCTTGCTCACACATCAGACATAATCTATAAGTTCAGAAACGAGATCGCTGCCCAGGCAAAATACAAGCTGGTGGACGTTCACACGGGAAGACCTCTCCGGGGAGTGGATCACATCGGGTGTCATTACTCGAAAATGTTTCCCACGAAAGGAATTGGTGGAGCCGAATTTCCGGCCGTATTATCCGGTATGATTTATGCCTGGGGCGGCGATGTAATCGATTACCCAGAAAGAAGACATTGTTGCGGTTTCGGTTTTCGCCAGTATCTCGTGATGGCCAACCGGGGATATTCCGTGGCCAACTCGAAAAAGAAATTTGAATCCATGCAACCTTACGAACCCGACTTTATCGTGGCAAACTGTCCGGGGTGCGCCATGTTCATGGATAAATGGCAATACACGATCAGCGAGATGGAAGGAACCACCTACGGGCAGGACGGCTACGGTATCCCCGTGTTGACCTACGAGGAACTCACGGCACTCGTTTTGGGGTATGACCCGTGGGAAATCGGGTTGCAGATGCACCAGGTTTCCGTGGAACCCTTGCTGGACAAAATGGGCATCCCGTACGATCCGGAAGCGAAATTCAAAAACATCCGGGGAGAAGACATCGGGGCTCCCAAATGCCCCACGTACCTAAGAGTGTCAAAATTATAATGTTAAACCACAAAATTGGAAAAAGAACCATGAAGTCATTCATTTTCAACTTTCAATTTTCAATTTTCAATTAATATATGGCAAAAGTCATCATCATCGGAGGAGGTCCGGCAGGCTGCGAAGCCGCACATCAACTGGCAAGTCAAGGAATCGACGTGGAATTAGTCGAGAAAAACAACGAAACCGGCGGTAACTTGAACAATTGGTACCAATTGTTTCCTGACCGGAAATCCGCCAAGAATCTGAACGACATATTAAAACAAAACCTGAATCACCCGAAGATTCGGTTACATCTAGGCATGGAACCCCGGAAAATCGAGAAGAACAAAGAGGGTAGATTTCTTGTACCTCTCAGCGACGGCAGCTTGCTTGAAGGTGACACCCTATTGGTTTCCACTGGCTTCAAACTTTTCGATGCCCGCCGGAAAGAAGAGTACGGCTACGGGATATATGAAAACGTGATCACTTCCGTGGAACTGGAGAATATGTTCTACAACCACTCGATCAAAATGGCAAACGGGAATCCCCCCAAACGTATCGGGATCATCCATTGCGTGGGTTCCCGTGACGAAAAGGTATGCAACTACCATTGCTCCAAACTCTGTTGTATCACCGGGGTAAAGCAAGCCATTGAACTTCGGGAACTATTACCCGACACGGAAATCTTCTGTTTCTACATGGATATGCGTATGTTCGGACCGGGCTACGAGGAGATGTACCGGGACGCACAGGAAAAATACAATATCAAATTCGTACGAGGCAGATTGTCCGAGGCCGCAGAAAACATGAACAAGCAATTACAGATCAAGGTGGAAGACACGCTTGTCGGGAAACCCTTGCGTATGACACTCGATATGATGATCCTGTTGGTCGGTATGGAATCCTCGGAAGGCAGTCGCCAGATGGCAGACACACTAGGCTTGAACTTGGCTCCCAATGGTTTCATCAAATCCCAGGACCCGCACTATCGCAACAACAACACGAATGTCGAAGGTGTTTTCGTGGCCGGATGCGGAAGTGCCCCGATGAACCTAACCGACACGCTGGCCGATGCCCGTTCGGCAACCATGAACATTATAGAATACGTGAAACTTAAAAAGATTTTGTGATTGTCGATTCCATGATTCAGTGATTAAAAAGAGCGTTGGATAGAGGGGAAAAATCAATGAATCGGAAATCACTAAATCAAGAAATTAATAGGATTTAAAATTAAGAGATGATCAATTTTTGGGGTTATAGCATATCGGAAACACGGAGTATCAATTATGATACGAACGACAAATCCATGACGGAACATATCGCACATGTGGTTCCCAGTAGTAAGTTGTGTATTGGCTGTGGCGGATGCACGGCGGGATGCACGGCAGGGAATCTCACGGACTTTAACATCCGGAAGATACAGATGCTCATGAAGCGAGGCGAAAATAAAGAGGCGAAAGAGCAATTACAGAAATGTATGTTGTGCGGAAAATGCATGCTGGTCTGCCCAAGAGGCGTGGAAACCCGAAAGATGATTTTAGAAATGCTCAACTATATAAAAACAAAATTGAAAAGCTGAAACCAATTATTATGCAGCAATACGAATACACGAACAAAATATATTACGATCACTTTGTCCTGCCGTTCACGATCGGGCTGGTCGTGCTACTGGGATACTTGTGCGTGAAATACTACAAGTGGATCAAAAGCTTTCCGAAAGAAGAACGTAAAAAAATCCGCAAAGGCTTGTTCAGTTTCAAGACCATTCATTCCGGTTGGGAAATCTTCCGGGAAAGCTTGTTGCATCATAATATATTCAAGACGAACCCGATGCTGGGATACATGCACATGACCTTTGCTTTCGGATGGTTCTTGTTGATCGTTGTCGGGAAAATCGAATCCATGGTTTACCATACCAGTGCTTTCAACCCACCTTATTTTGCTATCTTTTTCCGTTATTTCCATCCGGCAAAAGAGACCTTTCCATATAGCGAATTTTTCGCGTTCTTGATGGACTTGATACTGACGTTCCTATTAATCGGAATCTTACTGGCTGTCACCAAACGTTTCTGTTCCCGCATTTTCGGTATGAAGAAAACCACGAAACAACGGACTTACGATTTGCTTATATTAACCGTACTTTGGCTTATTTTCCCGGTACGTTTCCTAGCAGAAAGTTTCACTAGCGGTCTGAACGGAGGCGGTAGTTTCCTCACGCACAACGCGGGAGACTTTTTCAGCGAATTTCTACCCTTGGAAAGCTTATCTTATCCTGCTTGGTGGCTTTACTCCTCCTTGCTTGGACTATTCTTCCTACTATTACCATTTTCCCGGTATATGCATATCCCGACTGAAATGGTCTATATCTTCCTAAAAAACTGGGGAGTAAAACAAGGTAAAGAATATAACGGATTCAGTGAAATACAGGTCAATTCCTGTTCCCGTTGCGGAATATGTATCAACACTTGTCAATTAAACACGTCCTGTAATATAAATGACACGCAACCCGTCTATTTTCTCCGTCGCCTGCGTAATCGAGAGGAATATGCCCAACAAGCGGAAGACTGCCTGATGTGCGGACGTTGCGAGAATTCATGTCCCGTGGGCATTAACCTGAATGCCATCCGACAAAGCAAAAGACCGGATATATTAAGAGTTACAAAGGAGACGTATGCCTACGTACCCAAACCGGAAGTGAAACCCGCTAAAGTCGCTTACTTTGCCGGATGTATGAGTCATCTTACCCCGGGCATTATAAAATCCATGCAACAGATTTTCGAAAAGGCAAAAGCGGACTACACGTTCATTGATGAACAAGCCGGAGTTTGTTGCGGGCGTCCGTTAGCTCTTTCCGGGAACTGGAAAGCGGCGCAAGTGGTCATGGATAAAAACCTACAAATGATTGATGCCTCACAGGCTGATATATTGGTTACCTCCTGCCCGATCTGTTACAAAACTTTCAAGGAGGATTACCTGTTGAATATAAAAGTCATGCACCACACGGAATATATCGACATGCTGATTCAGGAAGGGCAATTAAAGGTCAACGCCCTTGATCTGAAGACCGTGTTCCATAACCCGTGTGAACTGGGAAGAGGCTGCGGTGTCGTTGACGCCCCCGAAAGCGTATTGAAACAAGTAAGCCAGAAAATCTCGACAGCCTATGACGGGAAGAAATCACTCTGTTGCGGGGGTAGCTTGGCCAATACGGCCATTGATTCCACGCAAAAAACGAAAATTAGTAGTGATACCGTGAAAGCATACGCGGCGTACCAGCCGGACGTTATTGTCACGGCTTGTCCCCTATGCAAAAAAACATTGGGTAAAACCTCACCGGAAATCCCGGTAAAAGATATTGCAGAACTGGTTGCAGAAGCCTAAAATAAAAACGGGATTCACATAAAAATAGTGAATCCCGTTTTTATTTCTCGACTAAAGAAAAACTTAATCTTCAAGTTCCGCTCTTACTCCCTCAATCTGTTCCACGTTCAAATCGCTCTCATTACTATTTGTGGCAATGTCATAATGTGGAAGCGGGTTTTTCTGTAACTCGATATTTTGTTCCCGATGCACGCAAACATCCATCGCCAAATAAAGAGCATTACGAAGTCCTTGTTCATCACCCAGATTCTGACCTACAATATCATAATGAGGATCTGTTAAAGACATCGAACAAATCACGGGTAACCCGGCAATATAACAAGCGGCACTTTCTTCGTCCACGGACTTAAATGCCACAACCCCCTGATCGTAATACATGGCGAGAACAGCGTCAAATTTCTCGTACATTCTCTCCGAGAAGAAACGTTCGGCAGAGAATGGGCCAATGGCCATAATTCCCTCTTCTCTAGCTCGCTCAATCGCCGGAATAATAACATTCACTTCTTCATCTCCATTCTGACCGCAATTTACCTGTGGGTTTAGCCCCAGAACAGCAATCTTTGGTTTCAAAATAGTAAAATCCTGACGCAAAGTATCATCCAGCAAGGTTAATTTCTTGAAGATATTCTTTTGTGTAACCTGATGTGGCACATCTCGTAATTTAACCTGTTCGGTCACGAAACCCATCTTTATCTTTTCGCTCACCAAGATGGACATAATATCCGTGGTATTATAACGCTTACCCAAATATTCCACCAAAGACCCGGCCTCTTCCGTGAAGAACGCATTCGGTCCCTGAGGAGCCAGCGTCAACACATCAATCTCGTCCCGATCCAATTGATCCAAGGCATATTTCAAAGCAACCATAGTAGCCTGATCCGATTCGGGAGTCTCTTTTCCAAGATCAACCTTCACGTTATCATCCACGCAATTGATGATATTGGATCGTTTCCCGTTGGCCTCACCCGGCTCCCGAATCGTGTTTAAACTGAAGTTCTCAATATTTAATACCTTCCGGTAGTAGGCGGCCACTTTAGGCGACCCGTATAGGATAGGAACACACAACTCACAAATCCGATTCTCTGCCAACAATTTTATGATCAACTCATAAGATATTCCGTTTACATCCCCGTGCGTGATTCCTACATTTAATCTGTTTTCCATGTTTTAAACCATTTCGTTTGCACAAAGATAATGAAAAAGTCGATATTTATCGATAAAAAAAGAGGGCATTGCCCTCTTTTACTCTATTCTTGATTTTCTTTTCTTTCCGGTCTAGGACCTCTGTCGCGATGGGGACGATCTCCCCGATCTTGTCTAGGTCCGCGATCTTGACGTTCGCCTCTATCTTGACGTTCACCACGATTTTGACGATCGTTTTGCTCCATACCTTCCGGTTTAGGCAACAACACCTTACGGGAAAGTTTGAATTTTCCGGTTTTCGGATCAATATCGATCAATTTCACACGTACCCGATCTCCCTCTTTCAATACATCCTCCACTTTCTCTACCCGTTTGTGATCGATCTCGGACACGTGCAACAAACCGTCTTTACCCGGCAAGAACTCCACGAAAGCACCGAAAGCGGTGATTGTCTTTACAACTCCCTCGTAAATCTCTCCGACTTCAGGTTTGCAGGCAATAGCCTTGATGCGGGCAACGGCAATCTCGATAGATTCTGCATTGGTGGCAGCAATATCCACGATACCCTGATTACCCACTTCTTCAATAACGATAACCGCTCCGGATTTCTCCTGAATATCCTGAATAATCTTTCCTCCGGGGCCAATGATCGCTCCGATCTGATCCTTATCCACCGTAAGCGTAACCATACGCGGCGCGTGCGGTTTCAAGTCAGGACGAGGTTCAGGTAAGGTTTCCTTAATAATATTCATGATGTGTAAACGACCTCTCCGGGCTTGATCCAGAGCTTTCTCCAGAATCTCGTAAGGAAGACCGTCTACTTTAATATCCATCTGGGTGGCGGTGATACCGTCTACCGTTCCGGTTACCTTGAAGTCCATATCTCCCAAGTGATCCTCGTCACCCAAGATGTCAGACAACACGGCATATTTCTCGTTATCGGTGATCAATCCCATAGCGATACCCGTTACCGGTTTCTTGATCGGAATACCGGCATCCATCAATGCCAAAGTTCCGGCGCATACCGTTGCCATGGAAGATGAACCGTTAGATTCCAAAATATCAGAAACAACACGTACCGTGTAAGGATAGTTGTCCGGCAACATACGTTTCAACGCACGATGAGCCAAATTACCATGTCCCACTTCACGACGCCCCACACCACGACTAGCTTTCGCCTCTCCTGTTGAGAACGGCGGGAAGTTATAGTGCAACAAGAATTTTTCTTTTCCTTGTTCAGTAGCCTCATCTATAATCTTTTCATCCAGCTTGGTTCCTAAAGTTACCGTGGACAAAGACTGCGTTTCACCGCGGGTAAAGATAGAAGAACCATGAGGTCCCGGAAGAGGTCCGGCCTCACACCAAATCGGGCGAATCTGTTCGGTCGTACGTCCATCCAGACGTAACCCCTCATCCAAAATCATTCTCCGTACAGCCTCTTTCTCCACGTCATGATAATAACGGGAAACCATATTCTTCTTCGCCTCCCTCTCTTCTTCCGGAAGTGATTCCAGATACTCTTCTTTCACCTCGGTAAATAACTTTTCACGTAAATGCTTGTCGGCATTACATTGACGGGCAACGGCATACGCTTTATCGTAGCATTTAGCCCAGATGTCTTTACGCAACTCTTCATCATTCACTTCATGACAATAAGCCCGTTTTTCTTTATTCACGGCTTTTGCCAATTCCATTTGAACCAAACAATGATCTTTAATAGCTTCATGAGCAAATTTAATAGCGTCGAGCATTTCTTTCTCGGAAACCTCGTTCATCTCTCCCTCAACCATCATGATATTCTCGTAGGTTGCAGCAACCATAATATCCAAATCGGCAGTTGCCAACTCGCTCTTCGTCGGGTTTATCATCAACTCCCCGTTTACACGAGCTACACGTACCTCGGAAATAGGACCGTGGAAAGGAATATCACTCACGGCAATAGCTGCAGAGGCAGCCAATCCGGCCAAACAATCCGGCATAGACTCTTCATCAGCCGAGTACAACGTTACCTGCACGAAAGTTTCCGCATGATAATCATCCGGGAACAAAGGTCTCAGAGCCCGGTCAATCAGACGGGATACCAAAATCTCGTAATCGGAAGCTCTTCCCTCTCTACGGGTGAAACCACCGGGGAAACGTCCTACCGCTGAAAATTTTTCTTTATAATCTACCGACAAAGGCATGAAATCCACGTCCGGACCTGCCTCTTGTGCGGAACAAACCGTAGCCAACAACATCGTGTTGCCCATTTTCAGCATGACAGCACCGTCCGCTTGCTTGGCTAACTTTCCGGTTTCCAATGTTATTACCCGACCATCTTTCAGGGTAATGCTTTTTTCAATAATGTTCATAGAAATAATAAAACTGTTAAAATACTAAACATTTTAACGGAATTCTTTTTAGATAAAAGGAGGAGGAGGGGAGGATTAAAAGTAAAACGACCCGGACGACCCGGGTCGTTTTTATGTAATTATTTACGTAAATTCAATGCTTTAACGATAGCACGATATCTATCGATATCTCTCTTCTTCATGTAATCAAGCAACGCTCTACGTTTTCCAACCAATTTAATCAAAGATCTTTGAGTAGCGAAATCTTTGTGGTTTTTCTTTAAATGCTCAGTTAAATGAGCGATACGGTAGGAAAATAAAGCTACTTGTGACTCAACAGAGCCGGTATCTTTATTAGACTTCCCGTACTGTGAAAAAAGTTCTTCTTTTTTTTCTGATGTCAAATACATGATGTACAGTCTTTTAGATTTAATATTAATTTTAACGCCGCAAAGATACGTTTTATTCCGACATAAACCAATCTTTTCCAACCCTTTTTGTATTTTTGTATTCCAATTTTCCACAAACAAAAAGAAATACAGATGAAGATATTTATATATGTAATATTACTTTTCATCCCCACGCTATCATTCGCTCAACGAGCCAAGATCGCGTTTGAAAAGACCACGTTCAACATGGGACTCGTGCAGGAAAACGGGGGAAAAGTAACTCACGAATTTAAATTTACAAACAAAGGGAAAGCTCCCCTGTTGATAAAATTTATCGAAACCACGTGTGGTTGCACTACTCCCAAATGGAACAGGAAGCCCATTCCTCCCGGAGACAGTAGCGTGGTCACCGTCACGTTCAACCCGAAAGACCGCCCCGGCGTGTTCTCGAAAAAGATTATCGTGTACACGAACGCCACTCCCCCGAACATCGTATTGCGTTTAGAAGGAGAAGTCATCACGAAATCGGTTGACATCCCGACAACCTACCCCATCGTGGTGGGTAACTTACGTTTCACCACGGACACGATCCGCTTAAAACAGGCAGAGACAAAACACCAGATCATAAACATGATCAACACGGGTAAAAAGAACATATCGATCCTGTCGATTTTCAAACCCGACTACCTGGAAGTGGACTGTACCCCTCTCACGTTGGGCAAGGAAATGATGGGTAATCTCATCATTCGGTATCTCCCGAAACACGCGGACAAGATCAAGCCGGATGATTACGTCCTCATCAAAACAGATCAGGGAACGACACACAAGTTCATGATCTCGAACAAGTAATTTTCAATTTTGTACTTTCAATTTTCAATTCAATATGATTTATCCCGAAAATTTTGAATCTAAAATAAAATTCGACAAAATAAGACAACTTATCAGCAATAACTGCCTGAGTGACATGGGCCGGGAACTGGTCAGCGGCATCAAGTTCTCCACCGATGCCGGATGGATCGAAACCTCTTTGGCCGAAACCTCCGAATTCATGCGGATCTGTCAAGAGGAAGAGAATTTCCCGGTTTCCTATTACCATGATGCCCGTCCCTTCTTGTTGCGTATAAAAGTAGAGGGATTGTTTCTGGAAGTAAACGAGCTAGTTGTTTTAAAAAATTCACTGGAGTCGCTGAACGCCATCATGCGGTTCTTCAACACCAAACAAGAAGTTTACCCTCATCTGGTAGCCCGGGCCGGAGACGTACGGGTATTCCCCTATATCCTGCAACGTCTGGACTCGATCGTTTCAAAATTCGGGACAATCAAGGATACCGCCTCACCCGCTTTAGGCAACATACGTCATAGCATTGCTAAAAAGCAATCCGGAATCTCCCGACGTATGCAATCCCTGTTACAGAAAGCACAGGAGGAAGGATGGACCGACAAGGACAGCAACATTGCTATTCGGGACGGTAGAATGGTGATCCCCGTGCCTGCCGCCTTCAAACGGAAATTAAATGGTATCGTGCATGATGAATCCACCACCGGGAAAACCTCTTATATCGAACCCGCGGAAATCATCGAGACGAACAATGAAATCCGGGAACTGCAACTGGAAGAAAAACGGGAAATCACTCGTATTCTCCGGCAATTTGCCGACGACTTGCGTCCTTATATATATGACTTGATCCCGGCCTATGATTTCATGGCATTCGTGGATTTCGTGCGAGCAAAAGCACTCTTTGCCATCCGGGTGAATGCCATCGTCCCCCTTTTTGAAGACACCCCTTCCATGCTATGGTACAGGGCAAAGCATCCCCTACTCTACCTAAGCTTGAAAGCAAACGGGAAAGAGGTTGTTCCCTTGGATATTGAAATAAATGAAGATCAGCGAATCATCCTGATTTCCGGTCCTAACGCGGGTGGTAAATCCGTCTGCCTGCAAACAGCCGGTTTATTACAATATATGTTCCAATGCGGTGTACCCGTACCCGTGGAAGAATCCAGTAAATTCGGGATATTCCACAAAATACTCATTGACATGGGAGACGAACAGTCTCTTGAAAATGATTTGAGTACATACAGCTCGCATCTCGTAAACATGAAGAATTTCATCCGTTACGCCTCGCGGGATACGCTTATCCTGATCGACGAGTTCGGTACGGGAACCGAACCCATGCTAGGCGGAGCGATAGCTGAAGCCATTTTAAATGCTTTAAATAATAACCAAACGAGAGGTGTCATCACGACACACTACACCAATTTAAAACATTTTGCCTCTTCAGCTTCCGGAATTGCAAACGGGGCCATGCTCTATGACAGCCATCGGATGTTGCCGGTTTTCCAACTGGAAATCGGAAAACCGGGTTCGTCTTTTGCATTCGAAATCGCCAAGAAAATCGGGTTACCCAAAGAGATTTTGGACGATGCCGCCAGCAAGATCGGTGAAGACCGGGTAAATTTCGACAAGCATTTGAAAGAAATCTTACGGGATAAACGCTATTGGGAAGAAAAACGGAAACGCATTCATGAAAATGAAAAACGCTTGGAAGAAGTGCTAGAACGTTACAAGAAAGAACTGGACGATGCCTCCAAACTCAGGAAAACAATTATCCAAGAAGCCCAAGAGAAAGCCAAAGAACTCATCTCCGGGGCTAACAAAACGATAGAAAATACCATCCGGCAAATCAAAGAAAGTCAAGCCGAAAAGGAACAAACCCGACTGGCCCGACAAACATTTGAAGAAGAAAAACAACGATTACTGTTCAGCGAAGAAGAAGAGGAAGAACGCCTGAAGAGAAAAATCGAGAAATTGAAAAACCGGGAAAAGAAACAAAAGGAAAAAGGGAAACGCCCCCAAACCTCCACGTCGGAAGAGACCGATCAACAGCAACAGGCGCCGACTTTCAGCAAAGGAGATCTCGTGCAACTGGATAATAAAGCCGTGGGTGAAATTATCGAAATTAACGAGAAAAACGCAGTTATCGCTCTCGGCGGTCTCATGACTACCGTGAAAGTGGAACGTCTCTCGAAAATATCGAACAGTGCAGCCAAGAAAATCACGCAAAACAGGACGCCACGCCCCTCTTCCAATTATCTGGAAAACATCAGCCAGAAACGCATGGATTTCAAACCGGAGATCGACGTACGAGGACTACGGGGAGACGAGGCGCTCATGAAAGTATCGGAATTCATTGACAATGCCGTTATGCTAAACATGAAAGACCTACGCATCTTGCATGGAACAGGTACAGGAGCCCTCCGGCAAATCATACGGGATTTTTTAAAGACCAATCCGATCGTGGGATCATGCGGGGATGAACACGTACAAATGGGAGGCTCGGGAATTACCGTGGTGAAACTGGATATATAAACCACACGCGGTTATATTCCGGATAAATCCGCATCCTTGATATTCTCGAAAACGAGGGCAACCAACAAAACGAGAATTGTTCAAGAATACCCTAAATTCGTGTTTCAACACTCACGGATTTAGGGGTGTTCTACAACAACTTAATGCAAAATAATGTAAAATAACGTTACCAAAACAGGATTATCTTGTTATCATATTGTGAGCCGCTCCCACTCCGCTCCCATTCCTCCCCTATTCCGCTCCTATCAAAATAGCAATATATTAGATTACAATAGTAATTATTAACATCCGGATAAGTCTATCATAACAATTTGAAAACAGGATAATAACCCCATCAGATAGAAATTTCATTTGAATGCCCACTTTACTGGGACAAATCAATATTTCCCCGACTCCCTATGAGCGTGGAAACAATTGCTTGTATCGAATTCGTGTTAAAATAATCCGGAATTAAGAATAATTGAAGGGCTATATGTTCAATGCTTTTTGGATCATTTTTTGATACTCTTCATCATCCAATTCTATCTCCAGCATAATCTTCCGTTTGGACGATTCACTCTCTGCTTTTTGGGAATGACATGCCCCAATAATATTATTTTCTTGTCTCAACTTCTCCGAGAACAGACTAAACAAGTCCACATTCAATACCATGCAAATCTGATACAACAAATCTGTATCAATAGATTGACGCTTGAAAAGATGATATACCAACGTCCTTTCTTTGTTAATCATACGAGCGAACTGGCTGGCACTCAAACCACTTTTCTCGAACTCTTGCCTTATAATCTCTCCTATATCCAATTTCATAGTTCAAAATTACGAGAATTATCACGAGAAAAGTTTTAATAAACGTAATATATAACCACAAAAATGTTGAATATTATTTGCACATGTAAATTTTATACCATACTTTTGTCAATTGAATACAACAAGGCGTTTGTAAATGTATTAAATAAATTATTGAATTATTAAATGTTTAATTAAAAAACAAGGTGTTATGAGAAAAATAAGTTTATTATTTGTGTTGATAACTGTCGCCTTATTGTCATCCTGCGTGGATGACAAAGAATCTGCTACAGTTGAACAAATCCGTACCGCAAAAACGGAATGGCTGAAGGCACAAGCCGAAATGCTGCAAGCACAAGGAGAGGCACAAAAGATTCTCGCAGAAACAGAAAAATTAAAAGCTGAGAGTGAAGCAAAGAACGAAGCTGCTCGCATTGAAATAGAACGTTTACTTGCTGAAGCACAAGCTGCAAAAACAGAAGCCGAAGCGGATGAATTACGCGCACAAGCTGAAAAAATAAAACAAGAAGCTGAAAAAATTCGTATCGAATATGAATATCAACAAAAGTTGAATGAATTGGCATATCAAACAGCCCAAGCCAAAGAAGCTGCCAAACAACAAGAATTCATTAATCGATTAAACGAGGCCATTGTAGCCGGTAAAATCAACAAAGAACTACAAAGTTTGTATGCTGATTATGTTTCTGCTTTAAAAACTCTGCGGAACACTGAAAATCAAGTTAGTCAAAATCAAACCAGCATTACCAGTTTGAACAAACAACTTCTTGCCAGTTTTGATGACCACATCAAAACTTATCAAACTAATATAGCAAACTACCAAGTTGAATTAGCAGAGAAAGAAAATGAATTAAAGGAATTCATGACTTCTACTGAAAACCTTACTGCCGAAAAAGCTGCTGCTAAAATCAACGAACTGAAAAAAGAAAAAGAAGAAATTGCTGCCAAGATCGCTACTATTAACAAAGAACTCATTGAATTAGAGAAAGATCAACAAGACCTTATCTTAGCAACGAAAGTTGCCAATGACAATTACACGACCGCTGTAACGGCATTTAATATGGCCCAAACTGCATTCACAAAAGCTGAAAATGAATATAATACCGCATTAAACGGTAACAATAGTGCAAAAGCCACTGTTATCAACGGTTTCTCCGTTGGAGGAGTTCATTACGCATTCCCGGAATTCGAACAAGGTATCGAAACTGAAATCAACGCTGCTAAAGAAGATTTAACAGAAGCTATCACCACGGCAGAAAAAGGAATTGCAACAGCAGAGAAACAATTGACAGAAGCAAAAACGAATCTTAAAGATTTGAATGACAATAAAATTCCTACAGCAAAAGCAGCCTTAGCACCTCTTGAATCAACTAAAAAAGATTTGGAAAAACAATTGGCTGCAGCTCAAAAAGCTCAACAAACTTGTCAAGCTGACCAAGCAACTTTAAAGGACAAGAACGACAAAACGAAAGCAGAAAACGATGCGTGGGTTGCTAAAGTGAAAGAATTAGAAGCCGCACTAAAAGCAGAAACAGACCCTTCAAAAAAGGCTGATATTCAAATTCAACTCGACTTAGCTAAAGGTCATCAAGCAGAAGCAGAAAAGGCATACGATGCCGCTAAAAAAGCATACGAAGCCAACGAGGCTGAATTGAAAAAAGCAACGGAAGCTATTGCCGATCTTACAGAAGAACTTGCTGATAACGAAACGGATTATCAAGCTGCCAAAGATAAAGTAATTGAACTAGAAACTAAATATGATGAGCTAGTGAGCAAGACCTCCGAGTTGAATAACGGAGAGTACATCGTTGCCATTGCTAATGCAAAAGCAGCTCTTGAAACCGCACAAGCCAACAAAGAAGAATTCGACGAGATCATCAATAAAGCTAAAGCAACCATAGATGACTTAAAAGTTGCCATGGACGAGGCTCAAAAAATGATGGACGAGGCAGAAACAGCTCAAGAGGATGCATTACAAGCATGGAATGCTGCAAAGGAAGCTGAAAAAAATTCAGCTTACACGAAAAAAGCGGACGAAAAAGCTCCTTTTGTAGAAAGAGAAAATTATATTGACGGTACCTTAATCCCTGCATATAATAAATATATTAAAGGTGACGAGTTCAACGACTTCACTACTTATGAAACGTACAAACAAGAAACGATTGAAACTCTCAACACGAAGATCGAAGACCTCAAAATACAACTTGCTGAAGAAACAGAATTATTAAAAGAATTCCAAGCCGCCGAAACGGATCAAGAGAAAGAAGAATTGATCAATGGAGCTGGACAGGATTATATAACTAGGCAAATTGAGCAACTCGAAAGAGAAATTACCACTCTCAAAGAAGAGATCACCGAATATCAAGCTAATGTAGATCGTTTACAAGCAGCTATTGATGCTGCAGAAGATGCACTTGCTGAATAAGAAAAATTAAATCATATGGGGCTGACCTCAGCCCCATATTTTAAACCAATTATATATGCTAAAAAGAGTATTGACAATTGCTATCATCATGACAGGATCGGTACTGCTTGCCAACGCACAAACAAAAGATGATTTTACACCAAAGAAAGGGGACAAATCCGTCTCTTTAAATTTAGGCGTAGGCTCGTTTGTCGGCATGGAAGCCCCGGCCCCGGATTTGAGCACCTACAATATCTCCGCCCCTCAAACCAGCTGGTTCGATAAACAGTTGTCGCTGAATTTCGAATTCAGATGGATGTTCGCTAAAAAATGGGCACTAAAAGCGATGGGAGGATTCTCGTTCAAGCACAACCCCGAGTACAAAGCTTTACCCGGCAACAGCACTGACGAAAAATTCGAGACCGGAGACATTCCAGATTACAATTTCGTAACATCAAAAGATAAGATAAAGTATTCCATTGTCCTCGGAGCGGAAAGATTCGTGAAAACCAAATATGACAAACTATTTTTCCGTTATGGAGGGGAATTTGGATTCTCTTACGGGAAACAAGAAGCAAAAGCGGATGACGAATCCTATCTAGGAAAATCTATTGGAGAAGCTTTCGGATACCGGGTTGCCGGTGTCACCGGATTCGATTATTTCGTCTCCAAAGCACTTTTTATTTCTATCGAAATTCGACCGATTGCCTATGACTACACGGTATATAATATCCGACCACAAGTCGGGTTGAAACTCCTATCATCAGACACTCACGGATTTGATTTTCTATCTAACCCGATGTTGAAAATTGGATTTAGATTCTAAAATTAATACATAAAAAATAACCCATCATTTGCAAAATTCCGTTTGGGTTATCAAAAGCCATCCCGAGTTATCTTGGGGTGGCTTTCAATATTACAAATACAAAACAAAGCATTACACCAATACTCCCTATCAACCGACAATTATGTTGACGTTTATTTGTTATTATCAATTTTATATTATAATTTTGCAAAGAATATTTAGGTGAGATATTCCTCTATTGGAACTAATGTATACAGGCTATTTCAAAAGTGATGGAAAACGTTGAATTGTATACTCAAAATATTTAAGATGCAACCAGCTCGGAGAGGCCGGACAACTCTTCGAGATATTGAAAGGGGTACGTGACGTATCCCTTTCTCCTTTTAAATAGTGCATATTTATTTTTACCTTTTGCATAATTATAGTGGTGATTTATAAGGTTTATCAACCTTTATATCGTAATTTTGCCACGTAATCAAAAAAACACATATATGTCTAAGATTGTAGAGGTAAATGTTCAATCCGAAATCGGAAAACTGAATGGAGTGATACTCCATACACCAGGCGAGGAGGTAGAAAACATGACTCCCGAGAACGCTGAGAGGGCGCTCTATAGCGATATTCTAAATTTATCAATCGCACGAAAAGAATACAAGCAACTCAGTGAGGTTTTAGGTAAAATCACGAAAACCTACCAGGTCAAAGACCTCCTGACAAACATTTTAAAAGACGATGCCATCAAACTGGAAGTGTTGAACCGCATCGAAAAGATAGAGCCTTTTATTGCTGAAACAACCCCCAAAGGATCAATTAAAGATCAATTGTTGGATGAAAATGCCGAAGATTTGGCCCGTTTGCTGATCGAAGGGGTTGAAATGAAACGCGACACGTTGACCAAATTCTTGAATAAAGATTGGTACGACTTGCGCCCGTTACATAATTTCTTCTTCACCCGCGATGCCTCCATGAGTATGTACAACGAAGTACTTATTGGTAGGATGGCTAACGCTGTTCGTGATCGCGAGGCAATCATCATGCAATCTATTTTTGACTTCACGCCCGGATTTAACACCAAGACGTTAAGTTTGAACACAGAATCTGATCCCCTTCGTAAATTAACCATCGAAGGCGGTGACGTACAGATTGCACGGGATGATATATTGGTTATCGGTAACGGTATGCGCACGTCAACTCGCGCTATCGACGCCTTGATGTATAACTTTATCAACCGAAACGAAGACAAGGTACAACATATTCTTGTACAGGAACTACCCCATTCCCCGGAATCCTTCATTCACTTGGATATGGTGTTCACTTTCCTAGATAAGGACAAATGTATGGTTTACGAACCCTTGATCATGAGTCCGGGCAATTACCAGACGGTTCACATCAAGATTCAACACGGGAAATTAATCAGCATCCGCCGGGAAAAGACATTGTTACACGCCCTGAAAAAACTGGGTATGGACTTGGAACCCGTGTATTGCGGTGGAGAAGACGAAACTTGGAATATGGAGAGAGAACAATGGCATAGTGGTGCAAACTTCTTCTGCGTGGCCCCGGGTAAAGTGTTAGGCTACGCGCGCAACAATTATACCGTTGAAGCCATGAATAATGCCGGTTTCGAGATTATTCGTGCCAACGACGTGATCAGCAACAAAGTCGATCTGAGCAAATACGAAAAATACATGATCACCATCGAGGGATCAGAACTTCCCCGCGGAGGTGGTGGTGCAAGATGCATGACCATGCCGATCAACCGCGATGCTGTTGAATGGTAAAATAAAGAGGGGCTGTCCAAAAAGTCAATTAATTTCAAACAACTCCTCCGTCACTTCGTGCCACCTCCTCTATAAACAGAGGAGGAGCTGGTAACTCTTCCCGAAGACAGGGAGTATTTCAACTCTCCCTCTGTTTATAGAGGGAGTACCCCGAAGGGGGGAGGGAGTTTGAAAAATGACTTCTTGGACCGTCTCTTTTTATTTCTCTCCTACATACAAACTGGCAATTCCAAAAGTCAGCCGCTGTTGCGAAACATTCGAGTAACCGGCACTCCGCATGATATCCAGAAAATCCTTCCCCTGCGGAAACGCGAACACGGAGGCTGGCAAATATTCATATGCCTTCCGGTTTCCGGAAATCACTCCTCCCACAAAAGGCAGAATATGTTTAAAATAAAAATTATACAACTGTTTCATCGGGAAATGTTCAGGCGTCGAAAATTCTAGAATAACCACCTTTCCCCCGGGTTTCAGCACCCGACACATTTCTGTCAGTCCTAATTCAAGATGTTCAAAATTACGCACGCCAAAAGCAACTGTCACGGCATCAAAAGTATTCGAGTCGAAGGTGAGGTTCTCGCTATCCCCAAACTGAAAATCAAGCTGACCAGATAACCCCTTTGCTTTCGCTTTCTCCCGTGCCACGGCCAGCATATTTTCCGAAATGTCGGCCCCGACCACTCGTTTCACTCCATGTTTCAACGCCTCGATCGAAAAATCTCCCGTCCCGCAAGCAATATCCAACACCAAATCCTTTCGCCCCGCACCGACAACTTTCATTGCCTTCTTACGCCAACTCTTATCTATACCCATAGACAACAGATGATTCAACAAATCGTACTTCGGTGCGATCCCGTTAAACATCTCCTGTACCTTCTCTTTTTTAGCCATGACTTTATTCTTTTATTTCGGAGGCGAAAATAACGAATTCTACCACGTTTTAAAAGATTACAAACAAAGAATCGCGAAAACTCTCCCAAAAGAGTTCCCGCGACTCGGAAATATAAACTCAAATCAAAACCTCCAAAGGGATATTATTTACTGGAAGTCCCGCTTTCCAGAATACTGACAATCGAGAACAGGGAGAAACAAATACCTCCCAAACCGATCAGTACCCGGGCAGGCACGAAAAATGCATTATCAACCGTCGATTCTTCAAAAAGGAATGCGCCCAGAAAAAGAGCCAACAAGGCAGTCATCACGGGAATCAACGGGATACGATTCGCCAACTTGAACTCTTGACGCCACACTTTGGCTAATAACAGAATCTTACTGGAAATACTAAAACAGACAAGACCTAAACCGATCAGAATAAAACCGGTTGTATTCACGGGGACAGGTGCTGCCAACAGCTCAACAATTCCCCCCACGATGCAGATTGTCCCCATGAAAAACACCAGTCTTGGCCAATACTTCCGATCCTTCTCGCCATAATCATTCCTGATCTGACGAGATATACTTGCAACCAGCCCGATCAAACTCGTACAAATACAAGCCAATCCGGCCATCACGCTCCCGGCAACCAAATGATCACCCCCGGAGCCTGACAATAATACTATCGCCCAAACCCACGCTACCGTGGAAAACAAAACGGTTAACCCGATCAACACTGTTTCCGTCGTAGCCGAGAAACCGTTAGGATTAATTTTATCGCTTGTCCCGTGTGAATTCACCGGAATAAGTGTGAATTTAGTAGATGAAGTTGCTGCCGTTGAAATACAAGCCGCGATCAACGACACGCCACAAATCACGTGTCCCGGGACAAATAAATTCTGCGGTTCAGGAGAACTGAACAGATAAATACCCCAAATCATCGTTCCTAAAGCGAATAAATATCCCATACCGGGTAATAAATATTTCGCAACAGGGTTATACGTGTGGATCAGTTGCCGAATAATCGTGGCTGCCGTGGCAAACAACGCAATACAAAGTACGCCTAATGAAAATACGACCGGCCCCGCTACCCACCGTGCTTCATCATTCCCGAATCCAAAAATATACCCTCCAAAGCAAAAGCAAATCAACGCCATCAACAAGGGAATAAATCGAAACAATACACTAATTCCGTAATTCATAAGTCATTTATTTAAATTCTTATGAATATACGGCGATTAACATATTCGGTTACCCCGTTTACTTGAAAAAAATATAAAATAAGAAAAGGCCGTTCGCTACTCTTCGTTCAAGACCCTCCACAGCATATCTTTCAATTCCATGATTCCACTCCCCGTCACGGAAGAAATGAACACGTAGGGAATATCCGGTAAATCTTTCTCCATTTCAGCCATCAGCTCCTTATCAATAAAATCCGATTTACTGATAGCCAGAAGTCGTTTTTTATCCAATAACTCGGGATTATACTGTTTTAGCTCGTTCAACAAAATTTTATACTCCCCGTGAATATCCTCACTATCCGAGGGAACCATAAACAACAATACAGAATTTCGTTCAATATGCCGCAAGAAACGAAGTCCCAAACCTTTTCCCAGATGCGCCCCCTCAATGATTCCGGGAATATCAGCCATCACAAAAGAACGGTTATCCCTGTAATTCACAATTCCCAAATTCGGAACCAACGTGGTAAACGGATAGTTCGCAATCTCCGGTTTTGCCGCGGAAACAACGGATAACAATGTTGACTTACCCGCGTTCGGGAAACCCACCAATCCGACATCGGCAAGCACTTTTAACTCCAGAATAACATTCCGTTCCACCCGGGGTTCTCCCGGCTGCGCGTAACGAGGCGTCTGATTTGTTGCTGAACGAAAATTCCAGTTACCCAAACCACCACGCCCCCCTTTGACAGCAACACAAAGCTCTTCGTCTTTCGTGATCTCGCAAATCGTTTCCCCGGTATCCGCATCCCGAGCAACAGTTCCCAGTGGAACATCTATAATGACATCTTTCCCGTCAGCTCCCGTGCATAAATTTCCACTCCCGCTCTCCCCGTCTTCTGCATACACGTGGCGCTGGAATTTCAAGTGAATCAAGGTCCAGTAATTCCGGTTTCCCTTTAATATCACGTGTCCTCCGCGTCCACCATTACCACCATCAGGTCCTCCCTTGGCAGAACGTTTATCCCGATGAAGATGCATAGATCCCGGCCCCCCGGCTCCACTACGACAGAATATTTTCACGTAATCGACAAAGTTCGTTGATGCCATTCTTTTTATTTTAGATTTATAATTTTAAATTTTAAATTTTAAATTAAACTCCTCCGTCAGCTTCGCTGCCACCTCCTCTATAAACAGAGGAGGAGCTGGTAACTCTTCCCAAAGACAGGGAGTATTTCAAGGGGGGAGGGAGTTTGTTTTTTCATTTTCCATTTTCATTTGTTCTCTCGTCCACCACGTACAAGTCAGGATAATTACGTCCTAACCCGTCATAATCCAACCCATGCCCTACCACGAAATCATTCTCCAACGCAATACACTTGTAATCGATCGTTAGGTCGTACTTCAACGCTTTCGGTTTGTAGAACAAGGCAGCTACCTTTACTTGTTTCGGATGTTTCTCTTCCAACATTTTTTTCATATGCATAATGGACTCTCCCGAATCAATCATATCCTCCAGAATCACTACGGTTCGTCCCGTAATATCTTCCCGTAACCCGATCAGGTCCTGAACCTTTCCTGTCGAGGACAATCCGGCGTAAGAAGCAATCTTCACGAAACTGATTTCCGTCCCCTCAATCGTGATATGTTTCAACAAATCAGCCACGAACATAAACGCCCCGTTCAACACTCCCAGAAACAAAGGACGTTCTCCTGCCAGTTCCCGATTAATTTGAGTCCCCACCCTCTCTATTTCCCGGTCGATCACGTCAGCCTCAATCATCAGTCGGAAACACCGATCATGCAATTTGATTCTTTTCATCCTGTGCATATTTCTCTTTTGAATGATAGACCTATCGTCTCTCTAATCCATTTTTTTATTTAACTTTGCGCAAAAGTACAACTTTGAATTTAAAATCCGGTAAAAATATGGACCCAAAAGTAAGTATTATCATGGGTAGCACGTCAGACCTGCCCGTAATGGAAAAAGCCGCAAAAGTGTTAAACGACTTTTGCATACCTTTCGAGATCAATGCCCTCTCCGCTCACCGCACTCCGGCTGAAGTGGAGTCTTTTGCCAAAAATGCACAGAAACGGGGTATTGAAGTTATCATCGCCGGAGCCGGAATGGCCGCACACCTACCGGGTGTTATCGCTGCCATGACGCCAATTCCCGTGATCGGTGTTCCCATCAACGCCTCTCTCGACGGGATGGACGCTCTTTTAGCCATCGCCCAAATGCCTCCGGGCATCCCGGTTGCCACCACCGCCATCAACGGGGCCATGAATGCCGGTATTCTGGCTGCACAAATTCTGGCTGTTGGCGACAATGCATTAAAAGCTAAAATCGTGGACTTCAAAGAATCTTTGAAAAAGAAAATCGTCGATGCCAACAACGAACTGGCAAAAGTAAAATACGATTACAAAACGAACTGATCTCCCCCGGAAAGAATCAATATAACAAGGGGCTGTCCAAAAAGTCATTTTTCAAACTCCCTCCCGGCTTCGCCGTATTGAGCCCGGAAACCGGTCTCGAATCGGCTCTCGCTCGACAGACAACGAGTAAACTCTCTGTCTGTTCTCGCTTACTCGCCGATTTCCCTCTATAAACAGAGGGAGAGTTGAAATACTCCCGGTCTTCGGGAAGAGTCACCAGCTCCTCCTCTGTTTATAGAGGAGGTGGCACGAAGTGACGGAGGAGTTTTTGAAATAAAATAACTTTTTGGACAGCCCCATTCTTTATTTACTACCCCCAAGAAACAGTTTATCTTTCGATCAAAAACTATAAATCATAACTTACAAACAAAACAAATTCCCCATTTTTATAAGTTATAACTTATAAATTTCCTATATTTGCCGTACATATAAATCATACCATATAAAATGAAGATTATTGATCGTCCATTATACAGCAAAAGGATAAAACCTTTTATCGGAAAAGGTATCATAAAAGTACTTACCGGTCAAAGGCGTGTAGGCAAGAGTTACATCATGCTACAACTCATGGAAGAAATCAAAACCGATCACCCGGATGCTAACGTCATATATATAAATATGGAATATGAAGAATTTCGAATGATTCATAACGATCAAGATCTTTCCCAATATTTGAAGACACAAATCAACCCGGCAAAGGCCAACTATTTATTCATTGACGAGATTCAGGATATTGATCATTTCGAACATACCCTTCGTGACCTTCAAGCCAAAGACTCCTGTGATATTTTCTGCACGGGTAGCAATGCCAAAATGTTATCGGGAGAACTAGCCACCTATTTATCCGGCCGATATATAGAATTTCACATCCATAGTCTAAGCTACCCGGAATTTTTACTTTTTCACCAGCTCCCAGACGACCAGCAAAGTTTGACGAAATACCTTACTTACGGAGGATTGCCTTATCTTTCACGCTTGGAACTGAATGATGAAATGGCATTTGAATATTTGCGTAACGTGTATTCAACCATTTTATTAAAAGACGTTGTTAAGCGAGAAGGTATTCGTAATATTGATTTTCTTGAAACACTAGCCATATACACGGCCGACAATATCGGAAATCTCTTTTCCGCGAACAATATTAGTAAATACTTGAAATCGCAACGGGTAGATATTTCAACACTTCAAGTTATCAATTACCTGAAGGCTTTAAGTAACGCCTTCTTAATTCATAAAGTGGGACGAATAGAGATTAATGGCTTGAAAAAGTTTGAAATTGGAGAAAAGTATTTTTTCGAAGACATCGGGTTACGTAACAGTCAAATAGGCTTTGACCTACAACGTGATATTCATAAACTTATCGAAAATGCCATATATTTACATCTCTCAATCCTACAATATGAAATCTACGTGGGTCAACAGGATGGTCTTGAAATTGATTTCGTAGCTTTAAAACAAGGTAAGAAAATCTACGTACAAGCGACTTATCTCATTGTTGACGAGAAAACAAAAGAACGGGAATTTGGCAATCTATTAGCAATCCCCGATAATTATCCCAAATACGTGGTCAGCCTTAATCCCTTAAACACAGGAAGTAACATTGAAGGCATTCAACATCTACACTTGGCAGACTTTCTAAAAAAACAAGATTTTTAGAAAGATTATCCAAAACATTTTATACCTTTGAAACATCGGCTATTTAGGTGTGTTCACTCATATGATTAAATTCCCGTCAACACGAATTTTAATCTGAATATTTATACCATGCGACAAATTACATATGTCGTTATCTTACTTTTCATTATCCCCTACTCCGTGTACTCACAGAGCATTCCGGATATTGAAAAACTCTTGGAAACAAACGACATTGAGTCATCGGAAGATTATTACGAAGATATGATCAACTCCCTGATCCGCCTCTCCGCACAACCGATAAACCTCAATTCAGCCGGATTCGATAGCTTGAAAATGTTATTTTTCCTTTCCGATGCGCAGATAGACAATTTACTGGACTTCCGTAAAAAACACGGGCCGTTTACTCACCCGAACGAACTTCTACTCGTCACCGGAATCAGTCAACAGGATTTATCCAACATCAAACCATTTATACGCATCGGAACGTACACCCCCGAAAAGCAATCCCGTTATCACCTATCGCAAGAAATTCTCGCCCGCTTAAAAATGACCCGCCCAAAACAAGCCGGTTACAAAAAGTACAGCCGGAAAGCCTTTTTGTACGAAAAGGACTATCTCGCCAAAAAGCAAAGCCGCTTTCAAGGACCACCCGTAGGTACATTACTAAAATACAAAATATCAAACCAGCAACACTGGCAAGGGGGCCTCACGTTAGAAAACGACCCGGGAGAAAATTATTTCTCGAAAAAACAAAAAACAGGATTTGACTTTCTTTCCGTCTACGCATGCTACTTCCCGGAAAAAATCATCCACCGAATCATTGTCGGGGACTATAAATTACAATGGGGACAGGGACTACTGGCATGGAGCGGTTACTCTTCCGGGAAATCGACATCTACCCTTAGTAACGAGAAATCCGGAAATGGTATTGCTCCCTACACTTCTACCGATGAAAACCGATACTTGCGAGGCATGGCCGTCAGCCTGCACCCGACACGCACGATTACCACCGAAATCTTCGTATCTTACAAAAAAACAGACGGTAATCTCGCTGACCTCGACACCCTCTCCCCAAAAACTGTACAAACGGCCACCCTTTACGAAACAGGTTATCACCGAAACCTTTCAGAATGTGAGAAGAAACACAACCTAAAAGAATTCACCACCGGCCTGTCCACCCACCTCAATCATCGGTATTTCCGCATCGGCGTCCAATTATTACACTACAACTTTTCACCCGCCCTAACCATCGGCAAAGCCGCCTACCAACAAAACAATGAAACAGGCCACCAGCGTACACTCGTAAGCGTAGACTACAAAACCGGAGGTTACCATTTCTACCTATTCGGGGAAACAGCACGTAGTGACAACGGAACATGGGCAACCGTCAACGGGCTACGTTACAGTGGGATTCCCCGATTCGCCCTATGCGCCCTTTACCGCCACTATGACAAAGGCTATCACTCTCACTACAACAGCGGTTTTGCAGAATACTCCAACACAACAAACGAGGAAGGACTATACCTAGGTCTCGAAAGCACCCCTTTTCGCAGTCTGAAAATCAATGCCTATTATGATAGGTTCCGCTTTTTCTCTCCCCGTTATCAGGCAACCATCCCCGGTAATGGCCAAGAAATCGTGGGAGATGTCACGTTCAACCGCTCTCGCTGGGATTGTTCATTCCGTTTCAAACACGAGGAGAAACCGGAAGACGATAAAACCGGAGAAAACCTCCAATCCGTCTCCCGTGTAAAACAAGAATACAGGTTCCAATTTACCTATTCTATCTGCGAGCAATTAAAATCCCGAACCCGTACCAGCTATACACGTTACGTGAAAAAAGAAAAACACGAAGGTGGTTACCTGTTCTATCAAGACCTTATGTATTCCACCCTCCAAACCAACCTAAAAGCCCAATTCCGTTTCGCTTACTTTGACACGGACAGCTACAACACCAGAATATACGCCTACGAAAACAACGTTCTCTACGGTTACTCCTTTCCCGCCCTGTACGACCGGGGTTTTCGTTCCTACCTTAATCTTAACTGGAAACCCTTCACCCTCATCACCCTCTACCTAAAAGCCGGCCTCACCTACTATCCCGACAAATCAACCATCAGCTCCTCCCTAACCCAAGTCAACGACAACAAACTATTCGACCTCTCCTTCCAAATTCGTATAAAACTCTAGCATGACCCGATTAATTTTGTGATTTACGATTGCCGATTAAGTGATTCCTCCCCCACAACCACACTCTCTTCATTAATCACTTAATCATTAAATCAGCAATCACAGCCTCCTTTTATCTTTTAACTTTTATCTTTTAGTTTTTATCTTTCTCATGTCTTCCCTCCAGCACCCTCACCACATCCTCCAACCCGTACCCCTTCGCTATCAACAATACGATATAGTGATACATTAGATCGGCAGCCTCGTTCAAAAATAAATCCTCGTTATCATCCTTCGCCTCGATAACCAACTCCACGGCCTCTTCTCCCACCTTCTGGGCAACCTTGTTAATTCCCTTCCCGATCAGGCGAGCCGTATAAGATATTTCCGGAGACTCATCTTTTCGTTTTTCTAAATACCGTTGCAAGTAAAACAAAAAATCCTGATCCACGTTTTCTTCTCCCCAGCACGTATCTTGTCCCGTGTGGCAAGTCGGTCCCACGGGGTTCACCTTCACCAATAATGAATCCCGATCACAATCAGCCAAAATCTCCTTCACCAATAAAAAATGTCCGCTTTCCTCTCCTTTTGTCCACAAACGCTGCCGGGAGCGACTAAAAAAACACACCTTGCCGGAACGCTCCGTCTCGGCAAGAGACTCCCGGTTCATATACCCTTGCATCAACACCACCCGTGTATCTACATCCTGCACGATTGCCGGAATTAACCCGGCCGCATCAAATTTTAATTCTGCAATATTTACCATTTCATTAAATATTTTGTCGAACAACAATACCTTTTTCTTTCAAAAAACATTTCAACTCCGGAATCCGGATCTGCCCGAAATGAAAAACTCCGGCCGCCAGTACGGCATCCGCTTTTCCCCGAGTCAAAGCCTCATAGAAATCTTCCGGACAGCCTGCCCCCCCGGATGCAATAACCGGGATATTAACCAAATCCGCCACTTGTCCCGTTGCCTCGCAGGCAAATCCTTGATGTGTCCCGTCATGATCCATCGAGGTAAACAAAATCTCCCCAGCTCCCCGTCCTTCCGCCTCCTTTACCCACGCAAAAAGCTCCCGATCGGTAGCCACCCGTCCCCCATGACTGTATACTCTCCACTTCTCACCATCCCGACAAGCATCCACCGCCACAACAATACACTGTTTTCCAAATGCCGCCGCCAACCGATCTATCAAACCCGGGTCTTTCAAAACACTGGAATTTACAGACACCTTATCTGCCCCCTTCTTCAAAAGAGCCTCAACATCCCGCTCCGATGAAATTCCCCCACCCACGGTAAAAGGTATTCGCACTTGTCGGGCCACCCGTTCCACCCACTCCAACCGTGTACCCCGGTGATCGGAGCTTGCCGTGATGTCCAAAAACACCAACTCATCCGCCCCCTCATCTGAATATCGACCAGCCAACTCCACAATATCCCCAGCATCCCTCAAATTCTCAAAATTCACCCCCTTCACCGTCCTCCCCGCCTTTACATCCAAACATGGAATAATTCTTTTTGCTAAAAACATACTTATTAATTTTAGATCCTATCGATTAAGTGATTTTAATGATTTTCGATTAAGTGATTTTAATCATCCAATCATCGAATCGGCAATCACGGAATCTTTTGCATTTTAAACTTTTCATAAAAAGCCTTCCCCACGATCACGGCAGAAACACCCACCTCCTCCAGCGCCTGAATATCCACCAACGAACCTACTCCCCCGGATGCGATAAGCGTAATATCCGGATAACGAGCCACCAGCTCCCGATACAGCACCAAAGAAACTCCCCCTAACATACCATCCCGGGCAATATCCGTACACATCACATTCTTTAACCCGGGTAAATAAGTTTCTATTAACTCGTGTATCGTTGTCTTCGTCTCCACCTTCCACCCCTGAATACACACATGCCCGTCTCTTACATCTGCCCCGATAATGACCCGTTCAGTCCCATATCTTTCCAGCCACTCCCGTGTCTTTTCTCTATTTTGCTGGGCCATACTCCCGATACAGACAAACGAGGCCCCCGCATCAAACACCCGACAAATATCCTCGTCACTCTTGATCCCCCCGCTAAAATCAACCTCCAAACGAGTCGCCTCACAAATTCGTTCCAGAACCCGCCAATTAATTACCCGGGACTCCCTAGCCCCATCCAAATCAACAAGGTGTAAACGCCTCATTCCCATATCCTCGAAATGTCGGGCTGCCTCCACCGGATCATTATAATACGTTTTACACTCATCGTAATTGCCCCGGGTAAGTCTCACACATTTTCCTCCTATAACATCTATTGCCGGAATAACCGTTATCTTCATTTCTCTTACATTTTTAAAAAGTTTTCAATTATCTTTTCCCCAACCCCAGCCGACTTCTCCGGGTGGAACTGACATCCCCAGAAATTCCCTTTCCGAATCGCCGCGGAAAAAGCTACCTGATAATCACACGTAGCAATGGTATACTCTCCAACAGGCACGCAATACGAATGCACGAAATACACCATCTCCCCCTCGACGACCCCGTCAAACAACCCGGATTTCAACCCCCGAATCTCATTCCATCCCATATGAGGAACCTTACCACATCTCCCGAATTCTTCCACCCGCATCGGGAATATTCCCAAACCCTCCGTCTCTCCCTCTTCCGAATAGGCACACATCAACTGCATCCCCAAACATATCCCCAACACGGGAACCTTCAATTCCGGAATCACCCGATCCATCCCGCTTTCTTTCAATTGTCTCATGGCTGCGGCAGCTTGCCCTACTCCCGGAAAAATCACCTTATCAGCCTCCCGTACCACCCGTGGATCAGCGCTACAAACCACCTCATACCCCAACCTCTCTATCGCAACCCTCACCGAAAACAAATTTCCCGCCCCGTACTCTATAATTACTATTTTACTCATTTCAATAAAAAATATCATAATCCAATTCTTCCGGGGCTATTCCCAAAGTCATTTTTCAAACTCCCTCCCCCCTTCGGGGTACTCCCTCTATAAACAGAGGGAGAGTTGAAATACTCCCTGTCTTCGGGAAGAGTCACCAGCTCCTCCTCTGTTTATAGAGGAGGTGGCACGAAGTGACGGAGGAGTTTATTTTAATAAAATGACTTTTGGGACACCCCCTTCAATCTAAAATCACCAAATCTAAAATTAATCCATTCTCCCCTTCGTCGACGGAATCCTTCCTCCGGCCTCTTGTCGGACGGCCATCCTCAAACTACGGGCAAACGCTTTAAAAATAGCTTCTATCACGTGATGCGTGTTCTCACCTTTCGCAGCCACGTGCAAATTACATTTAGCCCCTTGACAAAACGAAGCAAAAAAATGCTTGGTCATCTCCGTGGGAAAATCTCCCACGTACTCCCGGTTAAACACGACATTCCACTCCAACCAACTCCGCCCTCCCAAATCCAGCAACACCTCTGCCCTCGCCTCATCCATCGGCAAAGCAAAACCATATCGTCCGATCCCTTTCTTACCTCCTAATGCCTCCGAGAAACATTGTCCCAACACGATAGCCGTATCTTCGATCGTGTGATGTTCATCCACCTGTAAATCCCCCTCCACGGAAACCACCAAATCCATTTCCCCGTGCCGGATAATCTGTTCCAGCATGTGATCAAAAAAAGCAATTCCCGTCTTCACCTCGCCCTGCCCCGTTCCATTCAAATCTAACGCAATCCGAACCGCCGTTTCTGCCGTTTTCCTCACTTGCACCGCCTGTCGACTTCCCTGTTTCAGAAAACGCACGACTTTTCTCCAAGAATCCGTGGTTAAAACAATAGGTAAACACTCCATCTCCTCTTTTCCCAGCAATATCCCCCGAATCCCCATATTAGCCGCCAACTGCATATCCGTCAACCGATCGCCAATCACGTAAGAGTTCTCCCGATCCAACAATTCATTCAAATACTTTTCGACCATACCGATCCCCGGTTTCCTCCGGGGAGAACCATCCCCCGGCATACTCCCATCTATCAGTATCTCGTCAAAAACAATTCCCTCGCCCGCCAACGTCTTCAACATAAATTCATGTGGTGGCAAAAAAGTATCCAACGGAAACCGTTCAGTCCCCAAACCATCCTGATTACTCACCATAACCAACCGATAATCCGTCTCCCGAACAATCTCCCGCAAGGCTCCAATAACCCCCGGAACAAACGCCAGTTTCTCCATACTATCCACTTGGTAATCAACCGGTGGTTCTTGTATAATCGTACCGTCACGATCTATAAATAATATCTTCTTCATAAATCACCGAATTTCTTTAATCGCTCGATCAACAAATCATTCTCTTCCCGTGTCCCGATAGTTATCCGTAACCCGCAACTCAACCGGGGCGGGATATGCCGTACCCGAACAATAACGCCACCTTCCACCAAATATTCATACAACTCCCGAAAACACTCACAACGAATCAACACGAAGTTGGCCTCCGAATCACAAACTACCTCCAACCAAGATAAATCCCGCAAAACCCCGATAACCCTTTTTCTTTCCCGCTTGATCGCCTCCACCTTCTCCCAAAAATCAGCCTCATTCCGCAAGACATCCAAAGCCCGCCGTTGAGTCAATGAACCAATATTATAAGGCGGTTTCACTTTGTTTAAATAAATCACCAATTCCGGGTCTGCCACACAAATTCCTACCCGTAACCCGGCAAGCCCCCAAGCCTTAGACAAAGTTTGCAACACGACAACATTCCGGCAATCCTCCTGCAAAACAACAGCCGACGGCATATCGGTAAAATCGATATACGCCTCGTCTACCACGACAATTCCATCAAAACGAGACGCTACTTCCCGAATACGTTCTAAAGGAATCACGTTCCCCACCGGATTATTCGGCGTACAAAAGAAAATCATTTTCGTCAACCGATCCACGCTATCAAACAACGTGTTCCACTCCGGCTGGAACTCCCCATTCAACTCCAAACACCTCACCTTCACGTCATTCACTCGTCCACTTACCTCGTACATCGAATAGCCCGGTGAAAAAACGAGCATATTATCCCGCCGGGGCGTACAAACCGTCCGGATCAACATATCAATCAACTCGTCACTCCCATTTCCCAGTACCAACCGGGAAACCTCCACCCCCTTCAATCTACCGATCTCTCGTTTCAATTCCCGCTGAAACGGATCTGGATAACGATTATATTCCGATGCGAACGGGTTCTCGTTCGCATCCAGCAATGTCACATTCGTCCCCTCGAATTCCGCACGAGCGCAGGAATACGCCTGTAACCCCTTTACATTCTCCCTTACTATATCTCCAAATTCCTTCATCCTAAATTCTAAATTTTAGATTCTACATTCCTAACCCTTACCGCATTCCCGTGTGCCTCCAACTTCTCGTTATCCGCCATGATCTCGATCGTTTTTCCCAAATAAGCCAAACCTTCCGGCATGATCTCTTGGAAAGTTATCTTTTTCATAAAGGCATCCATGTTCACCCCGCTATACGCACGGGCATACCCATTCGTGGGTAAAGTGTGGTTCGTCCCCGATGCATAATCTCCCGCACTTTCCGGGGAATAGTGTCCCAAGAAGACAGAACCCGCATTCCGGATTTCCGGCACCCAATCCAGATAATCCTTCACGCACAACATCAAATGCTCCGGGGCATAACAATTCACCAGCTCCACGCACTCTTCCCGGGAACGCAAAACAATATATTTAGAATTTCTCAGTGCCACCTCTGCAATTGCCTTCCGAGGAATCCGATTCAATTGTTTGTTCAACTCTTCTTCCACACGATCAATCAATGACTCATCGCAAGTCACCAGAAACACCTGACTATCCGGCCCGTGTTCCGCCTGCGACAACAAATCTGCCGCCACGAATGTCACCCGTGCCGATTCATCTGCCACCACCATCAACTCTGAAGGTCCCGCGGGCATATCTATTGCCACACCATAACGCCCGACCCATTGTTTTGCCGCCGTCACGAAACGATTTCCCGGTCCAAAAATCTTATCCACCCGCCCCACGCTCTTCGTCCCTAATGCCAATGCAGCAATCGCTTGAATCCCTCCCACTTTAAAAACACGGGTTACTCCACATAACCGGGCCGTCCACAAAATAGCCGGATTCACCCGTCCATCCCTTCCCGGCGGCGTACAGACCACCACCTCCCGGCACCCGGCCAACTTCGCCGGAACCGCCAACATCAATACGGTTGAAAACAGGGGAGCGCTCCCGCCCGGGACATACAATCCCACCCGATCTATCGCCCGACCTTCCTGCCAGCATCGGAATCCCCGTTCATTCACGTATTCACACTTCTCTGGAATCTGAATCTTATGAAACTCCTCAATATTCCCTTTTGCAACCCGTATCGCCTCCTTCAATTCCGCATTCACTTCCCTTTCTGCCTTTTGATACTCCTCCTCCGTCACCTCAAAACATTCTAGCTTTACCCGATCAAAATACCACGTGTACTTCTTCAATGCCTCGTCCCCATCCCTCTTCACCTCATCAAACACCGCTTTACACACTTTGTCCAAATCTTCTCCACAATTCTCCGGACGCTCCAATATTTTCATCCACTCTTCCTTCCTTGGATATAATATCTTATTCATAATCATAAATTAATCTATTCATAAAACCTGTAACCCGTCAACCAGTAACTTGCAACTTGCCGCAGGCAATCACTCTATCATCTTTTCAATGGGTACCACCAAAATCCCTTCCGCACCCGCCGCTTTCAACGCCCCGATAGACTCCCAAAACTTATTCTCGTTCACCACCGAATGTAGAGAAAACCATCCTTTCATTTCCAACGGCATAATTGTCGGGCTTTTCACCCCCGGAAGTATATCGCAAATCTCTTGTAATTTCTCTTCGGGAGCATTCAACAGGATATACTTGTTACACTTGGCAGCCAACACCGCCTTCATTCTGAATATCAATTGTTCCACCAACCGCATTTTCTCTTCATCCAACTTCGGGTTAGCCACCAAAACAGCCGTAGACTTAAACAACGTGTAGACCTCCGTCAACCCGTTCTTAAAAAGTGTACTCCCGGAACTCACGATGTCACAGATCGCATCAGCTAACCCGATACCGGGAGCGATCTCCACCGACCCCGTGATCACGTGCGTCTCTGCCTGAATCTTATTTTGTACCAGAAAATCATTCAACGTGTTGGGATAGGAAGTAGCAATCCGTTTTCCCTGCAACCAATCTAACCCGGTAAATTCCTCCGATTTAGGAATAGCAATAGAAACCCGGCAACCTGAAAAACCTAAATCCAACAAATTCAATACATTTGCCCTTTTCTCGATCACCGTGTTCTCCCCGATAATCGCCACGTCAACAATTCCATCCTCCACGTAATGAGGTATATCCGAATTTCGTAAATACAACACCTCCAACGGGAAATTAGAGGCTTGTGCCATTAACTGCTCTTTTCCGTTATTAATACAAATCCCACACTCTTTCAACAATTCGAGCGTGTCCTCGTTCAATCGACCTGATTTTTGAATTGCGACTTTTAATTTCACCATTTCTATCTGATTTTATCGTCGCTCTGAATCCGGGAAGGCATCTATGGTATCGAAAAAAACAAAACGAGCCCGCCTGAATTCAGGCGAGCTCGTTTATACTTTTTATTTCAAATTACAGCACAACAGCATCATCTCACCTGAATACAGTGATGGCAATGATGATGCATATGATGTAATGTACTATTCATATTTTGTCTTTTTCGTTCTGCAAATGTATAAAAGGAATTTGATTATCCAAATACTTTGTACAATTTTTACTAATACAAAGTCAACCAGTAAGTACAAAATTTGCACTTACTTAATATTACTGCAACTTAGCTAGTTTAACGTGAGTTCGCTATAAAAACAAATTTATATCTCTGAATAATAGAAACATAACATTACACGAAAGAAGAAACCGTTGCGAGGACGCACTCCAATGTTTCAATGTAGCGTGTCCTCCCCCTGTGCAAGGGGGAGTTAGAGGGGGTAGTTGGAAAGATAAAAACCAAAAGTTGAAAGATGATACATCACCTATTCCGGCACTCCCGAGACGGCGGAATCCATCTCTTCGAAATAATCACATCATCTCGTGCAAGAAACTAAAAAACACCGATATATTCCCATTTTTACTCGATCTTTTTCCTAACGGATGGGGCAAATATGCTTTATTATATCGAACTCACCTTAATTTATCACGTCTTTCCTTTTCATAAGGACAAATTCACGAAAAACTTTCCTTTTTACAAGGAAAGAATAGATAATTTCAAAGAAAGCGTATCCAAAACAAAACGAGCCCGCCAGAATCTAGGCAAGCTCGTTGATATTTTCTATTTCAAATTACAGAATAACAATATAATTATTTTGCCAATTGAAAAACTGTTTCCTCTATAACTTTAGGGAGGGCTAACGATGCCTGAGTTTCCTCATCTTCAACGAAAGAAGTTAAATTCAACCCTAACTCAACTTTACTACTTTTTGTTACCAGATTTATAATATCATTCACTAATTGTTTCAAACTTTCATTTGTAATTCCCATTGCCGCAAAATTTGGATCCAACTCCAAATCATCTATCATAGGTAACAAAAGTTCTAAGACACTCATAAAAGGAAGCATCATTTCCCGATCAACATAAGCTCTCATCTTCTCTCCATCCAACTGTACCTTCAACGGAATACCCGTTTCAAGCATTGTCATAAGCATTGATGTTGGATTGTTTTCAGTACTCCGCCCTAACAAAGATTCAATATCCACCAATATATATATTTGTCCATCCTTCACATTATATCTTACTAACCCCTCTTCAGAATCAACCAATGGAGTTGCATCTGGCTGAAATAAATCTTGAATACCCGTTATTTGATGATAGGAAGCTATTAGATTTCCATCTTCTTTCAAATTCATTTTTTTCAAAAGTCCAGGCAATATACCACCACCTAAGGTTTGTAACAATGTTGTCAATCCCAAATCTCCTTCTATTTCTGGATTTGGATTAATAGGCAATTTTCCCCATATAGGGAAAGCAATAGAATCAACATCTGTTACAATTTCCAAATGGATACAACTAGAAACCATATTATAGCTATCATCCATCTCAGGTTTTGCCAACATCCATTCTCCAACAACCTTAGAAATCACCTTAAAACTAGTATTCAGACTCAACACCCCTGATTTTACAGCCCCTTCCACCAATACAATCCGATCATCATTCTTATTTTCTCCTGCAAAGGTGTAGTCATCACCTGCCAACTCTTCAACAATTAAATTTTTCACTTCTAAAGCAGGCTCTCCGGGAATCAGTTTATTCAATGTAAGTGTTGCATTTTTCTTATTTTCCGAATTAAAAGAAACCGATGTTCCGGAAAATTCTTTTCCATTCAATTTTAATGCTAATTTATCTCCACTATAATCTGCCGAATAATTTTTAAAGGGATCCTTATCATCATCACTACAACTCGCAAAAAATGCGACACCTAAAATTAATAACAATAAAAACTTGTTTTTCATACTTCATTAAATATTAATTAAACATTGATATGTCCGTCCTCTCCTTAAAATACACACACAATAAACCTTCGTTTTTTGATAGCAGGCATAAAATCGTTTTCAGGATCAATTTGAAGGAATGGAATATAGCTAGATCGCTATAAAGTAGAAAAAAGTATGATCAATAAATATCAGATAATTAAATAGATATGGCAGCATAAATGTTAAAATTGAATTCCTGTTGTAATATTTGATTAAATTTGCACGTTTTTTGCTAATGATAAGGCTGCATGGCTCAAAAAACGAAGGTTTATTGATAGTCTAACTTGATTATAAAAAGATGTCTAATTAATATTCAATGAAGTATGAAAAACAAATTACTATTGTTATTAGCTTTAAGTATTGCATTTTTTACAGGTTGTAAAGATGATGATGATCCAGAACCACCCACGATAGACAAAATTGTCGGGCAGTATTCCGGAGAAAATTTAAAAGCCACTATTGACGGAATCTCTGCACCGGAAGGAACTTCTGTACAAATTATTCAAAAAGATGACAACACGACTTCTTTCAAGTTAATCAACATAGTTCCCGGCTATCCCGAATTCGAAATTCCCAATGTCACGTTCGAAGCTCTCAGTCGCACTTATTACAGTCAATTAAAAGGCTCCATAACCGACAATGTCAGTGGATATACCGTTCAGGCCAACGCTAATATTGAGGACGAGATCATGGAAATTAACATCTCGATCACGGAAATTGAAGGAGAACCAGCAAGTGCGGAAAGTTTCTACAACAAAACGTTTAAAGGAGAAATGGCCATCGATCTGGGACTAGCCCCCATAACCATGACTCAACGCGTGTACGTGAACAAGCCATCAGATAAAGACCCGAACAAACTCCGCTTGAGAATTGAGAACTTCTCATTCCAAGGCATCAATCTAGGGACTATACAACTAGACACCGTCTCTTTCGTAAAAAGAAGAGAAATATACGGATTCACGGCAAAAGACCGGGAACTTACAGACTTGGAAATTCCCGGTGTAACAGGGGTAAAACTAACTGCTCGCGGAGCTATCGTCGAAGATCACATCATGAAACTGAATCTCGTGGTGGATGCCTCCCCCTTGACTGTTAATGTTACTTTTACGGGAGACACGATCACGGAAAGCGCTGACACTAAAATCAACTTAACAATTGAAGGGGATGCCGTAGCCTCACAACCGGATAATTCAAAAACATCCTCTATTTACATTTTCAAAATCTGGGAAACAGCTACTGCCAGCCAACTAAAGCTAACACCTAAGATTGAACTCCCGAAAGGCGCCACATTGGATTCCATTGTCGTTCAATATTCAGACGGGACGAAATCCATACTCAAAGAAGGTGAATCCATTGATTTCTCCAAAATTGAAGGAGAAAAATACGACGTAAAATATCACATTACTCCCGAAGACGTGCGCTATCCCAGCACCAAAACTCTCCGCTTAGAGAAAATGCCGGAATTCAAATCCATCTACAAAATGAATAGCTGGATTACTCCAGAAGGGAAGGAGTATCAAGAACCGGTGAACATGGCCAGTTCCAATATGGCTGCAGATTTCTTTCCTTTATCAGGAATGATGATCGATCATCCCTTAACAGCAACACCTTATCCTGTTACACCGGACGGGGATGCAGCGAAAATCATAACAAGAGACACGTACGGTGGCTATATCCCTTTCCCGCCAGTCGTGCTACCTAAAGTTACTGCCGGGACCTTATTCAACGGAACATTCGATTTAGATCCCACCGCTCCCTTGAAAAGCACTCACTTCGGAGAAGCCTACCGGGGAACAGCAGCTCCCGTAGCCTTCAAATTCACGTACAAATACACGCCTGGAACAACGTACTTCAACACGGTAGTTAAAACAGAGGGGTCCACCACGACAGTTACCGCAGAAGAAATTCCGGACAAAATAGACGAGTGTTCTTTAATCGCCTACTTATACGAAGTCGATTCTTACAACGATCACCTAGACGGAACAAATATCAACGAATCCCAAAAAGTAATCCTAAAAGCTGCTTTCAGTGGCGGGTCCCAAGACAACTTTATAGAAAAAACGGTCAATTTCGAACCCACGGGAAATGGTTCATTTGCCCCTGCCAACAAAAAGTACAAGCTTGCCATTGTCTGCACCCCAAGTAAAGAAGGAGATTCCTACAAAGGAGCTCCTAACAGCACGTTATGGGTAAAATCTTTGGAAGTAACCTATTAATACACATTGTCCGGGTACATATTAAATATACCCGGACAATTTTTAAATGCTTCACATATCTAGAAATTTCTTTTCCTAACACTACTCGGCTCCCTTGAATTGCAATCCTACCTGCATAGCAGTCGTTACTTCCAACGCACCCGGCAGATTTTCCAGAATCGGTCCAATAGGAACAGATATAGTTTTCCCGAGAATACTAGCCTCGAATGCCATATCCTCCGGGATCAAACTCTCAACCATCGGTAACAGAGGGCCCAATTGTTTCAGCAGTACCTCATCCAAATAAACGTACAACGCATCTTTACCATCCGCTCCCACAGTCTTTTCAAAATGCACAGGAATCCCATTAGCCAACAATTGCTCAACAGCACCAAGAATCGGATCCGTTCCCGTTGAACGTCCCTCTTGATCCATATCAACCTGTCGCATAATCATATCCAAGCTCAAAAACACGTAGCAAACACCATCTTTCACGCAATACTGTGCCAGATTCAACGGTGAACTCTGCCAATCAGCCTCCGGTTCCGGATTTTCTTCTGTTACAGTAGCTGTATTATAAGTCGCCACGATATTTCCATCTTCCCTGAAAGTCACGTTTTGTAAATAATTCTTTAGCTCTTTTGCCAACATCGTGGGAGCCATAGTCGCCAGCAATCCTGTAGTGATCTTCATTTTAGTAAATCCCAAATCGACCTCTGTCAAAGGATAATCGTGAGGAGTCCATGCCATTTTTACTGATGAAAAATCCCATGTCTTCATCAACCCATTTTGGGCAAACTTCACGTTCACGTTCACCGTCAACTTCCCTTTCACGATAGAACCTTCCAAAGTCACTGTTCGGGAATCATTTTTATTCTCGGCAGAGAACGTATAAACCGAACTGCCGGACTCCAATGGAACACTAGAGAATACGGTTTCACTCTCTCCCGGGACAATCCCTTGCAACTTCAAGGTTGCACTCTTTCCATCCACAGAATTAAAATCAACAGATTTCCCGATAAATACAGCGTTACTATACTTCAAATCTAACACCCGATCCGTACTCGTTGTAGAATAAATCCCGTTAAAATCTTTCGGCGTGTCTTTGTTGTCACTATCGCTACAACCAGCAAAAAATACAATTCCTAAAACCATTAATAATAAAAACTTGTTCTTCATAACATTTTATTTAACTATTTATAATAACTCCACTCTACCTATATAAAGAATATTCCATATAAATCATTTTCCACAAAAAGAGAGTCACATCACCATATGCAACATAACTCTCTAAATCGTCTTGTACAATATTACTATTCAGCGGTTTTCTTTTGCGTCAACACCAATCCCAGTTCCGCCGTTTTCCCTTCTTGGATAATCGGTCCCAAATCCGTGATAAATCCAGCGTAACTCTGGAATTCTTCAGGCATAACCTCTCCCAACATAGGAAGCAAAGACATAAATGGTAATAACGTCTCCCGGGTCATATAGACATCCATTGTCTCTTTTTCCGTATCTTTCGTGACTTCAAAAGGAAGGCCCTGTTCCAACACGACCATGATCTCTGTCAATGGGTCAGAAGTACTACGCCCGATATCCTCCACGATACCTGCAATATTTGCAGAGATACACAACTTTCCTCCCACCAAATTATAAAAGGCCATACCTTTAGGAGACGTTGCATATTGCGGATTATTCATATCACTATTGTAAGAAGCCGTGATATTGCCATCACTCGTGAATGTTATATCCTTTAGAAAAGTGGGTAACATCCATCCAAATATACCATTCACAAACCCTATCACGTTCTCCGGAGCGACCTCGGTCTCACCGTATTTCACCTTTTCCTTATCTGTCGTGAAAGTAAAATGTGTGGCCATAATGCCTGCATCCAGATTTCCTACCGCCCAAATTCCCTCAATATCCGTGGCCTTATTCTTTACCGCAAGAGTCAGGTTCATTTTTCCTTCTTCAATTTTCCCGGAAACCTTCACTTCCCGGAAATCATTACTGCTCGTACCTTCCACTACATTTCCCGTGATCGTCACGGGAATCGCCAATGCCGGTTCTCCCGGAATCACGTTACCCAAGGTTAGCGTGTTACCTGATAAAGCGACACTCTTTCCACTCAATGCCATCCCGTCCCTTGACAACTCCAATCCCGAATCTTTATATGTCCCGTCATAATTCGGGTCCTTGTCATCATCGCTGCAAGCGGAAAAAAACACGACTCCTAAAATCAACAGTAATAATAATTTGTTACTCATAATCGATCAATTGTTGGTTAATAATATTTGGAATAAATTCCTAAATATTAATTTACAGCAAAGTGTAAGCCCAAGTTCCAATAAATCGCCTCTAATTCCGCAACACTCCCCAATAACAAGTGTCTATTTTCGCATAAACCCGCAAATCACGTCCTTACTTTTATTACCTTTGTCCCCAATTAAACAAATAAACCCATGAGACCCCAAAATTCATCCCGTGCCAAAGCCCCGCGTAGCCGTAGTTTCGAAGTACAAGAAGAAAACACGCTAATGCCTTTCCTGTTACAAGCTTTACATGACCAAAGCAGGACAGCCGTGAAATCATTCCTCGCCCACAAACTCGTGCAAGTGAACAACCGCATCACCACACAATTCGACACGCCACTCAAACCCGGGGACACGGTAACCGTCGGGATGAACAAAAACGCGGCACCTTTCCATCACCCCATGCTCAACATCCTGCATGAGGACGAACACTTGATTGTCGTGGAAAAGGCAAGCGGGCTACTCTCCATGGGAACAGAGCGGGATAAAACCAAAACAGCCTATTATATACTGAACAACCACGTGAAAAATAAAGATCCCCGGAACCATATCTTTATCCTGCATCGCCTAGACAAAGAAACCTCCGGTATCATGATGTTTGCCAAAAACAAAAAAGTTCAAGAAATCCTACAAAAAAACTGGAACGAAATGATCCGGGAACGGAAATATGTCGCCGTCATCGAGGGATGCCCGCAACCGGAACAAGGACAGGTGAAATCCTACATCAGCGAGAACAAAGCCTTGATCGTCCACTCCACCTCTTCACAAGACGGGAAATTGGCCATCACGAACTACACAACCTTAAAATCGAACCGGCAATTCTCACTCGTGGAACTTGAATTGGAAACCGGACGCAAAAACCAAATTAGGGTACATATGCAGGAAATCGGACACCCCGTTACCGGAGACCCCAAATACGGGGCCACGAAAAACCCCTTGCATCGCTTGGCTCTACACGCTTTCAAGCTCACTTTTATCCATCCCGTCACGGGAAAGGAAATGAAATTCGAGACCCCCGTTCCCACGAAATTCACGACCCTGTTCAAGTAACTTGCACCGTACTCTCACCGGAGTCGTAGGCGTATCTCGTTAATATCTTGATTCCATTTCAAGATAAAATCAAGCACACATTCACGCCCCCGACACGTCAACTTCCCGTTGACTTACTAACGAGACTACGGTACAACTACAGTGCAAGTAACACTCGTTACCCTAGAAGAAGGGGAATAAAAAACGGGGAACACTCCTAAAAGTATTCCCCGCACATCAAAAATATTTTATTTAAAACAATGACTCGATCAACTGGTCATCGGCAAAATTCGGTAATGTCACCTTCAAATTCGGGTTTGCTTCCATGGCACGTTTGATGGCAAAAACAGCCCCCTCGTTACGAGCCCAGCTACGACGGGAGATTCCATTATTCACGTCCCAGAATAACATATTCTTCAAACGTCTGTCGCTATCGGCAGAACCGTCAAGCATCATCCCGAAACCACCGTTAATAACTTCTCCCCAACCTACACCACCACCATTGTGGATAGATACCCAAGTCGCGCCGCGGAAAGAATCCCCGATCACGTTCTGGATAGCCATATCGGCCGTGAAACGAGATCCGTCATATATATTTGAAGTCTCACGATAAGGAGAATCCGTACCGGAAACGTCATGATGATCACGTCCTAAAATCACGGGAGCAGAAATTTCCCCGGTAGCAATAGCCTTGTTAAACGCCTCGGCTATCTTAATACGACCTTCAGCATCGGCATACAAGATCCGGGCTTGCGACCCAACGACCAAGTGATTCTCCATGGCAGCCTTGATCCAACGGATATTATCATCCATCTGTTGTTGGATCTCTTTCGGGGAATGTGTCTTGATTTCCTCTAACACGCGAGCTGCAATCTCATCCGTCTTCGCCAAATCCTTCGGGTCACCACTGGAACATACCCAACGGAACGGACCAAAACCGTAGTCAAAACACATCGGTCCCATAATATCCTGCACGTATGACGGGTATTTGAAATCACCGTTCGGCTTCATGATGTCAGCACCCGCACGGGAAGACTCCAACAAGAACGCATTACCGTAATCAAAGAAATAAGTATTGAAACGTGCCACGCACTTGTTAATAGCAGCCACGTGACGACGCAAAGATTCTTGTACCTTTTGTTTGAATAACTCCGGCTCCTCGGCCATCATCCGCTTGGACTCCTCGAAACTCACGCCCACGGGATAGTAACCACCAGCCCACGGGTTATGCAATGACGTCTGGTCTGATCCCAGTTCAACAGGCACATCACCCTCCGCGAAACGTTCCCACACGTCCACCACGTTCCCCTGGTAAGCAATGGAAACAGTCTCTTTCTTCTCACGAGCCACTTTCACCCGTTCCACCAGTTTATCCAAATCATCAATCACCTCATCCACCCATCCTTGAGAGTGACGGGTATGCGTGGCTTTCGGGTTAATCTCGGCTGTAATACTGATACATCCGGCAATATTCCCGGCTTTCGGCTGCGCACCAGACATACCACCTAATCCCGCGGTGATAAACAATTTTCCGGCTAATCCTTCTCCATGTTTGGAAATCTTACGCCCGGCATTCAACACAGTAATCGTGGTTCCGTGAACAATTCCCTGCGGACCGATATACATGAACGAGCCTGCAGTCATCTGCCCGTACTGGGAAACACCCAAAGCGTTAAAACGTTCCCAATCATCCGGTTTGGAATAGTTCGGAATCACCATACCGTTCGTAACCACGACACGCGGTGCATCCTTATGCGACGGGAACAATCCCATCGGGTGACCGGAATATAACACCAACGTCTGCTCGTCGGTCATCTCCGACAAGTATTTCATTGCCAGACGATACTGAGCCCAGTTCTGGAATACCGCCCCGTTGCCCCCGTAAGTAATCAACTCGTGAGGATGTTGAGCCACAGCATAATCCAAATTATTATTCATCATCAGCATGATACCCGCCGCTTGCAGGCTCTTGTGAGGATAATCATTGATATTATGAGCATACATCTTGTAATCCGGACGGAAACGATACATGTAAATACGCCCGTATTTCTCCAACTCCTCGGCAAACTCCGGGGCCAACACGGCATGGTGTTTCGGGTCAAAATAACGTAAAGCGTTACGTATCGCCAGTTTCTTTTCTTCTTTCGTCAGGATGTCTTTCCTTTTAGGGGCATGGTTAATCTCCGGCTCGTAAGCCTTCGGAGCCGGCAATTCTGCCGGAATCCCTTCCCTAATTGATTGTTGAAATTCTTGTAATGTCATTATATTATCTTTTACTTCATTTTATTATTGCCATTCCCCACGAATCAACTAATAATCATTAATTTAGTCTCTACTTTCCCACTTTTTAGTTTTTAACTTTTAGTTTTTAACTCACCAATCGGCTGGCTAAATTAATATTTTCAAATGAAAAAAACACTATTTTTGCCTAACAATAAAACAGAAGACGACATGAATATAAGAATAGGCGACATTGTACGGTTTATATCAGACAAGCTAGAGGGTAAAGTTACCGGCATCATTGACAACAACACCGTGAACGTGTATTGTGACGAATACGGGTTCGAAATTCCCGCATCCGTGAATAACCTAGTGGTCATTCATTCCGACAGTAACACGACAAAAACGGTTTCCGCCACATCCGCATCCGGACAGAAAAACGTGGTCATGGAATCGGCCGATACCCTTTACATCGCGTTCGTCCCCGAAAATTTCAACAACCTGACAGAAAGTCGGTTCGATATTTATTTCGTGAACGATACCACTCAAACCAGTCTTTATTCCATCTCGTTTCATGACGGGGAAAAGTACACCGGGATTACGGCAGGCAACTGCAACCCGAACACGACATACCTGATCGGCAATTACTCGCTCAAAGAAATCGACACGATTAAAGCGATACACGTGCAATCCGTGTTCTATCAGAAAGGCGTTCACGTTCTGAAAAACGCCATCGACACGCAAATCAAAGTCACCCCGGTAAACTTGTGTAAAGCGGGAGCTTACAAACATACCCGCTGGTTTAATTCCACCTCGCTACTCCGACCGCTGGACAAAGAATCCATCGTCAAAGAAGAAGGCTTGGAAACCATTCCGGAACAATTTTTACAAAAAACGCCTCATAAAACGGAAGACACGTCCCACAAGGAAACTCCCAAACAATCCAATAGCAACATCATCGAGATCGACTTGCACATTGACAAGCTACTCGACGACACGACAGGCATGGAAAACAAGGATATGCTGGACTACCAGATGGACGTGTTCCATAAAACACTGGAACAATACAAACTCCGCCGGGGCCAAAAGATCGTGTTCATACACGGCAAAGGAGACGGGGTATTAAGGCAACGTATCCTCTGGGAACTTCAAACCAAATACAAACGTTTCAACCATCAGGACGCCTCTTTCAAGCAATATGGTTACGGGGCCACGATGGTCACGATAAAATAATCAAAGATTAAAGGAATACCCCACGGAACAGACCCAATTTTTCCCGTAAGGAGAATACTTATCCTGTATCACGTCATAATAAAACATCACGGAGATAGAGCCTGTTCCGGTGGGAATAACTCCACCTCCCCCCACTAGCATCGTGGGGACATAACGGAAGTCAATCTTCTTCTCATACGATTTTCCCCAACTTCCCTTCAGTTCCGGCTGGATTTGGAGGGCAATATACCGCACCGGGTTCACCCGCCCGAACACGTTTACCCCGAGATAATTCATATCATAACGATTGGAAGAATGGTGATAATTGTAACTTACCCCTCCCCCCGCCGAGAAAAACTCGTTCCAACGATACCCGATCTGGGGAGAAACATCAATACTGGTATAATCCCCGAAGGACATCCCGCAAGAACCGCTTAATGTCCATTTTCCCGCTTTCCGGGACACGGACGATTTCAAAGGGACACTCTTTTTCACGGGAGCTTTCACCACTTGGCGTTTTGCCCCGGATTTATAGATCGTGTCCAAGCGAAAACCATTACGATTTTCCTGAGCATTCACTCGCCCGAAAGAAACGATTACCAACAGCAAACAAACAAAGCAGTATCTCATCATCATTCATCATTTTAATGGAAAAAGCTGTTCAAAGACACCTTCAAACAGCTTTTATTTTATTTCAAAAAAGTTTTTTTCGAGAGAAAATCACTTATGCGTGTAATTCTCCGATGTAACGTTCCGCATCAATAGCAGCACGGCAACCGGTTCCGGCAGCAGCAATTCCCTGACGATAAGTCGGGTCCATCACGTCTCCGGCGGCAAACACACCCGGTACATTCGTCTTGCAAGACTTACCTTCGGTAATGATATACCCTTGCTCGTCGACTTCAATATATTTTTTGAACACCTCTGTATTCGGAGTATGCCCAATAGCCAGGAAGAACCCGTCAATCTTGATCTCCTTGGTTGCCTCTTCCGGGGTTCCCTTCTTGTACACCAAACGAGCGCCCTCAACTCCCATGTCTGACCCAAACAATTCCAACGTGTTATGCTCGAACAATACTTCAATGTTTTCCGTTCTGAACACGCGTTCCTGCATAGCCTTAGATGCTCTCAAATAGTTCTTACGAACAATCAAATATACTTTACGACACAACCCGGCCAAATAAGTAGCCTCCTCGCAAGCAGTATCTCCACCACCTACAACAGCCACGTCTTTTCCGCGATAGAAGAATCCGTCGCAAGTTGCACAAGCACTAACACCAGCCCCGCGGAATGCCTCTTCTGAAGGCAGACCCAAGTACTTGGCAGTTGCACCCGTTGCAATAATCACAGCATCCGCCTCGATCACCTTCTCCCCGTCGATCGTAACCTTGTGAGGATGACCCGAAAAGTCAACATCCGTCGCGATCCCGAAACGAATATCCGTTCCGAAACGTTCCGCTTGTTTTCTCATATCTTCCATCATCACCGGACCGGTCACTCCTTCCGGGTATCCCGGGAAGTTTTCCACTTCCGTGGTCGTGGTCAACTGACCACCCATTTGCATTCCCGTGTACAACACCGGATTCAAATTAGCTCTCGATGCGTATATCGCTGCCGTATACCCGGCAGGCCCTGATCCTATAATCAAGCATTTAACTCTTTCTATAGCATTTTCTGTTGACATAGACAATTCCTTTCTTTTAATTTACAATACAATTTCACGTAATGGGTTGCAAAGTTACCTAAAAAAATGGTTTATCCAATTTTTTTTACCCCATATCCCCGTATTCTCATTCCCCAAACCCATGAAAACCTGCAATCTAAGCCCAAAAGCACAAACAATCATCAGATTTTTCTCTCAACTCCTTGTTTCATTCCAAATTTTTTTACTACATTTGCATCCGCATTTCGGGATGTAGCTCAGCCCGGTAGAGTCCACGTCTGGGGGGCGTGTTGTCGCAGGTTCAAATCCTGTCATCCCGACTACTGAGTATCAAACAATTAGAGAGGTTAAAACAACCTCTCTTTTTTATTGCGATTACATTTTTATTATACTTTTTGGGTTAACGTGAAAAATTAGGGGCTAACGTGAGCCAATACCATCTAACAAATAAAACTCCTATGGTATTTAGTATTAGGTCAAAAATCTTTTTAAAAGCTGCTCCTCTTTTATATGATATTCTTTAGTTCTCTCTAATAATGGATCATACTCAATCAAAAATAACCAATATTTTCCAAATAACTGCCCCCTTTTTCTCATCTTCAATTTTAAGTCCTCGATTTTTCATCAGGACAACATGACCTTCAAGGCATAATATACTTCAGAGATAAAAAACGACCTGCCAATTTAGGCATTGTTTTACAACAACTAGGCCCGGCAGGTTCTACATTACAAGTGTACTACAATTTTACTTACAATCAAAATGCTTAGTAGAAAAAATAATTCAATCACGAAATTCAAGCTCACCTAAAAAATTAGATCAACCTTCTATTCTTCAATATGCCAATTTTTACCCCTTCTCAAGCATAAATATATGGTATCAAGAGCATCATACAATTAGAAAAATCATTCTGTCCATTCACAAATTCAAAGTTATTTCACCTAATTTCTTGTTTTTGTCCAAAAATAATCCTACCTTGTGAATACGTTTATTATAAATGGGATTTCCCCTACATGCCTTATTTTTTAAATTTATCACGATGAAAAGACTATTATTTCTTAGTTTATTCGTGTGTGCAATCACGTGTTTCGCATTCACGAATGCAGCAGCTCCAGAAGTTCAACGAACAATCAGCGGAACGGTTTATGACCTATCGTCACATCAACCGTTAGAAGGAATCTACATCCAGCAAATCAACGGAACTTCATCTAGTTCAACAAAAACGGATGTTTCCGGTCATTTCCCCATTATCGTGAAAAATTCAAGTCAAACAGCAACTCTCAAGTTCTCAGACCCAGATTATGGGGATTACTCTACCCGAACAGAAGACTTTGACTTAAGTAAAGACAACACGAACGTGTCTATCTACATGCAATAAACAACTATTGCAAGATACAAAAAACTGGAAAGGATACGCTAGGGTATCCTTTTCATATATGTACAAAAGAGAGTAGCCGGGAAGTACGTTTGTTATATATGCTTACTTATTCAAAATCACTATGATTTTACAAGAAAACATAGCCCGACTACTCTATACACAAAGATAATTCACACTCTTGAAAAGAGCAACTTTATCCAATCACTTTCATGTGCAAAATAAACAAAAGTATCCCAAATTCACAACACAAAAGCATCTATATTGAAGTCACCTCACGATCACGATGAAAATTGAATCAAGGTCACAAAAATGTCCCTCGTTAGAAATTCGCATATCTATCACGTAACGTCCGACAGGAACCGTGTGATTCCAAGGTAATTCTACTCGTCCACGCCCAAACATTCGAAATTGTGCAACAGCTTCGGGGTGTTCACTCCGGACATTCCGAATCGTGTACTTCACCGGGTTTGTTCCCTCCACTCCCTCCATCTCCCCGGATTGCCAAGGTATTTTAAATTTGATCTGATAAGCATCATCATCCGGGTCAAGCCCGGCTTTCACGATCATGGAATCCGGAGCATAAGCAGCATGACGAATATCTAGAAAACCCACCGTTCTATCTTGACATCCCGTCTGTAACATCCCGATTAAAAGCAAACAATTCGCTATCCAATACATTCTTTTCATATCTTCAAATTATTACAATTCAGTAAATTCATACGTGTAACTCAACGAATGTACCACGCCATTCGTCATTTCAATATCCGCAGAGGCAACCATAGCAATATGACCACTCAAGACAGCATGGAAGAACAAGCTTTCCGGACCAATATCCGGTATCCCGTTATACGGGGTTAGTGTCCTATACACCCTTAATTCGACACCCCCGATTGTTGTCACCATCGTACCTCCTGTAAGCGTTCCTTTCACCTCGTAATCAAAATCCTCTTTCATCATCCGCCTATCCAGTACATGTGCCAACAACATCTCCCGACACAACTCCGCAGGCACCTCCTTCACGGAAGAGTAAACCATTTCTCCTGCCTCGTCCGTTGTTTTAAACAAAAATTGATTGATCGACAAATTCGTGGGAGCAAAAAAAGTAATCTGCTGAAACCCTGGATTCGTCCCGTCAAAAACATCCTTCAATCCCGCATGTTCAATCATCACGATCACCGAATCCCAGTTATAATGATCCGTTTGTAGGTATTCCCACACCGTGCAATCATGTTTACCATCAGCTAAACCTGAATCATGATAAAAGTCGTTATCACATCCCGTGAAAACCACCCACAACACCAAAAAAACATAAAATATTTTCATCATTTACATGTTATCAAGTTACTAAAAAGAAAATCCGTTACGTTTCCAATAAGAAGTCTGCCTCATCAGTGTATTATCCTCAAAAGCCTGCCGTGCCACGGGATAATACAATGCCCCGTCTGCCACATCTTGTTCCGTCAATGTTTTGAAGTTTCCCCGCAATTTCTCCCGGAAAGTCCCGTTACGCATGATGTCAAAATAACGCGTGGAAATTCCCTCGCAAAAGAGTTCCCGATCACGTTCATCTGCAATAACATCTTGTAAATCCCCGTCTGCGAGTGAATAATCCCGCACCCCGGCCCGGTTACGAACCCGGTTCAAGTCCCGGATTGCACCATCCGTGTCACCCGTCTTGGCTTTCAGCTCGGCTCTCAACAAGATCATATCCGCCAACCGGATAATAATCTCGTTATCCTCGAAAGATTTCAGTTGTCCAATCTCGCTACCACTCGTGTAAAGCAATATATGCCGTAATTTTCGCACGTAGGCAGCCCCCTGCGTGATCGAAGTTGACACGCCAGCCATACTGTCGAGCTTGTAAAAATACTCCTCCCGACGCTGGTCTGACTTGTCCGGATACATCTTATAGACGGTTGTATTATCAAGGCGTAACCCGCGTCTTTTCGTGGCCGGAGTTCTATTAGGCATGATCGGCCATGATTGGCAAAACGCTGCTAGATAAGAACCTCCTGACTTTAAATCATCCTCCGTGTTCCGGTAATCAATCTCAAATATTCCTTCCTCGCTATTCCCCAGCATCACCCGCTCGCACACGTCCTTTATGCTTCCCACTAAAGCATAGGAACCGCTATCTATCACTGAATCACAGGCTGCAATCGCCAGCTTATTCAACTCCGGCTCGTTATTCAAAGCCGCCTTCCATGCATACACTTGAGCCATGATTGCAAACGCCGTTCCCCGGGAAGGCACTTGCTTACTATCTATCATTCTCCCCTCGCTATCCCGCAAATCGTTCACACGAGGAAGATACCCAACCGCCAACTTCAAATCATCGATAATCGCATCCGCAATATCCTGCCACGCCATCCGACCTCTCTCCCCGACATCCTCCGCGTGTATAATGTAAGGGGCATCCCCCCAATTACGGATAATGTAAAAATAGCTCCATGCCCTGATTGTCAACACCTGCCCGAGATAAAAATTGTAACGTTCTTGCGGCATATTTGCCCGTCCAATATTATCCGCAATCGTGTTAGCCTCGGCCACTAACTCGTACTCGTAGCCCCAGTAAGTGTTCGGGTCATCCGGCGTGAACCTACTCAAGTCATTATTCGAAATGTTCGCCCAGCTCCCAAGGTTATCAAAAGGTAACCCTCGATCCCGGTAATGTACGTCCACCCGGCCGATCACCCAACGAAACCAACGATGCATCCCGTACACGGCACTTTCCACGTCTTTCTCGTTTTGCCAAAAATTATTATTAGTTACCAACGTCTCCGGTTCCTCCGTCAGGAAATCGTCGAAACAAGAAACAGACAACACAACCATCAAAAAAAGATATATTACTTTTTTCATATTATCACAAGTTAATCGTTAAACCTATCGTCACCCGTCGGGCAAGCGGGTAATTACCCAAATTATCAACCCCCGTCACCACGTCCACGCTTTCAGGGTCAGCCCCTTTATAATTAGTGATAGTGAACAAGTTCTCGGCTGAAACAAACACCCTTGCCCCGAAATGAAGTTTCTTTCTTACCGCCTCTGGCAAAGAATACCCCAACGTGATCGTTTTCAACTTGATAAAACTCACATTCTGCACGTTCGCGTAAATATTCGTGCTAAAATTATATAATCCTGCCTCTAGCCTGTTCTTCGGGTAATCAGTACGATCTCCCGGTTTCTGCCAAAAAGTAACCTTTCCCAAATCCTCGAACACGGGTTTCGTGATATCCTCCACGATCATTCCTGCCACGGTCCCCACCGAGGCACCCCGTCCGGCATTCAGAATATGACGTCCCAACACGTAATTAAACAACATATTCAAGTCAAATCCCATCCATTCCAAAGATGTCGTGATTCCCCCACTAGCCAATGGCAAGGGAGCCCCCACGTACTCACGATCCTCTTCCGTCGAATTTGCCTCTATCCGGCCATTCCCGTCCGCATCCACGATAACCCGGTCTCCCGGCCTGTAAAACTGTGTTTTAAGCGTTCCCAATGGGGTGTATTTCCCGTCAATATAATAACAAGGCACTTCATCCATCGAATTATAATATCCCGCTGTCCTGAAAGCGTAAATCCCGTTCAGCGGTTTCCCGATCACGTTCATGTTATTCAAACCCGCGTTAGACGAAAAATCTTTCCCATCCTGACTCTTTTTCAACCTGTTCCAGTTCCGGGCAATATTAAAGGTCATATCCCATTTCACCTCCCGTTCTCGCATAATATCCCATTTCACCATGACTTCCACGCCTTCATTCAAAATCCCGTAAGCATTCTGCCATTGAGCCGAGTACCCGTTATGCGTGCCCGGTAAACGTACAGGATAAAGCAATTTATCGGTATAACGGCGATAATAATCCACCACCACACCAAGACGATAATTCAACAAGTCCATATCCATCCCAACATCCCACTGGCGGGTTTCTTCCCATGTCAGTTCCCGGTTTATCAACCCGAAACCTAGTTCCGGCTCCACTGTCGGATTACCCAGAAATGGCTTGCTCGCCCCAAGCACCCCGTACGCCACGTACGGTTGGTCAAACTGCCTGCCCGATTTCCCGAAACTCACCCGTATCTTCCCGTAATCCAGTACCCTTTTAGCCCATGCCATGAACGACTCTTCCGAGAAAGCATAACCAATCGCATACGATGGGAAAGTTCCCCAGCGAACTTTTTCCCCGAATTTTGAACTGGCATCCCTTCGCAAAGTTATCGACACGAGATATTTCTGCAAGTAATTGTAATTCACCCGACCGAACACACCGACCATCGTACTCTTCTCCTTGTCGGAAGTAAAATCCTTCAGGGAACGGTTATCTTTCGTGTCGTACACGTTCCCTTCCCAACTCACGTAGTGAATCAAGTTAGAAGGAGCCCCTCGTCCCCAGCCGGAATTCAGATACATCTCGTCCGTTTGGAACGAGAGTCCGACTAGCACGTCCACGGTATGCGCCTCGGCAAAGGTGTGCTTATAGGTCAACAAATTCTCGTTCAACAACATCAAGTTACGAGAGATTTGACCACTTGAGTAAGTTTCCTTGTATTCATCGACTTCCGAGGGCATGAACAATTGCTGGTTTTGCTGGGAATAATCCGCGGACAACGACGATTTGAAAGTCAAGCCTTTCACGAACTCGTAACTCACGTCGAAAGCCACCCGCAAACGATACGATTCATTCTTCTCTTTAATTGTTTCAAAGCGTTTGACCAGCTCGTCGAAAGCGGCATTTCCCGGTCCCGGCAGCACGGTTGACGTGTTCAGCAACTCCTCCGGCACCTGTTCCAGTTCCGTTCCCGACGTGAACCCGTACCTGTTTATCTCCCGTGATGATCTTTTACGTTCCGCACGGGCAAGATAAAAACGCATATTAGTTTCTAATTTGGGAAATGGCATCATGCAGAAATTTCCCAAAATTTTCACCCTCCAGAATCCCGTGTTTCTCAACACGCCCGATTCGTCATAATACCCGATTCCCACGTTATACGTGATTCCGGCATTTCCCCCACTCAACTGCAAACTGGCATCCGTCACCCTTGCCGTGCGAAAATAATAATCAAACAAGTTCGTTGAATTATTATAGAATTTATTCAAGCTGTCTTGATAAGGAGCAACATTCGCCCCGTCACCCATATTCCAGAAGTAATCATACTGTAAGCGATTCAAGTAAGAATCCTTGTACCCCGCCACGTACTCGTACGTGTTCGTTTCCCCGTTATAGGCCGCTTGCTGATAATCACGCAAAGCCTCCAGGCGGTGCAGGCGTTCCCGGTGTCCTCCAGTGATGTCAGGTAACGCTGGGTCAAAAATGAAAGTCCTCGATACATTCACGCTCACCTTGGCTCGCTGGTTCAAGCGTCCCTTTTTCGTCGTCACGAGAATCACCCCGTTGGCCGCCCGTGAACCGTAGATAGCGGCAGAGGCAGCGTCTTTCAACACTTGCACGCTTTCAATATCATTCGGGTCAATCTCTGCCAGCGTGTTCGTTCCCGTCACGGGAGAGGTGAACGATAACATGGGCACCCCGTCTATCACCCACAAGGGTTCCGATCCCCGTCGAGATGATTCTATCGACAAGCTGTTAAACCCTCGTATAATCACGGAAATTCCTCCGCCGCCGGGAGCCCCTGTCGTGTTCAGCACGTTCATGCCTGCCACCCGTCCTTGTAACAAGTTAGCCAGCGAGGGAGAGGGAATATCCTCAAGGTCCTCCCCCTTTACCGTAGACATGGCCCCCACGACCTCCCGCTTGTTCTGCGTGCCGTAGGCAACCACGGTCACCTCATCCAGAGCCGCAACTTTTTCTTTCAACGTCACGAGTAAAGGGGCCGTTTCCCCGTTGTATCTCACCCGTGCCGTTTCGTAACCGATAAACGAGAAAACAAGCACGCCTTCCCTCTCCGGCAACAAGAGAACGAACGTCCCGTCCTGTCCCGTCACGCTCCCCACCGTGGTACTATCCAATCGGATCGTTACCCCGGGCAAAGGTTCACCTTTCCGATCGACCACTTTTCCTTTTACCCGGTAACCTCCGTCCCGGGGTGCGTTTCCCTCTCCCGCACTCACCAGTAAAGGATAACCAGCAAGCAAGATCATGACGAAACGGATAATCACGATCACGGTTAATTTTCTCGATTGTAACTTTCGTTTAAAAGCTTTCCTGTCAGAAGTTTTTTTCATAACTTTGATCATTAGTTAATTTATATAATTGATTAATACAAGGGGGTGATATTCAAAGGTTCCTAGTCAGCGAATATCCCCCTGTTTTATTTTTTCTCCTGTCCCTTTCGTTGAAAAATTTCCTCTCTTGTTATTTCTTTCCCTATATCCTTTTGATAATAAATACTAGCAATGCGCTCCAATTCATCTAATTGCCCGGCACTGTACAATAAATAATCAGTAATCATACTTTTCGATTTCATAATTTGCTGTACAAAACGAATGTAGTTGTACAAGCGTGCGCTCATGTGGTGTTTCTTTTTCTTTGCCCCTTCTTTTTCAACGAAATAGAATCCGAACACTTCACAAACGTCTAAACAATGCGTGTTCAAATTACATTGATAAAGATGAAACAATAGGTCGTGTACACTTTTGTGTAGCTTGTACAACATGCGTAGCCTGTTATACTCTTGTTGTTCTAGCTCTTCTGATAGATTGAGAAATAGAGTTCCAGTTAGGAAGAATCTTTGCAGATCTTCATCGGGAATAAATTCTTGGGGTTCTTTCATTTTGTTTGTTTCTAGTTAGTCCTATTAAATTGTGTTTTAGTTTTCCACTTTTTCATCTTCATTTAAAGAATATTTACTAGACTATAGGCTAGTTTAGTTAACATTAAAAATCTCTTACTTGCAATAATTTAAAACACAAATTTCATGTTAACAAAAATTGAACAATACGTCATTGACAGAGTACGAGATAGGAGAAATCAACTTGGTTTAACACAAGATGATCTTGCAATCAAGTCCGGTTATTCTTCCGGGTTCATTGCCACAGTCGAGGCAGGTAAAAAAGAGAAAAAATATAATCTTAATAACTTACTTGCCTTTGCTAAAGCCATGAAATGCTCTCCAAGAGTCTTTTTGCCAGAAGATATTTCTAATTTTTAAAAGAGTCTTTTTGCCAGAAGATATTTCTAATTTTTAATAAACTAATATGGCGGCTCATCCATAATTATAAGTATTAATTTTGCCCAATCCCCCAAACAAAAATTATACAATAAAAAGCGAGGATTGTAAATTCTATCTTACTTGAGGCATCGCCAAACGCCTTGAAACAAATAGACAACAACCCACGCTAACCTGCGTGAATCTCATGTCTAATCTTGTTTCTCTAAAATTGGCGATTTTTCAAGTAAAGATTAGAATAAACTCACAATATTTTTAAGATAGGCTCTCCTACCTATTTAGTATCATATCTGCAAATATATAAATACTTTTTTGTTTTTCAATACATTTTCTGATTTTAAAACTAATAAAAAAACAAACTTAGATTTATATAATTCTTTTCTTTATCTAGTACGTCACAGTAATCTGTGCTGACTTTTAAGATATAGCTTAACTTGCTCTTCCAAAAGTTTAAGAAATAACTCTCTCCGTTTCTTTTCAACTTCTTTCTCTTCATTCGTAGTAAAGTCACTTTCCTCTATTTCCTTTTCCTGCTTCGCTTTTGCGAAATCAAAACCTTCACGTATAGCTTCTTCTGTAATATATTGTTGCTTTCCTAATAATTCATTTATAGCAAAAACAGACAATCGAAATCCACCATCGGCATTCATTGCCATTTTAACCCTACATTCCCTTATTTTGTCATAATTTATCATTGTAAACTCTTCATTCTGACAATTAAAAGATTAGTTTCGGTAATTTATTCACAATCTCTACGGTTTCCATACTTAAGTAAATCACACTTAGCAAAAGATCTAGTATATAGCGAGGATTATTATGCTTTACAGCCCAACAGTTAGGATCATTAGTAATGCTGCTATCCTTATGAGTAGTGATGGCATAACGTTCCATAATCCACTCGATAGCACTTTTACCATTTACTACATAATCATAAGCCTCTACTGGAATATTTTCGATAGTAAAATTACTATTATCCACAAAACAAATCGTAGCAATTTTACTATTAAAAAACCCGCCATTCTCGTGGCGGGTTTCCTCTAAAGTTGTAAAAGTTTCAGAGATGCCCTATAACAAGAGCTGTACGTTTAATGTTATTACTTAAATCAAGTAACGCATCTAATAATATCTTCTTTTCATTCTCGGTAAATTGTACTTCTTTATTTCTAATCTTCAACCCATTTATACGCTGACACAACCATGATCGACTCTTTCCAAAATAGTGTCGAGCAACATAAGACCACGAAATTGATTCATATATCCCTTCCAGATAAACACGTAACGTTTCATCGTATAATTTCTCCGCACGTTCACAAGATTCCTTCGCACCATTCACAAACGCTTGAGCGAGAATTTTACGATCTTCCGGGCTTTTGGAAGCTACAAATCGTTCCATCTTCTCACCAAATTCCCGCTCTTCTTCCTCGGAATGAAGAGTCAAGAATTCCGCTTTCATTTGTTCCAATTCCTCGTTTAATTCTTTGTAACTTGCCATATCTAAAATATTTAAAATTGTAAAGTTTCTTTGGGAAGCCCTCTTTCGAGAGCTTCCTGTCAACCTTTCAACCGCAGTAGTTCGATCAAACGATCTAAATGAAAGTCAATCATTCTCTCCAGTTCCTCTTCCGACATATCTTTTTTCAAAATATGCCAGTAAAGGACATAGAACCTAAGACTATTTTTCTCATGTTCTATCCGAGCCTTTAGCTCTTCATAGGAAAACATTTCAAAGAAACTTTTACACTACAAATATAGATAAACATTTGTTTATTACAAAATATTCGTTGAATCATTTTTTATGAATTCGTTATTTTCTCAACCATTGTCAATAGTGCCACACGCCTCGACAGCGTGAGATTATCAATCAACCCCAATTCTTTTAAGGTAGCAAGTAGATACGGCATATTATCCCGGATGTCCTTCCGTGATACCCCGTTGCAGAGGTTAAAAAGCATAGCGGCCAACCCAGCAAGTATCACGGCATTGGCAGAAGCAAATATATAGCAAAGGTCTTAGTATGGCACACGTAGAAATACAACATCGAATTGCAAGCAATCCGGTTCTCCGGTACTTGAAATGCCACGGGCATTGTAGGTAAAGATTCCCCCAGCTCAACAAAATAATTATAGCGATCCGCCCATTCCGGCAGTAATAAAAAAAGTCTCTTTCAACGCATCAATTTTCTCTTTCATATTACAGTCTGTTTACGAACAAATGAAGCCGCCCAACCGCCATGACCGAAAAACAATGACGGCTCCAATGGCATTACTTGTACTGGTGACGTGACAAACTCCAACACCCCACAATTTTTACTCTCTTCCCGCATATCCGTCAGGATCAACTGCATTAATTCGAGTCACCGTTGCATTTTCATCGCCTCATTCAACATATCGTTGTTTGCCTCGTTCAACTCATATATTGATCATATTACAAATATAGGTAATTAATTACCTATAAATATCTGAACATAAAAATAACGGTAACTCCGAAGAATCACCGCTAAATATTCTATTTCCGATATTAAAATTTAATTGCATTTTGTTCATCATGCCCCTAGCTTTATTCTCACAAACATAGCTATTATGCACAATTTTACCGCATACCATTCAACAAACTTTGCACCCCCATCTCCAAATCCAGCAATCCCTTTTTAGCCTCCAAGCCTCCCCCGTAACCAACCAATTTATGGTTACCCCCAATCACCCGATGACAAGGAACAAAAATCGAAATAGGATTCGCACCATTAGCCGCAGCCACGGCACGAACAGCTTTCGGGTTTCTCAACTTTTTAGCCAACTCACCATAAGACACCGTTTTGCCGTATGGTATATTCAGCAACTCCTGCCACACCGAATTCTGGAACTCCGTTCCCGTAAAGACGAGCGGAATATCAAACGTTTTCCTCTGACGAGCAAAATATTCGTCAAGCTGGATGATTGTTTCCCGGATCACGTCAGAAACACCCTCTTCGTAATCGCCCCCTAGCGCTTTCTGAATTCGTTTATCAATAGATGCCCTGCGTTTTTCAAACATCCAGTCACACAAACAAAGTTTACCCTCGAAAGAGCCAAGAATCAGCTCTCCACAGGGAGATTCATAATGTTGAATTTGTATCATTTCTTCTACTTTTTATTTTCGTACTTTCTTTCAACCACAACCTTTTCTATACAATCAAACCAAATGACGAGTTATAAAAGTAGAACATTATCCCGACATTCCCAAACGACATCCCAAATTTTACTGATTCGTTTCCAACATCCGGATCAGACAATCCCGTTGTATTGAAAAGTTTGTATCTTCCTGCTGAACATATTTAAGCAAACGAATCCCATCCTGACGTAGTTTCGACTTCAATAAAATATCATCCTCCACTTCCTCAGAAAATCTCAACAGGTACACGGATGCGAGTTCAAGCTTACCAATCCTGTCTTCCTCGTTGGCATACCGGTCAATCAGTTCCTGCACATCCATCGTCGCCAGCTCCTTCACGGGAAATCCCAACATTTGCTGCGTCAACAAGTCATACTCGTCCCGATCCTGCTGACGAATCTTCTTCTTGTTCAATATAGCCCTAGCGATTGCAGAAATAATTTCTTGAATCATGCGCACGAGATAATCCTGTTTTACCATAATACCATCCTCCAATATATTTACAAGCAAAAATAAAAAATAATATCCATGCGAAGGAATAAAATTCACTAAATCATTTGGTTTACAAAACGAACCATTTTCCAAGAACTACTCTCCCCACCTCACGACCTCGCCAATCACAGGAATCAACACGTGTAACGAGTCGTTCTTTGCCATGTTCATCTCGTTCCGTAACGGCTCATCCCAACGATGATGGGCCAGCGCATACTTGGAATGATGCACGGTCATCACCTTCTTCGCTTTCAGGTCCAAGGCTGCCCGGGTCAAGTAATCAGGCATCAAGTGGATATACTTCCATCCCTCGTTATACTGTCCGTTTTCAAGAATGGCCAAATCTATACCCGGAAAACAATCCCCGATCCGGGCAAAATGCGTGTCGTAACCGCCATCTCCTGCCAAATATATCTTCCGGGAAGGAGTTTCAAGCAAGAACGAGGCCCACAGCGTTTTATTGGCGGAAAGTCCCCGCCCCGAAAAATGCCGGGCTGACAGACAATGCATGACAAAACCGGAATCCAAACGAACCTCTTCCTCCCAATCCAACTCGATAATGCGCTCCTTGTCAACCCCCCAGTACTCGAAATGCTCGCCGACACCCAAACCGCAAATCACCTTCCCGATCCGGTCTTTCAACGCCCGCACGGTATGATAATCCAGATGATCCCAATGATCATGGGAAATAACAAGATAATCAATATCCGGCATATCCTCCGGGTGATAAACGTCCGTTCCCTTGAATGGCTTGTTAATAAAAGACACCGGGGAAGCCATGCAGAACACCGGGTCCACGAGTACCCGTTTTCCATCCACTTGAAGCAGATAAGATGAATGTCCGAACCACACCAGCACGTCCTCTTCCGGGTTGATCTGCCGTAAATCCGTTTTCACCACGGTCAACGCCGTGTCCGGTTGCAGTCCAGTCTTATCCTTAAAAACGAAATCCAGTAATCCCCGTAAACGCCCCTTATCCGAGGTCATTAAAGGAGTTTCATGTATATTGCGAAAAGCCCCGTCCCGGTAATTCGGCGAACGTTCAATCCTTGCCAGCCGTTCTCCCCGGGGGATTCTCCCGAAACTTGGCTGATTCACGAAAACAATCCCGACAATGGCCATAACCACCACGATCGACAGAATAATCCATAGTACCATACGCTTTCTTGAACTTTTTATTAATCTCATAAATACAACTCAAAATTAAATCTATCGCAAAAATAAGCAAATACTCCCAACCCGTATGTACACGAATTACTGGTATTCATACCTAAATTACGGTTTACGCTTCCCCGTGATTCCCGAACTTTCCCTAAACATCCTCCCTAATTCCCGCAATCACGAAATGACATTCCGGAAGTAAACAGAGAACACCCATTGTTATCGAAGATATACCCCTTTCACTCCCGCCATTCCCCCACCTCGAGATGACGGGGTAACGCTATTGGTCGAGAGTAGAAACGGGCTTGTGATAGTAATACCCCGAAAAAAGGATAGCACACCCCATTCATTACCATCTGTAAACAAAACGAATCAAGGCTTGTATATCTTGGATCTCGTCCGTCCCTCCCCTTCCAGGTATTCCACTTTAAAAATGTTCACGCAAAAGACAAATATCGACAGGAGCAAAGGTCCGAAGATCACCCCCATGAAACCAAACAGGGAAAGTCCGATGACCACCCCGAAAATCGTAATCAACGGGTGAGTGTCCGCCATCTTCTTCTGCAACATGAACCGAACCAGGTTATCGACATTCGAGATCACGACCAGAGCATAGGCTGCCAAGCCGATCGCCATTCCCCAATGTCCAGTCATCCCCATGTACAACGCCAGCGGGACCCAGATCAACGCCGTCCCGACAATCGGGATAATCGTGGCAAAACAGGACAAGAATCCCCACAACACGGGACTCGGAGCCCCGAATATAAAATATCCCAGCATGGCAACGGCCCCTTGAATCACGGCAAGCAGGGGAATTCCGATCGCGTTCGACTTCACGATCATGTTGAACTCGTGTAATATATTCTTTTTATTCCGTTTATTAAACGGCAGGATCTCGCTCACATACTCCTCCATATCCCGCCCGCCAATCAGCATGAAATAAAGCACGAAAAGCAACACCACCACGTTAATGGCAAAACTACTGATACTCCCCATCAGCAACTGACCGACTTTCGGCAAGGCAGCCAATATCGTATCTATATTCCCTTTGCTCAAAAGATCATACCCTACTTTTTCCCGGATCAGCTCAGCCACATGTTCCACCGGGGCAATCAAACTGTGCGGGTCAAGGTTTATGGCCTGTAACTTGTTCACGAATACCCACACGACAATCGACAGGGGGATAAGAAAACAAAGAATCGTCTCGCATAACAGAAGAATAGCCATGATACTACGTTTCATCCGTTTCTTTTCCGTCAAATACAACATCTGGTTACGCAGAAGGATATAAATCGTCATGGCACCCAGAATCCCGCTGAAAAACGGCAGAATTTGAAAAAATATAAGAATCCCCAGCAACAGAATAATTGCCACGAGGGAATATCTCCAGTATTGTTCTTTAAGACTCATTTTATCACAATTTAAGTTCACGATATGCCCCCAGCCAGATGTCCGAATGATCATCCGCCCGGTTATCGTGTTAACGAAAACGACGAAAAAATGTTTAATTTTATATCCCCCTTTTACAATAACTGACAAACTCTTTCCCCCTCATACCCGACAAGACAGCACGACAGGCTAACTCAAGGCCCTCCGCATCTTCTCCCGATCCAGAATGATAATTTCCCGGCGATTCACGGAAATCATCCCCTCGTCAGCCAGCTCGTACAACACCTTAGCCAATGCCGGACGGGTCACCCCGAAATATTCGGCCAATTCCTGCTGTGACTTTCCCAACAACACCTTTTTCTTATCGGGGGAGGCCAGTTCCAGAATATAATGAATCAATTTTCCCCGGATCGTCTTGAATGACAGAAACTGCAAACGCCCGGTAAGGAAAGTTGTCCGGTTCGCGTTCACGGACAGAAAATTACGCAGGAAACTTTCATAACGCCCCATCTGACGGAACACGGATTCTTTCGTGGCAATAAACACGTCGGCCTTCTCCGAAACGGTAGCCGTCACCGGGAAATGATTGTCCTCGGCAAAAAGGAACGCTGGGGCAAGCGCTCTCGGCGCCCGGATCGCCTCAATTCGTAACATGGCTCCCGAATCATCCGTCATTTCCGCCTCGACTTCCCCCTCCAGCAAGATATAAAGGAACCGGCACACGTCTCCCTGCCGGAAAACCACTTCCCCTTTCATATAGCTCTTCACGCTATAATCAAATCCTTCTATAAACTGCTCCCTCTCCCGTTCGGGAATTCCCGTGCATAAAGGGCAATCGAAAAGTCGTGCTATATCCATGCTCTTGTTATCTTTTAAATGATACACAAATGTATCACTTTCTTCTTTAACACCTTATCTTACTTTTAACCTTTTTCATTCACTCTCGTATAAATTATTGAAAATTAAATTCACGTTTGTAATTTATATTACAACTATTGTTTTATCGCACCCGTACATTCGCGACAAACAATTAAAGAAATTATTTATCAAACACACTAGACCATGGAAAAAATGTTTTGTTATCAATGCCAAGAAACAGCAAAAGGAACCGGATGCACGGTCCGCGGCGTATGCGGAAAGACACCGGATGTCGCTAACTTACAGGACTTACTACTATTTATCTTAAAGGGGATCGCCCACTACCGGGTACAACTCCGAGCCCTCGATGCCGTTGACCACTCGGCAGATCGCTTTATTCTCGATGGCTTGTTCATGACCATCACAAACGCGAACTTCGACAAACAACGTTTCGTGGAAAAAATCAAAGAGGCTATCAAATTACGGGAACAACTGAAACAGACCTTCCTCGACAAAGGCGGGAAACCCGAAAAGATCACGTTCGAGGGAGCCTTCTGGACAGCCAACACATTGGAAGAAATGGAATCGAAAGCCGGATTCGTGGGAGTTCTCTCCACCGAAAACGAGGACATCCGTTCTTTAAGAGAGATGCTCACCTACGGGATGAAGGGAATGGCTGCTTACACGGAACACGCCTATAATCTCGGACACGAGAACCCGTCCATCTACGAATTCATTGACCGGGGACTAGTAGCCACCACGCTCCCTCTGTCTGCCGACCAACTCGTGCAGATGGTTCTTGAATGTGGTAAAAATGGCGTTGATGCCATGGCCTTGCTTGATAAAGCCAACACGGACACTTACGGTAACCCGGAAATCACGAAAGTGGACATCGGCGTGCGGAAAAATCCCGGTATCCTAATCAGCGGTCACGACCTGCGAGACCTGTACGAACTTCTGGAACAGACGGAAGGCACGGGTGTGGACGTCTACACCCACAGCGAGATGCTCCCCGCACACTACTACCCGGCATTCAAGAAATACAAACACTTCGCAGGAAACTACGGTAACTCGTGGTGGAGACAAGTGTATGAATTCCAACATTTCAACGGCCCGATGCTATTTACCACGAACTGTATCGTTCCCCCGCATCCGGATGCAAATTACAAGGACCGGGTGTACACGACCGGATCGGCAGGTTTCCCCGGATTCAAGCATATCGAGCGCAAGCCCGGCCAACCGAAAGATTTCAGTGAAATCATCGAACACGCTAAAAGATGCCCGGCACCGAAGGCCATCGAAACCGGAAGTATCATTGGAGGATTCGCCCACAACCAAGTGTTCGCACTGGCAGACAAAGTCGTGGAAGCCGTGAAGTCTGGGGCTATCCGTAAATTCTTCGTTATGGCAGGATGCGACGGCCGGATGAAAGGCCGGGAATATTACACCGAATTCGCCCAGAAACTCCCGAAAGACACGGTGATCCTTACCGCGGGATGTGCCAAGTACCGTTACAACAAACTACCCCTTGGGGATATTAACGGTATTCCAAGAGTACTGGATGCCGGACAATGTAACGATAGCTACTCGCTGGCGGTTATTGCCTTGAAACTGAAGGAAATCTTCGGGGTAAAAGACATTAATGAATTACCTATCGTTTACAACATCGCTTGGTACGAACAGAAAGCTGTCATCGTGTTGTTAGCCCTGCTCTATCTTGGAGTGAAGAACATCCACCTCGGACCGACCTTACCCGGATTCCTTTCTCCAAACGTGGCGAAAGTACTCGTGGAAAAATTCGGTATCGCCGGGATCACGACTGCGGATGATGATTTGAAATTCTTTTTGGAAAATTAATCCACACGACCTGATTTAAAGAAGTATCAAAAGTTTATAAGGTTTATAAAGTTCATAAGGTAACGGAAGTCTTTCGGACCGGGTTCATCGGTAGCAAAGCTACCGTAGAGAAAATGCCCGCTAGGCTCAACGGACTTTATGAACTTTCAGAACCAAAGGTTCAACTTTACAAACTTTATAAACTAGAGGGTGTGCCAAAAGGCTTTTGACACGCCCTCAAAATTATCTGCATAAAAATCAACCAGACTGACCATTGTCGAACAATCTTTTCGCTGATGAGCCGATAACTCATCCACACGGGACGCACAATAACAAGCCACCTCCCAGAAACGGGGGGATCGCTTATTCTCGTTCTCCCGACAACACGAGAGGGCTCGCTCGTAAGCATCAAGAGCCTCCTCATCCCGGCAAACCTCCCGGCAAAAATCCCCCATACGGATCAATTCCCGGATCTTTTCCTGCATCCGTTCGCTATCAAGAACTGCCGTCCTGTAAGCCTTGATTGCCGCATCAATACCTAAAGTATTCAAATGAACCTGTCCCCTACTCGCTGCCGCCACTCGCTTTTTTTCTTTTATTCTTCCCATGCACCAATTACTTTGATTAGACACTCTCACACCCATAAAAAAAGAGACACAAACCAACATCCCTCACGGATGTATATGGATTCATGTCTCATTTTCTAGTACAAAGATAGGAAGAATTTTCGAAATATCCTAATATGTCATGGTCATATCAGTTGGAACACAGATATAAAAATCCGCGCGTCCTTCATTTTCTTCCCCTAATTTTTTTATATCATCCTGCCGCACAGAGCATACGGTTGCAATCTTCAAACCGGGACGATATTTATTCAGATAGGTGATGATGCCTTTCTTAAAATCCGAATGATAGTTCCCATTCAGATGTACAAATTTAGACTTCAAATTCTGGGCAATAAACCATCCCATCGTGGCATCTTTCAATGCTTGAGCTTTAGCTACATTCTCCGGATCGGTATGTTTTCCCGAAGTCATCATCATCAAACCAAACATTCCGGCGGCGGCTTCATCCGGCTCGTAATCAATCGGCAGGGGAGCGATATATTTTTTAGCCTCTCCCGATAATTTCTCCAAAGCCTCAAATCCCCCGTTTTTCACCATATTAGCATATCGCCGGGGTACATTCGTCGCAACCACCCGTAACCCGTGTTCACGTCCTAACCCGACAACAGGTGCATAATCTGTCAGATAATTGGGCCACAACCGGGCCTCCTCTTCAAAACGATCGGAAGAGATCAACCGTCCAATATATTCATCTACAATCAACTGGTTATCCGCCTCCAGCATTTCCAACCCGATTGTCAATTTGTCTTTATGGGCAGCGTGCAAGTCCTTCACCATCTCGTATTCCAACCAGTGGGCTATGGCACAATTATGAACCTCACCGATAAACACGACATCCTGCGCCCTCAACACTTTCATCATCTCTTTATATTCGATTTCCTTTCCCTTCGCATCAAACAAACGGTAAGCTTTCTTTTCCTGTCCTTTACCATAGTTGGTTAAACCCAACAACATTACCAGTAAAATAGTCAAACAACTCCTCATACTATATCATTTATTCCGTTACTACTTGAAAATACTTTATTTCGATTCCTTGCCCTGCATTAACAAGACACCACATCTCTCCATATTCAGATACTTCCGACAGGCATCTTTCAGATCTGCCGGGGTGATCGAATACAGAATCTCCTCGTAACGAGCCAAATCGTCCAACGTCTCTCCATCCCGCAAAGCACCCATCAAATACTTCTTCCACTCCGCGGTAGCGTAATCATTTACCACCTCACGCCGAGTCACGACAAAAGAGCGTTGCAATGCAGCCAATTCGTTTTCTTCCACTTCATTCTCCTGTACATCCCGGATAATCTCCTTCAACAGCTGATCCACCTTCTCCATGTTTTTAGTATCCACCGAGGCATTAATATCAAAATAATATCCAGCCTGCGGTAATCCTTTGTAATATAAAAGCATGTATGGAGAATACAGCAAAGACTCCTGTTCCCGTAACACGCTCAGCAAGCGATTGCGAACAACATCCCTCACCAATTTCAACATCAAAGAATTGCGTAATCCTGCCTCGTAGTTCCCATAATAGAGATAATCAAAAATTGTCTGCCCCTCATTCTCATTCGGGAATATCTCCCGGAAACCTCCTTCCGGGTAATCAAACTCCGGCAATACCCAGTCGTTAACTTTTTCTTGCGCGGGAAACATACCGAGAACCGCGACCAAATCACGTTCCACCTCGTTCATATCAAAATTCCCGCAAACGACACACACCAATCCATCGGGATTTGTATACAACTGCCTGTAAAAGGCAGCAATGTCGTCCAGATTCATTGCCTCTATTTCCTCCCGGCTCTCGGCCATTTTCCCGGTTGACAAGGAGTTACCCATCAACTGATCTATTCGTGCTGCCATCTGCCTGTCCGGCGCACTTTTCAACATCCTCGACAACACCGTTTCCTGTCCCACATTTGCCAACATATCTTGTTTGGCATCTTCAAAATCTTCATACCGCTTTTCCGGATAAAAACACTTTTCATACACCAAATGGCATAATTCAGTGACCTTGTCTGCCGGAGCCATGGCAATCCACCCATGCCAGTAAGGTTCGAACGTTACGGAAAAAGCCATTTCCTCCTGTGCCAACATTTCACAATACGAGTCATAATCCATCTTCTCGATTCCCCCCATCTCCATGTAACCTGCCACGCCTTCCAACAAGGGGTAATTCTCGGGAGTCAGTACCGAGGCTCCTCCCCTAGCAAAAGCGGTTAACGTGATTTGTCGATCCTCATCTTTCGTCCGTTTTAAAATAATCCGTGCGCCATTCGTCAGACAAATTTCTTTCACGTCCAGCCCATCAATCATGCGTTCCGAAACAATCAACTGCCGGGAAGGTGTAAATTTACGTACTAAAAATTCAGGGACAGCCACTTTCTCCTGTTCTTCCTCTTCCTCCACCACATACTCGTACACACCACGAGAGACTTTTTCTCCCTCCTCCCAAGAGCCCTGAATTTCTTTTTCCGTCAACTTTTCTCCTTTTAACGGGTTATAATGATAGGCTGCACGTACATGGGATAAACGCCCGAACCACTTACCCGCCAAGGCCTGCAATTCCCTACTTTCAATTCCGCGTATTTGAGTGGCAAGCCAACCATTATGTAAGGTATCCGTCACGTAACGCTCGCCCGAAATTGCCAAGTCGGCAAAATCCTCACACCATTGTTCGGAACTCTTGACTGCATAGATTTTCCCTAATTGTTTTATGGCATTTTCTTTTAACCTTGCCAATTCCGGCTCACAAAATCCCTGTTCGCGAATTTGTTTCAAAGTACTCACGACCTCCACGATTTTCCCCTTAATCTCGGTTCCATGTTCCCCGTCAATGGAAAACACCAGATGATCTTTGTCACTCAGATACCAGTTGTCGGACAACGAAACCCGTAAATCTTGTGCCTTAAAGCGAGCATTGACAGCCGACACGAACAACTGTTCTTTTATCTTTTGCAAACGGTCACCGTAAGTTGATTGCACGGTGGTAACTTTCGGTAATATTAACTCTAATGTCGAACGAGTAATCAACGAATCCTGCATTTCCTGATAAGCCACCTTCTCTTTGTACTCCAAAGGATATTCCTTGTATCCGGTTGTTTTTACTGCGGGAATTCCTTCAAACAATTCTTTGATCTTTCCTTCCATCTCCCCGACATTCAAATCTCCAACCACGACAATCGTGGCCAACTCCGGCACATACCATTTCCGATAAAAGTTTTCCAGTTTCTCCGCAGTCATACTCTTTATCTCCTCTGGGGTCCCCAAAGGCATCCGTTCGTTATAACGGGTTTCCCCGACTTTCACATCATAGAAAGGATCACCCACATCATACCCGCGGGCCTCTTCCAATATCACTCCTTTTTCCCTTTCAACCTGTTCCGGACGTATTTGAATGCCCGTCAACCAATCTTTCAATATCAACAATCCCCGATCCAGATCTTCCGGTCGGTCTGTCGGAATGGAAAACATATAAATTGTCCGGTCAAATCCGGTAAAGGCATTAATCCCAAATCCATACTTCACTCCCAACGACTCAAGAAATTCAACGATTCCCTTATTCGGGAAATGTTCCGTCCCGTTGAAAGCCATGTGTTCAAGGAAGTGTGCCACACCGCCTTCCTTCTCGGTCTGCAAGATCGAGCCAGCACGCAGGATCAAACGGAATTCAACCTTATGCCCCGGCATATCATTTTGTTTAATAACGTAATGCAATCCATTGGGCAACTGTTTGTACACAGTACCTTCTGGCAACGCAATCAATTCATTTGCTGGAACACGTTTCTGTCCTTCCGCTATCGAAAAAAACATTCCTAGCAAACATACTGTAAACAAGCATCTCAACATATTCATAAAGCTATTCAGATAAAGTGTATTCTACTCTAATAATGCTATATCCTCCGGCACTATAATGATCAAAATTAAACTGGAACGTCAGTTTATTACCCGTCAATACTCCCTGAGGTTCGATCCAATTACCATCTTCCCAGTAATCTTCATCTATTCCCGAATAGAACAGATATTGGGTAGGATCGAGAGTGGCTCCATACTCCACATATTCTTGTGCAAGTTCATTATCTCCTGCATCCAGAATCTCCTTCAAACGATTCCATGCAGAATAGTCATAAGCAAAAGGAACGACGGTTACCAATTCTGTTTCATCCCATATATCAGGTCTCCCCCCCAGAAACTCCACGTTTGATACACCGTTTTGTGGAAGATCAACACGAATATTATCCAACGTCATCTCAAAAGTTTCTAAACTTGTTTTAGAAAGCCCGATTAATTCCATCATTGCCATATAAGGATTTACCTCCCCCTCTTCAACATCGTAATACCAATACATATCATTTTCAACCGTCTCCTTACGCAACATATCATACATAAATTCGGTCAAGCCCATCGGATTATTCGTCATTTTAAGTATCGGTTGTTCAGCCGTCGCATCTTCACTCAACGTAATCACGGTCTTTCCGGTATACACCTTCTTCATCCCGTTAATTAAAGATTCCAAGCCATCCGTAGGTGGTACCTCCACGCTCACCTTTACCGGGATCACCCCTATCCACTTACTCAAATCCAACCCTTTCGCCTTGTACCCTTCCAGCAAAGCCTGTTGTTCCTCGGTTAAATCCTCGGTCTCCATATAAGGTTTCACGACAACACGCAACACCTCCTCCACTTTCCCCATATCCGCTTCCGGCAATGGATATTTTACTCCTATTTCCAAATGCACTTTATCCTCCACAACTCCCTTTTCATTTGAAATAATCTCAAAATCTACACTCTTTTCTCCCGCCGGAATGGTCACAACGGCAGGATTCACGGTCACCAAGTCTTCCACCCCTTCTGTCAGGTATTTCACGTCAATTTCCAGAGACACGTCTTTATCATAGGCACGTATCAACATTAACGTCGCCTTCAAAGGTTCATTGTCCATCGCCAATATTACCGGATCTCCCTCTGTTCTGATATATATCGAATTCTTCCCCATATATTCTCTCTCGTCCGATTCCGAACAACCGGAAAAAGCGGCGATTAACAATAAAAGCATGATTTGCAATTTCCCCATGGTACTCATAACTAAACTTTTATAATTTATACCTATTACTTTACACAGCCAATACCGGCCATCCTTCATTCTGTTTGACTAACGTGTTATACCGATACTCACTTGCCGGAATCGGTAAGGTCCAACGATAGTCGTCCGGCTTAATCGTAGTCGACACTTGTTTACCGTACACGCTGTAGCGTTTGGCCGGAATAGCACATCGTTTCATATCAAAAAAACGGACTCCTTCACCCACAAATTCTTTTTTACGTTCCTCCAGAATTTTATTTATTAACTCATTACCCGACAATCCCGTATTCCATGCGGTAGCTCCCCGTTGTTCCATCATCCGGTTCATCAAATTCACGGCATCACCACTTCGGTCCGAACGAGCTAAAGCCTCCGCACGCATCAGCCACATTCCGGCAGCCCGTGCCATGTTCACGTATTTACTTGCAATCTCATCCCGGTTCATTTTATTATATTTTCCCAGTAAACGAACTTCACGAGCATCCGGCATCACAAACTCCACTTCCGACCATTCTTTCCGAATGTCCCCATCCTCAAATAGTACCTCATCCGTCAGTACCAAGTAATCCCCTTTGTCGAAGGTTTCAAAACGAATTCCCTCATAAATCTGGGACAATTGATATTTTGCGAAAATTCGGGCCTCAGAGCCATTGCCACTCCAAAGCGCCCCATACGCTCCGGAGCCTAACACTGTTGCCGGATACTCGGACTCCAAATTTTCCGTCTGTTCCAATACAGCGGAATAATTACCCACATACAACTCTAATTCGACTTGTAAATAAGCAATACTCTTATCGGATAGCCAATGTACATTCTTCATTGCATTTTTCTCATTTCTAGCCTCTTTAAGTAATTTTCGGATTTCCTCCACGCAAGCTTTCATGGATGAACGAGGCAAAAAGTCAAGCTCCACCCGGTCTTTCAAAATAATCCCGTCCTTCAACTCATTTCCCTCATAACGAGGAGCAAACAGGCGTAACAAATCAAAATAACACCATGCTTTCAACCCCTTGGCCTCACAAATAATCCTCTCCTTTTCCTCCGCTTCGGCATCATTCAACGTGATCACCCCATTCATCCGGGCCAACAAAGCGTTCACCTCTGCCACCACCATGTAATATTCGGTCCATAATGTTCCCGCCAAATCTGTCATTTCAACCTCCCGCCAGTCATACAGATTTTTCAACGTGGCATCCCGGTCTAAATGTTGGGTGGGACAAAAATCATCCGATAGAACCGAGTACTCGAACAAGTGTTGAGGCAATCCCTCGTAGGCAGATGCCAGCAACGAACGAGCCGACAAAACATCCGTTATTGCATCCGGATCGGAAAACTGATCTTCCAACGGTATATTAAGTGAGCAACCTCCCATCAGGAAGCCAACCACACAAATTATTATCCTCCAATTCATATCTTATATATTAAAAACTTACACTCAAATTCAACGTAAACACCGGTTGTTGCGTCCCCACTAACGAGCCGGATTCTGGGTCAGACTCCTTGTAACGGGTCAAGGTGAATAGATTGGATGCTTGAAAAGCAACCGACGCATACTGAATCACATTCTTTGTCTTCTCGATTAACCAATAAGGCAATCTATATCTCAATGACAAGGAAGACATACGCAAATAATCACTACTTCCCACGGTACGGCTGTTAGCATACAATTTCAGATTATCCACGGCTGCCGAGGAATAATAGGGACGATGGTAAATCTTATTTTCATCTCCTTCCTGAAACCACATATTCTCAACCTGTCCTTCAATCGCATTATAATTAGCATTGCTTACCTCTCGCACGTATGAAAAACTATACGCCTTTTTACCTCCGAACACGAAGTAAAAATCCACATCCAGATCAAAGTTACCATAGGACACCGAGTAAAAAAAACTACCGGAATAAGGCGGGGTGGAATGTCCCAAGGCAACCATATCTTCCCGTGTCAGTTTTTCCGTTGCGGCAATCTCTTGTCCATCAGCTCCCCGAAATACCGGAAGTCCCGTCATCGGATTAATCCCTAATGACACGGGACCATATATCATATCATACGATTTTCCAACCTCAAAACTGGGAACCATATCATACTCTGACGTGTACAGGCAATCCGTGTGATACAAATCCACGACCTTATTCTGATTGTAGGCAAGATTCAAACGCCCGGACATCCGCCAGTTGTTCCGGTCCACGACTTTTACATACAATTCACCCTCGACACCGCTATTTTCCAAAATACCGATATTCCGTTTCAACGTAGTAAAGCCGTTCGAAGCCGGGATAGGCACATCCAGCAAAGCATCTTTTGTACGACGGCGATACCATCCGGCATTCAACGTCACCCGATTCCATAACCCTAGGGAAATTCCCGCATCAATATCAATGGTCTGTTCCGGTTTCAAATCGGCATTATACAATCCCATCAATGACAACAACTGATCGTCTCCATACGAATCCTCGGAATATTGAAAAGTAGCCACAGCCGATGAAGGAGAAACTCCCTGTAAACTTGCCGTACAACCGTAAGATGCTCTTAATTTCAACTCAGTCAATACCCCATTGTCCTGCAAAAAAGGATAATTCTTCAACGACCATCCGGCACCGACTGCCCAAGCGGAATTCCAACGTTTATCACTAGGTAATATGGAAGATGCATCACTCTTATATGTTCCGAACAAATCATAGATATTATTCCAGGAATACCCGGCTAAAACTCCTATACCCAACTGGGCCGTCTTCTCATTCTTTGAAGTGAATGATGGCTTCCGGTTGCCCTCTATTGACTGATTTACTCCTGATGCAGACTGCATTTTCTTAGTCAATCCATAACCTGTAATTCCCAAATTATCATAGCGATCGGAATAAAAGTCAAAATTCGCTCCCAATGTCAAATCGTGTTTTCCGAATGTCCGGTTATAAGTCACACGTACATTCGATGACAAATTCATGGTAGTATTCTTATCTTTTGTCAATTTTCCCCGTTCCCGTTCCGGAACACCACTTGTAATTTCAGAATATGCGGTCGGAGGCGTGATTCCCAGTTTCTCGGACAACACGTAATCAATACCCGCAACGGCAGCGATCTCCAATCCTTCGATTCCCCGGAAGTTTATACTTCCTGAAACTCCGGCCCGTTTATCTGATGATTCTTCACTGTATTGGTTGAACAAATCCGCATACGTTCTTCCCGGAAAGGAAACCAACTCTGCGTTCACATCTTTTGTTTCATAAGGATTCAACTGATACACTAAATCTGTTGGAGAATAACTCGTACCATTCGGCGTGTTCGTGAGAGAATACCCGCCATTCACACTCAAAGATGCATACAACTTTGGGGTTACCTCCTGATCTACGCTCAACCGTGCCGTTACCCGCTTAATATCGTTTCCGGGAATACGCCCTCCCTGTTGCGAATAATTCAAAGAGGCATAGAAACTGGTTTGCTCCGTTCCCCCTCTCGCACTCAAATTATGTTCCTGATAGAAATTATTACGCAATAACTCTTTGAACCAGTCCGTATTAATACGTGACAAGGAATCCAGTATTTGCTGCCCTCTGGCAATTAAACTCTGCAAACTCGGATCATTCGCATGATATTTCCGATAGTAATCTTCACTGTATCGATACCCCGGAGTTGCTGTATTTTCCAGTCGACGTTCTAATTCCAGCTTTTCTCTCGAATCCATCATATCTACCCCCCGACGTCCCCGAAGAGTCACACCCCCACTGAAACTATAATTATATACCATTTTCCCGGCTGTACCTCGTTGGGACGTGATTTCCAGCACCCCGTTTGCCGCCTTGATTCCATACAGCGCACAAGCCGCAGCATCTTTCAACACTTTGATCTCCTTTATGTCATTGGGATTCAATGTTAAAAAAGCATCCGACGAAATCACTTGACCATCCAGAACATACAATGGTTCGTTTGCCGCATCTCCCGCCCGCAAAGAAGACGTTCCGCGAATACGAATCTCCGGTTTACTACCCAAATCCCCTTTGTTGGTCACAATCAATCCCGGAGCCATACCTTGCAGGGCAAGCGCCATATCCAACACGGGTTTATTGTTCATGCGCCGAACATCCACTTCATTCACCACGCCCGTTTTGGCCCGTACATCAATCTCGTTAACATTTGCCCGGGCCCTTACCTGTACTTCGTCCATCTCGTTATAACTGTCTTTCAACACGACATTCATAAAACGATCGCCCGTATATTTAATCTCTTTTGTCTTTTTACCGATAAAGGTAAACACGACCTCCATACCCATCACGTCAGGTACGACCAATGAATAATTCCCGTCTATTCCGGTCACGGTGCCCACCGTTGTTCCTTTGATAAAAACATTTACTCCCGGTAATGCTGCCCCCTCTTCATCATTCACCTGACCTTGGATTTTGACTGTTTTGGAAGCCGCCTCCGGGGTTTCCTTCGCATATAATATAACCGTTTTGTCCTTTATTTTATAGGTAAGATCTGAACCCTTCAAGGCAATATTCAACACAGAATCCAACGTAACTTCTTTCACCTGAATAGTCATTTTCTTCAAGTTCATAACCATTGCATTGTTAAAGAAAAAGGTGTAATCTGACTGTTTCTTGATTTGGTCTGTCAACTGGGCAAATGAACCATTCTTCAAATTAATTGTTAGTTTTTTCTGTTGGGCAAACACACTCCCCCCAAACATAAACACGAACAACAAGCCCCATAAAATACGCCTGAAAACATACTTACCTTTCATAGTTCCTAATTTTTTCAATGTACAATAATACTTTGTCCTTCTATCGTGAAATGCACGTCACTCGTAAGCTCGATGATCTCCAACACCTCGTTCAAATCTTCATATTTCTTTACATCACCAGTAAATACAATATCTTTCGCCTCTTCTCGGTAGAATTCGACTTTCACATCATACCACCGTGCCAGATTACGCATCAGATCCTCCAGACGCATATCTTTAAAGACCAAACGTCCCGATCTCCAAGCAGTAAACAATGCTGTCTCTACCTTGTATTTTTCCATTCCTTTCCCCCCGGTCAAACAAACCTGTTCGCCCGGCACCATTCTCACCTTTTCTCCTTTATCCATAGATTCTACCTCTACCACGCCTTCCTCCAAAGTTGTCCACGTTTTGCCCTCTTCCGCGTAAGCACACACATCAAAAGAAGTTCCCAACACGCTCACTTTAGCCTGCACGGTTTCTACCACGAAAGGACGACTTGTATCACGAGCGACCTCGAAATAAGCCTCTCCTTCCAAAATCACCTTACGAATCCCGCTTGCAAATACCACCGGATATTTCAATCGTGTCGCTGCATTCAACCACACTTTAGTCCCATCCTCTAAAGTCATAAAATACTCTCCTCCCCGCGGAACCTCCAACATATGAAATGCATCTTGCACGCCCGCACCCGACAGCGATTTGCCATCATAACTGATCCGCCCGGAATCCGCACTAATCTTCATTCCCCCGTCCTCTATACTTCTTTCTCCCCAATCCAGGACCTGCCTTTCTCCCGACGACAAGACTAATACGGCTTGAGATTTCCCGGCTTTCACCGTTATCGGTTCCTCCGTCTTCTCTTCTTTTATGTCCTCCTTGGAAAGTAACGCAACCGCAATTCCCAATGGAACGATAAACATAGCCGCATACTTCATCCATGTAATCCTTATCCTTCTACGCCTTGCAGATAGTTTATCCTGTCTCACTTTTCTAAATTCTTCCCATACCCTCATATAATCCAAACGCTCGTATACTTCCGCCTTACGCTCCATCAGCTCGGTCGAACTCCACAGAGCAAACAACTCCCGATGGCGCTCGTCCTCCGTTAACCATTTTTCCAACTCCTGCAATTCCCCTTCTTCCAAACAATCATCTAAAGACTTGGAAATAAACTCTGATATTTTAAATACATTTTCTTCCTTATCCATAAACAAATAAATTTTCTTTTCTTCCGTTTCTAACATTCATTTGCCCAGAAACACTTCAGAAAACAAAACGGGGGGATAAGAATAAAAAAAAATTAAAATTCGATCACAAACGTATTACAAATGTTTGGTCGTAGAAATACCTTAAACCGGGTATTTACGAGAAAAGAATACCTATAAATATTGAGTATATGCCACCTTTTAATTTATTATACAATCTCTTTTTACCATCCTTTTTATACTCTTTTGCCGTTTCCAGAGAAATTCCCATTAACTCCGCCACTTCTGAGATTTTATACCCTTTTAACGTCAACGACATAACTTTTCCGCATTGCGGTGGCAACTGTTCTATGGTAGTTAAAATTCGTGCAAACACATCCTCTTCCATCATTCGCTCTAAAAACACCTCTTGATTCTCTCCCTCTTCCAACATTTTCATTTCATATTGTCTCCTGATCTTTAAATGACGTAAATAATTCAAGGATTTGTTTCTCACTCCCGTATATAAATATACTTTCAGCGCAATCCGATTATCAAACGCCATCTCTTTATCAAGCAGCGATATAAAGAACTCCTGCACAATATCTTTTGCAACCTCTTCATTCCCCACATACTTCCCCGCAAACAAAACCAATGGAACATAATAATAGTGATAGAGTAACTCGTACGCCTTCTCTTTCCCTTGGTGCAAATAATCCAATAACAGGTCACGCTGATCCATAACTTAAAATTATTTGACAAAGATAACTTAAAATTTCTTTAAACAAAGAACATACAATCCGATTGCAATATCTTTGCAATCGGAGAAAAACAACCAGACTATGATTCAAACAAAAGCCGACTACATACACACCCGAATTGCAGAGGGAGAACACCAGCAACAGGATTTCAAATTCGAGATTTCCGATGCTCGCAAGATCGCTAAATCCCTTTCCGCATTCTCCAACACGGACGGGGGACGATTGCTCGTAGGAGTAAAGGATAACGGCAAGATTGCCGGAGTTCGCTCGGAAGAGGAGATTTACATGATCGAGGCTGCCGCAAAACTTTACTGCAAACCGCAAATAGATTGTGAAATGCACGTCCACACCGTGGAAGGGCGTACTGTTCTCGAAGTCATTGTTCCACCGGGAGAACAGAAACCCTATTGTGCCAAGGATCACGATAACCGCTGGTGGGCCTACATCCGGGTTCGGGATGAAAACATACTTGCCACCCCCGTACATATCAAAGTATGGCAACAAGTCGGAACCCCGAAAGGAGTATTCGTACATTACACGGAAACAGAACAAATGTTACTGGATTACCTTTCTTCACACGACTCAATCACCCTGAACCAGTACTGCCACATGGCAAAAATATCTCGTCCCAAGGCAGAAAACACGCTAGCCAAATTCATCCGGTTTGAACTCATCGAACCGTATTTTGACGGGCAGCGTTTCCTTTTCAGACAAAACGAAAAGAGTTCATGATTTCAACTCACCCACGGAACCGGGATAACTCGTCAATCATCATTCGGGCAAATCGTTCGGATGCTCCGGCATCACCCAATTTCTCGTTCACCTCATCATATCCGTCCAACATCTGATGTCGTTTCCCTCCTTCCGGAAGGATTGCCGAGAGTTCCCGCAACAGGTTCTTCTCGTTCAATTTCTGCATCAATAATTCGGTTACCACTTCTCGACCGGCAATCAAGTTGACCAACGAAATATATTTCACTTTAACAAAGGTCTTAAACAGGAAATAACTCAACGCCCCCCCTTCCCCACTGTAACAAACCACTTGGGGTGTCCGCAAAATCGCAGTTTCCAGCGTGGCCGTTCCTGACGTGACCAAAGCTGCACGAGCCTGTTGTACCAACCGGTAGGTCTGCCCGTAAATTATCCGAACCTTCACGTCCTGCAAATAAGGTGCATAATCCTCGTCACTCATTGACGGGGCTCCCGCTATCACAAACTCATGATCGGGAAAATGTTTTACCATAGTTAGCATCTTCGGCAACACGTGTTTCAATTCCTGCGAACGACTGCCCGCCACCAAAGCGATGATCGGTTTACCGGACAAGCCATTTACCTGCACGAACTCATTGAATGTTTCGTTCTTGAAAGGACGGTCGTGAATAGCATCCACCAACGGATTTCCGGCATACTGCACGGAATAATCATACCGGGCATAAAAGTCTACTTCAAACGGGAAAATCACGAACATACGATCCACCAACCGCTTGATCTTCTTCACCCGTCCCGTGTTCCAAGCCCAGATTTTCGGGGAAATATAATAGAACACGGGAATATTCGCCTCCTTGATAAATTTAGCCACCCGGAGATTAAAACCACCGTAATCCACGAGAATCACTACATCCGGCCGCCATGCCAGAATATCTTGGTGACAGGCGTCAATATTTGCCTTAATCTTGTCCAGATTTTTCAAGACTGTCAGGAAACCCATGATGGCCGTGTCCTTATAATGACGAACAATCTCACATCCGGCCTCCCGCATCAAATCACCTCCCCACCCGCGGACCTTTGCATCCGGGTCAAACTTTCTCAATCCCTTAATCAGATTAGAGGCGTGCAAATCGCCCGATGCCTCTCCCGCAATAACGTAGTATTTCATTGACTTTTTTCTATTCTTTGGGCAAACTTACGAAAAATCTCTGGAATAACCTCGAAAAACGGGAAAAATGACGCTAAATGACTTAA